>CBDULP010000042.1:0-5616 GCA_965368085.1 uncultured Peptoclostridium sp. | reverse complement strand
TCTCTTCCTTGAAAGTTGTCTCAAGCACCCCTGCTCTTGCAGATCCTATTCCTATGGTATAAGACATTGCAAGGTCTCTCGCCTTTCCAGTGTAGTCCTGGTGTACGGCTATAAGGGCCGGAACTCCTCCGCCTTCCGTGTATACCCTTCTTACAAGGTGTCCAGGCCCCTTTGGAGCTGCCATGAACACGTCCACGTTTTCAGGAGGCGTGATCTGAGTGAAGTGGACGTTGAATCCGTGCGCGAATGCAAGCGCGTCGCCTTCATCAAGGTTGTCCTTTATACTCTGCTCGTAAACCTGTCTTTGCTTCTCGTCCGGGATAAGCAGCATTACCACATTTGCCATCTTTGCGGCTTCTGCAACTTCGTATACTTCGAACCCGTCTTGTCTCGCCTTTTCTGTAGACTTGCTGCCCTTGTGAAGTCCTATCACAACGTCCGCTCCGCTTTCCTTGAGGTTTAGCGCATGGGCGTGGCCCTGGCTTCCGTATCCTATTATCGCCACTTTTTTGTCCTTTATTACATTGAAGTCTCCGTCTTTTTCATAATACATTTTTGCCATTTTAGTTTTCCCCCTTGATTTCTTTTATTTCTGATATTCCAAAAAGTTTTTTAACGTGTTTCATTGCATATTCAGGTGCGTATTCAGAGTCATCACCAAGAGTTATCATGAGGCTTGAAGCCATCCCCTCCACATGCTCCATGTTGACGTTTTTTATGTCAAACCTTTTTCTCTTGAGTATTCCAACAATCCTCAGTAGCGATTCCACTCCGTTTTCTGCCCTTATTTCAAAACTCCTGGCCATGCTCTACACCCCTTTTCATATTTTCACAATTTTAAAACCACTAGCACATAATCTTATTCACAACATCCGCTTTTTTGTATATTGTATATTATGTACAATATTTTCGCGTGCAGTAGTTCCTGGAATAGCACCTACCCCCCCGCATATATGGCAGTATAATAAAAAATGCCCCTGAACTATATGTTCAGGGGCGAATAATTTCGCGGTACCACCCTAATTGCCTGCCGACATGTCTGCAGTGCATCTCTTTTAGCACTCGCCTCTATCAATAGGGTGTAATAATAATACCGATAAGATAAACTTATAATAAAAAACGCCCCTGAACATACAGTTCAGGGGCGAGTAATTCTCGCGGTACCACCCTAATTGCCTTCTGACATTAATCAGTAAGGCCTCTCTTTTGGCGCTTGCCTCAACCTTTAACGGGGTTAATCCGCCGTCCTCTACTCTCTTTCAAAGACGGTGCTCCAGAGCTACCATGATCTTCTCTGCGCTATCGGCTCGCACCACCCGCCGACTCTCTTAAAGCTGCTTGTAAGATATGCTCTCTTTCTCTGCATTTATCAAAATGTATTTTGACTTGCTATAGTTTTGTATTCTATCAGCATATTGTGCTCTTGTCTATAGTTTTTTGAAAATAAAAAAAATTTTACATTTTCAATTATTTTTTCGGTTTTTTAAAATTTTTTTCAAAAAACATATTGACTTATTTTCCATATGACTCTATAATAGCATACATAGCAATAAAATTTTAAAAATTCAGAATATTCAAAAGCAGTGACGGAGACAAAAATGCCCCACATATCTCAAGAGAGCTAATGTTTGGTGAAAATTAGCGGTATGTGGCATATAATGATCACTCCTGAGCTTTCGAGTCGAAGCTTTACAGTAGACTTGAACGTCTGCCAGCGTTACTTGGCTATATGGTTTGATAAAGACCTGATTAATTGAGTTGGCTTTTGCCATAAAATAGGGTGGTACCGCGGATAATACTTTCGTCCCTATGAATGCTATATATTTGTGTTCATAGATTCGAGAGTTTTTTTATTTTCAAAATCCAGGCGGTATTGACTGCAGTTCAACTGAACAAACTCACCCTGGAAGGTTTGAATTCGCCGTAAATATTCAGAATATTCCAAACCATATACTGGATTCTGTGTCTTGTATTTATTTGTTTCAATTAACCACTACACTATTTAGGAGGAATTGCAATGAAAAATAATTTTGAAAAGAACAATAAAAACGAAAACAAGGACGTATTCTCACCTCTAGTTGACTTTAGCAGCCTTAAGTCTGAAAAAAATGATGAGCTTCGAAGAGAAGTTTCTCAGATGAACCTTAACTACTTCGGGCTTGGAAATCTTGAACTGCTTTAATCTTTAAGTATAACAGGCATTTGTATTGATTATGTTTTAGTATTTTAAATTTATAGGAGGAATTGCAATGAAAGAGAATTTTGAAAAGAACAATAAAAACGAAAACAAGGACGTATTCTCACCTCTAGTTGACTTTAGCAGCCTTAAGTCTGAAAAAAGCGATGAACTTAGAAGAGAAGCTTCTCAGCTGAATCTTAACTACTTCGGACTTGGAAACCTTGAACTGCTTTAACTCTTAAATGTTCAACTAGCATGCATATTGATTCTGTTTTAGTATTTTAAATTATAGGAGGATTATCAATGAAAAATAATGGTGAAAACACTTATGTTTCAGAAACCTATGCCGACACTTACGGCGGAGCAGCTGACTTTAGCAGCCTTGAGGTTGAAGGAAAAAAAGAGCACTCTGAGTTTCGAAGAGAACTTACACAGTCAGGAGTAAACTTTTTCGGATGTGGTTCTTTCGAATTTTAATAAAATATAGAGGTGGTGTATTATGGATAGCGACATTGGAATAGTCGGTATTGAATCTTTTGTATAGCCAGGGCTTCACTAATATATAGTGGATGCCCTGTTTTTATTTGCCTCTATTTATTACATTCTCATTGTAATTTTTCGAAAATTCTATATATTTGTTTTGTGCTGGCTTATACGGGTAGATAATTAATGCCATTTAAATTTTCTCCTAATATATATCGTTCGGAAAAAAAATCGGGGCCCGCATACGCAGGCCCTTATTTTTATTCTGTCTATTCTCCTTTTATCTGCTCATTTGTTTTTTCATCTTTTTCCCCAAGTTTGGAAAGGGCTTTTGCCGCCGCATCTTTCCCTCCTATTCCAAATGCTATGGCAGCTGCAATCGCTATCGCACCTATTGTAAATCCAAATGCCATGTTTATTATCTCATTTGCTATACCCATCTGTCTAAGGCCCATAGCTAATGAAAGCACTATTATTGATCCCTTTGCAATAATTGAAAGTATCTCCGATGATGCAGATTTTTTCTGCTCTATTACTGATGAGATCAGCTGTGCCAGATACAGCCCTATTCCTATTATCACAATTCCAAGAAGTATATGGCCTGCAAGCACTATGAATTGGTCCACTATATCAGCAAACATTGTAAGGCCCAGTATGTTTGCCGCCTCAAGAACAGCAAAGAAAACTATTGCCACTTTTACAAGGTATCCTGCCATATTAGGCAGCTTCTCCCCGGATTTTTCAGGACTTACAAGGCCTATCTCCGAAAGTATCTTTTCTATGTTGAGTTTTCCAAGTATCCTGCTTACAAGATCTCCAACTATTCTTCCTATGAAATATGCTATATACACTATCACAAATGCTGAGAACAAACTTGGTATGAAATTCATGACGCTGTCAAGCATGTTTACCGCAGGTGCCGTTATTGCCTTCAGGCCTATCATGTCAAATCCCGCAACAAATACAGGTATGAGTATCAGTACATATACTATTGTGCCTATTATCTCTGAAAGTCTGTTTTTATTCTCCAGATCTTCTTTTACACCTATTCTGTCGATTCCCATGGATTCAAGAATTTGAGTGACAGCCTTTTTTATCTTGGATGCTACAAACCAGCCTATTGCTATTATAAGAGCGGCCGCAACCAAGTTCGGAAGAGCCTGGAATATCTTGTCTATCATGTTTTGTATAGGCGAAAGTATTCCCCCAAGCGAAAGTGCGCTTAGTATAGCCGGAAGGAATATTAAAAATACAAACCAATATACGATTTCTCCCACAGTCTGGCTGAGCGGTGCTATTCCTTCCTTTTGAGTTTTCATCTTTTCATCCACTTTTGCAGATTTAAGAGCCTTTACAACCAGGAATTTAAGTATTCTTGCCGCAATCCAGGCTATTGCCAAAAGTATTATCGCTCCGATTATCTGAGGAATAAAACTGAATATGCTTCCAAGGAAACTGTTCAGAGGCTGTGTCAATCTTGTAAATCCTAAAGCCTCAAATACAGCTACTATCACAAATATCATGAGTATATAATATATGCTCGTTACTACCAGCTTGCCTACTTTGACTTCCCTTTCGGTGTCCCCAAACAGCTTGTTCACGCCTTCTTTGATTTTGGAGTTTTTATCCACAAGCTTTCCTGCCGCAGATGCTATCGTCTTTGCCACTAATAAACCTACAAGTAATATCAGTATAGCCCCTAAAAACTTTGGAACATACAGCATTATAATGTCCCTTGCATTAACTATAGACCCCATTTCCATGCCCCCTTTATTATTTTTCACACTCGCATTTGAATATATATTGCATATATTCTATTTTTTCCCGCACTTTTCTTTTAATGCCAGTGTTGTTTTTTATATACCCTTGTGATTTAATTAAAACCATCTTTTAACTTTAATATGTATTTCAATTTATATGCGTTTTTTTGCAATAAAAAACAGATGAACATAGTTCATCTGTAATAATCAAATTGGTATTTCAAGTTTTTATTCGCCTTTTAATTTACAGCCATCTATAAGAGATAGCTTTTGGGCTCTTGTCAGCTTTTTTATCTGAACTTCGCGCTTTCTGGCATCGTTTTCAGTTTCATATTCCTCAAGATATGCAAGTTTTACTGGCAGTCTCACTCTCGTATATTTTGAAGCCTTTCCCTGGTTGTGTTCTGACAGCCTTCTTTCAATATCCTTTGTCCATCCCGTGTAAAGCGTATTGTCGCTGCAAAACAGCATGTATGTATATGCCATGATAGTCACCGCTTTTCATCTATTTTAAATTTTCCCTAAACTAAAAAAAACCTTCAAAAGAAATTATTCTTTGAAAGCGTTCATGCTTTATGGTGCGCCCACAGGGATTCGAACCCCGAACCTTCTGATTCGTAGTCAGACACTCTATCCAGTTGAGCTATAGGCGCATATCCAGGGTCTATATAAATAAAAATGGTGCGGGTGGAGGGACTTGAACCCCCACGTACTGGACACTAGATCCTAAGTCTAGCGCGTCTGCCAATTCCGCCACACCCGCATGTGTGATAATAAGTATTAAATTGGAGGCGGCACCCAGATTTGAACTGGGGGTGAAGGAGTTGCAGTCCTCTGCCTTACCACTTGGCTATGCCGCCTCAGATGGTGACCCATCCGCGACTCGAACGCGGGACACCCTGATTAAAAGTCAGATGCTCTACCGACTGAGCTAATAGGTCATAATACTTTGGGGTGGATAATGGGAGTCGAACCCACGGCCTCCAGAGCCACAATCTGGCGCTCTAACCAACTGAGCTATACCCACCGTAATAAAATGGTCGAGGTGGAGGGACTCGAACCCCCGGCCCCATGGTCCCAAACCATGTGCGCTACCAAACTGCGCTACACCTCGTATCAAAACAAGTTTAATTATAATTAAGATGGTGGGCCTTCAGGGACTCGAACCCCAGACCTACCGGTTATGAGCCGGGC
>CBDULP010000041.1:0-8194 GCA_965368085.1 uncultured Peptoclostridium sp. | reverse complement strand
TGGAGGCTTTAAAAGAGAATTTTTACGATTGGGTTCAAAAAAATCCATTCATGAAGGGGATTGGCTGGACAAGCCCCATGGAAATGGCCATAAGGGCGTATTCGTGGATGTGGGCATATGCGTTTTTGAGTGCATCATCCGGAGAGTCGCATGACAAGCTTTTAAAGGACTTAAAGTGTGCTCTGCTCAACCAGGTTGAATACGTGATGGAGCATAGGTCCAAATATTCTTCGGCGAACAACCACCTGATAGTTGAAATGAGTATTGTATGCATTTGCGGCGTTTTTTTTGGAATAGGGAAATGGGTGGATGAATCTGTGGAAGTCCTGTCAGAAGAAATAAAAAGACAGGTGCATGACGACGGGGTTGACAAAGAGCAGGCTGTTCACTACCACAGCTTTGTAATAGAGGCGTACATGCTTTGTATTTCACTGCTTAAAAAAAATTCCATACAGTATCCAAGGCATATTGACGAGATTTTGGATAAGATGTGCCTTTTTTTAAGGGACATTATGGATGCAAAAGGTAATGTGGTTGAAATAGGAGATTCTGACGACGGAAAGCTTTTAGACCTTTATGGCGGCGAGTTTAACCATTATGAATACGTGCTTCAAGGCTGTTCTATACTTCTTGGAAAAGAGTATGTTCAAATGGAAAAGCTGCATCCGAACATAAACTGGATTTTTGACCCGAAGAAGATTTCTGGCAATATTGAAAAGTTGCCAGTACAAAAATCGACAATATATGAAAGCGGAGGCTACACTGTAATTAGGGGTGAGTGTGAAGCTGGTGAAGTGCTGCTGACGTTTGACCACGGAGAGCTTGGATATGGATCCATAGCGGCGCATGGACATGCAGATGCACTGTCTATTACGCTCAAGATTGGAGCAAGGGAAATTTTTGTGGATCCGGGAACGTACGTATACCACACAAAAAGAGAGTGGAGAGACTATTTCAGAAAAACGGTAAACCACAATACTGTTGAGATAGACGGAAAAGACCAGTCGCATATGAAGGGAGAATTTCTTTGGGGGGAAAGGGCTAATGCTGTGCTTTTGGACTACAGTTTTTCGGAAAATGAAGACTTTGTATCAGCAAGACACGACGGATATTCACCCTGTATCCACCAAAGGGATATAAAATATGAAAAGCCTGCCAGAATAAGCATCACAGATAGCATATACGGCGCGCAAGGAGAATGGATTCTTACGTTTATGCTTTCAAGCGGTGTGAAGGCTGTTAAGAAATCAGATAATACAATACATATTTCAATTGACGAAAATACAAATGCAGTTATGGAATTTGAAGCAGACTGTGATATGCGGGTGCATTTAGAGGAGGCATGGGAGTCGAAGCGTTACATGGAAAAAGTGAAAACCCTTGCAGTAAGGTGCAAAGGCAGGTTCGAAGGAAAGCAAAACATCAGCACTTATATCGATATTGAAAGTGAAAATTAGACTACCCAATATTGAGATGAATATTAAATATAATTATACAAAAAGTTAAAATGGGACTTTTGGTGGATATGATATCTGGCTATGTGAACTTATACTATAGACAACGGGAATTCAATAGAAAGTCAAATTTTACTTAATGGAAAATTAAAATTACATATTTTCAGAGTGGGTGCCTGATTTGTAGGGGGCGCCGGTACATATTATAATTTTGATCTGCAGCGTGTGCGGATTTGCAATGTCATCTGAAATCTGGGAAAGGCTTAGCCTTAGTTAACAGATTTTTTTAACGTGTAAAAAAACACATTAATTCATGATAAGCATTGCGATAGCTTATTTAATACTTGTATTTTGCATGCAATAAAAATGCCGTTGGCATTTAGCGGCAAACAGCAAGTCTTATTGTTGTGATATTGTGCCCATTAAAAATGCAACTCTAAAAATATTAATTCAGATTTCCACTAAGTGGGATTTACAAAACCTCCCGCAAAAAGTATAAAGAAGAGGTGGATATCTTGATTAAAAACAGGAAGAAGCTAACGAGTTTAGTATTGTCGCTAATGATGGCGATACCTGGTTCTGTATTTGCGGCTGGTTCAGACGTCGACTACTTTAGCGATGATTTCGGATCAACTTTGACAAATTGGAACGTTGGAAGCCGTAATGTGAGCATTGCACAGGATCCTACGGACTCGACAAACAAGGCTTTAAAAATTAACCTTCCTAAAAGAGGGGATACGTCGGCAAGAGCAATGTATTATGACTGTGCTCCTTATTCAAAAACAGTAAAATACAGTTGGAAATTCATGATAGATCCGAGTCATTCGAATAATTCGGGTTGGGAAACTCTTGGGGTGTTCCCGGCGAATTCTGGTTCAAGCACACCTACTGTGGGCGTGGATTACCATGATGGAAAAGTCATAGCATATATATATGACAGCAAGGCTGACAGATATATAGATTCAAACCCTGTAAGAGTGTCAAAGGGAGAATGGGTAGATCTTGATCTTGAAATAAACTGGTCTGAGGACGGTTATCTTAAGGCGAGCATAGACGGTCAGGACGCTACAGACGGTGAAATGTATGGACCTACAGCTGTAAATGAAGACGGAAACTATCTTGAGCTTGGAGTGGTAAGGGAAGACCCAAGCCTTGGAAGCAGCCTTGTATATTTTGACGATGTAAAAATAGGGACTGAGCCTGAAACGGTGGAGCCACCGGTTGAAAAGCCAGATGTTGAAGAGCCTGAAGTAGTGGAGCCGCCAGTTGAAGATGAAGGATCTACTGTATTTACAAGCGGAAAGGTTTATGGGGACCTTGAAAATTGGAATGTTCAAAGCGGAAACGGAAGCGTTGAAGTTGTAGCTGACGATCAGGACAGTTCAAACAAGCTTGTTAAATTCGAGCTGGACAACGGTTCTTATGCAAGAATGACATATGATAACAATGAATCATATGGAGATACGGTTGTATATAAGTGGAAGTTCAAGGCGGATGAGAACCACTCAAATACTTCAGGATGGGAGACTATAGGAGTGTTCCCTGCGAATTCAGGGTCTGACGCACCTCCTGTGGGAATAGACTACCATGACGGAAAGATAATTGTATTCCTTTTTAACAATGAAACTGGAAGATATACTGACTCTAAGGCAGTGAGCATACCGAAGGGAGAATGGGTTGATCTTGAGCTTGAGGTTAACTGGTCTAAAGACGGATATGTAAGAGCCTGGGCAGATGGAAGAGAAGTTACTGACGGCAAGGTATACGGACCTACAGCTGTGGACAGCAATGTGAACAGTATTGAGCTTGGTGTGGTTCGTGAAGATGGGGCGATTGGAAAGAGCCTTGTTTATTTTGACGAGCTTGATATAAACATAATAGGAAACAGCGGAGATACAAATACTCCAGAGGAACCAACTACACCTGAAGAGCCGACAACTCCGCCAGTTGAGCCGGAGGAGCCGACTACACCTGAAGAGCCGGTGACACCTCCTACAGAACCGGATCAGCCTCAATCTACTCCAAATATGTTCTATGATGATTTTGAAGCAGGAAACTTCAATCAATGGGATGCGCTTGAGGATTACAACGGCCAGGTTGGAGAGATAGTGAAGGACCCTAGGAATTCAGGAAATGACGTATTCAAGGCTTACACATGGCAGGGATATGACAAGAATGTAAGACCGAGAGCTGAACTTAGAGTAAATATAGGTGAAGAACTTGACCAAGAATACTGGTACTCGTGGAAGTTCATGATAGACGAGAACTACAGCCATGATTCTGCATCAGAGATAATAGGTCAGTGGCATACTCAGCCTGACTACGCCGCAGGCGAGGACTGGGGCAACTGGGTTGATGGAAGTTTTGCCCTTGCACTTGAAATAAGACCAAATGGAGAGCTTGACTTTGCATCCACTCCTATGGGTATAATAATGAAGAGAACTGGAATATACCCTGAAAAAGGCAAATGGCATACAATGACGTGGAGAATAAACCATTCTACATCAAGCAATGGATATGTCGAAGCTTGGATGGACGGACAGCCTCTTTTCCAAGAAGGAAAGATATACGGAAAAACTTCGTACAATAACGCAGGAAGTTACCTTAAGGTAGGTTCTTACAGATACAACTACACAAGCTGGACAAATCCAGGTACATATGCTACCGGAGAAAGCTGCGTATACTATGATGATGTGAAGGTTTCAACAAACAAGGAAGATGTTGATTTTTAATTGTTAGTAAATCCTCATTATATATAAAACAAAAAGGCAAGTGACGATTAAACGTTGCTTGCCTTTTTGTTTGCCTGCTTTTATAAGCCTGTATACGGTTTGGATTTCCACCAAACCATATGCAGGTTTATTTTTGATGAATTATATTTATTTTTAGCTGTGCATACGGGGTATTAATAATAACACAGGGAATATTCCTGTGGGTTATATTGATTGGGTGTTTTATTGCCCATGAATTCTATTTCCAAAAAGATTGAATTGAGAGGGGAAAACATATGGAAAGATACAGGAAAATGCTTGTGCCTTGCATTTTGATGGTTATGTTTGTCATTCAAAACACAACGATTCATCTGTCGGACAGAAGCCGTGGCTTTGCATATACCGACACGCCGGCAATTGCAGAACGTGATTTTGAAGACTCAATCGAAAGGGACGAGTCTATACAAAACATACAAGACTACAGTGTGAATGCCAACATTTTTTATGATGACTTTGAGGGGGATCTTTCGAAGTGGGATCATCTTGAAAAACAGAATGCTCAAGGGGGATCCATAAAAGAAGATCCGCTCGATGGTGAAAACAATGTATTCATGGCATATACATGGAGGGGAGAGAACCCTCTCATAAGGCCAAGATCGGAGCTTCGCGTAGATAATTACGAAGCACTTGGAAAAGACTACTGGTATTCATGGAAATTCATGATAGACCCGGACAAAAGGCACAATTCGGCGAGTGAGATAATAGGCCAGTGGCACAGCAAGCCGGATTTTCAGGCTGGAGAAACTTGGGATGACTGGGTTGACGGAAGTTTTGCGCTGGCGATTGGCCTTGAACCTTTCACAGGGGAAATTGAATTTTCGGCTACGTATATGGACATAATAGATTTAAAGACCGGAATATTTCCCGAAAGGGGAAAATGGCATGAGATAGTGTGGCACATAAAGCACTCCATGGAAGAAGACGGGTATGTGGAAGCCTGGCTTGACGGCCAACCGCTTTTGCCTTTCAACGGGAATGATTACAAGATGTATGGCAAGACTGCGTACAACGAATCCGGAAGCTATCTTAAAATAGGTTCGTACAGGTACAACTATACAAGTTGGACCAGTCCGGTTGACTTGGCTGTCGGAGAAAGCTGCATATATTATGATGATGTAATGATTGGAAGTGGAATATATGAAAAGAAAGAGCCGGCGACAGAAGATAAGAGGCTGAATCCTATGTGTTGGCATGATTTGGGGATTGCGGCTCATATGTCTCTAATGCTGAATATGTACTATTGACATAGGGTATATTAAAATAAAACATTAAAAAAGATTTGTATACGAAATAAGTATGAGTTTGCCTTAAAAAGCAGTGGTTTAATCGCAAATGAGATGTTTTGCATATAGAAAAGGGGGATTATTATGAGAGTTAGCATATTTGGTCTGGGATATGTGGGATGCGTGAGCGCAGGATGTCTTGTGGAAAAAGGGCACAAAGTCATAGGTGTTGATGTCAGTGAAAGCAAGGTGGCTCAGATTAATTCGGGAAGACCTACAATAATAGAAAATGATATAGACTCTCTTATAATGAGGGGGCATGAAAGCGGGCGGTTGAAGGCCACTCTTGATGCCACATATGCGGTTTTAAATACAGATATTTCCATAATATCTGTAGGAACCCCTAGTACAAGGGAAGGACACTTGAATTTGAACTACATATTCAAGGTGGCAGAGGAGATTGGGGAAGCGCTCAGGGAAAAAGAAGATTTTCATGTCATAGCTATAAGGAGCACCGTGCTTCCGGGAACAAATGAAAAGGTAGGAAAGATAATAGAAGAATTTTCGGGAAAGAAGAGGAATGATTCGTTTGCACTGGTTTCAAACCCTGAATTCTTGAGGGAGGGAAGTGCCGTTAAAGACTACTTTAATCCGCCTATAACTATTCTTGGGTCTGACAGCAAAAGGGCCATAGATGCCATGGAAAATCTATACAGCAACATATCGAGTGAATTTGTGGAAACGGACATAAGGGTTGCAGAGATAATGAAATATGTCAACAACACATACCATGCGCTCAAGATAGTTTTCGCGAATGAAGTGGGGAATATATGCAAGTCACAGAATATAGACAGCCACAAGGTAATGGAGATATTCTGCAAGGATACGCAGCTTAACATATCGCCATATTATTTCAAGCCGGGATTTGCATACGGGGGCTCATGCCTTCCGAAGGACACAAAGGCTTTTATGACTCTTGCGTGGGACAATTACGTGAAAATCCCCGTTATAGAGAATATCATAGGCAGCAATGAGAACCAGAAGGAAAGGCTTGTTGAAATAGTTCTGGAAAAGGGAAAGAGAAATATAGCTTTTTTGGGACTCAGTTTCAAGCCGGGAACGGATGATCTTAGAAACAGCCCTATGGTGGATGTTGTAGAGAGGCTGCTTGGAAAGGGTTTCAACATAAATATATATGACAAGAATGTAAAGCTGTCTGAGATAACAGGGACGAACAAGGAGTATATAGAAAGTAAGATTCCTCATCTTCAACATTTCATATCGAGTGATTTGGACGAAGTGATAAGTTCAAGCGATGTGATTGTGGTTGGGCACAAGGCGGATGAATTTGAGGATATCCCAATGAAGTATGCAGGCAAGGTAATAATAGATCTTGTGAGAATGTGGAAGGATATTGAATATGAAGGAAGTTACGAGGGCATAAGCTGGAGCAATATAAATGCCATAGAGGGGCTTTCAAAAATCGGGATAGGGTGATGATATGGACAGAAAAGTTCTTATAATAGTGGAAAACCTGCCGGTCCCTTTTGATACGAGGGTCTGGCAGGAGGCTACGACCCTTGTTAAACGCGGATATACGGTATCTGTAATATGCCCTAAGGGAAAAGGATATACAAGTGAATATGAGCTTTTGGAAGGAGTTAATATATACAGGCATGACCTTCCAAAGGAGGGCAACGGCTTTATAGGATATGTCAGAGAATACTCTGCAGCACTCAAAGAAGAGATGAGGCTTGCGGAAAAAGTGTATGAGGAGGTTGGATTTGATGTTATACATGGATGCAACCCGCCTGACAATATATTTCTAGTAGCAAAAAAATTCAAAAGCAGGGGAGTGCATTACATATTTGACCACCATGACATATGCCCGGAGCTGTTTTATGCGAAGTTCAAAAAACGAGGAATACTTTACCAGTCGCAGATAATGCTTGAAAGGCTAACCTATAAAAATGCCTGCATGGCATTTGTAACAAACGAATCATACAAGAAAATTGCCATAGAAAGAGGCGGCATGAACCCTGAGAGGGTGTTTGTCCTTAGAAGCGGGCCGAAACTGGAAAGGCTGAAAATAATTCCACCAAAGCATGAAATAAAAAGAGGAAGACGTTATATGGTTGGTTATGTTGGAGTAATAGGCCAGCAGGAGGGAATGGATTATCTTCTGGATGCGGCAAACCACATAAAAAATGATATGAAAAGGGATGATATATTCTTTGGAATAGTTGGAGGAGGGCCCTATCTGGAGGAAATCAGAAAAAGGACTGCTGATATGGGCCTTGGAGATATGATTGAGTTTACGGGAAGGGTAAGCGACCAGGTGCTACTGGAGTATCTGAATACTGCTGACATATGTGTCAATCCTGATGAATACAACGAGATGAATGACAAGTCGACAATGAACAAGGTGCTTGAATACATGGCACTTAAAAAGCCCATAGTGCAGTTTGATCTGACTGAAGGAAGGTATTCCGCGGGAGATGCTTCACTTTATGCAAAACCCAATGACTCAGCTGACATGGCGGGCAAGATAGTCGAGCTAATTGAGGATGAAGAAAAGAAAATTAAAATGGGAGAACTCGGGTATGAAAGGGTTGTGAACGAACTGAGCTGGGAGCATACCAGCAGGGTGCTGCTTGAAGGATACGAGTATTTCTACAGTAATATAATGGAAAAAGAATAGAAAGGAAGATGTCCATGAAAGGAATAATTCTTGCGGGGGGGAAGG
>CBDULP010000040.1:0-10890 GCA_965368085.1 uncultured Peptoclostridium sp. | reverse complement strand
CATAGTAATCTCTCATATTTGTTTATTTATATTTTTAGATTACCGCACCTTAACTGTTCTGTCCAATTTAGTGTAACCCATCCAATTGTCACCGGATGGAATAGTAATTCATGTCAATGGAAAAATTATTTATTCAAACCCACAAGCGTATAGATTTATCGGTGAGAGTCCTAACAAAGGGCTGATTGGAAAAAGTATATACGATTTTATTAAACCTGATTACCACGATAAGGCCAGAGAAAATATAAGTGACTCATATCAAGAAAAAACACGAGATTTTGCAGAGTATGAGATCACAAGCAACGACGGTAAAACCATTTATATAGAGGCGATTACAACTTCATTCATGCATAAAGGGAATCCTGCTATGGTTACAATGTGCACAGATATCTTTGACCGCAAAAAGGCAGAGGAGCGAATTAGGCATATGGCTTATCAGGATGCTTTAACAGGCTTGCCAAACAGGCACTACCTGCATTATCATCTGAAGCGGATGATTTCACGCGAAAACATGGAACAAGAATTAGCAATTTTATTTATAGATTTAGACAGGTTTAAGATGATCAATGACACACTAGGTCACACGTTTGGAGATGCCGTTTTGAAATTAGTCTCAAAACGATTGGCTGAATGCGTAAATAAAAATGATCTCTCAGGTCAATTTATCAACGGGAGAGATTATAGGGATGGAAGCTCTTGTTAGGTGGGATCATCCTGAACATGGCGGAATTTTTCTAATGGAATTTATACCGGTAGCTGAGGAATCTGGACTTGAGCCTAAATATTTAGAAGTAGAAATTACAGAAAATGTTATGCAAAATTCAGATGAATCGCTGGTAATATTGAAAGAACTGAAGAATGTCGGTGTGAAGTTGGCAATTGATGATTTTGGAGTTCGATATTCATCATTGAGCAGGCTGATAAATTTGCCCATAGATACTTTGAAAATCGACAAGTCGTCAGAATATAAAAAAATACTATGGAGATGCAAATGGATATTCAAAATATTAATAATCATTGATTGCCATTAATCATAACATATATAATTATTGAAGTTATGTATACATATCCTGCCATTGCAATTAAAAATAAAAACAAATAAAAGGTGTCAAAAGTGGCTGAGTTAAAAAGGGTACACTTATGAGTGTGTGAAAATGCGAGTATACATTATATTCATATTCACTAAATAAAGTTCATACGCAAATGATATGAGATTAAATATAAATGGAAAACAAAGGGAGGAAAAGGCATGAACGAAAAAGAAGATATACTGGAAAGGCTTGCCGAGTGCGTGGTTGAAATGGAGGAAGACGAGATAGTGGAGGTGGCGAATGAAGCCATAGCAAAAGGGATAGACCCTCAGGAAGCCATAATGAACGGGCTTTCAAAGGGGATGGAAAAGGTGAGCGAACTCTTTGACAGCGGGGAATACTTCGTACCCGAGGTGATAGTGTGCGCGGACACTATGTACAGCGCTCTTGAAGTGTTAAAGCCGCACCAGAAAAAAGCTTCCGAAAACAGGGGCAAGATAGTAATAGGGGTCGTTGAAGGAGATACTCACGACATAGGAAAAAACATAGTGGGCATAATGCTTGAAGCCGCTGGATTTGAAATACATGACCTTGGAAGGAATGTTCCTGTAAAGGACTTTGCGGACAAGGCCGAGGAGGTGGGGGCTGACATAGTATGCCTTTCGTCTCTTATGACGACCACAATGCACGGTATGAAGGATGTAATTGAAGAACTTGGAAGAAGAAGTTTAAAAAAAATGCCTTTTGTCATGATAGGAGGAGCTCCTGTTTCGGAAAGCTTTGCAAATGAAATAGGCGCGCATGGTTATTCGGCGAACGCTCCAGATGCGGTAAAACTTGCAAAAAGCTTCATGGAAAAAAGGGCTGCCGTGTAATGAAGCTCATAGAATACATAAACAGCGAAGACAGGGGGTACATACTCCCGTTCATGGGAACAAACGGACTTTTTATGACAGAGTATACTTACGAAGAGGTGTGCGAATCGCCAAAAAAACAGATTGATCTGGCAAACGTCATGGATAGAAGCTTTGGATCCGACTTCATATACGCGCTTGACTACGGCGGCATATTCTGCAAGAGCCTGGGAATGAAAAGGCTCACTCCGGATTTAGATTTTCCAAGCGTTTTGGAGCACATGAGCGACGATCAGATAAAAAGCCTCCAAATGATATGCCCGGAAAAAGACCATAATATGAAAATACATCTTCAGAGCATAAGCGACATATCAAGTGTATTTGAAAAGCCGTTTTTCATGTCCATACCAGGGCCTTTCACCACCGCTGTGAACATGGTAGGGGCTACGGACATATCCAGAAAGATAATAAGGGACGGCGCCTTTGTGGAATACATTTTGGAATATACAACTGAAATGGTAAGTAGATACGCATTGGCGGCCGAAAGAGCCGGGGCGAGCTTCATATCAATAGCGGAGCCATCTTCTGTAATACTGTCGCCAAAGAGGTTTGAAAAATACGTGGTGCCGGCGGTATCTTCAATATATGAAAGCCTGAGATGCTGGAAGGGGCTTCACATATGCGGAGATACGACGCACCTAATAGACGCTATGATAAGCATGGGGCCAGAGTGCATAAGCTTCGACCAGATAATGGACATTGGAGTGATTGCAAAAAAAGTGCCTGAAGATATTGTAATAGCTGGAAACATAGATCCCATAGACGTTCTTGGAAAGATGAGTCCCGGGGATGTCGAAAAAAATGTCACAGAGCTTGTTGGGTCGATGAAGGGACACGACAATTTTCTGGCTGCATTTGGCTGCACATGCCTCAATGATACGCCGGCAGAAAACCTCAAAGCGGCGATAAGGGCTGCAAGGCGCTAATGGCTGATTGCCTGTTTAAAAATTTTATTATATATAATAAAGACTTGAAAATGTTTATGCATAAGGGTATCATAAATTATAAGACTATAAAAAAATAAATGTTAAGCTACGTCATATCCAAAACATGTGGATATGACGTAATATTTTAAGTGCTGTAAATGCTTTGAGACAGTCAATGGATATTTTGATATTATATTAACAAAAAATGATAATGTGATGAATATTCAATATGGCGGGTGTTTTAGTATTTTAAAGCATTTTTTTATTTGCAGCAAAAACTTGAATTGCAACTATGTTTACTTGCGCACCCTTAAATGGATGAACACCATTTGAGGAAATTATTTATGACTGGGGGAGTCAAAATGCTTAAGACAGTGAGAGTGGAGGATGCCGTAGGAATGGCGATAGCGCACGATCTTACAAAGATTGTGCCTGACGAGTTCAAGGGGGCGGCGTTCAAAAAGGGGCATGTCATAAAGCAGGAGGATGTTCAAAAGCTTAAGGACATGGGAAAATACCACATATACGTTCTTGAAGTTGGAGAGGGAATTCTCCATGAGAACGAGGCGGCAAAGAGAATAGCGGCCTGTGCAGTTGGAAAGGGGCTTGCATGCAGTGAGCCTTCAGAAGGGAAGATAACTGTAAAGTCCAGTGTGGACGGAATACTCAAAATAAACCTTGAGGCTCTTTATGCGGTGAATTCTATAGACGATGTGATGTTTTCGACAATACACGAAAACAGCGCAATGGAAGTGGGGTCGCGAGTTGCTGGAACTAGGGTGATACCGCTTGTAGTAGAAGAGGAAAAGATAGAGCAGGTTGAGAAAATATGCGCCGAAAAGGGCCCTATAGTACACGTGGATGAATTCCTGCCTAAGAAGGGCGGAATTGTAGTTACTGGAAGCGAAGTCTTCGAAGGCAGGATAAAGGACAAATTCGGTCCCGTAATGGAAAAGAAGCTTGAAAACCTTAAAATAGAAAATCTTGGGATTAAATATTCCAGAGACGACGCAGACATGACCGCCGAGAAGATAGAGGCGCTTATAAGGGCGGGGGCTGACATTGTAATATGTGCAGGCGGAATGTCTGTTGATCCGGACGACCTCACTCCGGCGGCAATAAGAAAGGTGGGCGACACGGTTGTCACATACGGGGCTCCTGTGCTGCCAGGAGCAATGTTTATGCTTGCATACAAGGGCGAAACCGCAATAATGGGTGTTCCGGCCTGCGCAATGTACCACAGGGCTACCGCTTTGGAGCTTGTGCTGCCGAGAGTGCTTGCTGGGGAGAAAGTGAGCAAGATGGACATTGTGAAAATGGCCAATGGAGGACTTTGCCTTGGATGTGACGAATGCACATATCCGGTATGTCCTTTTGGAAAGTAGCCGGAGAAGGTAGGTATCATATGGATATTTCAAATCTGCTGGAATTAAGACATGGACAGCTTGTCAGCATAGTTGGAGGTGGCGGAAAGACCAGCCTCATGGAAAGGCTTTCGGGTGAAATCTTCGGCTCCGGCAAAAATGTGCTTGTCACCACTACAACTGCGATATACGTTCCACGCGAGGGCTGGGTGCACAGGCTGGTTATGGCCAGGGAAGGCGAAAACGCAGTATTTAGTGAAACTGGCGGCATAACTGCGCTTGGAAGCCATATAGACGAACTGCAAAAGCTAAGGGGCGTATCTGCCGAGATCATTTGCGGCATAAAGGGGAGCAGTCTTTTTGACGTTATAATAGTGGAGTCAGACGGCTCGAAAGGAAGGCCCGTGAAGGCGCCGGCAGAGCATGAACCGGTCATAGCCTCATGCAGCGATGTCGTGGTGGGCGTTATAGGCATTGATTGCATAGGCATGAGAATAGACAATATGACAGTACACAGGGTTGACGAGTTTTGCTCGGTAACTGGGAAAAAAGAAGGGGGCATTATAGATTGCGGCGACATTGCAAAGCTCATAGTGTCGCCTTTTGGCATTTTCAAAGGGGGCGGAAAGTCCAAAAAGTATGTGGTGTTAAACAAGGTAGAAGGTGAAGTGCGAGCGGCTTATGGCGCTGATATAATAGATATGGTCAAAAATGCCCAGACGGAAAATGGGGACATTACAGGCGGCAGTCAAATTGAGGGCATATTTGCATTGAGCCTTAAGGAAGGCGGGGTCGGCAGGATATGGAAAAAAAGGTCAAAGTCGCAGGAATAATAATGGCTTCCGGGTTCTCAAGGCGTATGGGAGATGACAAGCTGCTCATGGGAATGGGGGGAGCGCCCATTGTGCAACGGGTTATGTCTGCGGCATTGGAATCTAGGCTTTCGAAAATCGTTGTGGTTTGCAGAAGGAGTGAAGTGTCAGAGATTGCAGAAAAAATGGGAATTGAATCCGTCAAAAATGAAAAAGCCGAAAAAGGGCAGAGCGAAAGCATAAAAGCTGGGCTAATAGCGGTTGAAGAGGGCGAATTTGACGGACATATGTTCATACAAGGTGACATGCCTTTCTTGAAAAGTGGTATAATAGATATGTTGATACAAAAGTCAATTGAAAATCCTTACTCAATAATAGTGCCTACTTACGAGGGAGTGAGAAAAAGTCCTGTAATATTTCCGAAAGATTTGAAGGAAGAACTTTTGAGGCTTCAAGGGGACACTGGGGGAAGGACTGTAATAAAAAGACATTATGAAAGAGTCTCTTTGGTGGAGACAGGATGCAGCCTCTGCGCAAGAGACATTGACACCATGGACGATTATATTAAACTGCAGAGAATGGAGAATGATATAAATGTTTAGAAAGACTGTGGCGGTAAGGGGAGCAGGAGACATTGCAAGCGGAATAATACATAGACTCCACAGGTGCGGATTTAAGGTGTTGGCATTTGAAATAGAAAAGCCGACCGTTGTAAGGAGAAGGGTTTCATTTGCACAGGCGGTGTTCGAGGGAGAGACGGAAATCGAAAGCGTTAGAGCCGTGCTGGCAGGATCTAAAGAAGATGTTGAGAGAATTTGGGACATTGACGAAGTGGCAGTTGTCGTAGACGAGAAAATGTCAATGCTAAAAGGCATGAATGTGGATGTGCTTGTTGATGCAACTCTTGCAAAGAAGAACATGGGAATCACTATAGGGATGGCGCCCATTACTATAGGAGTGGGACCTGGATTCTTTGCCGGGGTGGACGTTGACGCCGTAGTGGAGACTTTAAGGGGCCATGAGCTTGGACGGGTGATATGCAAGGGAAGCGCAAGGAAAAACACGGGCATACCCTCAGACGTGTGCGGATATACACATCAAAGGGTGCTTAGGGCGCCTTGCAGCGGAACGGTTGAAAATGTAATGGAAATAGGTGACTTTGTGGAAGAGGGCGATGTTATTTCGGTTATTGAGGGAGGCGAGATAAGAGCTCAGATAAGCGGAGTAATAAGAGGGCTGATAATGGACGGTACAGATGTTTCAAAAGGTCTTAAAGTAGGAGACATAGACCCAAGGGGGATATACGACTACTGCTTTACAATATCTGAAAAAGCAAGGGCTGTAGGCGGAGCGGTTTTAGAGGCCATGCTGCACCTTATGTCAATTCAAAAAGTTTGAAAAATTCAAAAGATCATAAAAACACAAACAAAAACAGCTTGCGGCATGGTTTTACATTTCGAAACCATTCTGCAAGCTGTTTTTTTACTGCGCTATTTTTCTCAGCCCTTCTGAAATTATGTCTGAGGCGAACACAAGAACAAGGTAGCATCCCAAAAGGAGAGTAACGTCCGTATAGTGGAACCAGCTCATGCTGAGTTTGAACTGCTGTCCGAGCCCCCCGGCGCCTACAAGCCCTACTACTATTGTGGTACGGATTATGACTTCCCACCTGTAGAGTATGAAAGTTATGAACTTGGGAGTGACAGTTGGGAGTATTCCGTAAAAGAGTATCTGCAAAGTGCCTGCACCGTTTGAAGAAAGGTTTCTTATGGGCCTGTGGTCTATGTCCTCTATGACCTCGGCGCAGAGTTTTCCCAGTATTCCGAAGTTGTGGAGCGCAAGTGCTATTGCACCGGGAAGAATGCCCGGCTTGAATATAAAAATTATTATCATGGCCCATATAAGCTCCGGCACGGCTCTTGTGAACACATAAAGAACCCTCGCAGTCCAGAAGAAAACCCAGCCCGAACTCCCATTTTTAAGGGTGAGTGTGCCGTTCGCATGGTTTCTTGCGGCGAAAAGGACTGTAACAAACATTCCAATGGTTGCAAACCCTGCCGCCATGATGCTCATTTGAAGAGTTTCATAGGTGAGGGCCAATGCGTTTTTCCAGCTTTCAGGGTCTTTAAAAGCGGCCTGCTCTTCACCTATTCCCAAAAGGCCACTCAAAAACTTTTTCGCATGAAATGCGTTTTTTTCAGAAAGCAGCTCTGAAAGGTCTGCACCATCTACGCGGTATATGAAAAACCATGAAATAAAAACTATAAGTAAAAGCAATAGAGCAGACGCCTTTAAAAAGTCCAGCCTAAATCGCATTTTAATATTTTTTCTGCTTATCATATCGACAACCTCTCCCTGATTGCATTGCTCCAAAAATCTATAAGTGTGACTAGTACTATTAAAAAGAACATGAAAGTCCAAACCCTTTCAAATTTCAAGTCTGCAAGGGCAAGCTGTATCTGGTAGCCAAGACCCCCAAGACCCACAAAGCTCATTATAGTTGAAGACCTTACTGAACACTCCAGCCTGTACATTGTGTAACTGAGCATGTCGGCTGTTGAAATGGGAAGATATCCGTACAGAAGAAGCTGAATGTTCGAGGCTCCACTTGATCTAAGGGCATTTATGGGTTCTTTAGGAACGTCGTTTAAAATGTCCGCAAATATTCTGCCCAAAGTGCCTCCGTATGGGATTGCAAGCGCGAATATGGCAGCGTATGGAGAAAGTCCTATTGCAGCAACAAACAGCCATGCCCATACGAGTTCATGAACTGCTCTCATAAACCCGAGCACACCCCTGAAAAAACTCATGGATGAAATTTTCAACAGCCTGCTGCCTTTGTGCACAAGTACTCCTGAAGCCAATATCCCGGTGAAAAAAGCGATTACAACTGCCAGGCTCATGCCCGCAAAGGCATATGCAATTGTTATCCAAGAAGAAACAAGTGCGAGTCTAAGGGTTTCAAATGACAAGTCGGGCCTGAAAAGAGAGCGAAGCACGTCCAGCATTATATCTTTTCCTCCCGAGTGGAAGAGCTCGCTGCTCCAGCTTATAGAAAAGAGACTCCATATGAAAATGAAGAGGAAAAAAAGCGTCAAAAAGTGCTTTTTATGCATTTCGACTGATTTTCGCGCAAGTTTCATATCGGCTTGAATCCCCCTTTAGCATATAAAGGTCGGCCAGATCATTTTCGGTGACAGCTTCAGCCGGCATGTCAAAGAAAAGCTTTCCGCTGCGCAGGGCTATTATCCTGTCGAAGTAAAGCTTTGCATATTCCACCGAGTGCAGTGTTGTGACAAGAGTCTGGCCGTCTTCCTTTACAAGTCTTGAAAGTATGGATAGTATGTCCTGAGCCCTCGCCGGATCCAAAGATGATACCGGCTCGTCCGCCAGTATTAGTTCTGGCTTTTGAACAAGAAGGCGCGCAAGGGCGACCCTTTGCTGTTCTCCTCCTGAAAGTCTTGAGGTCCTGTCGTATATCTTGTCTGCAAGACCTGTCCTCTCAAGTGCGTTTTCCGCGCTTTTTTTATCCTGAGGCAGTATCAGAGAAATCAGTGATTTTAAAGTGCTCCAGTGTGAAAAATTGCCGACAAGCACATTGTGAATTACGGGAAGCTGGGGTATGAGGTCGAACTGCTGCCTTATTATTCCGACTTTTTTTGCGAATTTCTTATTGCTTCGGTATGAATCCATTGAGACCCCGTCTATGCACACACTACCTGAATCCGGCCTTACTATGTTTGAAAGAATGTTTAAAAGAGTGGTCTTCCCTGCTCCGCTCGGCCCTATGAGCGCAACGAGCTCACCTTTTCTAACATTAAGAGAAATGGAAGACAAGGCTTCCATTTCTCCGTAAGTTTTTGATATGTTTTTTAGTTCTATTATGTTTTCAACTGACATATTAAAACACCTTCTATTTTATTATTCCTATTTCCTTGGCAACCTTGCTTATGGCGTCGTAGTTATCGTTGTTTGCCTCTATGAATTTGTCAGTCTTTAGAAGCGTAAGTATATAGTTTTCAGGCTGATCGTCTCCTATTGAAAGAAGGGCCTGCTTGATTTTATCGTTTGTTCCTTCTCCGAACTCAGCATCCAGGTCGTTTATAGACCAGTTGTAGTCATAGAAGTCAGGAGTAGTGTAGAAAGCTTCGACCTTGTCCAAATCAACTTTGTTTTCTTCAACTGCGCCTTCCCATACAGCTTCGTTCAGTGCTCCCGCGTTGAATGCGCCAGACTCTACAAGAGTGTAGGTTTTGTCGTGAGAACCCGAGTAGTTAGGCTTTCCGTCGAAATCTGAGTCAGCGTTTATTCCGGCTTCCATAAGGAAGTAACGAGGCATAAGGTGTCCGGAAGTCGAGCTTTCGCTTCCGAAAGTGAAGCTTTTGCCTTTAAGGTCTTCAAGCGATTTTATGCCAAGTCCCTTTTGGGCTATGAATATAGAGTGGAATTTTTCGTCTCTAGGTCTTTGGGCTATTGCCTGAGCGTTAGGAACAATGTTTCTTGCCTGAACTCCGGTAAGACCTCCGAACCATGCAAGGTGAATATCCCCTCTTTCAAATCCGGTAACAACAGCAGAGTAGTCTGCAACAGGAACATATTCAACTTCAAGTCCCGTTTTTTCACTAAGATATGCAGCGAGGTCGTTAAAGCCTTTTTCCATCTCAGAAGTTTCCTGGTCCGGTATTCCGGCAATTTTCAAGACAGGAGCCTCGTTTGAAGACGCGGCCTCATTTGAATCTTCATTCCCCGAGCATGCAGTCAGTGAGAAAAGCATTACAAGGGACATAAGCAAAGCAATAATCTTTTTCATAAAAATCCTCCTTAAAAAATAAAATGATTGGTGTATTGAAAAAAATTTTCAATTAAATTTTCTGATACCAAGTATAGCTTAATAGAAATGTGAAGTAAAATAGAAAAAATCTATAATCTGAAAAAATAGCATAAGAAAAATCAATACATATAGACAATCATAAATGTGAAGCGTTGAAAAAACAGGCATCTCTATTTTCAGTAGAGCATGTATTTTTTTGAGAAAAATAATCTTTATACTCCTTGACGTCTGAAAAGGTGTTCAAGTTAAAGAACATTTCCATGCCAGGGCTGAAAGTCATTGCAATCTCCTCTTTTATAAATAGAGTATTAATATTGTCTACAAGAGATAGTATGCAGCGCCTGTTGTTTTGGAGAAGGTCTTCTATCTTGCCTACCGAGTTTACGGAATAAAATGAGTTGAAAGTTTCTATATTACCTTTTGAACATGTCATGCAAGCGTCGTGATTGCCGCCTGAAAGCCTGGACTTCATATGCCTTATATAGGGCATATTTATATAGGGCATGTCGCAGGCGGTAAAGTACGTATATGCGCTCGAAGAAGCCTTGAGTCCGGCGTGTATTCCGCCAAGGGGGCCGGAATTTTTTATCTCATCGCATATTATAGTTTCCTGAAAAGAGACATAGCATTCAGGCTTGTTTGTGACTATTATGATTTCATCAAATTCGCTCCGCAAGCTTTTACAAAGCCTTTTTATTATGCGCTCTTTGTTTATTGACAAGAACTGCTTGTCAAATCCCATTCTGCTGCTTTTGCCTCCCGCTAGAATTACAGCAGAGCCGAAACTTTTCATAAAGTAGTATCACCTCCAGAATAAATATTAGCTCCAGTATGCATAAATAAAAAACGAAGCAAATGCATAAACAATCAGCGTGACATATAAAAAAGACTACACGGATATTTTAAAAAGGTCAAGGAGTATAAGTTTTCTGAATGTTGATGAGAAAAAATATCAAAAATTCTTATAAACGACTTTTTTTGACCAAATCACCTTGTGCAAAAGTCTATATTC
>CBDULP010000039.1:0-12461 GCA_965368085.1 uncultured Peptoclostridium sp. | reverse complement strand
TCTCCGTTGCTGTTTTTTTGAATTTGTCATTTCACTAACTTAATGACATTGCCCGGCCGGGTGGTTTTTTCATTTTGCGAAAATGAATATGAGTGATATAATAAAATATGACCGATGGTCATAGGAGGGCGCGTATACATGAAAAAAAATACGAGAAGAGATGAAATAAGAAATATTGCAAAGAGGCTTTTCATTGAAAATGGAGTAAAGGCAACATCAGTAAATGAAATTGTAAAAGAGGCGAAAATAGCAAAGGGGACATTCTACATCTACTACAGCTGCAAGGATGAAATCATAGACGAGGTCTTCAATGAAATCAGCATTGATTTCATAAAGCACATGTTTGTAGATATTGAACATAAAAGTGGAATGTCAAAAGATGAAGCTGTGGACCGCATAGTTGACAGGGCTGTTGAGGGGTTTGAAAACAACAGGGAATTTCTTGAGATAATGAAAAATGACATTTCAAATAATAAGGAATTCAAATACAAGAAAAATTTCATAGAACAGTTCAAGCACAAATTCGAAAGAGTTGTAAACATAAGCCTGAATGAGGGCGAGCTTGATGCGGATGTCACGCTGTATATAATAGCGGACATGTTCATAGGGGCATGTTACAGTGCAATAATACTCGGGGTTCCGTACACAATAGGCGAAGTCAAAAAGAATTTGAAGGGGATAATACACAAGGTATTGAAATAATCATAATATATAAATCAACATTATGGGAGGACAGCAGAATGAAAACAAATAAGAGTATATGTGCATTTATTATATTGGTGGTGTTGCTGCAGGTTGTTTTCACAGGGTGTTCAAAGCAGGAGGAAAAAGAGGTGATAAAGCCTGTGAAAACACAGCTTATGGCTTTGGAAAAAGAATCCGAGAGCATGAGCATGAGTGGAAACATAAAGCCTGCAAAGACTGTGAAGGTGGCATTCAAGGTTGCAGGAGTAATAGAGAACATGAATATATCAGAAGGTGATATTGTCCAAAAGGGACAAGCGGTAGCTTCGCTTGATTCCCATGAATACATGCTCGGAGCTATGGCTGCGAGCTCGCAGTACGAATCGCTAAGGCTGAGGGCTTCGAGTGAAATACCGTCAATGGTGAACCAAGCCAAGTCTCAAATGGACCTTATGGAAAAAAGATATGAGCGCGTTAGAAACCTCTATGAAAAGGACGCCATACCAAGGGACAAGTTCGATGAAGTGGAGGCTGCACTTGCCGTAATCCAAAGCAAATACCAGCAGGCACTCGATGCTCAGGACATATTTGATTCGCAGCTTGAACAGGCAAGTGCTATGAGCGAACTTGCCCAGTCAAAGCTGCAGGATACGACAGTATACAGCCCTATAGACGGGACAGTAATCAAAAAGTTAAGCGAGGCTGGGGAAACAACGGGATCGGGATATCCTGTTGTTGTACTTGGAGACATAAGCCAGGTTGACGTTGAAATAGGCGTGACTGACTCGCAGCTTGAAAACTTCAGCATAGGCCAGAATGTGAATGTGCATGTATACGGAATAGAACAAGACTATAAGGGGAACGTGTTTGAAATATCAAAAATTGCCGATTCCAAGACAAGGACATTTCCTGTAAAGATAAGGCTGGAAAATTCAAGACTTGAAATGAAGCCTGGAATGATAGCTAAGGTTGAGGCGGAATTTGGAAGTGTGAATTCAATATTTGTTCCCATGGAGGCTGTAATAAAGGGCGCCGACAAGCCATATGTATTTGTGCTTGATGCTGATAAGGAAACAGTCCAAAAAAGGACTGTGGATGTTGGTAAGGTTTTTGACAGCAAAATTCAGATCGTATCTGGTATTGAAGAAGGTGAAGAGGTCGTAGTTGAAGGTCAATACAAACTTGTCGAGGGCGACAAGGTGAGCCTGGAGGGAAGCGAAAATGATAGCTTGGAGCGTTAAACACAGAAGCATAGTGATGCTTATATTCTCGCTTATAATCATTACGGGAGCCCTTATATACGGAGATATGGAAAGGCAGGAAAACCCTACTGTGGTTGCGCCGTATGCTGTTGTAAAATGCATATATCCAGGGGCGAGCCCGGAAGATGTCGAAAAACTGGTTGTCAAAAATCTTGAATCCAAGATAAGGGAGCTTGAAGAGGTAAAAAGGACTGAATGCTTTTCTATGGACAGCATAGGGGTTATAAAGGTGAAGCTTAAGGATCTTAGTGATTCAAAAATAGACAAGACGTGGGAAAAACTAAAGGACAAGGTGGACCAGTGCGGGAAGGACCTTCCAAAAGAGGCATACGAGCCGGAAGTGGACACAAATATAGTCGAGACATACGGCTACATTGCAACTGTGACTTCAAGCGAGCTTGAGTATGACAGGCTCAAGGCGTTTGCGCGGGAGCTAAGGGACGAGCTAGAAAAAGATAGCGGAGCCGCAAAGGTGATCGTGGACGGAGAGATAGAAAACCAGATAAGCATAGACCTCGACATGCTTAAGCTAAGGCAGTACAATGTGACTCCGGAGAACATAATAAAGGTATTGATGGCGAGGAATGTCAACATACCGGGAGGAACTTTGGATATTGGCGACAAGATAAAGGTACCGATACAGACTACAGGTGAATATGAAGATATAGACGAGATAAGAAACACCATAATAGGCATGTCGGAATCGGGAAATGTAATATATATGAAGGATATTGCCCAGATAAACATGAAAGAAGAGCAAAAGGATATATTCGTAAAGGTCAACGGCAAAAAGGCCCTGATAGTGGGAGTCAAATACGTAGAGGGAGAAAACGTAGTCAAGATAGGAAAAAGGCTTGATGAAATAGTGGAAAGATTTAAAATGGAGATGCCGGAAAACGTGGAAGTGCAGGTGTTTACAGACCAGTCGAGGTATGTGGACGAGTCCATAAAGCTTTTCCAAAACAACCTTATTTCGGCTGTGATGCTGGTTGTGGTTGTAATACTCCTTACAATGGGTGTAAAAAGCTCAATAGTGGTGTCATCCTCGATACCTGCAATAATAATGCTTACGTTTGTATTCATGAAGGTATTCAAAATACAGCTTCACCAGGTTTCAATAGCGTCACTTATAATATCGCTGAGCCTTTTGGTTGCAAACGCCATAGTTGCAAATGACAGCATATATTTGTACTTGGAAAGGGGATACGGGAAAGAACAGGCATGCATAATGGGAGTGGAGGAGGTTAAAATACCGATACTCACATCTACGATTACAACAGTGGCTTCATTCCTGCCTCTTGCAATGATGTACGGAACAGCCGGAAAATTCGTAAAGACCCTTCCTGTGCTGGTTTCAGTGGCACTTTTCGGATCGTATATAGCATCGCTTACGCTCGTGCCGGCAATGGGATATACTTTTTTTGGCGGTGAACAAAAAAGCGGCAGCAGTGGAATAAAGGCTAGGATTTCAAACAACAAACTGATAAAAAGCTTTATAGACTGCTGCAAAGGAATCGTAGGTGTTTATGAAAAACTGCTCAAAAAGTCAATAAAAAGGCCGAAGGCGGTTGTAGTGTCAGCGGTGGCGGCACTTGCGGCAAGTCTTTTGCTGGTACCTGCCCTTGGGGTTCAGCTTTTTCCTTTTGTGGAAAGGGACCAGTACATAATAGATATAGTTGTCAAGGACGGCAGCACTTCAAGCAAGACTGACGAGACTGTAAGGAGAATAGAGGATATACTTTTGAGCCAGGATTCGGTTGAAGGTGTAATATCAAAGGTTGGAGACGGAATACCAAAGTTTTATGTGACATATCAGGGTAATCAGAGGGCGAGCAACAAAGCTCAGATGATAGTGAATGGGAAAAAAGAAGACATGCACAGGATACAGGAGCTTCTTGACAATAGCGTAATTGGAGCGAGGATAGAGGTCAAGCAGCTCGAACTTGCAGAGCCTGTGGGCCTTCCGGTGCAGGTTAGAATAAGCGGAGAGGACATAAGTGTCTTGAGGAGCATTGCCGAGGATGTGCAAAACCAGATAGCACAGATAAAGCAGGGCAGGAATGTTCAGGATAATTACGGACTTGAGACATACAAGCTCATGGTCGATGTAAACAATGAAAAGGCAAGCATGGCAGGCCTTACAAACTATGACATATCGAGCACAATAAGAATGGCCATAAACGGATTCGAGGTTACGAAGATAAAGCCTGAAAACAGCGATGACGACATAAAGGTCATTATGAGAATCCCCCATGAAGAGAGAAAGAGCGGAGATGTGCTGAGCCAGATATATTTTACATCGAGATTTACGGGGAAAAATATCCCGCTTCTTGAAGTGGCTGACATAGAAAACAGGTTTTCCATCAACAATATAATGAGAAGGGACGGAGAGAGGACGATAACTGTAGGGCTCTATCCGGCGGTTGGGCATAATGCCGCAAGCCTTTTGAAAGAGGTGGAACAAAAGCTTGAGGGGTATGACGTTCCCGATGGATATACAATGGTGTTCGGCGGAGAAAATGAGGACAGGGGCGAAGCGTTCAGGTCGCTTGTAAAACCATTCATATTGGCGGTAGTGGTCATATACATGACGATGGTATTCCAGTTTGCGGATCTTAGAAGGCCTCTCATAATAATGGGTACAATACCACTTTCATTCATAGGTGTGATAGTGGGGCTATTGATAACGGGATATCCAGTTGGATTCATGGCGCTTCTCGGGGCGATAAGCCTCATGGGGGTTGTGGTCAACAATGGGATTGTGCTGTTGGACTACATACAAGTCCTAAGAGACGGAGGAAAGGGCATTGACGAGGCCGTAGTGGAGTCGTGCGTAACGAGATACAGGCCAATAATGGTGGGAATGATAACCACTGTAATAGGTCTTGTGCCAATGGCAATATCAGGGGGAAGCCTGTGGGCACCCATGGCATACTCAATAATATTCGGTCTCATAGTGTCTTCAGCGCTTACTCTCTTTGTAATACCGTCGACATATATAATATTTGAAAGGGAAGGATCTTTGATAGGAAAACTGGTAAGGTATTTGGCCAGCAGGGGAACCCTCCGAAAAAAAGCGTAATACTGTCTAAAAAGCCAGGTTTTGACATATAGGAACATACTCTCAAAATGGGAACTCGCGCGATTGTTGCGGGTTCTTTTTTGATTTTGTTTCGCGGAATAACTGTATACATGAATTTGATGTATTTGGAAATATAATGTATAATTACATTGGAATTACAAAATACTATTGATAACAGGGAGTGTTTTCAGTATGACTGACAAAAGAGAAAACGCATGCAACACTTTGCGCCACTGGCATAATTTCAGGATTCAGCTGCTTATGGAGGGTGTCGCCATAGGACTTATTTCAGGTGCAGTTGTTGTTGCATACCGGTTTTCGCTTGACAAAGCTATGCAGGCAGCATCATACATACGTGAGCTTGTTTTGAGGAATACGGGTTTAGTTTCTCTTTACTTAGGGGGAATTATACTATTGGGGATTGCCATAGGGCTGATTGTAAGATTTGAACCGATGGTAAAAGGGAGTGGAATTCCCCAAGTTGAAGGCATACTGCTTAGAAACATGAAAATAGATTGGCTCAGGGTGATACTGGGGAAATTCATAGGGGGAGTACTTGCTCTTGGCGGAGGACTTTCGCTTGGCAGAGAGGGTCCGTCTGTACAGATAGGAGCCAGCATTGGACAGGGTTTTGGAAAGGTTTTTAAAAGGATGAGACTAGAGGAAAAATATCTTGTGACAAGCGGAGCCAGTGCAGGGCTTGCGGCGGCTTTCAATGCACCTCTTGCAGGGGTCATGTTTGCACTTGAAGAGGTCCACAAGAATTTTTCACCATTTATACTTTTGCCTGCAATGGCAGCCTCAGTGGCGGCAGACTTTGTATCAAGGAATTTTTTTGGACAAGAGCCAGTATTCAATTTCAAGGGAATAGAACTTATTCCGCTTGATCACTACTTTCATCTGATATTTCTTGGAATTATAATGGGTGCATTTGGAGTGCTTTTTAACAAATTGATACTAAAGACACAGGAAGCGTATGCAAGCCAAAATATTATAAAAAGTGAGTTCAATATAATAATTCCCCTTTTGTTTGCAGGAGTGTCAGGATTCTTTATTCCGCAAATACTTGGAGGAGGACACGGGCTTATAGTGTCACTCATGGAAAATGGAATAACATTAAAAATGCTCTTTATAATACTAATATTTAAATTCGCATTTACAATGCTAAGTTATGGTTCTGGAGCACCTGGAGGCATATTTCTCCCACTTCTTGTGATAGGCGCACTTACAGGAGATATATACGGTCAGATTATGGCGCAGTGGGGGATAATAGAAACAGGATATATAAAGAATCTTATAATACTTTCAATGGCGGGATATTTTACGGCAATAGTAAGGGCTCCAATAACGGGAATAATACTTGTAAGTGAGATGACGGGGTCATTCAGGCTTCTTCTTCCTGTTACAATAATTGCCGTTGCGGCACATGTGACTGCAGACCTCATGGGGTCCGAGCCAATATACGAATCATTGCTTGAACGCATACTCCAAAGTAATCCTGAAAAAGTAGAGCCTGAAAGTGACAAAAAAACCATAATACAGGTTATAGTCTGCCTCGGATCAAATATCGAAGGTAAAAAAATAAAAGAAGTAAATTGGCCTTCGAATTTCCTAGTTGTAGGCATAAAAAGAGGCCAGTTTGAGATAATACCAGAAGGCGATACACAGATATTTGCAGGAGACTACATAACGGCTCTCGTGGACGAGGAAAATGCTCAGGATATAGAAAGGAAGCTCATACAAAACACCATGAATGTGATGGTAAATGAAGCTAAATAGACGTGGGGCCGTAAGGCCCCTATTTTTTTCTCAAAAATTTTGCCGCTTTCATTATGCTTTCCCTGGGGGCCACTAAAAAGACTTGATTTGAAGAAAATATTCGCCTGTTTCCACGAGGGACTATCAATTTGTCCTCTACAGAATCGAATATGCCGGCTATAATGCAATCATCCGGAAAAAATTTGCTGCTTGCTATTTCTGAAATGGTGCAGCCGGAACACTTTGCGCCTACAGGAATTGTTAGTATTGATATTTCAGCCTTACCGCCGCTTAGCGATGCCACTCTCCTTATTTCAGGCTGCATTATATCCATTACAAATTTATCGACCATCAGGCCTACGCTTGAAGCTATATTTGAAGCTCCCGCAATCCTATAGGCGTTTTCGTATTCTGGGTTGTGCATTCTTACAAATATGCTATTTATGCCGAAATTTTTTGAAAGCAGTGCAAATACAAGGTTTGACGAATCCTCTCTCATAACCGAAATGGCTATGTCGCATTTTTGTATTCCGGCATCAATAAGTGTCCCTATCTTTGTCGCGTCTCCATGCACGCTTATTACGCCATATGTAGAGTATATCTTTTCACATATGGAAAAGTCCTTGTCTATGACAACCACGCTGTGTTCGTTTGAAAGCATTGAGGCGATACTTCTGCCTACAACCCCTCCTCCGGCAATTATTATATACAAGTGCTCCACCTCCTATACAATTTTTGAACGCATTGAAAGTATTATGAATACTGGAAGTATTTCAAGCCTTCCGCACAGCATTCCGGCTATATATGTGAGCTTTATCACTGGTGAAAGCGAGGCCATTTTTTCGACGCTGAAATAGAATGGGCCTATGTTTCCCACGGCAGAGAGCATTCCGGAAAGAGATTCAAAAGGGCCAAGGTCTGAAAGGGCCCCGGTTATTACGGCGCCGGCAAATATTACGAAAATCCACCCGAAAAATATAGAGCAGACCTTGAGAACTTCTTCATTTGAAACCGCTGTATTGTCAAGCGTTACGGGAATAACTACGGATTTGGGAACGGATGTTTTTAAAATTTCCCGCGAAAACAATTTGCCCAGTATTGCTATTCTCAAAATCTTTACCCCGCCGGCAGTCGATCCTATGCACCCGCCTATTAGCATCAGTGTTGGAAAAAGAAGCTGAGAAGCGCTTCCGAAAAAAGCAGAGCCTATGTATTCTGTTGAAAATCCCGTGGTTGTCACAATGGAAACAACCTGGAACAGGGACTTTCTGAATACATCTTCGCTTAAATATCCAAATCCACCGGCAAAAAGGGACTCTCCATATACAACCATGACAAAGAGTGATGTTATTATCAAATATGAACGAAATTCCATATCCTTGAAGTACTCACTTAAACCTCCGGTGACAAGCCTATAGTGGAGAAGAAAATTGATTCCACTTATAAACATGAAAAATGTCACACCATATTCTATAAGCCTGTAGTTTTTGTGGTTTAATCTGTAAAACTGAAGCAGACTCTGGTCGTATGGCGAAAATCCTCCTGTGGATACGGTTGAGAAGCTGTGGAGTATTGAATCGTACAGCGAAACTCCGACAAACCTTAAAAATAATATTTCACAAACTGTAATAAGCGCGTATATTCCCCAGAGTATTCTGATTGTGCGGTAAATGTTGGGGACTGGCCTTGAAACACGAACCTTGTGACTTTCAGCTCCGAATAGTTTCCATATGTCGGATTCACTTTTGAAGGTTATAAGGAGGAAAAAAGTAAGTATTCCAAGTCCTCCGAGCCACTGGGTGAGATTGCGCCAAAGAAGTATGGACTTTGGCATTTTATCAAGACCTGTGAAAACTGTTATTCCTGTTGTTGTAAATCCGCTTACCGCTTCAAACAGGGCGTCTATAAAGCTCTTGTCAAGGGCTAACATAAAAGGAACTGCGCCAATACAGGAGGAAAGTATCCAACTGGAAAGGCACGCAAGCATGCTTGAAGGAATGTCGAGCTTTACGTAAAAACGCCGAGTGGAAATATACCCAAGCCATCCCAAAAATAAAAAGAACACAGATGTAAAGGCAAAGGCAGATGCAGAAGGCTGTTCATTGAATGAAAGGGCGCAGACAAGGGGTATAAGTAATATGCATGACATTGTCATGCATATTAAACTTAAAACTTTAGTTATTTCTAAAAAATTAACATTTTTTTTCATTAATTACGCTCCTTGTACAAATATTAAGCAAAGAATGGTATAATCTATATAAAATATATGAAAAAAACAATACCAGAAAATAGATATATATAATACATTGAATATTCTGTCTGGAATAATTCAAGCAAGCTTCAATAAATCGACATTAGTGGATTCGTTGGCGTAAAACAGTTTTTGCTATACATTTGAAATTGCTTCTAGAGGAATGTAGCCAGGGATATTGTATATTTATATAAAGCAATGGAATCAAGACTTATTGATAAAAAAATATATATAAATAGTACCCATAAATCTGTAGTTGTAATTGGCACATTACTTGTTTTGTTAGCAATCTTTGGTTTAGGCGTATTTAGGGAGGTCATTTTATGGACAGTCAGAATGTAGTTAAACAACAAATTGTAGCATATTTTTGTATGGAATATGCTTTGGAAAGAAATATAAACCTGTATGCAGGTGGACTTGGAATACTTGCGGGAGATTACCTGAAGGCTGCAAAAGACAAAGGATATCCGGTTGTAGGGGTAGGGATTCTCTGGAAGCAGGGATACACATCCCAGTTTATAGACAGGCGGGGAAGGGTACGGGACTCATACTGCAACTACAAGTCTGAATATGACTTCTTAGAGGATACGGGGGTTACAGTTGACATAAGAATAAAGGATGAAGATATCAAATGCAAGGTATGGAAGACAGAAGATTTTGAAAACTGCACCCTTTATCTTTTGGATACGGACATACCGGAAAATGACAGAACGGAGCTCAAATGGATTACAGGGCAGTTGTACGGAGGTTTTGAAGAGCAAAGGATAGCACAAGAGATGGTTCTCGGGATAGGAGGCATAAGGGCGCTGCGACAGCTTGGCATAAACCCGGGCATATACCATTTCAACGAAGGACATGCGGTATTTGCAGGTTTTGAGATCATAAGGGAAAAGCTTACGCGCGGAATGGAATTTGAAGAGGCGCTTGAAAGCACTAAAGAGAGCATAGTGTTTACAACACATACTCCGGTGGAACAAGGTAATGAATCCCATTCATTGAGGGCGCTCATGTACATGGGCGCAAATGACGGACTTGAAACAAGCGAATTGAAAAGAATAGGAGGAGATCCTTTCAACATGACTGTGGCGGGGCTTAGGCTTTCAAAAATATCAAACGGAGTATCGAGGATTCACGCCCAAACGGCCAACAAAATGTGGGAGGGAGTCGAAAACAAATCGAATATAATACAAATAACAAATGGAATCCATATTCCTACATGGGTAAACGAAGATATGACCCAAAATATTGATAACGACGAAATGCTATGGACGTCTCACCTTAAAAGCAAGAGGCTTCTTATAGACTATATTTATGAAAAAACAGGATCTAAGTTTAAAAAGGACATACTCACAATAGGCTTTGCAAGAAGGGTTGTGTCTTACAAGAGGGCGACCCTTATAATGGAATACGAGCCCCAGCTGCAAAAACTCATACAAGCAGGAAAAATACAGATAGTGTTCTCGGGAAAGTCACATCCGCTTGACGACGAAGGCAGGCTAATGGTAAAGAAAATTCATGAATTTTGCAAAAAATATCCGGAAAACGCGGCATTCATACAAAATTACGACATAGAAAACGCAAGAGCTTTGACAAAAGGCTGCGACGTATGGCTCAATACGCCGAGAAGGCCCTATGAGGCGAGCGGAACATCTGGAATGAAGGCAGCTCTCAATGGAGTTCTTAATCTGAGCATACTTGACGGTTGGTGGGAAGAGGCTTGCATAGACGGAGAGAACGGCTGGCAGTTCGGAGATGGGTTCCAAAGCGAAAATGAAGTCCAGCAGGACCGCAATGACGGTGAAAGCCTCATGAAAACACTGCTTGAAAAAGTGATTCCGACATACTATGAAGACAGGAAAAAATGGATAGACATGATGAGAAAGAGCATAACCACCAATATGGAGTATTTCGATATGAATAGGACAATTGATGAATACAATGAAAAAATGTATAATTTCCAGCCTAAGCTGCTGAAAAACATGTAGTATGTATAGATTGTACGGGGCCATTTGCGTGGCCCCTGTTTATTGACCAAAAAATATCAAAATGATTAAAAGATTCAGAAAAATATGATGCGGGGTATTGTATACAAGACTTAAATTACTTATAATAAAGTTGTGAAATAAAATTGTGATTGTTATTTGTAAAATAACAGACTTGGAAAGAGGGGGATTTTTGTGAATTTTTTAGAAAAAATCAAGGAAACGGCTAAGAGTCAAAAGAAAAAGATAGTTCTTCCGGAGGCTCTTGAGAGAAGAACACTAGATGCCGCCCACGCAATACTGAAAGAGGAAATAGCGGACATAGTGCTTGTAGGAAACAAGGAAGAAATACTTAAGGCTGGGGAAGGGCTTGACCTTGCAAAAGCTGAATTCATAGATCCTGCTACATACGATGAAAAAGAAGATTTCGTAAGCACATTCTGTGAAATGAGAAAGAAAAAAGGAATGACAATGGAAAAGGCTGCACAAATTATGCTTGACCCTGTATTCTTCGGCTGCATGCTTGTTAAAAAGGAAATGGCAGACGGAATGGTTGCAGGAGCTGTGCATGCGACTGCAGACATACTAAGGCCTGCGCTTCAGATAATAAAGACTGCTCCGGGAACAAAAGTTGTTTCTACTTTCTTTGTTATGCAGGTTCCTAACTGCGATTACGGAAACAATGGAACATTCGTATTTGCGGACTGCGCTCTTAACATAGACCCTAATGCAGAAGAACTTGCAAACATTGCCGTAAGCTCTGCAGAGTCGTACAAGCAGCTTGTAGGAGGAGAGCCTACAGTCGGAATGCTTTCATTCTCGACTAAGGGAAGCGCTTCTCATGAAAAGGTTGACAAGGTTGTAGAGGCTACTAAGATAGCGAAAGAGCTTGCTCCAGGACTAAAGCTTGACGGAGAGCTTCAGCTTGACGCGGCAATAGTTGAAAAAGTAGGAAAGCAGAAGGCTCCAGGCAGCGACGTTGCAGGAAATGCAAATGTTTTAGTATTCCCTGACATCAATGCAGGAAACATAGGATACAAGCTTGTTCAAAGACTTGCAAAGGCAGAGGCGTACGGACCTGCTACTCAGGGACTTGCAAAGCCTGTAAACGACCTTTCAAGAGGATGCTCGGCAGAAGATATAGTTGGAACAGTTGCTATAACAGCAGTTCAGGCTCAGCTTCAAAAATAGTCTGGGTATAAAAAAGCCATAGCAAGATATTGGAGGAAGCGCTGTATTGGTGCTTCCTTTTGATGTTTAGAATATAATGATATTAACCCTTTGTACAACTTAAAATTCGATTTCAGAATATGACATAGACATTGGAGTGATTTTACAGAAATTATTAAAAATGTGGGAATTAACATAAAAATGAGCAACACCAAGTGCTTCAAGTCTGAAAAAATATGTAAATTGATATGAATGATTATATTTTCCAGTTG
>CBDULP010000038.1:0-12830 GCA_965368085.1 uncultured Peptoclostridium sp. | reverse complement strand
AAATCGTATTATCTAGTATAAAGCATGAATGAGCCAATTCATTACAAAGTAAAAAATAAAGGGAGGTATTTGGAATGAAAAAGAGAAAAATGCTGGCGGTGGCAGTAGCGGGATTTATGATGGCGGGAAGTTTTTCCACAGGGGCCTATGCCGCAAAGCCGTTTAAAAACAACAAAGGAAACTGGAAAGGAAATGGAAAACTTGTAGTTCAGCTTCAAAACGGCATAGAAACTGATGATTTTGACGATATTGGGGAGTATCCGTGGGCCAAAAACGCAATAAATAAAATGGCCCAAAAGGGAATTGTAAAAGGCTATGGAAATAGAATATTCCAGCCTAACAAGCCTGTGACAAATGTGGAGGCCATAGTCATGGCACTTCGTGTACTTGGAGAAGAAGATGAGGCGAATGAGCAGATAGCGCTTGTGAGCAGTGGGTTTAAAAATGGAAAAATAAAGGGTAATGTGCAAAACTGGGCATACGGCTACGTATCGCTTGCAGAGGAAGAGGGCATAATTGAAGAGGATGACTTTATAAACCTAAAGGGCCCTGCAAAGAGACAGGATGTTGCAAAATATATTGTGAGGGCTCTTGGATATGAGGACGAGGCACAAGAGCATATGGACGAAGAGCTTGAATATTTGGATGCTGACAGCATAGGCGACGGGTATGTGGGCTATGTCTATGTGGCAGGAGAGCTTGGAATAATGAAGGGCTCTGCAGGCGGAGTATTCCAGCCTAACAAGCCTATAACAAGGGCGGAAATGGCCGTTTTGATCAGCAGAGTGGACGAAGACGTTGACTTTGATAAAGATGAAAAAATGGAATACGAGGGAGAAGTAGTCAGTATAGATGAAGATGAAATAGAGATAGAGGACGAAGACGGGGACAAGAAAGAATTTGACATGGATGATTATGATGAAGTTAAAGTGAAGGGCGAGAGGTCGGACTTTGAAGATATAGAAAAAGGGGACTATGTAGAGATAAATATAGATGAGGACGACAATGAAATCGAGATAGAAGTCGAATACGAAAAAAATGAGTACAGAGGAAAAGTTATAAACATAGATGCAGACGACAGTGAAGACATGGAAATAAGGATAAGGGAGAATGACGGAAACAGACGCACATTTGAAATAGGCGAAGACGTAGAAATTGAAAAAAATGGTAAAGAGATTGATGTTGATGATATTCAAGAGGGAGACATGGTGGATATCGAGCTGGACAATGACGACAAAGCTATAAAGATAGACGTTGAAAGCTATAGAGAAAAAGAATATGAAGGAACGGTTGTCCGCATAAAAACAGATGATGACAAGGAGATTACAATAGAGGAAGAAGACGGAGACAGATTTACGCTTGAAATAGACAGCGACGTGGAAGTGGAAATAGATGGAGAAGATGCAGACCTTGAAGATGTAGAAGAGGAAGACAATGTAGAGGTTACTGTTGACGAAGAGGACGATGTGATAAAGATAGAAGTCAAGTAGGACTATAAGATCAATAAATTAGGCGCCGCGCATGCGGCGTCTCTTTATATTGTATAATATTATGGTGGCATCAATCATTTATGATGAAAGTTGCGAACATGCAAAGCATTTGTTGATTAAAAAAGCATTTTGCAGTTTAAAGGTCTTTGTTTTGATGAATATATCTAATCAACGAACTAGATATGAACATGATGTTCAAGTAAAAATATATAAAATATTATACCGTGGGGTAATAAAAATACTAAACTTTACGTATTATATAACATGAAGGTGGTGAAACCTTGAAAAAGCTTTTAAACATTTTCAAAAAAGACAAAAGGACTCTTGAAGAGAGGGTGCTTGAAATACAATCAGGCAATTCCAGGGACAGGGACGACCTCATAGAAGAGTATATCCCTTTCATAATAAAAGCTATATCTGAAACTACAAACAGGTATATTGAAACGGAAAATGATGAGGAATACAGCATAGGGCTTCAAGCATTCAATGAGGCTATAGGGCGGTATGAGCAAAACAGAGGATCGTTCATAAGTTTTGCGAGACTCATAATAAAAAGCAGGCTTATAGACAACAGCCGGAAGAGGAAATTGGATACGGTACTTATTGAAAATGAAGATGAAGATGACAATGTAGTTGACAGGATGGCAAGGGTTGAGGACTTCACAGAAGACATAGAGGCAAGGGAAGAAATAGATGGATTTGAAAAAAAGCTATTGGAGTTTGGCGTGAGCCTTGAGGATCTTGTAGAGCAGGCTCCAAAGCATTTGGACTCACGGCTGCGGGCAATAGAAGTGGCGAGATGCATAGTGGAAAATGATGAGCTGAAGAAGGATTTTTACAGAAAAAAAACTATTCCGGCAAGCAGAGTTTCGTCTCATATGAATATAAGTACGCGGACGCTTAAGCGAAACCGTAAATTCATAATTGCGGCGGCAATAGCGCTGGATGGAGACAAGGGCATGGTAAGGGACTATGTTGTTTTGGTAGAAGGAGGTGTGAGTATTGGTATACAGGGGGAAAGTGCTCAAGGTTGAAAAAGACCATGTCATAGTAGTGACGGAAGACATGATGTATTTCAAGCTGCATCCGAAAAAATGCACACAGGGTAAGCAAATAATGTTTGTTGAAGACGATATAATGAGGGAAAAATCAGTGCCTGTATATAAAAATAAACTTATGGCTGCTGTAATTACAATTTTGATTTTATCGGTTTCAATAATATCGGGGGCGGCTGTATGGGACAATTATTCATATGCGGCAATAGTGGGTCTTGACATAAACCCGGGCATTGAATTCATGGTTGACGAAAATGACATAGTGAAAAGGGTAAGGCCCACAAGTGAATATGGAAAAGAAATAATAAGCGGTGAAATGAAGGGCATGAAAATAGAAGAGGCTATTCCAATGGCGCTCGATATTGCGGCAAAAAAGGACTATATAAAAGATGAAACTGAAAAAATAGAGGTTTCAAGGATAGAAAAGGACGGGTCATCAGGTAATGTAGATGAGATAAAGAAAATAGTTGAAGAGTGGAGCAGGGAAAATGAGAGGGAAAAAGCAAATGGTAAAATGCATACACAGCCAGGATCCGAAAAAGACAAGAATACAGATATAAGAAATGCAGATAAGAATATAGATAAAAATGAAATTGAAGATAAATTAGCTGAAAAGGAAAGTTCGAAAGGGACACTAAAACACGAAAATAAGATTGAACAAAAACAAAAATTAAAAGAGCAAAGGCAAAGCGAAAAAGAATTCCAAAAGAATGATAATACTCAAAAGTATTCTGAGCCGTCTGAAAATAAAGAGATAAACCAAGGCAACAAACAGGGCGGAAATGATATTGAAAAAAAAAATATAAATAACAATTCAGGGGAAAAAACAAAAAAGGAAGAGCCAGAAGCATCAGAAGCACAAAAGATTCAAAATGGTGATGATGCAAGCGTAAATGGCAACAGGGGAGATGTAGATAGAAAAGAAAAAGAGCCAAAATCAGATGAAACAAAGCAACAAGAATCAAAGCAACAAGAATCAAAGCAAAAAAAAGAGGATAAAAAGCAGAAAAAGTAGAGACAGGGCACAATACCCTGTCTTTTTTATATCATATGTTTTTTTCGGGTTTGATATTGCTCGAAACACATGCAATCGATATTGGTAGAATGAAAAAGGGGGTATATATGTTAGAATAAAACATATGAATATATATTGTCATGTGAAACTGAAACGGGGGAATTGCATTGAAAAAAAAAGACAAGAAAATAGAGACCTGCAGCGTAAGCTGCATACATGACGACATAGTCAGGAGAGTTGGGGAAAGCATGCCTCCAGACGATACTTTTTATGACCTTGCCGAGTTTTTCAAGGTGTTTGGAGATACAACCAGGATAAAAATACTCTATGCGCTTTCAAGTGCTGAAATGTGCGTGTGCGACATGGCGGCTCTTCTGGGAATGAGTCATTCTGCAATATCGCACCAGCTGAGGATATTAAAACAGACAAGGCTTGTAAAGTACAGAAAAGAGGGCAAGGTGGTCTATTATTCACTGGATGACGACCACATAAAAAGCATATTCGACTGTGGAATAGCGCATGTCAATGAATAAAAGCAATAACCAATAACATAAATAATAGAGGTTTTCAAAACAGCATGTCTTTTGAAAGGAAGATTCAAGGCGAATGATGCACTAAATTCACAATATTATAAATCAGGCGTATAATAAACATAGCAGCGGAATACTGACATTATAGGGGGTAGTGATCGTGGAAATTGGAAAGCTAACATCGCAGCAGCTCGAAAATATAATATTCGACAAGCTTAAAAACAGCAGAAAAGAAGTGATTGCAAGGCCGGGGATAGGTGAAGACTGTGCGCTTATAGACTATGGAGAGAATATATGCGTAATGAGCAGCGATCCAATAACTGGAACGGCCCAAAACATAGGAAAGCTTGCAGTACATATAACATGCAATGACATAGCATCTGAAGGGGTTGCGCCGCTTGGAATAATGCTCACAATAATGCTTCCGCCGCATTCGACTGAGGAAGACATAAAAAGTATAATGGAAGATGCAGTAGAAGAGGCTCAAAAGCTCAATGTAGACATACTCGGAGGGCATACGGAGGTTACAGATGCTGTGAACAGGATAGTCATATCCTCAACGGGAATAGGTTTGAAATCCAAAGCGGATTTGTACAAATCCGAAAAGATAAGATCGGAAGATTTTTTGCTTCTTACAAAGGGAGCCGGGATTGAAGGCACGGGAATAATATGTTTTGAAAAGGAAAGCGAGCTTAAAGAGCTGTTTGGGGATGAAATCATAGAAGACGGCAAGGGTCTTCTTGAGAAGATAAGCGTAATAGCAGAAGGGGTAATTGGAGGACAGTGCGGCGCAAAGGTCATGCACGATGTCACAGAAGGCGGAGTGCTTGGAGGTGTATGGGAACTTTGCGAGCTTGCCGGATTGGGATGTACTCTTTGGGAGGACAGGATACACATTCACAAATCCACAGGCCTTATTTGCAAACACTATGGTATAGACCCGCTCAGGCTAATATCAAGCGGTTCAATGTTAATGGTGGCAGATGAATCCAGAGCGTATAAAATAATAGCAAAGCTTGGAGAACAGGGAATAGGCTGTAGCATAATAGGAAAGCTTGAAAAATGCTGTGACAGAAAACTTGTCGGCGGAGAGAAATCAGTTGACATAGATCCGCCTGAAAGCGATGAACTCTACAAGGTGGTTTAGAATATGATGCAAAAATGTTACATTTATGATACAAAAATTTTGCATTAAATTAAGCTTACAAATAGGCTCTACGCATTGACTTCGTGTTTTTGTTGGTGATATGCTATATATAATGAGGGACGTATGAGCTTTATGGGGGGGATAGAATGGCCAGATTCAAATTGAGTTTTGTATTTGTTTTATTTACTGCAATTGTTATGTCGTTTGGAGTATCATATGCAGAAGAAGACGTCGAGATGAAGACATTCATAATAGACGAGCAGGAAAAAAGAGTTCCCGTTGTAAATGTGGAGCTTGAAGGTGAAAAGGTGAAATCCGATGTCCCGCCGATAATATTAAATGACAGGACGCTCCTTCCGGTAAGAGCCGTGGCTGAGAGCATGGGATGCAATGTGAGTTGGAATCCTGATACATATGAAGTTACACTGGAGAAGGAATACAAGGTTATAAAACTTAAAATAGACAGTGCCAAGGTGGATGTAAACGGCGAGATAAAGACGCTTCCAGACAGCGTGCCTGCAAAAATAGTGACATATGAGGATGCGGGAAGGACAATGGTTCCGGCAAGGTTCATACTTGAAGAGCTTGGAGCTCAGGTTGACTGGGATGGCGACAGAAGGACAGTCGTGCTTAGAAATCCAAAGAGCTATTTTGAAGAAAAAGAGCAGGAATATGTATATGTATCGCTTGAAGACATACTTTGGGCGAACAACACAATAAAGATAAAAACGTCCGCAGAGCCAAAGTTCAGCGAAGAGCTGATTGATGGACCGGACAGGCTTGTTGTAGATCTTGAAAATACAAGATTAGACCTGTTATATGAAACTCTTGACGTTGGAAGTGAAACCGTATCAAAGATAAGGGCGTCACAGTTTGAGACTGAGCCTATGGTTTCGAGGGTTGTATTCGACCTTGAGGATTATGAGGATTATTATATTTCAACTGAAGAAGACGGAATTCTCGTAAGTTTTGTAAGCGAGGACAATCAGGATGAGGTATCCCCGGCTCAGGAGGAGATGGATATTTTGGAGGCGTACAAAAAATCATACGGAGACTTCAGCTCGAATGATGAAGACAGTGAGGGAGGAGAGTCGCAGACTGATTCAGGGGAAAGCGACCATGAAAATCCTTTGAATATTGAGATCGAAGGAGAACAGGGCGACCAGACATTTGTGCTTTCAGCGGAAAATGAAATAAAGACAAATGTAATATTCCTGGACTCGCCAGAAAGAATAGCGATAGACATAGTCGGTGCTGAAATAACAGACAAGCAATATGAGGACAAGGTTATTGAAGACAGCTATGTAAAGGGGATAAGGTCGTATTACTACAAGGACGAGGACAGAACGAGAATAGTGTTTACAATGGCTGAAGACATATACAACAGCGAGCTTCTGGTTCTTAAAGATTCGGCTGAAATAACTCTTTTAAAGGTGAAGCCATCTGTAAAAGACAGTTCTGAAAACAAAGTAAAGACAATAGTGATGGATGCGGGACATGGAGGGCATGACCCGGGAACCGTTGGAATAGACACAAAAGTCACTGAAAAGAGCATTGCGCTTGACATGGTGAAAAGGCTAAGGCCTATGCTTCAGGAAGAAGGATATAATGTCGTTCTCACAAGGGACAGCGACGAGTACATAGACCTTTACAAAAGGCCTGCTATAGCAAATGAAATAGGAGCTGACATGTTCATAAGTGTCCATGTGAACGCCACGGGAGGCAGAACGGCTTCTGGAATAGAAATGCTGTATTATCCAGAAAGTAAAAGATCAAGCAGGGAGATAGATGTGCAGGGAATGAGTAGCGAAGAGGTGCAACAGGCCATAAGGGTTCAGCAGGTTCAAAGAACGAGAAACAACAAGCAGCTTGCCCAGATAATGCAAAAGAGCCTTATAGATGCAACTGGCGCAGTAAGCAGGGGAATAGTGGAAAGGCCCGGCCTTGTTGTTATAAGGGAAACTTCGATGCCGGCAATACTTGCCGAGATAGGGTTCGCATCAAACCCTAACGAGGAAAGGCTTCTTCAGACAGAGGAATATAAGAACAAGATTGCGAGGGCTATGGTAGAGGGAGTAAACGAGTTTTTTGAAAAACAATAGATAAAGCGGCATGTTATGGTATGTGATGTATGAATTGCTGTATTAGTTCATTACAGAACGTGCATTTCATTAAAACTTAATGCACATTATATATGGGACCCCAAAACAGGATTTTGGGGTCCTTGAAATTTTTGAGAGTAAAACAACAAATTAACATTGCAGACATATTAGTGTATAATTTACCCAAGGGGATAAAATAAGGGCTGCATTGAATGGAGTAGATAGCATGAAAAACTTCAAATCGAATTTTTGCAGATACATCGGGACTGTTTATATACCAAGATACCTCAGAGAACTGGATGAAGACATAATACTCCATGTATCTGACACCACTACGAATTTTTTTCCGGACATGAAAAAGCTTTTAAATGTCTTAAAGCCAAAGTATATAATACATACGGGGGATCTTGTGGACAACATAAAGTTGCAGTTTGTAAAGGCGTCGGCGTCAAGATATGAAATGAGAGTCAAGACTCTCCTTGAAATGATGGAAAACTCAAGCGCAAAGGATATATATATATCGCTGGGAAATCATGACAGTTATCCCATAATTAAAAAAATTTCCAAAAGAAGCCATGTGGTAAAAGACATAGAATGCATAAGCATAGAGGGGATTGATATTGTCGTAAGCCATTTTCCTAAAAAGATAATGGATTATAAGGGGAAATGCAAGTATTTCCTATTTGGGCATAGCCTTGACCTTCATACCCAAAAGATAGACGAGAAGATTTATCTCAACGGGATATCGAGCATAAACATAATAGCGTTAAAGAGCAGAAAAATATACAAGCTGCCATATCCATACGTTGTAGATGACTGGAGACAGAGAAGGGGAAAACTAGGGCTGTAGCAGGAGGAGAAGAGATATGATTTCGATAGTTAGGAAGGGGCCGAAGCTGCTCCTGATTGAAACGGACAAAAAGCAGGAACTAAAGGAATACCTCTGCACGAGGTTTTCTGCAAGGGAGAGCAAGTTCAACGATGCGTTCGAAAAGACGGAAGAGGGATATACCATAGTATTTTTTACAGACAAGCCCAACGAAAGTATAAAAAACATAGGAAGCATATCAGACTCGATACTAGTAGTCAGATCAGACACAGACCCCATACTTGCGGGCATCATAAACGACGGCAGGTGCGATCTTGTAAGATCGTTGAAATCAGGTCCGAAGATAATAATAATGAGAGTGTTTGGGAATGTGGAAAAAGTCGTAGACCTGATACAAGGTGAATATAATGCAACCAGATCAAAACTATGCGAACTGCTTGTAGACTTTGAAAAAAGTGAACCGGCAGTAGTGTTCACAAAACAGCCCCTGAATGAGAAGGTGACATTTGAAGACCTATTCAAATACGGGCTGAGCATAGACGAAAACTATTTTACACTCTACAAAAGGTTCAGAATAGACGCGTTGAAGTATATAAATGAGGGTCTTGAGAAAAGAGACTGGTATGAAATGGAGATAAGGATATACGACAGGTACAGGGCATATGAATTCCACTACCAGAAGCTTTTGAATGTCCTTGAAAATCTTGAACTTGGGCTTATACTCGGAGAAGCCTGGGCCAAGGACTATCCGAGGCTTTTCATGGCGGTTGGGGTGTACAGACTGAGATTCTTCTCGTTTTATGAGCCCAAATATATTAAAAAGATACTCATGGGACTTGAGTATTCAAAAGAAGGCAAGCGGATAGTCGACTACGACCTTTACTATAAGAGAAGGCACATACACTGGTCGGACGTCATAGAAGACAATATAAGGGTGAGAGACAGGCTGGGCGTAAAGTTCAGGGAATATGTGTTTTCAAGCCTCAAGCCATTTGCGAAAAATAAAGTGGATGAGCTTGACGCCAAGATACTGCAAACAAGGGTGGACGACATATAAATTTTAGAGACTAACGTAATCTGAGGGGTTTTGACAATATTGGGATGGGGGATGAAATATGGAACCAGTTAGAAAGAGAACGCAGGATCCCTATGGCGACATTGGGGCTATAAAGTATCTAATGGTAATGGCTGCTGTGTTTTGGGCAGGGGCCTTCATAGCAGGCAAATTTTCAGTTGCGGAGTTTCCTCCGTTTTCGCTTACTTTTTTCAGGTTTGCAATTGCAAGTGCGGTAATATTTACAATGCTTGTAAAAAAGGAATCCGACTGGAGGATAAAAAGAGAGGACTGGGGAGTATTTCTGGTACTTGGAGTAGTGGGAATGATAGGATACCACATATTCTTTTTTATAGCGCTAAAGTATACTTCACCTGTAAATGCGGCGCTTATAGCGGCGACTAATCCAATAATAACTACCATACTTTCGGTTACATTCCTTAAAGAGAGGATAAAGCCTGTAAACGTAATGGCAATAGGGATTTCCTTTTTCGGAGTTGTGCTCATAGTCACAAACGGAAGCTTTTCGGTTCTGAAGGACATGAAATTCAACATGGGTGACCTCCTTATGATAATAGCAGTGGTGTGCTGGGCTTCATATGCCATAATATCGAAAAAGGTACTTGTAAAATACAGCCCGCTCAAGGTTACAAGTTATGCATTCTTGGTATGTGCTGTGCTTCTGGTTCCGTTTGTAATAATTGAAAATCCGGCTTCGTACATGTCTCTTACGACTTCAAGGGGATGGATTTCAGTTGTGTATATGGCAATATTTCCGTCTGTTGTGGGGTATTTGATACAGCAGATGGCAATAAAGAAGATAGGGGCCAGCAGGTCGGCTCTATATGTGAATCTTGTGCCTGTGTTTTCGATGGTTCTGGCATTTTTAATACTTCACGAGGCTATAAGCCCTGTAAAGGTTATTGCTGCGTGTTTCATAATAACAGGGGTTTACGTGAACATGAAATTCAGATAGACTGAAAAGAGAAACATGCAGTTTCGGATGAAAATTAAATCATACAGTTTTATAGATTATAGAGGTGATTTTTTGACTAAAAGATACAGGGTCTATTCAGATTTTTTAAAGGAAAAATACGGGCAAAAGGTGTACAGGATTCCCATAAGCCTTCCTCTGACATGCCCCAACAGGGACGGAGAGATAGGAAACGGAGGATGCACTTTCTGCGCGGATGTTGGAGCGGGATTTGAGTCATTCGAGGGCTGCGTGCCCATAAAGGACCAGATAGACAGCAACAAGGAATATATAGGAAAGCGATTCAATGCTAAGAAGTTCATAGCGTATTTCCAAAACTACACAAACACATACACTTCGCCTGAGAACCTGAGGGGATATTTGAATGAGGCCATAGGTGACGACATAGTTGAGATTGCAATATCGACAAGGCCTGACGCGATAAGCGACGAGTACCTGCAGATAATAGACGAGGTCAGGAAAAAAGGAGTCCAAGTATCTATAGAGATGGGCCTTCAGACTGTCAATTATCACACTCTCAAAAAGGTCAACAGGGGCCACAGCCTTGCGGAGTTCATAGATGCAGTTTTGAGGATAAAAAGGTACGGCTTTGAAGTATGCGCCCACATGATACTGAACCTTCCAGGAGATGACATGGATGATGTTATAGAGGGTGCAAAGGTACTTTCGGCTCTTGGAGTAGACGGGGTAAAGCTTCACTCGCTTTATATAGCCACGGGAAGCATAATGGCGCAGGAATACGAGAAGGGCGATATGGACATGGTAGGGCTTGAAGAGTATGTAAAGCGCGTGTGCGAATTCTTGAGATATGCCTCAAAGGACATGGTGATACAAAGGATAATAGGCAGGGCGCCTGAGGAAAACACACTGTTTTGCAATTGGAATACATCGTGGTGGAAGATAAAAGAAATGATAGAAACATATCTCGAGGAAAACGACATACACCAGGGAGACAAGTGCGACTATTTGAACGGAAAAGCCCTTGCCAAGTGGAAATAAAAAAGCAGCGCGATTGCGCTGCTTTTGTTATCTGATATAATCTTCGCCAAGATACCTCTTTATGGTCTCTTCGTCGCTGTCAGGAGTCACAAGCACCTCTCTGCCGGTCTCCTCGAAATGTACAAGTATTTCGCAGTCCCCTTCCAGAAAGAACTTTTTGATAGTGTAATCCTTTATCTGTCTTACCTTGTTCGCGTGCTTTTTCTTTTTTTCAAATTCCTTTATGAAATAGTGGCCTCCTATGTTGACCATTTTTATATATCTGTTCAATGTGCATCCTCCAATAAAAATTATTTTTGTTTATTTTTTAGAACCTACCTTTTTTATAAGGAACATTATGAGAAGCGCAAGGAAATAAAGAAGAACCATGATAAATATGGCGTTTACTATTATGCTTGAAAGCGGACTTCCCCAAAACTCCCTAGAAAGCATTTTTGAAATGTTTTTAAGAAAGCCTATGTCGAATTTCTCACCGAGATAATTGACTGCGTATACAAAAGGAATAAACAGTATGGCAAACCATATCAGAGGCATCATGGGCGATATTATCGCTAGAAGCGCCTTTTCCTTTTGCCCCTCTTTTTTAAGCTTTTCCACTTTTTTTCTTTTTTCAAGCCTTTCCTTCCTGCGGGCTTCCTTGTCTGCAGAGCCTTTTTTCATGTAGATCTCTCCTTCATATAGTATTTATAAGTGCATATATTAATATATCCATTTTATGCGGGTGAAAATCTCAAACATTGCGCCCATATATCATTATATCAAAAATACCCCCTTTTATAAATGATTCGAACTATGTTAAAGGCGCACTTAGAAATAAGTGTTCATTAGTATGTAAACTTTTGAGCATCAGCGTGAAATAATGCAGGATTTTCGATATAATATATATTGGAATAAATGCTTGCTAATTATATAGTATGAGGGGTGGAAACTTTGAAAATGGAAAAAATAGCGGGACACAGCTATTACATAAAGGGCGGGACTAATACGGGAGTCTATCTTTTCAAGGACAAGTACGCCCTTATAGTGGACCCGGGGCTTACAAACTCCAAGGGGCACAGAATAATAAAGCATTTTGAGGAAAACGGAATAAGGACAAGGGCCATAGTGCTCACTCACGAGCATTACGACCACTATGGGGCAAGCACTGTAATAACAGACCACTTCACGGGAGCTCTTACATATTCGTCTGAGCAGGCGAAGCTTTTCATCGAAAATCCCCATATATTTTCAAGCTATGTGTACGGCGGAAAGACCAACAAGGTGCTAGAAAAGAGTTTCAGCCAAAAGGGAGCCGGTATGCTTGTGGACAATACGCTAAGCGAGGGGCAGTTTAAAATAGGCGACAAGAAGTTCGAAACACATTCCCTGCCGGGACACAGCCCGGGGCACATAGGCGTAAGCACTGAAGACAAGGTGCTCTACCTTGGGGATTCGCTTTTCAACGAGAGCATATTGAGAAAATACAAGCTGCCTTTTCTGTTTGACATTGGATCGCAGCTGGATTCGCTTGAAAAGATGAAAGACATTGATTTTGAATACTGTGTGCTTGCACATGAAAATCCGCTTTTGCAAAGGGAAGAGGCGCTAAAGCTCATAGACATAAATAAAAATGAAA
>CBDULP010000037.1:0-15800 GCA_965368085.1 uncultured Peptoclostridium sp. | reverse complement strand
GCCCTTAGAGCTTGGGTAAACTTGGAGCGTTAGCTCTATTGACCAAGAAGCTCCCGCTTCTATAAGTGGGGGTAGTTCACGTGGATTGATATATTGACAATATATATAAAAGGGAGTATTATGGGGGTATGGAAGGTATATGCGCATATGCGCATATGCGAATTAGAAGATGACAGGGGGAATTGACATGTTCGACTGGCTTGACAGTTTGGTTAGGATTCTTGTTGAAAACGTATTTGATATTTCGATGTCGACAAGGCTTGGCTCAAGCGTTCACTTTTTTATTTACGATACCATAAAGATCATAATACTTCTGGGGATGATGATATTTCTAATATCATATGTAAGAAGCTACTTCCCGCCTGAGAAGACGAAGAGAATACTTGAAAATTTCAAGGGTGTACAGGGGAACATAATGGCATCGCTTCTTGGAATAGTTACACCGTTTTGCTCATGTTCTTCAGTGCCGCTTTTCATAGGTTTTGTAGAGGCTGGAATACCAATAGGGGTTACATTTTCATTCCTTATAACATCTCCTATAGTCAATGAGGCTGCGTTTGCAATACTTCTGGCGTCATTCGGCTGGAAGGTCGCAATGACATATGTGGTAGCAGGGGTTGTGGTAGGAGTTACCGGTGGAATCATAATAGACAAGCTCCATATGGAAAAGCAGGTTGAAGAATATGTTTACAATATGAAGATAGGGCAAGGCGAAGTAGTCGAAATGGACAATTCTGAAAGGATACGTTTCGCATTTGACAATGTAAAGGAAATAGTCGCAAGGATATGGATATTCCTGCTTGTGGGTATTGGAGTAGGAGCTGCAATACACGGCTGGGCGCCGGCGCCGCTTCTTGCGAAATACGCAGGTCCGAACAATCCGTTTGCAGTATTTATAGGGGTTATATTCGGGATTCCGCTTTACTCGAACGCACTTGGAACAATACCGATAGCGGAGGCCCTTATGAACAAGGGGGTCGGCATAGGAACGGCGCTTTCATTCATGATGGCTGTTACGGCGCTTTCGCTTCCGGAAATGATACTGCTTAGAAAAGTAATAAAACCAAGGCTAATATCGGCATTTGTTTTAATAACGGGAACAGGAATAATACTTGTGGGCTATTTATTTAATGGAATAGGACATTTGATTGCTGTATAGTATTTATAGATGTGAAAAATATTATATGGGAGTGATAAAATGGATAACAAAAAGGTAGTTGCGTTTGTGTGTGTTCACAATTCATGCAGGTCTCAAATGGCTGAAGGCTGGGCGAAAAAACTCGGATCAGACATGCTTGATGTCTATTCTGCCGGAACAGAAGAATACCACGAGGTCAAACCCCTTGCAGTCCAAGTTATGGAAGAGGCGGGAGTTGACATGAGCTCACACCGCCCTAAGCTTTTGAGCGATATACCTGAGTCTGTGGATGTTCTTGTTACAATGGGATGCAACGTGCACTGCCCGTTTCTGCCACATGAGCATATGGAGGACTGGGGTCTTGAAGACCCGTCGGGAGGCCCTCTGGATGGATACAGGGTCACAAGGGATATAATAAAGGACAAGGTCATTGACCTTATAGAAAGAGTTAAAAGAGGAAAACTTTAATATGCGACCTCCAAGGGGACAAATGGCATTGCACAGTGATTGTAGATTCATATAATTTTGTGCAATAGACATACCTGTTTGGAGGTCGTTTTCATATTCCGGATATACAGATTTTAGCGAACTCAGCAAAAAGACTCTGCAAGGATAATCAAACGCTAATCTTACGTTTTGATATTTCTAATCATCTCATACAGCTTGATCGCCGTAAGCCTTTGAAACTCGCGAACTCAAACAGTCAAAGGCTTTATTCGGCTCCATGGCTGCATTTCGATGAGAAATATTTTAAAACTCCATAAAAGCGTTTCGGACTATCTCTGGCAGAGTCTATATGTTTTTGTATACAATATTTTTATTTTTAGTACTCAGCCTATTACTCTTGAATGTCATTTTTCGGTCTTGGAGGTCTTGGGCCGAAATATTGGTAATAGTAGCACTTTATCCTTCCGTTGTAGAGTTTTCTGTTCTTGCTCGACCTTTTTCCAAAGCTTCTTTCGAACTCATCGCTTGAAGTTATTACATAATAAGACCAGGTGTCGAGCTTTGAGAAGGCTTCTCCCATTGTGGCGTAAAGCTCCATTACGCTGTCCTTTTCACTAAGCCTTTCGCCGTATGGCGGATTGCATATCACCTTGCCGTATTTTTTAGATGAACTAAGATCCTTAACGTCCCTTGCCTGGAAGTGTATGAACTCTTCAACACCCGCATTTTCCGCATTTTCCATGGCTACCTTTACGACTCTTGGATCTATGTCATAGCCTTCGATGCTCATTTCGACGTCGTAATTAATGCCTTCGTAGGCATTTTTTTTGACTTCTTTCCAGGCGTCTTGAGGTATTATGCTCCAGTCTTCCGAAACGAATTTTCTGCCAAGGCCTGGAGGTATGTTCGCACCTATCATCGCAGCCTCTATAGGAATTGTTCCCGAGCCGCAGAATGGGTCTATAAGGGCTATGTCGCTTTTCCATTTACTTAAAAGCACGAGCGCCGCCGCGAGAGTTTCCTTTATAGGTGCTTCGGAGGCCCTCTCCCTGTAACCCCTCTTGTGAAGTCCTGTGCCGCTTGTGTCTATAGAAACGGTTACATTGTCTTTTAGTATTGAAACGTGTATGGGGTATTTGGCTCCGTTTTCAGGAAACCACTGGTTGCCGTAAGTCTCCTTCATCTTCTCGACAACGGCTTTTTTACTTATAGCCTGTATGTCTGAAAGGCTGAAAAGCTTGGACTTTACAGATTTTGCATCAGCCACTGGAAATTCTGCGTCTGCAGGCAGGATGTCAGCCCAAGGAAGAGCCTTAACCTGCTGGAAAAGCTCTTCAAATGTAGTTGCTTTGAATTTGCCCATATTCATGTACACCCTGTCTGCGCATCTCAGCCATACATTGGTTTTGGGAATGGCGTATGCGTCCCCTGTGAAAGTTACTTTTCCGTTTTCGATAGTGAGATCGTTGTATCCAAGTGATTTAAGTTCGTCTGCAAGTACAGACTCTATGCCGAAAGCCGAAGTGGCCATAAGCTCAAGTTTAGCCATTTTATAAATCAAATCCTTCCGTTTTTTCTAATTTGCACTGCTGCATATTTTCTCTTCATTCATTATACAATATAGGAAGGGCTGGAAACAGCTTTTTGTCAAAAACACCCCGGCATAAAAGCGAATTCAAATTTGGATTTTCGCAACATATAAAATTAGCCGTTACTATTTATTTGTATATATTTTCATGCACATATTCATTGGGTATAAATAAATAACTGTCAAGTCGAAATTTGTATCCAAGGCAAGGGGAGATGACTATGTTTGAAAAGATAGACCTTTCAAAAAAGCTCAGTAAAAACGAATACAAAAAGGCGATGAAGGAAATAGAAATCAAGATGGGACAGCTTCAAAGGAAGGCTTATGAAATGGACATACCTGTAATGGTAGTGTTTGAGGGATGGGACACGTCTGGCAAGGGAAGTGTAATAAACGAACTGATACTGCCAATGAATCCGAGGCATTTTACAGTGCATTCCATGCATGTGGAAAACGATGACGAAAAGAGAAGGCCTTTTTTGTGGAGGTTTTGGATAAACACTCCTGCGAGAGGTGAAATGACCATATTCGACAGGAGCTGGTACAGAAGAATAATGGACGATGTCGCACAGGGGAATATAGGGGGAAAAGAGCTTGAGGGTACATACCGGGAAATAAACATGTTTGAAAGGCAGCTTTATGAAGATGATTTTGTCATAATTAAATTTTTCCTCCATATAAGCAAACAGGAGCAGACAAAGAGAATGGACTCTCTCATGGAGAACGAGGCTACAAAGTGGAGGGTGTCTGAATCGGACATAAAGGAAAATAAAAACTACGAAAAGTACAAGGATGCAATAGAAAAGGCAATACAGGAAACAGACACGGGATATGCGCCGTGGACAATAGTTGAAAGCGAGGACATGAGATTTTCGAAAGTGAAGACCCTTATGCATTTCATAGAAGCCATGGAAAAGAACATGGATAGGATAGGCAGGAAAAGAGCCATAGTTGAGCAGGCTGCAAGTCTTGTTGAAGAGGGGGGGAGTGAGGAAGAGGCCGGGGAGAGTGTCATGTCCAGCATAAAAAACCTTAACACATCAATGCTGGACAAGGTTGACCTTTCGGTTTCTATTGGAAACGGGGAATATAAAAAGGAGCTTGCAAAGCTTCAGGAAAGGGTTAAAAACCTTGCGAATGAGGTGTATCTCAACAAGATACCGGTTGTAATAGTATATGAAGGATGGGACGCAGGCGGAAAGGGCGGAAACATAAAACGCCTGGTAACACCTCTTGACCCGCGGGGATACGAGGTTATACCTATAGGTGCGCCTAACGACATTGAGAAAAGACACAATTACATGTGGCGGTTCTGGAACCAGCTTCCCAAGACAGGTCACTTTGCAATATTCGACAGGAGCTGGTACGGAAGGGTGCTGGTAGAGAGGGTCGAAGGGTTTGCAAGCGAATGGGAGTGGAAAAGGGCTTACAGGGAGATACGCGAGTTTGAAGAAAGCCTTGTCAATTTCGGGGCGGTTGTCATAAAATACTGGATTCACATAGACAGACAGGAGCAGCTGGAGAGGTTCAAGGCCAGGGAAAGTGACCCAAACAAAAATTGGAAGATAACCCAAGAGGACTGGAGGAACAGGTACAAATGGGATAACTACAAGGAGGCTGTGGACGAGATGCTCTTTAGAACAAGCACCACATACGCTCCGTGGACAATAGTTGAATCCAACTCGAAAAAGTATGCAAGGATAAAGACGCTAAGGCATACGGCAAATGAGCTGGAAAAGGCGGTAAGGGCGGCTGAAAACAAAAAATAGAATGAAAAGGCCCGCAGATTATTTGAACTGCGGGCCTTTTCATTCTATTTTCCGTATATTATGTCGAAACTGGAATTGTTTTTTTGGACCTTGTAGCCTATGTATCCCATTCGCAGAAGCTCTTTTTGTTTTTCAATGTCGGAATGATTTACAATTATCGAATCCTCATATAGCATTTTCGGTTTATCTCTAAAATCTATTGTCAGAAGAAATCTCAGCTTTCCGCCGTATTCTTCGTTTTCGATCCTTTCAAGACCTCTTACTGTAAGTCCTAAGCTCATTATATTTTTAAGACTTGGGTAGTTGTAAGGTGATATTGTGGTGCAAACGTGCAGGATTCCGCGTGCTTTTCCGAAGTCAATGGCGTATCTGGACATTTTTTCCTGAAGTGAGTTTCCACGAAAATCAGGGTGAACCACTGTGGCTTCGAAATGCATTACTCTTGAAAGTTCGCCTGGCGGTATGCTCTTGTGATTTTTCCCGAAGTTTCTGCTTGAATCCATTGGAAAACTTACGCTCCTGTATGCAACAAGCTTGCCTTCGCTGAAAACTCCTATTAAAAGCCCCTTGCCGTCGAATATTTTTTCCATGAAGAAGTCTTTTGAATCCTTTACAAAAAGATCATCCCTTTCAAGCAGGGAAACCACGAGATTTTCAAGTTCTATTACATCGTCTATATGGCTTTTACTCAAAAATTTCATTTCATATTGTGCAGGTCTTTTTTTGTCGCCATCTATCCTGTTCAGAACACCGGTTTCGAGAATGTCGGAAATTGTTTTTCTGGAACTTGCCTTTTTCAAAAGCTTCATAAAGCCACTCCCCTCAAATAGTAATATATAATTGCGATTGTTATGATGTTTAATATTATTTCCATGCGGGGGGAGGATTAATCACAATACACGAAAATTTTGAATAAAGTCAAAAAAGATTATAAAAAACAGTAAAAAGGTCGCGGGGACATGTGCCCATATTGATATGGTGCTGACAGCTGCAGGTTTTAAATGGACTGTGTTTATGGTAAAATGAGTTGTTATAGAAAAATACAAATGGGCTTTGGATTGAAAAAAAATATAAATATTGATATAATATCTTCAAGTATTAGTACCAGATACTAAAATTAGCTATTAAATTTTCATCATAATTGAAACTGGGGAATTCCCCTTAATTTTGGAGGTAAACATGCTTAATGTAAATGATATAAAAGAGCTTATAGAGGCTATAGACAAGACCAGCATACAGCAATTTGAAATGGAAGATGGAGATTCAAAAATAAAAATAAGCAAGTGCAAGGAGGTTGTGGCGGCTGCTCAATACAGCGCACCGGCACCCGTAGTCCATGCGGCGCCAGTACAGGCAGAGGCTAGCGCCGCGACTGAGACACCTGCAGTTCAAGTAGAACAAGAGGACGTTTATATAGTAAAGTCGCCTATAGTGGGAACATTCTATGCATCATCAAGCCCTAATGCAGATTCATTTGTGGAAGTTGGAGCCAAGGTTTCAAAAGGAGCAACTCTTTGCATAGTTGAAGCAATGAAGATAATGAACGAGATAGAGAGTGAAGAAGACGGAGAAGTTGTCGAAATACTTGTTAAGAACGAAGACATAGTAGAATACGGACAGCCTCTTATGAAAATCAGGAGGGCATAGCATGTTTGGCAAAATACTGGTTGCAAACAGAGGCGAGATAGCGCTCAGAATAATAAGGGCATGCAAGGAAATGGGCATAAAGACTGTAGCGGTATATTCGGAAATAGACAAGGACTCGCTGCACGTTCACGTTGCGGACGAATCCGTATGCATAGGACCCGCGCCGTCTGCGAAGAGCTACCTTGGCATGGACAGTATAATAACTGCGGCACTTACAAGGGGAGCAGATGCGATTCACCCGGGATATGGATTTCTTTCTGAAAACCCTGAATTTGTAAAAAAATGCAAAGAAAATGGAATAACATATATAGGCCCTAATGAAGAACATATAATAAGCATGGGAGACAAGGCCCAGGCCAGAACCAGCATGATAAATGCCGGAGTTCCCGTGGTCCCAGGATCGAAAGGGTGCGTAACCGACATAGAAGAGGCTGCAAAGCAGGCTCAGGAAGTGGGATTCCCGGTAATGATAAAAGCCGTAAGCGGCGGCGGTGGAAGAGGAATGAGAGTCGCAAGGGACATGCAAGACTTCATGAAACAGTTCAATGTTGCCCAGGGAGAATCTGCCGTGGCATTCGGAGACTCGTCGATGTATATCGAAAGATTTGTTGAAAATCCAAGGCACATAGAGGTTCAGATAATCGCAGACTCTCACGGAAACGTGGTTCACCTTGGTGAGAGGGACTGTTCGCTTCAAAGGAGAAATCAAAAGGTTCTAGAGGAAGCTCCAAGCGCCGTGATATCGGAAGACCTTAGAAAGCAGATAGGCGATGCGGCTGTAAATGCGGCAAAGGCCGTGGGTTATATAAATGCAGGTACGGTTGAATTCCTTCTTGACAAGAACATGGACTTTTTCTTCATAGAAATGAACACCAGAATACAGGTAGAGCATCCGGTGACTGAAATGGTTACGGGAGTTGACATAGTAAAAGAACAGATAAGGATAGCTGCAGGAGAAAAGCTTTCATTCACTCAGGACGACATAAGAATAAACGGACATGCAATAGAATGCAGGATAAATGCAGAAGATCCACGAAATGGGTTCAGGCCCTGCCCTGGAACAATAATAGACTTTTACTTCCCGGGAGGATACGGGGTGAGAGTCGATTCTCACGTATACAGCGGGTACAGGATACCTCCGACATACGATTCGATGATAGGAAAGTTGATAGTGTGGGGCAAGGACAGAAATGAAGCGATAAATAGGATGAAAAGGGTGCTTGACGAGACTGTCATATTGGGGATAGAAAGCAATATAGATTTCCAAAGGCACATAATTTCAGACGAGGACTTCGAAAGTAACAATATAGACACAGGCTTTATAGATAGGAAATTTTTCAAAAATAACGGGAAATAAGAGTATTGACGAGGTGGTATAATGCTGAAAGATCTCTTTCATAAAAAGAATTCCCAAGACAAGGGATATGCTGTAATAAACGTCCAAAAGGAAAGAACTGCACAGGAGCTTGACTATGCTGGAAAATACAGCTTTGAAAAGAAAAAAGTCGAGGAAGAGCCTCAGGAAGGGCTTTTGACTTGCAAGGGCTGCTCTGTAAAGCTGAGCAAGGACGAACTTGCTGCAAACAAGTGGGTTTGTCCCGAGTGTTCTCACCATTTCAGGATGAGGGCAAGAGACAGGATAAACATAATAGCAGACAGTGGGAGTTTCATTGAATATGATACTGACATAAAAACTTTAAATCCGCTTGAATTTAAAGGATACGATGAAAAGCTCGACCAGGCGAAGGAAAAATCAGCTCTTGAAGAGGCCGTGGTCACGGGAGAGGCCAGCATAAAAGGAAGCCCTTGCGTGATTTGTGTTATGGACTCTGCATTCATGATGGGAAGCATGGGATCTGTAGTTGGAGAAAAGATATCGAGGGCGATTGAAAAGGCCATAGAAAGAAGATTGCCTGTAATAATATTCTCTACATCTGGAGGCGCCAGGATGCAAGAGGGGATGCTTTCGCTAATGCAAATGGCAAAGACTTCGGCCGTGCTTGCAAAGCTTGACGAGGCAGGACTCCTTTATATATCGGTATTTACAGACCCTACTACTGGAGGGGTGACGGCTTCATTTGCAATGCTGGGAGATATAATAATAGCGGAGCCGAAGGCGCTTATAGGATTTGCGGGACCTAGGGTAATAGAACAGACCATAAGGCAAAAACTTCCGGAAGGTTTCCAAAGGGCTGAATTCCTTGTGGAAAAGGGATTCGTTGATATGATAGTCCACAGGCATGAAATGAGAGAGAAACTTTCGGATCTTATTAAAATCCACTCGATGGGAGGGGATATGAATGAGTAACAGACTTGATTTCGAAAAACCTATAATTCAGCTTGAAGAGAAAATAAAAGAGCTTCAAAACATAGTTGAAGAGACAGGCGTTGACCTTTCAAGCGAGATAGAAATGCTTTCAGGCAAAGTGGCCAAGATGAAAGACGAGGTCTATCACCACCTTTCCCCATGGCAAAAAATCAAGATTGCAAGGCTTAATGAAAGACCAACGACTCTTGAGTATATAGACAGGATAATGGACAGTTTCATAGAACTTCACGGCGACAGGCTCTACGCCGACGACAAGGCCATAATCGGCGGAGTCGGCGTGATTGACGGAATGGCGGTCACCGTAGTGGGACATCAAAAGGGAAAAGACACAAAGGACAACATAAAGCGGAACTTTGGAATGCCTCACCCTGAAGGATATAGAAAGGCTCTTAGGCTTATGAAGCAGGCAGAAAAATTCAAAAGACCTATAATAACATTCATAGACACTCCTGGAGCTTTCTGCGGACTTGAAGCCGAGGAAAGAGGACAGGGAGAGGCCATAGCCACAAACCTTCTTGAAATGAGCAGGCTCAAGACTCCTGTGATAGCAATAGTCATAGGAGAAGGAGGAAGCGGAGGAGCACTTGCCCTAGGAGTCGGAAACAGGATAGCGATGCTTGAGCACTCGGTATACTCAGTTATAACTCCAGAGGGACTTTCCAGCATACTTTGGAAGGACGCGTCAAAGGCACAGGAGGCTGCGGATGTTATGAAACTTACAGCTCAGGACCTTAAGGGACTTTCTGTAATAGATGACATAATATCCGAGCCTATGGGCGGAGCGCACAATGATGTCGACTTCACGGCGGCAAATATAAAAGATTATATAAGCAAATGCCTTAAAGAACTTACGGTTGTTTCAGGAGAAGAGCTTTCAAACCAAAGATATGAAAAGATAAGAAAAATGGGAGTGTGGGCATAATGCCCCCTCCTTTTTGTTTGCACAAATATGCATTTTCAAACGGAATAGAGCTTTGAATGTTTTTGTTGCATAGCAAAGGGGTTCTTTGTTCATACGGGGAAAAGTCCTTTGTGAAAAGATTGAAGGCTTGAATTGTAGCGCTGACTTTTTGAAGGATTTTGAATATTTATTGTTTCACATATCGCCGTGCATGGTATTAATAAAATAAGTGAATTCTTATTTTTACCTTATTGGAAGGGAGCGATATGTATGAAATGGATGACATTTTTCAGATTTGACAGTTTCAAACGAAGAAAAGAAGAAAAGACTCCTCAAAAGAGAAGAGGCGACTATGGGAAGGTCATATATGTCGACTTCACACAAAAGTCAGTAGAGCAGGAGACTACGGAGGAAATCCAGCTGGGAGAGGCTAAGAGGCATGTATAAAAAAAGGCATTTGCTCCTTTCGTTTATTGCAGGAGGAAGCGTAGGTCTTTTGTTTTTAGCTCTCATGAAGGCGGCGGCATCTGATGTAGGATTTACGAAAACTAAAATTAACTGATAATTCAGATAAATATCGACGCATGCCCGAGTATACGAAATACGATTTTTGAGGAGAAATGAGATGTTTATAGAAGAAATCGAATAGAATCCCTTTACCGCATTGATGGTGAAGGGATTATTTGTGTTTTTGCATGCGGCATGGATGTTTTCATGGGAATGTTTACGGGTATAAAATATATTCGAGGGGCTTTTGGAACAAATAAAGAGACTATTGAGGTGGATACATATTGAATTTGACTTTACATATACATATTTCAAGGATTTGAGCGATGGACGAGGTATCGGCAGTCCAAATTTTAATCTTACATTAAGGATTAGTTAAGAATTATGATGTATAATCCATATAAAGAACAGATACTAAGGATTGTGAATACATTGGATGCGAATAATACATAATATGCGAATATGAAGCGGAGGTAAGATATGTTTAATTTTAAAATACACCAGGAGCTCTCGTGCATAGCGGAAGGAGACGGATACTTCTATGCTAAGGCAGGAGCCATGGTGGCTTACAAGGGACAGTTCACCGCGGAAAAGGTGCTTTTGGACCCAAACCAAAACCAGAGTATGCTCAAGTCGTTTGTAAATCTTGCGGCAAGAAAGCTTTCGGGGGAGAACATCCCTATAATGAAAGTCAGCGGAAATGGCGCATACTACATGGCGAACAGGGCCCAGCACGTCAGCATAATAACTTTGGACAAGGGCCAAAGTCTTGGAGTAGAAAGCGAAAATCTTATGGCGTTCACTCCGGATTGCAAATACAGCGTGAGGTTCATAGGAAGCGGAGTCATATCTCAAAAGGGTCTTTTCACTTCAAACTTCACGGCCAACGGGCCTAACGCCCAAGTGGTTGTAACTACAAATGGAAATCCGATAGTTCTTGAAACGCCTTGCGTTGTCGATCCGGATGCGGTTGTATGCTGGACAGGTCCCGACCCGGGATTTAGAGCGGATGTCAACTGGAAGACATTTCTCGGACAGACTTCGGGAGAGTCGTATTTCATGGAATTCAACAGCCACGGCGAAGTTGTCATAATACAGCCTTCAGAAAGATTTGGAGGAATAGACGTAGGGATAGACTAAAAAAGGGCAGGTGGACAGCGTGAATATAGAGACTGCCAAAAAAGAGCAGATAAAGCCCTTTCAAAATTCAAAGATAAGGGTTGAATACGGAGAAAAGCTTCTTCATTCGGGAGAGATTGATCTTAGGCTTTCGAAAAACGAAATGGTAAAAAGCATATCAAGCCCTGCTGGAAGCGGAAATTCAAACATGGAAGCGGTTCCAGAGGCTTTGGATACGGGAAGAACTTCAATCGGCACAAGCGTGGCGCAGGCTCAAAAAACCATGCCGGCTGCGCCGGCGAGGGCCTCGAAGTCTCCATATGCCGAAGGTGCAAAGGAGAAAATAAAAAGAGGCCAAAAGCTTCCGGTTCCAAATGTGCTTTTAAAGGGCATGCTTGTCGGACTCAGAACAGTTCAAAAATCAGGATACGTGGATATAGACGCATCGATTTTCATGGTTGACGGCAATGGAAAGACAGGCGAGGATGAGTTTATATTCTACAACAATCCCAAGAGTCCTTGTAAAAGCGTATCTGTAAGTGTCATGAGTCAGCAGGATTACTACAGCCATATGGTAGACATAAGCCCTGAAGGGATTCCTCAGAGGATAGAAAAACTGGCGGTTACGCTTACATCCGACGGGGGCAGCTTTTCGAAAACTGAGCAGGCGCAGGTCGACATAATAGACAAGGCTTCGAAAAATGTGATTATGAGTTTTGACTTTAGCAATGGGCTTTCAAGCCAGACTGGAATAGTGGTTTTTGAAATATACAGAAGAAATGGTCAGTGGAGAATAAGCTTCATAGGAAATGGCTTTGAAGGGGGCCTTGAGGCTCTTTGCAGGGAATATGGAATAGACGTTGAAGACTAGCAGTATAAGGCAATTCATGTAATTCGAAAGGGATTGTTTGCAGCTGCATAAAAATTAAAAATACATAGGGGGGACTTACAATGTCAATAATACTTTCAAAAGGCCAAAAGATAGACCTTTCAAAATCAAATCCAGGGCTAAAAAAAGCCATAATAGGTCTTGGATGGGACACAAACAGATACAATGGAGGATTTGACTTTGACCTTGATGCGTCAGCGTTCTTGGTCGGGGAAAACGGCAGAGTGAATAACGACCTGGATTTCGTGTTCTACAACAACCTTGAGCATCCAAGCAAGTCTGTAGTGCACACCGGCGACAACAGAACGGGAGAAGGGGAAGGCGACGACGAGCAGATAATAATAGATTTTGAAAAGGTGCCTGAAGAAATAGAAAAGATAGCAATAACCGTAACGATACATGAGGCGCCCGAAAGAAGGCAGAATTTCGGACAGGTTTCAAATGCATTTGCAAGGCTTGTAGACAAAGCGACTGAAGAAGAGGTCCTGAGATACGAGCTTACAGATGACTTTTCGGTTGAAACTGCGCTTGTATTTTGCGAGATATACAGACACAACGGATCATGGAAGTTCAGCGCCGTTGGAAGTGGATTCGAAGGAGGGCTCGCGGCTCTTTGCAAGACATACGGTCTTCAGGTTTAATAGGACTGGAAATAAGTACACGGCCAGGCAAATAAGCTGAAGGGAGAAAAACTGCATATGCTGAAAATACATCACGAAGGCCTTTCAAAAGATCAGGTCGAAAGGTCTAAAAGAGAGCATGGAAGCAACAGTCTTACAGAAATAGAGATTGAGACGTTTTGGGACAAGCTCAAGGGGAATTTCGAAGATCCTGTAATAAGGATACTTATAGTGGCGCTTATGATAGATGTTGTATTTTTCTTCCTGGGCCATGTGGAATGGTTCGAGCCGCTGGGAATAGCCATAGCGGTTGTCATAGCAACCCTTGTGGGAACTTTTTCCGAGTACAGCAATGAGCAGTCCTTCCAAAAGCTCCAGGCGGAAGCCTCGCAGATAAAATGCAAGGTCTACAGGGATGGAAGCCTTCGGGAGATAGGAATAGACGACATAGTTGTGGGCGACCTCATACTTGTTCAGACGGGAGACAAGATACCCGTTGACGGGACACTCATTGAAGGCCAAATAGGGGTCGACCAGTCAACCCTGAACGGGGAGAGCAAGGAGGCATTAAAGCACCAGCTCGGCGAAGGATACGAATACAGAGGCGAATCATCGGATTTTCTGGATGAGTTCAAGGTGTTCAGGGGAACGGTGGTTGTTGAAGGAGAAGCCGTTGTAGAGGCAAGGACGATAGGCGACAAGAGCTTTTATGGACAGCTCGCAAAAGAGCTGCAGTCCGAGGACAGGGACTCTCCGCTGAAAGTAAAACTTTCAATACTGGCAGACGGCATAAGCAAATTTGGATACATCGGGGGAACAATGATAGCTCTCTCGTTCATGTTTAAAAAAGCTGTTTTGGACAGCATGGCCGCGGGGATTCCGATAGCACAGTATTTTGACAATGTGCCAGAGGTTGCAAGCGACGTTGTGACAGCGGTAATACTTGCCATAATAATAATAGTCGTGGCGGTTCCGGAAGGGCTTCCAATGATGATAGCCATGGTGCTTTCGCTGAACATGAGAAAGCTGCTTCACGATAACATACTTGTGAGAAAGCTTGTCGGAATAGAAACGGCGGGGTCTTTAAACATACTATACAGCGACAAGACGGGAACCATAACGAAAGGCCAGCTTCAGGTGGTGTCATTCTACTCTGGGGACAACGCCCAGTATGATTCATACCACGGCATACCGGATGGCCTTCGAAGGATGGCGGATCTTTCGCTTTCCCAAAATACGAATGCTGTTTGCAACATACAAGAAGACGGAAAATGTAAAATACTCGGCGGGAACTCAACTGAAAGGGCGCTTTTGGAGTTTGCAAGCGCAGAGATAATAGAATACGATGTCGAGACCATAGGGACAATACCTTTCAACAGCAAGGACAAGTTCTCGGCAACCCAGATAGATGGGCAGTACAGCATGACTCTCGTGAAGGGCGCTCCCGAAAACATAGTGAAATACTGCAAAAGATATTACGACCAGTCCGGCAAAGAGCAGCCGTTTGGAGATTCGGTGATGAAGTCGCTTGAAAAGAGGATGGACAGCCTTGCGGAGAGGTCGATAAGGATGATAGCGATTGCGACGACTCCAAGGACAATCCAGGAGAATTTGTTTGAAGAGATGACTCTCGTAGGGGTCGTGGGGATAAGGGACGACCTGAGGGAAGAATCTGTGGAGGCCATAAAAGAGACACTTGACGCCGGTATACAGGTTGTAATGATAACCGGGGACAAGAAGGAGACCGCAATGGCAATAGCCAAGGAAGCGGGCCTTGTGCAAAGAGCTTCAGACTTGGCTTTTACATCCGAGGACATAAACAGAATGAGCGATGATCAGCTCAAGGATGCTCTTCCGGACATAAGGGTTATAGCAAGGGCTCTTCCCACAGACAAGAGCAGGCTTGTAAAGATATCTCAGGAGATGGACTATGTAGTTGGAATGACGGGTGACGGCGTCAACGACTCTCCGGCGCTTAAAAAAGCCGACGTCGGGTTTGCTATGGGATCTGGAACAGAGGTTGCAAAAGAGGCCGGAGACATAGTGATACTCGACGACAATTTCAACTCCATAGCAAAGACAATACTGTATGGAAGGACAATATACAATTCCATAAGAAAATTCATAGTGTACCAGCTCACCGTCAATGTAGGGGCGATAATGATAGCATTCCTCGGACCTTTCGTGGGAGTGGATCTTCCTCTTTCGATGACGCAGATGCTTTGGGTGAACCTTGTGATGGACACATTGGCAGCACTGGCCTTTGGCGGCGAGGCGGCGCTTTTGCGATATATGAGGGAAAAGCCTAAGAGCAGGTCGGAGTCCATAATAAACAGGGACATGTGGAGTTCCATACTTTTAAACGGCTCGTTTGTGGCGGGCATGAGCGTTTTCTACCTCAAGTCTCCATTTTTTAAGGGCCTAATAAGAAGAGGGCCTTCGGGCAGGGAGGACATATATTTCCTTACAGCGTTCTTTGGATTCTTCATATTCATGAACGTGTTCAACATGTTCAATGCGAGGACGGACGAAAAGAACCTGTTTTCAAATATAACGAAGAACAGGGGATTTTTGAAGGTAGCAACGGGGATAGCGATAGTGCAGGTGATAATGACATATATAGGCGGGGACATACTCAGAACTGCGGGGCTCACTATAAACGAGTGGATGGTAATAGTGCCTATGGCATTCCTCATAATACCGCTTGACCTTGCCAGAAAGACTGTTAGAAACATGCTTTTCAGGTCGGAAAAGGCAGGAGCGCAGGCGAAATAGAAAAGGCATGTTAGGTATGAACCCGCAGAACAAAATTGTCTTTAAGCTGTGGATTGGGATTTCTATTATCT
>CBDULP010000036.1:0-16048 GCA_965368085.1 uncultured Peptoclostridium sp. | reverse complement strand
AGTATAAGATGAAACACCGTAACTAAGTTGTCCAATTAAGTGTTGACACTCCAAAGCTTATAATTTTGAGTATTCATGGAATGGGTAAATTCAAAGATGATGAAGAGACTCATGATTTTGACTCGAAATTGATAGAGAATCTAAAAAAAACTGATGTGCTTAAAGATAATGTGAAATATATACATTTTGATAGAGTCTATTACCAAAAAGAGATCCAAGATAATCAAGAAAAGCTTTTAGGGAGTTTATGATGTATAACTTCTCAGATGCTGTAAACGTGGAGGCGCATGCGGGGTCTAATTACAGCCCATATACAGACACTCAAAGTGCAATATATGAAAAATTAAAAGAGGTGTATAGTAAATCTAAAAATAAAGATATTCCGATAATTATAGTAGCTGATTCGCTCGGCTGTCGAGTAATATCAAACTATATTTGGGATGCACAATCACCAAAGCCGAGTAAGGGCATATGGAAAGGAAAAAAGAATATAGCAGGTGATAATGAAAATGATTTTTTGAGATTTGAAACTTTAAGATATTTATTTACAACAGGATGCAATATTCCACTATTTGTAGCCGGACTAGATAGAGAAGAAATACAGGCTATTAAAACTAATTCTGATGGATATAGTTTTGAGTGGTACAACTATTATGATAAAGATGATGTATTAGGCTGGCCTTTAAAACCGATAAGTGATTCATATTTTAATGCAGTTACGGAAGACATTGAAATAGATGTGACTGGAGATTTTTTGTCTAGAATATTCTTTAGTTGGAATCCATTCAGCCATATGTATTATTGGGAAACGAAAGCTTTTATAACTGATTTAGCAAAAAAAGCACAAGAAGTTATAGAAAGTCAATTTATAGTGGCTTAAGATATTCGATTTTCAGGAGAATAGTATTGTGGCCAGAATCATTCCTAATGAAGTTAAAAAAAAGAATTAAAAGGCAGCTCTATTTCTGCTGCTCATCAGACAGTATTTTGATATTTTGAATAAAGTCTATATTAATCAAATCTGTTCTCCCTTTTCGTTCAACCTTAATCCAATTATCGACCACTTCAATGATTTTCACTTTCTTGAACGTAGGACCAAATGAACCAGAGGATATAGTACAAACCTTACCGATATAGCTTTTGATTAAATCGTTAGACATTTTAACACCTCTTTTCTTTCTTCGCCTGCTCTTAGCAGCAATAATCCTTTTTTCGGATGGTACTAAAACAAAGAACAGTACGAACACAGGTAAATAGATAGCTATCCATACTGCATGGCTCAAAATCATCACCGCCTCTGGCAAATAGATTTGTTTGTTCGTGGATCATAATTAAGAAAAGGAAATAGATAAATATTTTGATGACGATCATTAAATTCATCGATTGTAAATAAGCAATTAGAAATCAAATACTTGTCAATCACCCTGAAACCGCCTTTATAAATGGCCATAGTTTTCTTGTTATATACCCTTATAGGCTAAGCCTTATCATAAAGAAGCTGCACTAATTTATGTTTCATATGAATTCTACTTAAAAATCATTTCCTTTACGTTATAATGCAATTCTTTCGTTCTATTTCTCTGCAAAAACATCACCTAAATGCTATAAATTTCTATCATTATAGTACTTTCTTTTATGATATAATTAAATTTGATTCTCAATCGAAGAAAATACTAATAAATCAAGTAATTAGAGTTTAAGGAGTTGTTATAATTGGGCGAAAGAAAACAAGTCATAGCCCCTCAGGAAGAGATGGCTATTCAAGAAGAATATATAAGAAAAGTAAGAGCGATAAATGACGAACACTTTGAAAAGACAGGCAAAAGAAGAATCTTTGTTACTCAAACATACGGGTGTCAGATGAACGAGCATGACTCTGAAAAGATGAACTTTATGCTTATGAAGATGGGATACGAAGAGGCTGAAGACATAAACGAGTCTGATCTTGTAATATTCAATACATGCGCCGTAAGAGAAAATGCGGAGCTTAAGGTCTATGGAAAGCTTGGGCACATGAAGACCCTCAAAAATAAAAATCCAGACTTCAAGATAATGATGTGTGGATGCATGATGCAGCAAAAGCACGTCGTGGAAGAAATACAAAAAACATACAGACATGTAAACGCTATATTCGGAACGCACAATTTCCACAAGCTTCCTCAGTATATATACGATTCATTCAGTGCGAAAAAGACAATAGTTGACGTATGGGACATAGACGGACAGGTTGTGGAGGGAATAAGGAGCATTAGGAAGTTTGATCTCAAGGCCTATGTTAACATAACATTCGGATGCAACAACTTCTGCACATACTGCATAGTTCCTTACACAAGGGGAAGGGAAAGAAGCAGAGAGCCTAAGGACATACTCGATGAGATAAGACTTGCGGCGTCTCAGGGTGCAAAGGAAGTAACACTTCTTGGCCAGAACGTAAACTCATATGGAAAGACACTTGAAAAGCAGCACTCTTTTGCAGAGCTTCTAAGGGAAGTTAATGAAATAGAGGGGATAGAGAGAATAAGATTCATGACATCTCATCCTAAGGACCTTTCAGACGAGCTTATATACGCTATGAGAGACTGCAAAAAGGTGTGTAGGCACCTTCACCTTCCATTCCAGTCGGGAAGCAGCGATGTTTTAAAGAAGATGAACAGAAGATATACAAAAGAGCACTATCTTACACTTGTGGAAAAGATAAAAAAAGAAATCCCTGACATGGCATTTACTACGGATATAATAGTGGGCTTCCCTGGAGAGACTGAAGAGGACTTTTTGGACACTATTGACGTTGTCGAAAAGGTGGAATATGATTCGGCATTCACATTCATATATTCAAAGAGAAGCGGAACACCTGCAGCTGCAATGGAAAATCAGGTGGATGAGGACATAAAAAAAGAAAGACTCAACAGGCTTATGGACAAGGTAAACGATATAAGCGCTAAATTAAACGAAAGCTACCAGGACAGGGTTGTAGAGGTTCTTGTGGAAGGACAGAGCAAGACGGACTCTTCAAGGCTCATGGGAAGAACAAGCCAGCACAAGCTCGTAAACTTCGCGGGAAGTACCGATCTTGTTGGACAGCTTGTAAACGTCAAGATAACAGATCCTAAGACATTTTCACTAAACGGAATAGTAGACAAGTAAAAGAAGAGCACTCTTTCGAGAGTGCTTTTGCTTACACCAAGGAGGGAACCATTGTGATGGAAAAACTCACCCCAATGATGAAGCAGTATATGCAGATAAAATCAAATCACGAAGACTGCATACTGTTTTTCAGACTGGGCGACTTTTACGAGATGTTTTTCGACGATGCAATAACAGCATCCAGAATACTTGAAATAGCCCTTACCGGCAAAAACTGCGGACTCGAGGAAAAGGCCCCAATGTGCGGCGTGCCTTTCCACTCTGCTGAAAACTATATAGGAAGGCTCATAAAGAGCGGGCTCAAGGTCGCAATATGCGAGCAGACTGAAGATGCCTCTGCCGCAAAGGGCCTTGTAAAAAGGGACGTTGTAAGAGTTATAACTCCCGGAACCATAATAGAGGATAATTTTTTGGACAACAGCAAAAACAACTACCTCATGTCCATATTCTCAAATCCTGCCGACTATGAATGTGGACTCTCATATGTGGATATAAGCACGGGAGATCTTTTTTGCACGAGCATAAATAAGCACGAACTGGGCGAGGAGATAGGCAAAATACAGCCTACGGAAATAATATGCAGCGACGACTCGCTGAAAAGCCACATTAAAAATTCATGTGCAGGCCTGCAGTTATATATAAACGAAGATTCCCACTCGTATTTCGAGGTCTCCTCTTCGGCAACTGCAGATCATTTCGGCGATGAATACATTCAAAATGCAGGAGTTAAAGACAAAAGCGCATTGCTAAAGAGCATAGACGGTCTTTTGGGATATATAATGCAGACTCAAAAGCAGTGTGCATCAAACATAAGCCAGATACATCTTTACAGCCAGGACGACTTCATGAAGCTCGACGGATTCACAAGAAGGAATCTTGAGCTTACCCAGACTATAAGGGGCGGAAGCAAAAAGGGAACACTCCTTCATGTTCTGGACAAGACAAAGACATGTATGGGCAGCAGGCTCCTCAAAAAATGGGTGGACGAGCCTTTGGTGTCGAAATGTAAGATAAGTAAGAGGCTCGACATGATAGAAGAGCTGTTTTCTGATTTCGCCCTTAGGGATGACATATCAAAAGAACTCAGGGAGATATACGATATAGAAAGACTTTGCGCCAAAATAGCATTTGAAAAGGTGAATCCTAAGGAGCTCATAAACCTCAAGACATCCATAGCCAGAATCCCTACTATAAAAAAACTCATAAGAGAGTCTGGCCACAAAAACCTAATGGAGCTTTCAGAAAAGCTCGACGAGCTTTCGGATGTCCAAAAACTCATAGAGGATTCCATAATGGACGAGCCGTCTTTTTCGTCAAAGGACGGGAACATAATAAAGGAATCCTATGACGAGAGAGTAAAGGAGCTTCGCGACTTTTCGATAAACGGAGCCAATATAATAAAGAATATAGAAGAGACAGAAAAGGAAAGAAACGGCGTAAAGCTTAAAATAGGATTCAACAAGGTGTTTGGATACTATATAGAAATAACCAAGGCAAATCTGAAGGACTTCAAGCTTCCTGAATACTATACCAGAAAGCAGACACTTAGCAACTGCGAACGGTTCATAACGCCTCAGCTCAAAGAGGTGGAGGAAAAGATAATATCCGCTCATGAAAAGATAAAAAGCCTTGAGTACGAGATATTTACGGGCATAAGAAACAATGTGTACAAGGAGATAGTGAGAATACAAAATTCAGCAAAGATAATAGCCTCTTTTGACGTGATAAACTCTCTTACACAGGCCGCAAATGAAAACAATTACGTAAAGCCTGTAATTTCAAATTCGGGAGACATTGAAATAGAATCGGGAAGACACCCCGTGATAGAGTCGATGTCAAAAGACCAATGCTTCATACCAAATGACACTTCAATGGACAGGGACAAGTTCATGGGAATAATAACAGGGCCTAACATGGCGGGAAAGTCGACATACATGAGGCAGGTTGCTTTAATATCACTCATGGCGCACATAGGCTCGTTCGTTCCGGCACAAAGAGCCAAAATACCTCTCCTCGACAGGATATTTACAAGGGTAGGGGCAAGCGACGACCTTTCACAGGGGCAAAGTACTTTCATGGTGGAAATGTCGGAGGTTGCTCAGATACTAAACAACGCCAGTGAAAAGAGCCTTGTGATACTTGATGAGATAGGAAGGGGCACAAGCACATATGACGGGCTGAGCCTTGCATGGGCCATAGTGGAACACATACACAACGACATAGGTTGCAAGACCCTCTTTGCAACGCACTACCACGAACTCACAGAGCTTGAAAATGACTTTTCGGGAATAAAAAATTATTCCGTTGACGTTCAGGAAAACGGGGAAGACATAGTATTTCTTAGAAAGATAATAGAGGGCGGAACTGACAAGAGCTACGGTATACATGTAGCAAAGCTTGCGAAGCTTCCTGAGAGCGTAATAGAAAAGTCAAAAGAGATTCTCGAAAGACTTGAGGAAAAAAAGATATCCGACAACAAGAGCAGGATTTCGGGAGGCGCAAATGCAGATGCCAAAACCGTACAGGAGAAAGTATCTGACTATATTCCACCAGCCATTGCCGTGGCAGCCAGTCCGGTAAAGGAACAGGTCAGCATGTTCGACTACAAAAAGGATGTAATGATACAAAACCTGGCTAAACTGGACATAATCAACATGACTCCTCTTGATGCAATAAACTACCTGTATGGCATACAAAAAGAGGCCAAAATGCTTGGGGATGATTACTTTGAAGAATAAAATCAATGTTCTAGACGATTTTACAATAAACAAAATAGCCGCCGGTGAAGTTGTAGAGCGCCCCGTATCCGTAATAAAGGAGCTCATTGAAAACTCGATAGACGCGGGCGCCACAAGGATAATAGTAGAGATACAAGAAGGCGGCAAAAAACTGATACGAATAACAGACAATGGTTGTGGAATAGATTCAGGCGAAGTGGAAAAGGCGTTTTTAAGGCACGCCACTAGCAAGATAAAGAGCATAGAAGACCTTTACAAGACGTTTTCGCTGGGCTTCAGGGGGGAGGCGCTTTCGAGCATACTCTCCGTTTCAAAGGTTCAAATAGTCACAAAGACGGCACATGAAAAAGCTGGTACCAAACTCGTATACGAGGCAGGAAACCTAATATCAAGGGATGCTGTTGGCACTGTGAACGGCACGACTATAATTGTAAGTGACCTCTTTTTCAACGTGCCCGCCAGAAAAAAGTTTTTAAAGTCGGACAGGTCCGAAACTATTCAGATAAGCGACATAATAAACAAATTTTCAATAGGCTATCCGAATGTGAAATTTGAATATATCAACAACAATAAAGAGATGTTCTCGTCGATAGGAAATGGCGATGTCACAAACTGCATAAGAGCCGTACACGGCAAAGACGTATCTCAAAACCTCATACAGGTGGAAATGGATATAAGGGACATGAGTATATGGGGATATATATCAAACACCTCCGTATACAGAAACAACAAGAGTCTCCAATATGTATATATAAACGGAAGGACTGTGCGAAACCATGCCCTTTCAAATTCCATAAAAGAGGCGTACAAGTCTCTTATACCCGTAAACAAGCATTCGATATGCTTCTTGAACATAAAGATAGATCCAAATGACGTGGACGTAAACATACACCCCGCAAAATTGGAGGTCAAGTTCAAGGACGAGCACATAATATACAGGGAGTTTAAAAGCGCGCTTGAAGACGTACTTCTTAAAAGCAATATAATACCAAAATACAGGTATTCTTCAAGCTCGCCTCATGATAAGCTCGAAAAAGAATATGGCGGTGCAGCACTTAGCAGTTCGGAAAAAGCGATAGTAGACGATATATCAAAAGAAAACCTGCAAATATCAATTTCAAATTCGCCATTTGCAGGTGCTAATGAGAAAAAAACTTATTTAAAAGACAATATTGCCAGTGATGCAGGCAGCATAAAAGAAAGCGAAAACCAGCTCTCGCTTATTCCTAAAAATGCTATAGCCTCTACATCTAAGGATTTAAAACCTGATGAGCCTAAGACTGAAAATATGCCGTCTCCTTTTGAAAAAACAATGGGAAGGCCAGGGCCTGAAGAACCTAAAGAAAAAAATATCGACAGAGGACAGGGGCATTCAGTAATAAGAGAAAGTGAAACTGCATTTGAAGCTACCGCAAAAAACACTCTGGATTCACAAGCTGAACACATGGACAGCGGTAATGAGATTAAATCAACTGCCAGCAATAGTATAAAAGCAGAGGATATTTCTAAAGGAACACCACCAACGCGTTGCAATGAAAGTGGAGCTTGTGAACTTGGCAATAATTTAAATAGCAACCTTTCAGCAGCAGGGAGCGAAGATAAAGAACAAAGCAGGTACTACAGCAGGGAAAACAATAAAAACAACGACATAGGAGAATTCCAAATCGTGGGGACCCTATTCAACACGTATATAATAGCCCAGTTCGAAAAATCCATGTTCATGATAGACCAGCATGCGGCGCACGAGAGGATAATGTTTGAAAAATATGTAAATGCATTTGAAAGCCAAAGCATTTCAAGCCAGCTTCTTATGGATCCAGTAGTGATAAACCTCTCCATGACAGACATGGGCGTAGTCGAGGGCAATCTGGATTTTTTTGAAAAGTTTGGGTTTGGGATAGAGCAATATGGAATGAACTCCATAATAATAAGATCTGTTCCAAATATGTTCGGACAGCCAGAATCAGAAAAGTTCATATATGAAATCATAGACGAGCTTGAGTCTAAAGACAGCTCATATGAATTCAAACTGGAGAAACTGGCATCAAAAGCATGCAAGTCCGCCGTAAAAGCTCACGATGTACTTTACGATATGGAAATCAAAAAGCTTTTAAACGATCTTTCACTCTGTGTGAATCCGTTTACCTGCCCTCATGGAAGACCAGTAATAGTGGAGCTTACTGAAAAAGAAATTGAAAAAATGTTTAAAAGGATAATATAGACAGGATGTGTAAATATGGGGAAAATACCCTTGATAATAATAGCGGGGCCCACAGCGGTTGGAAAAACAGAACTTTCAATAAAATTGGCCCAAAAATATAATACCAGCATAATATCCGCAGATTCTATGCAAATATATAAGCACATGGACAAGGGAACAGCAAAACCCTCGGTAGAGGAAATGGATGGAGTTACTCACTACATGATAGATGTGGTCGAGCCTTCTGAAGACTTTTCAGTAGCTGAATTCAACAGTCTTGCGGAAGATTATATAGAGGAAATACATTCGAACGGACATGTCCCAATTGTAGCCGGTGGAACGGGGCTCTATATAAATTCTCTAATATATGATATGGACTTTTCGAGCTCAGATTCCAATGAAAAGCTCAGGAAAGAGCTCAGGGACTTTGCGAATGAACATGGACCCGAAAAACTTCACGAAAGGCTCAAAGCTGTATCGCCTGAAAATGCAGAAAAGATACATCCCAATAATGTAAAAAGAGTCATAAGGGCTCTTGAGATATATTACGAGACAGGAAATGAAAAAAAGGACTTTACAGACGGGCCAAAGAAAAGCACGAAGTATGATCCTATACTGATAGTGCTAAACAGAGACAGGGATCACCTATATTCAAGGATAAACGAGAGAGTCGGCATAATGATGGAAGACGGCCTTTTGGATGAAGTTAGGCAGCTTTTGGAAATAGGCTGCAACCAAAATATGATTTCAATGAGAGGAATAGGGTATAAAGAGATTATATGCCACTTGGAGGGGCTTTGCTCTTTAGAGGAAGCTGTTGAAGATGTAAAGCTAAACAGCAGAAGATATGCAAAGAGGCAACTTACTTGGTTCAGGCGATATAACTTCGCAAAATGGTTTAATATAGATGAGTATGATGACTACAAAGCACTTGAAGAATCTGTCATGGACTATATTGAGCATATGCTTTCGAATAGGTAAGCCGCATAGACATTATGCCATATATAATATTATTACATTAGGGGGTGCTAATCGTGAAGAGTAATTCTATCAATCTTCAAGACTATTTTTTAAACCAGGCTCGAAAAGAAAAAATAGCAATAACGATATTTCTAATGAATGGAGTTCAGCTCAAGGGATTGGTAAGAGGGTTTGACAGCTATATAGTAGTACTCGACACTGACGGAAAACAGCAGATGATATATAAACACGCCATATCAACAATAATTCCCATTCAAAACATAAATCTCACAAGCAATGTAAATCCTTCTACTCCTGAGTAAATGCGGAGCCTTAATATCTGCAGTCGATAATCATTGTCTGCATACCCGCAACTTTTATTATGAATAGCTGGCATGTAGATGAATATATAATTTGAAAAAAATCAATTTAAAGCCGCAGATTCATTACTGATCTGCGGCTTTAAATTGCGTTCATGAAAAAGATGCCATTTTTGAGTTAAACAAACGATTGAATATGCAATTTTTTTGTGATAAAATTTCAGATAGTGTAGTTTTATATAAAATACAGCTTAAGCAGGTGATTTATTTGGATATAAGCACTAATGACATACTTTGTGAGCAGTTTTCAATACCGCAGGATGTAGTTGAGTTCTCACAGAAAGTAGAATCCTCTATTCAAGACCAGTTCGCATCAATGGAAATGATTCAAGAGCACAACCAGTACAAGGTGCTAAAGGCAATGCAAAAGGCAAACCTGAGCGACACGCATTTCAACTGGACAACGGGATACGGATACAATGACGTCGGCAGGGAAAAGGTTGAGCAGATATATTCATATGTATTCAACACTGAAGATGCAATAGTAAGACCTAATATTGTAAATGGGACACATGCTCTTTCACTGTGCCTTTTCGGAGTACTAAGACCCGGGGATGAAATACTCTCTTGCACTTCAAGGCCATATGATACGCTTGAAGAGGTCATAGGAATACGAGAATCTGCAGGGTCGCTTTCAGAGCTTGGGATAACATACAACCAGGTGGAGTTTCTGGAAGATGGAAATCCCGACATAGAAACAATTAAAAAAAGCATATCATCAAAGACGAAGATGGCATACATACAAAGATCTAAGGGCTACAGCTGGAGAAAATCCATGAGCATAGAAGATATAGAAAGAATTGTTCGCGCTGTCAAAGAGGTAAAAGAAGATATAATCGTAATGGTGGACAACTGCTACGGTGAATTCATAGAGACAAGAGAACCTACAGATGTAGGTGTTGACATAATGGCAGGATCTCTAATAAAAAATCCTGGCGGAGGGCTGGCTCTTACCGGGGGATATATAGTAGGCAAAAAAGAGCTTGTTGAAAAGGTCTCATACAGGCTTACATGTCCTGGAATAGGCAAAGAGTGCGGACTTACATTTGGAGTTACAAGGAATGTGCTTCAGGGTCTGTTTTTAGCCCCATATACTGTGTGCCAGGCTTTAAAGGGAGCTGTCTTTTGCTCCAAATTTTTCGAGGAACTGGGATATGATGTGCTTCCAAAGCCTACCGAAAACAGAAGTGACATAATACAGTCCATAAAACTCGGAACTGAAAAAGACGTGGTTTCATTTTGCAAGGGTATCCAAGCGGCAGCGCCGGTTGATTCGTTCGTGTCCCCTGAACCGTGGGACATGCCCGGATATGATTCAAAGGTAATAATGGCTGCGGGCGCATTCATTCAGGGTTCTTCAATAGAGCTGAGTGCCGATGCCCCTATAAAGCCACCTTATATAGTATATTTCCAGGGCGGGCTTACTTACACTCACTCAAAATTCGGAACTATAAGCGCATACTCTCAAATGATGAGGGATAAATAAAATGATATAATAAAATAGCTGATGGCGTTGCCATACAGCTATTTTATTATATACGCATGTTTGAATTTTCAAACTAAAAATATTTTGATTTTTTACACAATACCACTTTACAAAAAGCCATCTATAATATATAATGTTCAATAAATATTGTAGACTTTAAGTGGATTAATCATCATAAAGTTCGTGATTAAACGAACTTTATCTGTAGAAATACAGCATACATACAGTCGTTTTGTAGTATAATAATAGTATATTGAATTCTTTTTTTAGAATAAATTCAGATTTTGGGAGGTTTACCATGCTTAGAAGCCTAAATGAAAACATTTTATCTGACCTTTTGTATTGCATTTCAAAAGATGACAACGCTCCAGACAACGTTAGAAAGATAGTTGATTCTCACTCGGAAGTTCAATTCGTATCTCTTGCGGGAATTGACCTTGGGGGACAAGATACTGACGAGAGAATTCCTATAGACCTTTTTATTGAAGATCTTGAGCAGTTTTTAGAATCAGGAATACAAACAGACGGTTCCAGTGTTTATCTTCCTGGAATTGCTACTTTGAACGACGCCAAAGTTATGATAATACCAGATAAGGATGTAAACTGGTATGTAGACTATAATTTTGACAATATAAATCCAGGGGACGGCAAGCCTGTTGGAACACTTAGAATACCATGCTTCCTGATACACGGAAATCGTAATGTGGGTTCAAGGTCAATACTTAAGAATGCGATATCAAACCTTAAGTCAGAAATTTTAAACGTGCTTTCTAAAAACGACCATACACTTGAAGAAATAGGAGTGGGTTCGTTTGATGAATTAGATGAGCTTGTTTTGACTTCTGCGACAGAGCTTGAATTTTGGGTTAACACTCCAGACGACATAATAGACGAAGAGCAGCTTTCAATATCGCAAAATCTGAAAGAGCAGTACTGGAAGAGAACTCAGGGAGTAGTCAGAACGGCTATGGAAAAATCAATATGGCTTATGGGGCTTTACGGCTTCGAACCAGAAATGGGCCACAAAGAAGTTGGAGGAGTAAGACACAGCATAGGAGTAGATAGAGAAGGCCACTTCATGGAACAGCTTGAAATCGATTGGAAATACAGCACAGCTGTTCAAGCTGCAGACAATGAGCTTTTTATAAAAAATCTTATAACAGACGTATTCAACGCATACGGACTTGAAGTTACATTCAACGCAAAACCTATAGAAGGAGTTGCGGGAAGCGGAGAGCATACTCACATAGGTGTTGCCGCAAAGCTTAAAAACGGAAAGTTCGTAAACCTGTTCTCGCCAAAGGACATGGAAAGCGAGTACATGACTTCCATAGCATACGGTTCTTTGATGGGAATACTTAAAAACTACGAAGTCATAAATCCGTTCGTAACAGCTTCGAACGATGCACTCAACAGACTTAAGCCTGGTTTCGAGGCTCCTGTATGTGTGGTTACATCGCTAGGAAGAAGCAAGGATGAACCTTCAAGAAACAGATCCATACTTATAGGCCTTATAAAGGATTTTGAAAATCCTATGGCAACAAGATTTGAACTTAGAGCGCCTAACCCGCATTCAAACACTTACCTTCTTCTTGCAGCTTGCTATCAAGCTATGGTGGATGGAATGAATGCTGTATTTGCTCAAAAGAGAAGCCTTAATGAGCTTGAAGGCGAGCTTTCCAAGAAATACGGCGAAGAGGGCTTCTATCTGGAGACATTCAGGGAGTATAGAAGTGAAGAGGACGTATTCGAATATTACAGCGATGCGGAAAGAGCCAAGCTTTTTGGAAACCCTCCAAGAACAGTATGGGAAAACATAAAGTCATGCAAAAACAGCATAGAAAAGAAAAAAGTTCTTCTTCAAAATGACATTTTCACAGAGGACACAGTAAACTCATATAGAGCCACAATACTTCAAAGATGGATAAACGAGCTTATGGGAAGAATAATACCGAGAAATATGGAAATTGTAAGAGAGTGCAAAAAAATCCCTGTGACGGACGATATATCGGATCTTGACGTTGTAATGTGGAACAAAATAAACGGCATGAGATGGTTCCTTATGAAAGACAGCATGGACAAGTCTTCTATGTTTACAAGAATCAAAAACGCTCTTGAAAGCAAAGACTACAACCTAGCGTCTGACCTTCAAATAGAGATGGCGGCAAAGATGTCTGAACTTAAAGGTCTTTACTCAGTATACAAAAAAAATCAGTTCTAATAAACACTGACTACAAACAATCCCCGCTTTGAGATATTATCATAAGCGGGGATTGTTTGTGGTGAAAAGTCATATTTTGCTGCAACAAAAACAGGCTGAAAGCAATGTCATTGCTTTCAGCCTGTTTTCATATACTGACTATTTTATATTTTTTCTAAAAAGACCTTTAACTACACCCAGTATATTTACACTCTGCGCATATATGGGTTCCATAGTCGAGTTCTCAGGCTGAAGTCTAACTCTGCCTTCTTCCTTGTAGAATCTTTTGACAGTTGCCGTATGTTCGTTTACAAGAGCTACTACAATTTCGCCGTTCGATGCTGTAGACTGTTTGTTTACTATTATATAGTCTCCATCAAGTATGCCGGCTTCAATCATAGACTCTCCCTTTACCTTTAATATAAAATTATCCTGTCCCTGTATAAAGCTTTCTGGAAGATGAACATATTCATCTATATTTTGAACTGCAAGTATTGGTTCTCCTGCTGTAACATCTCCTATTATAGGAACTTCCACCGTGTGTTTTTCAGAAAGGTTTTCATCACCGTCGCACACAACGCCAATTGCTCTTGGTTTACTAGGGTCTTTTTTTATATATCCCTTTTTCTCGAGCTTATTCAAATGGCTGTGAACTGTAGATGTAGACCTCAATCCTACAGCTGCACATATTTCTCTTACTGAAGGCGGATATCCTTTTTGAGATATCTCCTTTTTTATGAAATTCAATATATCTTCTTGTTTTTTAGTAAGTTCAGAACACATATATATAACCCCTTTCCATATGAAATGATAGTACATATCTTGGTAATCGGTAATGTTTAAAAGTTAAGAGTTGATATAGTAATCACATCCTACTAAATAGAGTATACCACTATTTGCGAAAAAACACAAACAAACGTTCTAAAAAAACATTGACAAAGAACCTATGTTCTGGTATCATCTTCTTAAGAACAAACGTTCAGAACTCATGTTCTGAAGCCGTGTTTCACTATTAATTTTATAGAGGGGGATTTGCCGTGAAAAAATATATCTACATAATTTTGTTATTGTTAACCACGTTGAACGTATATACCGCATTTGCATATGGAAAGCCTGAATTCAAGAGTAAGGCCATAATAGTGGAAAGGGTGGTTGTAAAACCCGGGGATACACTTTGGAAGATAGCTCAAAAAAGCAGTGACGATAAAATTGACATAAGAGAACATATATATGAAATTCAAAAGATAAACAATATAGAAAATTCTACAATAATACCTGGAGACACCCTTCTGGTTCCTATAAAATAAATCTGCTGCGATGATATAATAATATAACCGTATCAAAGCTGCAACAAAACGCAAGCCGCCTCATGTTCAATACGGGCAAGTTTGCGTTTTTTATTTTGTAAAATGTCTTTTATAGTTATAGTGTGTATAAGAGAATTCCATATGCTTTAATTTGCATATGGAATGTTTGAAGCGACAAGTCGAATCAAATATTTGTAAAATTTATAATAAAAACTAGAAAAACACATTTTATTATAGTAAAACAGCTTAAATATCTTTTGTTTTCAGTTTTAAGAGATGATATTATTTCATGTGCTTTTATACCTAGTTGTGTTTATTTCGGCATTATATTGCAATTATATCGCTTTTCCTATAATATTTAATTATAGTAAAACAGCATTTTAAGCATATTAAGGTAAAACCCATGCTATAAATCACTACATGCTATTTTGCCCACGCGATATAAGACTGCGCACTGTAAATATATTCCACAAAAGCAACTTTTCATGAAATACGCGTTACAGTTCACCATATTATAATTATGTAAACAAAGGAGGCCGTAATGAATATAGCAAAATTAGAAAACACAATAGAGAGATTTTTAAGAAAGCTGACTTCTGAAAAAAAGTCAAAACATACCATTTTAAATTATTCGTCATGTCTAAACAGTTTTCTGAAATACATAAGGAAAAATGAATACGATTTGGACTTTGATTTCAAGCAGGTAGTATTCGACTACATAGACGACATGGATCCGGACTATTCGGTGAATACACTCAACACAAAGAGGAATATACTTAAAAGTCTCATAGTGTATATGAGCAACAGGTCATACATAGATGAAAACTTTGCCGGAAACATAAAGCTCATACGCAAACATTCTCAGGCAAAAAAACACGTGCTTGAACCCCACGAAATACAGGCAATGCTCGATATTCTAGAAAAGGACATAGAATATGCAAGCGGATACAATCTATATCACAAGGTGAGAAACAGATTTCTATTTATGATGATGATATTCACAGGGATGAGGCGCTCCGAAATAGTCTCGCTGAAGTGGTCCGACGTAAATACCCGCTCTAACGAAATAACCGTTCTGGGAAAGGGCAGCAAGGAGAGAATAATTCCACTTAAAAAGGATATAAGATATGAGTACCTAGACTTCAAGGATTTGATAGAAGAGTTCAAAAGCAAGGGGTATAACATGGATTCTTCCTATATATTCAGGTCCGAGCACAAGGACAAAAAAAGTGGAGAGAAAAACACCCACATGCATCCTAAGAACGTGGAGAACATCATAAACTCAATAGTAAAGCGCGCCGGCATAGAAAAAAAGATAACACCACACAATTTAAGGCATAATTTTGCCAGTTACGCCTTGAAAAGCGGAATGAGCATACCTTCGCTTTCTGCGATACTCGGACACAGCTCGCCTGACATAACAATGAAGATATACGCCCACGAGATAAGTATGGATGAGAGGAAAAAGGAAATGAAAAAACTCGATTTCGGAATATAAAAGTCCGTATACCGTCTGCAGCGTGACAGAGCCAGGCATGAACATTGTAAATTCTAAGGTGAAAATATTAAAAGCCCCTGGAAAGGGCAATGTCATTAAGTTAAGAAAAGTTATTTAAATATCTCAAAAAGCAGA
>CBDULP010000035.1:0-19669 GCA_965368085.1 uncultured Peptoclostridium sp. | reverse complement strand
ACGACAACATGAAGACTAATGTTGAAGGCGTATTCGCAGCTGGAGACATAAGAGTGAAGTCGCTTAGACAGGTAGTTACAGCAACGGCTGACGGAGCTATAGCTGCAGTTCAAGCTGAAAAGTATATAGAAGAGCATTTTGCAGAATAATAAATAACAGGCATGTGAGATATGAACATCCAGACGTCTTGGGTTTGCTACATAGAGCAGGTTCATATCAGCACAGACCCGTGCACAAGTGCCATACGGTTAATGGAATGGTAAAAATGGCCTAGAGTCATCTGAAGTGGCCGTTATATAAATAATAAAACAAAGGGAGATGAATGCAATGCTAATGCTAGACAAAGATACGTTCAAAACTGAGGTTCTTGAGGGGACTGGATACATACTAGTTGACTACTTCAGCGATGGATGTGTACCATGCAAGGCTCTTATGCCTGCAGTAGAAGAACTTTCAAAGAAATACGAGGGAAGAGTTGTATTTGCAAAGCTTAATACAACAGGAGCAAGAAGACTTGCTATAAGCCAAAAGATACTAGGACTTCCAACAATATCTCTATACAAGGATGGAGTAAAGGTAGACGAAGTTACTAAAGACGATGCCACTATAGAAAACATAGAGGCAATGATAGAAAAAAACATATAATTTAAAATCAATAGAATATGCTTAAAACAAGGGAGCAAAGACATTGTTAAATAGTCTTTGCTCCCTTTTGTTTTAGTGGTATTATTATGATGGGTTTAATTCGCGATACAGGAATAATGTGTAAAAATCAGGAGTGCATCTTAATTTGCATTCAAAAGAAAAGCATTCAAAAAATAGCCGACGGGGATCTCACTCAGAAAATAGAAGTTTAAGACGGAGCGGCAATGGCGATTTCAGACGGTATAAATAAGCTAATAGTAAAATTTAAGCTGTCTATAGCGCAAAGTCTTGCAATAAATGATAAAATAATAGAATATACAGACAAAACAGAAAGGCAGGCTAGTGCGGCTAATTAAGCTTCGAGTGAAACGGCAGCAATACATTGAGTCCATAAAAAGCCTTTCAGATAGGAATATGTATCTGATCCATATATGCTGGTAGACAGCAATAACTACTGCATAGCGAGAGCCGTTGCTGTTAGTGACAATGATTGAGACATAAAAGGAATTTTAATGGAAAATTTGACCCTGGGATGATAGGGCTTTAGAACTAAAAAAATATATGTTAGAATATTCATTGTAAATTTGAACGCTTGAAATTAAAATTATAAGAATAGGGAGCAGGATTGACAAGCGCAAGAGGAGGGTTGAATACGTATGCGATTTGTGCCAGTAAATTCAGTGAGAGAAGGAGCAGTTATTGCAAAACCGCTTATAGATTCGAATGGAAGCCTTCTTCTTAAAGAGGGAGTCATCCTTTCGGATCCGATAATAAAAAAAATACAAGGCAAAGGATACAATTCTCTATATATAAAGGATGATTATTCCAAAGGGGATATAGAAGATGTAATAAAGCCTGAAATAAGGCGCAAGGTCACGATGAAAATAAAGGATACGTTTGAATTTTTTGTCAAAAATGAAGGAAAGAAAACTCAGGCAAAAACTCAAATGTACAAAAATTTGGATGAACTTTACGACATGTCAAAGGCTATAGTTGACGATCTTTTCAACCAGAAGGACATAATGATAAGTATGGTGGACATAAAAAGTATGGACAATTATACATACTCCCATAGTGTAAACGTGGCGGTGCTTTCACTTGTAATAGGAATTGCAGCCCACCTTACAAAGGGTGAACTGTACGAGCTTACGATAGGGGCAATGCTCCATGATATTGGAAAGATATTTGTGCCAAAGGGAATACTAAACAAGCCCGGGAAGCTTACGGATGAAGAATTTGAAATAATACAGCAGCATACTGTTAAGGGGTACGAATACATATCTGAAAATTCGGATATAAAGGCTACGTCAAAGATAATAGCGCTCCAGCACCATATGAACATGGATGGAAGTGGATATCCAACCGAAGCCAAGCGTGCGCCACTGCATAAGTATTCCAGGATAGTATCAATTGCTGACATATACGATGCTCTCACATCGGACAGGAGCTACAGGAAGGCATTTGCTCCAAGCCAGGCAATAGAATACATAATGTCGCTTGCATCGAGCAAGCTTGATATTGATTATGTAAAGATATTTGCAAAAAAGATAATACCTTATCCGGTTGGGACGCTTGTAATGCTGAGTAGCGGGACAGTTGCAGCGGTTCAAAAACTCAATGAGGGATTTCCCATGAGGCCTGTGGTCGAGCCTATAATAAATGGGCAGCTTGCAGGTGAAGAGATTGACCTTATGAAAAAGAATAATCTTGTAATAAATGAAATTGTATATGAAATTTCGGGTTGATCTGTAAAAAATATCAAATAGTGATTGAGTTTTAACAGAGTCGATAATATAATAACTTATGTATTAAAAAGGTTTTGTAATGTAACTTTTATTGATATCAACTTATGGAAGGGATGAATGGATTGCCTGAAATATTAGTCAGACAAAGCGGACCGCTTATTGGCCGCGTTAGAATAGATGGGGCGAAGAATGCGGTGCTGCCAATAATGGCAGCTACGCTGCTTGTAGATGGTAAATCGGTTATAGAAGATGTTCCGCAGCTTAGAGATGTATATGTTATGATAGACCTATTAAAGACCCTTGGAGCAGACGTTGAGTTTGAAGGAGGTATACTCCAGGTTGACGCTAGAGGTGTGGACAAGTGGGATGCACCGTACGAGCTTGTAAGGAAGATGAGGGCATCATTCCTTGTAATGGGACCGATTCTTGCAAGATTTAAAAGGACAAGGGTTTCAATGCCGGGAGGATGTGCAATAGGAACAAGACCGATAGACCTTCACCTCAAGGGTTTTGAGGCGCTGGGAGCAAATGTGAGCGTGGAGCATGGAACTGTGGAGGCATTGTGCAGCGAGCTGCTGGGACAGAAGATATACCTGGACTTTCCATCAGTGGGAGCAACGGAAAACATAATGATGGCGGCTTCAATGGCAAAGGGCACCACAATACTTGAAAATGCAGCAGAAGAGCCGGAAATTGTCGACCTTGCAAACTTCCTCAACAGAATGGGCGCAAATGTCAAAGGAGCAGGAACGAATACAATTACAATAAAGGGAGTAAACTCCCTTGAAGGTGTGACTCACAGAGTTATTCCAGACCGCATTGAGGCCGGAACGTTCATGGTTGCAGCGGCCATTACAAAGGGCGATATAGAAATAGAAAATGTAGTCATAGAGCATTTGAAACCGGTGACGGCAAAGCTTAAGGAGATTGGATGTACTGTCATTGAAGGCGATGAATCGATAAGAGTAATTGGGCCTAAAGAGGCATTGGCGACAACGATAAAAACCCTTCCCCACCCAGGCTTTCCTACTGACATGCAGGCTCAGTTCATGGCGCTTCTGAGCATGGCAAATGGGACGTCAATAATTACAGAGACTGTATTTGAAAACCGATTCATGCATGTCAATGAGCTTAGGAGAATGGGAGCCGAGATAAGAATAGAAGGTAGAACGGCAATAGTTCAAGGTGTCAAATCACTTGAAGGCGCGAGGGTGGATGCCACAGACCTTAGAGCTGGAGCGGCACTTATACTTGCGGGGCTTGTGTCAGGCGGAGAAACAAGAATAGGCCAGATACACCACATTGAAAGAGGTTACGTGAATATAGAAAAAAAGATAACTCAGCTTGGAGGAAAAATAGAAAAGATAGACTAGCCGGGAAAAATTTCCCGGCTTTATTTATTGCCGGGACGTAAGGCCTATAGCGCTGGTAAAGCAAATGATGTAAAGATTAAATAAAAATTAAAAAGCATTCATATGTTGGCGATAGAGTACATTTTTTTGATATAATAGAGATATATGATTTTTTATTTGGGCCAACTTGACATTATGATGGGAGAGATAGATTGATGATGAAATTTGCACCGGACATAGGCATAGATCTTGGCACAGCGTCAATTCTTGTATATGTAAAGGGAAAGGGTATAGTTCTTAAAGAGCCTTCAGTTGTGGCTATAGATAAAAATACAAACACTGTGCTTGCCGTTGGAGAAGAGGCCAGGAAAATGCTTGGAAGAACTCCGGGGAATATAGTTGCTATAAGGCCGCTGAAAGAAGGCGTTATATCCGACTATGATGTGACTGAAAAGATGCTCAAATACTTTATATCGAAAGTACTTGGAAAGAGCAGCTTTTTCAGTTTGTTCAAGCCTCAGATAATGGTATGTGTGCCATCGGGTGTTACAGAAGTGGAAAAGAGAGCTGTAATAGATGCAACAATGGAGGCTGGAGCTAGAAAGGTATTCCTTATAGAAGAGCCTATAGCGGCTGCAATAGGTGCAGGTCTTGACATATCAAAGCCAAACGGCAACATGGTTGTGGACATAGGTGGCGGAACAGCAGATATAGCAGTAATATCGCTTGGCGGGGTGGTTGTAAGCACATCAATAAAAATAGCTGGAGACAGGTTTGACGAGGCGCTTGTGAAGTACATGAGGAAAAAATACAACCTGCTTATAGGAGAGCGAACTGCAGAGGACATAAAAATACAAATAGGTACCGCATATAAAAGAGATGAGGATGTAACAATGGATGTAAGAGGAAGGAATCTGGTTTCGGGTCTTCCTGAAAACGTGCCGGTAAAAGCTATGGAGACATTCCAGGCGCTTGAAGAAAATGTAAATCAAATAGCAGATGCGGTACACATGGTGCTTGAAAAGACACCGCCTGAGCTGTCTGCAGACATAAGCGACAAGGGCATAATAATGACCGGAGGAGGTTCACTGCTTTGGGGGCTGGATAAGCTCATAAAAAACAGAACGGGAATAAATGTACACATAGCTGAAGACGCGGTGTCTTGTGTTGCAATGGGAACGGGAGAAGCGCTCAACTCCCTTCATCTTCTCAAGAGAAGCGGAGGGATATCCAGGAGAAGATAAATCAAAAATTGATACCTGCGGACTATAAAGAGTTACTCGATTATATCCGAAATCCAATATACGGAGCACTTTGTAAAAATATGTTTGGCGGGCGGAAATTGTCCGCCAAATTTTTGGAGTGGATTATATGTACAGGGGAATTTATACGGTTACATCTACAATGAGCACAAATCAAAGAAAGCTTGATGTTGTCTCAAACAACCTTGCAAATACGAATACAGCGTCATTTAAAAAGGATGAGCTTATAACAAAGGCGTTTCCTGAAAAACTGCTCAGCAAAATGAATGGAGTATCATACAGCAATTCTCAAATTGACAGGAATATAGGAGTCAAAAGAGATGGACAAGGATTTATTGTAAGCTGCAGAAACAGCTACTTTACTGTAGACGGCTCACAGGGGAAAAGCTATAGCAGGGATATGAAGCTGGCTGCGGATGAACAGGGATACCTAAAGACATATTCGAGAAGCATAGGCGGCAGAGTTGATACAAGCAAGGGTTATTTTGTGCTGGATTCAAATGGAAGAAGAATACAGGCGGAAGCCAACTTCCGAATAGATCAGCAGGGAAATGTCAATTCAGGAGGCCAAACTGTAGCAAATCTTCTTTTTACCCCACCCAAAAGCGTGATTGGTACTGTGAATGGTGGAAAGAGCGTAGACTATATAAAAAGCAATTTTCGTCAAGGAGGTCTTCAACAGACCAACAGGGACTTGGATTTTGCAATAAAGGGAAGCGGGTTCTTCCAGATCCAAACTGCAGAGGGACAGACGAGATATACGCGTGACGGGTCTTTCAAAATAAGCGATGATGGAATGCTTGTTACAGACGAAGGCTTGAAGGTGATGGCAAACGGCGGGCCAGTGCCGGTTGACGGCAAGATTGAAATGAAAGAAAATGGAGACTTGTACATAGACGGCGAGTTTTTCGATACTTTAAATATTGTGGATATTCAGAACCTGGACACGCTCAGAAAAATAGGGTACGGCACATATGAAATAGAGCCGGGCCGTGATGCTAACATAGGCCAGTTTGAAGGAGAAGTTCTTCAAGGGCATATTGAAGGTTCAAATGTAAACCCTGTAAAGGAAATGATAGAAATGATAGATCTTATGAGAAACTATGAAAGTGGACAGAAGGTCATAAAGGCATATGACGACATAATGGCCAAGGCCGCTAACGAGATAGGCAAACTTTAACCCTAAACTGTAATGGGAGGTAGATTTTATGAGAGCACTTTGGTCAGCAGCTAGTGGAATGAAAGCCCAGCAGCTCAACATAGATAATATATCAAACAACCTTGCGAATGTGAATACCACTGGATACAAGAAAATGAGAGTCGAATTCAAGGATCTTTTGTATGAAAACATAAAGGATGCAAGCATTGTAGATGGAGAGGGGAGCCCTGTGAACTTGCAGGTGGGTCACGGTGTAATGTACAGCGCCACAAGCAGGAATTTTGAAAACGGAGGATTCCAAAGCACTGAAAACGATACGGATTTTGCGCTCGATGGAAGAGGATTCTTTGCAGTGGAAAATCCTATGGGAGAGAGACTTTACACAAGGGACGGAAGCTTCAAGCTTAGTGTCGAAGGCGATACAAGAAGGCTTGTTACATCTGAAGGTTATTTTGTACTTTCGGAGGATGACGACTACATAGAGTTTTCGGATACAGACAAGGAGTTTACGGTAGATGAAGCTGGAGCCATAAAGATAAAGACGGAAGATGGAACGGTAGAGGATTCAGGGCTTTCACTTGCAGTTGTGGATTTTTTGAATCCAGACGGACTCGAGGCGATAGGAGGCAACTTCCTAAAAGCGACAAATGCTTCAGGCGAGGAGATGCTTCTTGAAGGAGAAGAAAAGGAAACCAAGATATACCAGGGGTACCTTGAAAATTCGAATGTACAGATAGTTGAGGAAATGATAAAGCTTATAACGGCTCAAAGGGCATACGACATAAACTCAAAGACAATACAGACTGCAGACGAGATGATGCAGACTGCAAACAGCGTTAAGAGGTAAAGACTAGATATTGTGTGGAGGTGATTTTGTGAAGGTTGGATCCTATGGTATGGACATGGTCAACGCTGCTAAGTTGAATCAAAATGTTACAAAAGACATAAAAAGCGATGAGGACAAGGATCTTATGGAGTCCTGCGTAAAGCTTGAGGGTGAATTTATGAAAATAATGCTCAAGGAGATGAAAAAGACAATACCGGATTCGGGATTTGTGCCTAAGTCTGCGGGGCATGACATAGTGGAAGACATGTACTATGAAACTGTAGGAGAGGATGCCGCTCAAAATTCATCAATGGGTCTTGCGAAAATGATATATGAGCAATTTACAAGAAGCAGAACAGATAAAAAATAGAAAAAGGAGAAAACACGGATGATAGATACAAGACAGATAAAAGACGTAATACCTCATAGGTATCCTTTTTTACTTGTAGACAAGATAGTGGAACTTGAAGAGGGGAAAAAAGCGGTTGGAATAAAAAATGTCACAATAAACGAGCCTTTTTTCCAGGGCCATTTTCCAAACTACCCTGTAATGCCGGGCGTACTTATAGTTGAAGCCATGGCGCAGGTAGGTGCATATGTGATGATTTCGCTTGAAGGTAATGAAGGCAAGATAGGTCTTTTTACGGGAATAGACGGTGTGAGATTCAAAAGGGAAGTGGTTCCTGGGGATACCCTTAGAATGGAAGTTGAATTCATAAAGGTAAGAAGGGGAATAGGAAAGGCCAAGGCAAGTGCATATGTAGGAGATGAGCTTGCATGCAGCGGAGAGCTTATGTTTGCGCTTGTAGAAAGATAAATCATATCAGAAAACCGGTTTTAATAAGAGATTAAAATATAGTGATATGCCCTCCGATGTTTTTGCGCATCGGGGGGCTTTAGTGATTTTAAAATATTACAGGGAAGGTGACGAGAATATGAAAAGGACAGCCTGTATTGTATTGACTGCTTTTATGACTTTGGTGAGCATGTTTTCAGCTTATGCAGAGGGCCCGTATGTCATAAATGAAAGAGAAAGAGAACAGACCCTTGCGGAAGGGGTCGTGTACAAGAATATATTCAGGTTCACGGAAGAGGGCGTATCCAACATAAATATAGTAGAGGCGGACATCTCAAATGAAAATGTGGGATTTGATGTCATATTCAATGAAGAGCATGGTTTTAGCAAAAGGGAAAAGCTCAGCAGCATGGTAACTCGAAGAGATGACGTACTGGCAGCTATAAACGGGGATTTTTTCAGCATGTCAAATCCGTCGTTTTCCCTTGGAACAATGGTGAGAGATGGAAAGATACTTTCGAATCCATATTATGAAGAGCAAAAATATGCGTCAATAATTGTAGATGACTCCAAAAACATATTATTTGAATATCTAAGCCCCAACATGAAGGCGGTCAACACTTCAAAAGCGGTTGAGGTTCCGGTTGCCGCAGTCAACAAGCCAAGTGAGTATTTTGGAAACATAGTTGCGCTTACAAGCGAATATGTAAAAAATTCACCAGGCGCAAATGATACATATTACGATGTATGTGAAGTTGTAGTGGACTCGGACATGGTAAGTGAAGTCAGGTACGGGCAGCCTCCAGTTGAAATACCTGAGAGCGGGTACGTGTTAGTCGCGGGGGGCAACAACGGTGTGCTTCTTAGGGATAATTTCGCGCCTGGGGAGTCGGTGGAGCTTTCGGCCAGCATGGAAATTGACCATTCGAAAATTGAAGCGGCCATGGGAGCGGGAAGTGTGATAATAAGGGACGGACAGCTTGCCCAGCTTACTCAGAAGGTAGGAGGGAAATCACAAAGGTCGGCAATAGGGCTTACATATGATGACAAGCTTATAATGTTTACCGTAGATGGAAGGCTTGAAAACTATATAGGCATGGAGCCGGAAGATGTTGCAAACTACATGCTAAACCTTGGATGCAAAGATGCCGTGATACTTGACGGAGGAGGGTCGACAGAGCTCATAGCCAATGACAGGATAAGAAACACACTTGTAAACGGCAGGGAAAGGGAGATTCTCAATGCGTTTGCAGTTAAAACCAGCGCGGAGCCCGGAAGCTTTGACCACATGGAAGCACATATGGACAAAGAGGTCATGTATTTGGGGGAAAGCGCCCACATTGAAATATGCTTTTTTGACAGGGATAATAATCCTGTAGAGGCGGATGATTCAGATGTCGAATTCGGGATAGATGGAATAGACGGCTATTTTGAAGGCGGCATGTTCACTCCTTCAGAGCCAGGAAGTGGAACTATAGAAATTTCATATGACGGTGAAACCGAAGAACTTGAAATCGAGGTCGTTGCAAAAAAAACAGAGGACGATCTTAATATTGAAGACATAAGGCATGAGCAGCTTGAAGAGGGAGTTACACTTGCACTCTTTGGAGACATGGGAGTTTCGAAGAACAGGCTCGTGGACAACCTTATAATTCAAAAATATGAAAAAGACATAAACAAAATAGAAGACCCAAGCATACTAATGCTGGGAAATACAAATCAGAAAATGGAAGAGGGCTTTTGGGACAAGGTCGTGGGCCTTGGTGGAGCATACGGCTCTAAAGAGATAGGGGACGACATACTTGTAATATCGCTTGACAATTCAAGTGGAACATTCTACAAGACTCCCGGACAGTGGGCGTTCATTGCGGATTCGCTGGCTTCGGACTATGATAATATAGTGGTGCTTTTCAACTCGAAAGAGCAGCTTGGTTTTGACGAAGAGGCGAAGCTTTTCAAAAGAAGTATATATGAAAATGCAAAAGAGAAGAATGTATATGTGGTATACAGGGGAAGTTCATTTTCACAGGTTGTAGAAGGCAATGCAAGGTATATATCCATACCGGACTATGATGATCTGCACAAGGGCGACTACAAAAACGACTACAGATATCTGATAATGAACATAGATGGAGAAAATGTAAAATACGGCTATATGAACATATTTGGGGAGGAATAAGAAGTTTGAAAAGAGTAATTGGAGCAATGAGAAAAGCATGTGAGGACTATAATATGATAGAGGACGGCGACAAAATAGCTGTCGGTTTTTCGGGGGGAAAGGACAGCGCGGCTCTTCTTTGCGCCCTTAAAACATATCAGAGGTTTGCGCCCCAAAAATTTGAACTGGAGGCGATAACGGTGGATCCGGGATTTGAAAACTTGGATCTGGATGGAGCCAGAAAGTTTATAGAGGGCATGGACATTCCCTATACTGTCGTAAAGACGCACATAGCCGAGGTAGTATTTGACATAAGGCAGGAATCGAGTCCATGTGCTCTTTGCTCAAGAATGAGAAGGGGAGCCATATATGAGACGGCAAAGGAAAGAGGTATAACCAAGGTCGCATTCGGACACCATCTTGACGACGGGATAGCGACGCTTTTCATGAGCATGTTTTACGAGGGAAGGGTGTCGACTTTCAAGCCTGTGACATATCTGTCCAGACAGGACATAACGATGATAAGACCACTCATATACGCTACGGAAGACGCCATAAAGGCGGCAGTTGAAAATAATAATATACCCGTAATAAAAAGCCCGTGTCCGGCGGATGGGCATACGAAGAGGGAAGAGGCAAATGAATTCGTATCGATGTTTGCATCGAAAATCCCGGATTTCAGGAAGAGAATGCTAAAGGCGCTTCAAAACAAGGAACAGACACAGCTCTGGTTTTAAATAATAACGCAAAAAGAGGAAGTCGCGTGCGACTTCCTCTTTTTTATATAATTAATGCAGTTTGGCTTTTTTATTAAGCTTATTTGGCTTCTCCGAAAGCATCAGCTTTAAGAGTATCAGCCATGTCAGTCTTCTCCCAGGTGAAGTCTGCGTCGTTTCGTCCGAAGTGTCCGTATGCAGCAGTCTTTCTGAATATAGGTCTTCTAAGGTCAAGATTTTTTATTATAGCTCCTGGTCTTAGGTCGAAGTGCTTTTCAACAAGATCTGATATAGCATCGTCAGATATCTTTCCAGTTCCGAATGTATCAACAAGTATTGAAACAGGCTCTGCGACACCGATTGCGTATGCAAGCTGAACCTCGCACTTGTCAGCTATTCCAGCTGCAACTACATTTTTAGCTACGTATCTTGATGCGTATGCAGCAGATCTGTCAACTTTTGTAGCGTCCTTTCCAGAGAAAGCGCCGCCGCCGTGTCTTGAGTATCCGCCGTAAGTGTCAACTATTATCTTTCTTCCAGTAAGACCTGCGTCTCCTTGAGGTCCTCCAACAACGAATCTTCCGGTTGGGTTTACAAGAACTCTAGTTTCGCTGTCCATAAGCTCCATAGGAACTATCTTGTTTATAACGTGCTGTATAAGGTCCTTTTCTATAGTCTTACGGTCAACTTCAGGGCCGTGCTGAGTAGATATAAGAACAGTGTCTATTCTCTTTGGCTTGTCATTTTCATACTCTACTGTAACCTGAGTCTTTCCGTCAGGTCTAAGGTATTCAAGAGTGCCGTTCTTTCTAACATCAGAAAGTCTCTTTGCAAGTCTGTGAGCAAGCGATATTGGAAGAGGCATAAGCTCCTCAGTCTCGTTGCACGCAAATCCGAACATGATTCCCTGGTCTCCAGCGCCAAGAGCCTCGACGTCGTCAGTCATTGTTCCTTCCTTGTGCTCAAGAGCCTCGTCAACACCCATTGCTATGTCAGACGACTGCTCGTCTATTGAAGTAAGAACGGCGCAAGTGTCGCAGTCGAATCCGTATTTTGCTCTAGTGTATCCGATTTCTTCTATAGTGTTTCTAACTATTTTAGGGATGTCAACGTATGCATTTGTAGTGATCTCTCCGGCTACAAGCACAAGTCCTGTAGTAACTGTAGTCTCGCAAGCAACCCTCGCATTTGGGTCTTTTTCTATTATAGCGTCAAGTATAGAGTCTGAAACCTGATCGCAAATTTTATCCGGATGTCCCTCAGTAACAGATTCAGATGTAAAAAGTCTTCTTGCCATTATAAATGTCCTCCTTTAAAATATTTCAAAAGTGTATTGTAATAATCTATGGTTGGATTTTCAAAAAATAAAGCCTCTTCGACAGTCGAAGAGGCGTAGTTTATACACCAACCTCATCGTCCAGAAAAAAATTTCTGTAGGAATTAGCACATTTCCAGCAAACGCTGGCTGTTGCCGGGTTTCACAGGGCCTGTCCCTCCACCTCTCTTGATAAGGCAATCAAGATAATTAGTTTGAAGTTTTATATTTTCAGACTTCGAGTTTAATATTACTATTACTCAAATGCTTTGTCAATAAAAAAATTAAATTTTTTTTAAAGGTAAAAACAAAAACACATGACCTCTTCAAAAAACAAGAGAGGACATGTATTTTTAAAATAGTATATGGTATGAAAATACAAGCACTATAATGCCTGCGGCCATGTTCCCGAGCAGTATTGCGGGTATTGCACTTTTAAGCCTTATGTCGAGAAGTGATGCCACCATGGAGCCTGTCCACGCCCCTGTTGTTGGAAGCGGGATTGCAACGAGCATGAAAAGTCCCAAAAGCCTGTACTTTTTGACTTTTTCACTTTTGCGAAGCGCCCTGTTTTGAAGATAATGTCCAAAGCGGCCCAGCGATTTGCTTTTTTCTAAAAAAACAAGAATTTTTCTGAAGAACACTATTAAAAATGGAGATGGAAGAGTAGAACCCAGCACGCATATCAAAAGGATCTTGAAAGGAGAAAATCCCCATGTGACCCCGACTGGTATGGCGCCTCGAAGCTCCACGAAAGGCGCGGCTGAAATAATTGTCAAAATAAGTTCTTTCGGCAGCGAGTATAAAAAATCCATATCCGTTCCCCCTTTTATGTGTTGCGTTCATATTATAGTATACCCTAAAAGAAGGTATACACTAAGGCAAAAATTTGAAATAATATATAGTTGAAGGTATTAAAAAATTATATATGGTAAATATTTTGTTTGTGGGTATCAATACTTGTGTATGTCTGTAAATGAATAGTACAAAAATGCCCACACGGCTGGCCTGAAAAAGGGATGTTGAGGAGCATGACAGATAAGCTTAAAAGAAATGAAAATATAAAATGGAGAAAGAGGGAGAGAAGACATGGACTACATGAAAGTTTATGAAGAGTGGCTAAACAGCGAATATTTCGACGAAGAGGTAAGAAAAGACCTCATGCAAATAGCTGACGACGAAAAAGAGATAGAAGACAGGTTCTACAAGGATCTTGAATTTGGAACGGGAGGACTTAGAGGAGTTATAGGAATAGGAACAAACAGGATGAACAAGTATACCGTTAGAAGGGCTACATATGGATTCGCAAAGCATATAATGGAAAAAGGCGATGAGGAAAAGGGAATAGTCATAGCTCACGACAACAGGTTCAAGTCAAGGGACTTCACGTTGGATGCGGCCAGAACACTTGCGGCATGCGGGATAAAGACGTACATATTTGACGGATTAAGACCTACGCCTCAGCTTTCATTTGCAGTGAGAAGCATGGGGGCCGCCGGAGGGATTGTTGTAACTGCAAGTCACAATCCTCCAGAGTACAACGGCTACAAGGCTTATGGAGACGACGGAGCCCAGCTCAACGAGAAGGAATCCAAAAGTGTCATAGAAAAGGTTAACGCAATAAGCGATTATAGCAAAATTCCCGTAATGGATGAAGCTCAGGCTTTTGAAAAAGGGCTTATAGAAGTTCTTGCAAGCGATGCGGATGATGAGTTCATAAGGGCGGTTAAAAAGCAGTCTCTGTGCAAAGATATAGTATGCGACGTTTCTGATGAATTTAAAATTGTGTACACTCCTCTTCACGGAACTGGCAATGTGCCCGTAAGAAGGGTGCTTGATGAAGTCGGATTTAAAAAAGTATTCGTGGTTGCAGGCCAGGAAGCTCCGGATCCGAATTTTTCGACAGTAAGCTATCCAAACCCTGAAGATCCGGCGGCATTTGAGCTTGCAATAGCTCTTGCGAAAGAAAAGGATGCAGAGCTTATAATAGGAACAGACCCTGACTGCGACAGAGTAGGGGTTGTGGCAAGGGAAAAATCTGGAGAGTACAGGCTGCTTACAGGAAATCAAACAGGTGCCCTTCTTCTTCACTTCATACTTATGGGACTCAAGGATGCAGGCGAGCTTCCTGACAATGCAGTGGTTGTAAAGACAATAGTGACATCCAGGATGGGGGATTCAATAGCAAAGACGTTCGGCGTGGACACGCTAAACACACTTACTGGCTTTAGATTCATAGCTGAAAAGATAAAGGAATTCGAAGAAAAAGAAGGCAGGAATTTTATATACGGCTACGAGGAGAGTTATGGATACCTTGCAGGAAACCATGCCAGGGACAAGGATGGAGTTGTGGCTTCAATGCTTGTAGCTCAAATGGCGGCATACTATTATTCAAAGGGGATGAGCCTTGTCGATGCCATGGATGAGCTTTACAAGGAATACGGATATTTTAGCGACTCGCTTGAAAATGTTGTGCTCAAGGGAAGAGAAGGGGCCGAGAAAATACAGGAAATGATGAAAATGCTCAGGGAAAACCCTCCCGCTAGTGTAAGTGGACTTGAAGTTGTCGGAATTAAAGACTACAGCAAAGGAATTGAAGGGTTTCCAAAATCAAATGTGCTTGTGTTTGACCTTGAAAAAGACGCATGGTTTGCAGTCAGGCCTTCAGGAACAGAACCGAAAATCAAATTCTATTTCGGAGTGAAGGGAAGCAGCAAGCAGGAATCGAGTGATATTTTAGAATCGGTTAAAAAAGGTGTCATGGAAAGCATAAAAGAAGAAGTGGTATAGAATCAGTCATAATGTTCGTGTAAATAAAAAAGCGGGGTGTACGTTGATGACGTATAACCCGTTTTTTTATGCCTGGTTGGATGCCGCAAAATGCAATGGGATTCGCCTGTGATTGAAATTGTAAAGCGCTAATATAGTGCGGCATTTAAGCTCTTATATTATTTTATACTTGTTTACATTGCGATTTTTCATTTTACAGTTTTCATACTGTACTATGAGATTGTCAAGCTTTTGGCTGAGAACAAGTACGTCCTTGCTGTAAAGCTCTATTCCTTCGAACTCAAGCATTTTGTTGAGTCTTTCCCTTGTATTTTCTATATTGTTCAAAAGGTTTTCGAAAGTGCATTGTTTGCACATGTAAAAGCCCTCCCTTTGCTGTTTAAGCATTTGTACTGCGGATTTAAAGCTACATTAAAAGGCCGGTGGGCCAATTATTTTGAAACTTTTTGACAACTAATTATATTATAAAAAGTTGATAATTTCCATGGTTTTTTGTTAAAAAATAACTTTTTAAGACTGATATGGGAATTTCGACAGGCATTTATTTTGAATTCAAATATAATCGGCGGTTAGTGTTATTGAAACGAAAGATATGAACTATAGGGCTATTAACATGAATAACATTCGGAATTCATACATTGTTGCATATCTGATATAATGGGGGTACAAGACTACGGGGAGAAGCCCTTGTTTAAGGAGACAGTGGATAGATGGCAGTGGAAAAGATACAGGGAACAATAGGGGATATTATATTTCAAAACGAAGACAATGGATATACGGTTGCCCAGATGAATACCGACGAGGGCGAAATAACGGTCACGGGATGCCTTGCGACTGTCAAGACGGGTGAGACTATAGAGGTGAGCGGGCAGTGGAAAAGCCATGAAATGTATGGGCTTCAGTTCAATGCGGAAAGTTTCATGCCTGCAGTCCCATCGTCTGTTTCGGGAATACTTGCGTATTTGTCATCCGGCAGCATAAAGGGTGTGGGACCCAAGCTTGCAGAAAAAATAGTCGATACGTTTGGAGTTCAGACACTGTCGGTATTGCAAAGCAGCCCTGAAAAGATAACAAAAGTCGAGGGTATAGGCAAGAAAAAGGCAAAAAAGATCATTGAAAGTTTTGCCCAGGACAGGGAAATCAGGAATATAATGATGCAGCTTATTCCCTATGGACTGGGTTCGGCATATTGCCTTAAGATATACAGGAAGTACAGGGAAAAGGCTATGAATGTAATAAGGGAAAACCCTTACAGGATAGCGCAGGACATACCTGGAATAGGGTTTAAGACGGCCGACAGCATAGGCATGAAAATGGGGATAGACCCCCTTTCAAAGGGGCGTATTGAGCAGGGGATAATCCACTCGCTTAAAAACGGGGCTCTCTCGGGCCATTCCTACCTTCCTAGGGATGTGATGTGCAAAAAAGCGTCGGCTCTTTTGGGCGTCAATCAAAACGCCATAGAAACGCAGATTTATGAAATGGCCGCAGAGCAGCTCATACACATTGAAAACGGAGATGAAGGCCAGAAAGTATACCTGTTCCCGTACTATATAGCTGAAAGCGGAGTGTGCAGAAAGCTTGTGCAAATTGCAAGCGCGGATATCGATAAAATGGAAATCGACATAAATGACAGGATAGATTCAATTGAAAGTGAAAATTCAATAAGCCTTGCCAAAAAGCAGAGGGAGGCAGTGGAAAAAGCCGCAAACGGAGGAATAACAATAATAACGGGAGGGCCCGGTACTGGAAAGACAACGACTATTAACTCCATTATAGAGCTGTTTGAAAGCGAGGACATGAAGGTGAAACTCGCAGCGCCCACGGGAAGAGCTGCAAAGAGGATGAGCGAAGCCACCTCGAAAGAGGCCTTCACTATACACAGGCTTTTGGAGGTAGGATACTCTGCGGACGATGAGGAAACGGTGTTTTTAAAGGACGAGGACGAGCCGGTAAACTGCGATGTCCTCATAATAGACGAGGCATCGATGATAGACGTGCTTTTGATGTACAACCTTTTAAAGGCTGTAAAGCCGGGAACAAGGCTTGTGATAGTGGGAGATGTCGACCAGCTTCCGCCTGTGGGCGCGGGGAATGTTCTGTCTGACATGATAGATTCTGGAGTAATAAGCACTGTAAAGCTTGACGAGGTTTTCAGGCAGGCGAAAGAGAGCATGATAGTAGTAAACGCCCACAGGATAAACAAGGGCGAGCCGCCTCTGCTCAATAAAAAGGACAAGGATTTTTTCTTCATATCGGCTCAGGGAGCGGAAAAAAGCGCCCGGGAAATAGCAAACATAGTGGGAAGCAGGCTTCCTACATACTATGGATTTGACCCGCTAAAGGACATACAGGTTCTATCGCCCATGAGAAAAGGGGACGCCGGAGTGGGCAGCCTGAATCTCGTGCTTCAGGAAAGGCTGAATCCACCCCATCCAATGAGGGAGCAGGACAAGATAGGGGGAAGGGTGTTTAGAGTTTCGGACAAGGTAATGCAGATAAAGAACAACTATGAGAAAAAGTGGGAAAGCGAGGACGGAACCTGCAAGGGCCAGGGCGTATTCAACGGCGACATAGGGTATGTATACCATATTGACAAGACGTCAAAGGCTGTATACATAGTCTTTGACGATGTGAAAATAGCAAAATACGAGTACAACGAGCTGGACGAAATAGACCACAGCTTTTGCACCACAGTCCACAAGAGCCAGGGAAGCGAGTTCGAAGCCGTCGTAATTCCACTTGTGTGGGCTCCGCCAATGCTTCTCACAAGAAACCTTCTGTACACTGGGATAACAAGGGCGAAAAAGCTTGTGGTGCTTGTGGGTGAGAAGCGATATTTGAATGAAATGATAAAAAACAACAGGATACAGGAGAGGTTTTCGTCCATAAGGCAAAGGCTTGAATTGTTTTACAGCGAAGGTGTGCTGGAAGGAGAATAGTAAAATGGCTTTTATAAGGCAACTGGCAGATGCGGCTTTGGAGCTTGTATTTCCAAGCGGAATAAAGTGCATGTGCTGCGGAGCGCCAATACCAAGAGGGAATACATATTCCCTTTGCAACGACTGCTTTGAGTCCATAAGGTTCATAAAAAATGGATGTGAAAAGTGCGGGAAACCCATACCGCAGGAGATGCATGAAAAACTGTGCCCTTCATGCATGGACGAAAGAAATATGCTCCACTTTGACAGGGCTGTGTGCTGCATGGAATACGACGTGTTGGTTCATCGCATTATATACGGCTTTAAATACGGCAGGAAGACATTCATGGGAAAAGATCTGGCAAAAATAATAATGGAAAAGCTTGAATACGAACAGATGAAATTTGAAGCAATAACGCCTGTGCCACTCTCCCCAAAGAGGCTTAGAATCAGGGGGTTCAACCAGACGCAAATAATTGCGCAGGAGCTTTCAAATCTCTGCAAAAAACCATGTGTTGACATGCTGAAAAGAACCAGAGACACCAGTTTTCTTTCGGGCCTTTCGAAGTATGAGCGCAAAAAAGAATTAAAAGGCGTATTTACTTTGAATGAATATTCACATAATATTATTAATAACAGTGACATTCTCGTTGTAGATGATATACTTACGACGGGATCGACTTCGAGTGAAATTGCAATGACGCTAAAAGAAGGCGGGGCGGCAAATGTCTATGTTGCATGTCTTGCCACAGGCAGAAACATATATTGATGTGGAGGGAAAAGTATGGAACTGAAAAACTGTGCCTTGTGTGGGAGAACATTTGGAAGTGAGTTTGGAGAGACTCTTTGTAAGAAGTGCCGAAACGAGGCGTATGAGAATGATTTCAAGAAAGTAAGGGAATATCTTTATGATAATCCGGGGGCGGATGTAAATGAGGTTTCTGAAGCCACTGGGGTTGAAATAAGCAAGATCATGCACTATCTCAGAGAAGAAAGAATAGAGATAATAGAGGAAGACAATCCGTTTTTAAAATGCAGCAGATGCGGAAAATCAATACATTCAGGCAAATATTGCGCATCGTGTGAAAATGAGCTTAAACATGAGCTTTCCGGGGTGCTTACTTCCATGAAAAAGGAAAAGGCTCCCAAACCTGAATCTGCAAAGGAGAAAAAATCTACAATGCATGTCGAGAGATTCAACAAAAAAAAATAACAGCTAAAGAAAGGCGCCTTCTTGACGATATAAGATACATAAGCATATCGTCACAGGAGGCGTTTTTTATGAAAATAAACGGATTTTCAAACATACAAAAGATAATGAAATCCTATGGAAGCGGTAGGACTGAAAACATAAAGAAAAAGAAAATGGAAAGCGACAAGATTGAAATATCTCAGGCCGGCAGGGACTATCAGTTTGCAATGGATGCGGTGGGCAAGCTGCCCGAAATAAGAAGTGAAAAGGTCGAGGCTATAAAGATGGACCTGCAAAGCGGAACATACAATGTTGACAAGGAAAAAATAGCCAGAAATATATATGAAAGTGCCGTTAAGGATGTGAAATTCTAATGCAGCATATAGAAAGATTTATCGAGATACTCGCTCGTCAGCTGTATCTCAACAAGAGGCTGCTTAAGCTGGCGGAGGAGAAAAAGGAAGTTTTGCTTGGCGACGATGTAAAGAGGCTGAGCGAGATGATAATAGACGAGCAGGAAATAGTGAAGGAAATGATACTGCTAGAAAAGGAACGAGCTTCTGAGGCCGCGAGAATAGGACGAGGCGCAGGCGTGAGGAAGGTCGAGGACATAAAGGAGCTCGTTGCAAGGCAGTCTGAGGAGAAGGTGCGGGAGATAGAAGCCGTTTCAAGAGAACTAAGGGCGGTATTGATTGAGCTTGAGGAAAAAAACAGCATAAACCAGGCGCTCATGAAATTCAATCTTGAATATATAGAACTCAATGTGAATGTAATGACCTCGAAGCAGGAGCC
>CBDULP010000034.1:0-20780 GCA_965368085.1 uncultured Peptoclostridium sp. | reverse complement strand
GGCTCCTTTTTGTTAGTCTAGCTTTTTCTTGAACCCAATTGATGCCAGAGCCAAAAGGGATATTCCAAACAGAGACAGAATTGCGACGTCGTCCATAAGTATGCTTATCCCAGAGCCTTTTAGTATTATGCCGCGCAGTATTTTTAGAAAGTACGTAAGCGGTATGAAGTAGCCTGAAAGTCTTATGGGAACTGGCATTGACTCTCTTGGGAAAACAAAGCCTGAAAGCAGTACGCTTGGAAGTATGAAAAGCATGGCCATTTGCATGGCCTGAGCCTGGTTTTGCGCCACGGTGGATATGAGCATGCCTATTGCTAGAGAGCACATTACAAATATTATGCCAAGAAGTATGAGGAGCATTACATTGCCTTGCACCGGGACGTTGAACCAGTATGTTCCAAATGAAAGAGCTATGAGAAAGTCTATTGTGCCTATGAATATGTATGGAAACATCTTGCCTATTATCAGTTCAACGGGGCGTATGGGTGTCACCATAAGAAGTTCCAGTGTGCCTTTTTCCTTTTCTCGTACCAGAGAAAATGCGGTCAGCATTACAGTGATATTTTGCATTATGAGTCCGATTAGCCCAGGTATCGTGAATTTTGAGCTTTCGAGGTTGGGATTGTACCAAACCTTTGTCCGAACGTCCAGTCCGCCTGTTCCAGAAAGCGGGTTTTGTATGCTTTGGACTTTGCCTGATATTTTAAGCGAATAATTTGTTGAGATCAAAAAACCGCTTTGCAGGGCGGTTCTAGCTATAGTAGGATCGACCCCGTCTATTATAAGCTGTATGCTGGAGTCTCCAAAGCCTCTTGCGGCCTTTGAAAATCCCGACGGTATCACAAGGGCGCTTTTGACCTCGTCTCTTTCCAAAAGCACTTCTATTTCTTCCCTGTTTTTGACGTATACCGACGGCATGAAGTAGTTGGAAGATTTGAATTTGCTTACAAGCTCGCGGCTTTCCATGCTCTTGTCCATGTCAAGCACAGCCATTTTGATGTTGTCCACATCTGTGTTGACAGCATAGCCAAACAGGAATATGAATATGACAGGCACCATTACAGCCATTATGAGGCTCGGTGGGTCTCTTTTTATGTGAATGAATTCCTTTTTTATTATAGCAAAAAGCCTTCTAAACTTCATTTTCGCTGTCCCCCTTTTCGTGGAACATGGACTTGATGTCGTCAAAAGAGGATTCGATTTTTTGGCCCGTGTTTTCCTCAACATACCCAATGAATACGTCTTCAAGGTTTTTAGCACCCTTTTCGATTATCAGATCCTTGGGAGAGCCCTTTCCTATTATCCTGCCGCTGAATACGAAAATGACCTCGTCGCAGCTTTCGGCTTCGTCCATGTAGTGCGTTGTGACTATTATTGTTATGCCCTCTTTTGAAAGACCGTGTATTATCTGCCAGAATATCCGCCTTGAAACAGGGTCGACTCCGGCAGTAGGTTCATCCAATATAAGCATTTTGGGCTTGTGAAGGAGTGTGCATCCAAGCGAAAGCCTTTGCTTCCAGCCTCCCGAAAGGTTTTTTGCAAGTTGGTGCTCCCTTCCTTCGAGGCCGGCCATTTTTATTACATGGCGTATCCTCTCTGCTTTTATGCCCTTTTTGACTCCGTATATCTGTGCGTAAAAATTGATGTTTTCAAGCACGGTCAGGTCTTCATAAAGACTGAATTTTTGTGACATGTAGCCTATATTTTCCTTTATGCTTTCCGCTTGAGAACTTATACTGAAGCCGAATATCTCGCCGTCTCCGCTGGTGGGAGTCAAAACTCCGCACAGCATCCTTATGAGGGTTGATTTTCCAGCTCCGTTGGGGCCCAAAATACCATATATGCATCCCTTTGGTATTTGAATGTCTACATTGTCTACAGCGACAATTTCTCCAAAATGTTTTGTAAGCCCGATTGCCCATGCCGCAATTTTACTGTTTTCCATTTTCATCATCTCCAATGTGGATGTCTACGAGAGTACCGGGCTTTAAAAGCGAGTCGGGATCTTCAATGTGAACTTTGACCTCGTATACTATCTCCTGTTTGTTCTCCTTTGACTCTATGTTTTTGGGGGTGAACTCCCCTTCGGATGAAATGTATGTCACGGTCCCATCGAAAGGTTTTTCTTTTAAAAAGTCTGCTATCACACTTACTTTTTTTCCTATGGATATATTGTGGAGGTTCTTTTCCTCAACGTATATTTTTGCCCATGTGTTTGAAATGTCGTTTATGCTTGCTATTTTCGAGAAGACTGGAGCATATTCGCCCTCCAGAAAGCCGAGAGATTCTACTGTTCCATTTGAATTTGCATATACGAAGCGTTTTGATATCTTGTTTTCTATGTTTTTTATGTTCCAAAGCATTGCCGTGTACTGGCCCTGTGGAATGCCGACGTCTTCTTTTGTAGGGCCGCTGATCATGAGATCGAGCTGTTTCGAAAGATATTCGCGCTGGCTGTTTGCGCTGTCAAGGTCTGACTTTGACATGTCAAGCGCGGTTTTGGCATCGTCGAGCATTTGCTTTGAGGAGGCTCCGTTTTCGTAAAGCTGTGCAATCCTGTTGTAGTTTTCAAGTATGTTTTCATAGCTGGCGGATTTGGCGCTGATTATGGAATCCTGCTGCTGAAGCTGTATTCTCGCCTTGTCTATCTCTTCGTTTCTGAATCCATTTTTAGTTTTTTCAAGAGTGTATTTTGAAGAAGAGAGTTGTGCCCTTAGACTTGAAAGTTCTATTTCAAGATCTGTAGAGTCTATTAGGGCTATTTTGACGCCTTTTTGGACTGTATCGCCCTCTTTAATGTAGAGTTTTTCTATGGTTCCCCCGATTTCGTTTGAAACGTCATACCTGTCGCTTTCGACGGTGCCCGTATAGTAAGGGGATACATCATTGGTGCATGATGATAGAATGAGTGAAAATGCTATTAAAGCAATAAGCAGTATTATCTTTTTCATGGTATCAATCCTCCAGTGTGCCGAATATAAATATTTGTACAGTGGTGATTATGCTTGTTCGAACTATACAATGTCTATATTTGGAGTATATACCCGTCTATTTGCACCCGTCAACAGCAATTAAAAGTTGTGGAACATGGTGAAAACTGATACCATATACATAAGAAATTTCAAAAAATTAAATTGAAAAACCATATAATTTCGGATAATAGAAGAGCTTATTTAAAGGCATGTGATGTATAAAGAAAATCGCACTGGTTCATAACATGCACATGACTTCTTCTTAAGCATAATATAAATTTCGAAGCTATATGAAATCGAAAGGAGTTTTGAAAATGGAAGATATAAATCTGAATCCTGCGCCCATACAGAGAAATGAATTTGACGTAGCGGTGGAACTTACTATGTACGTTGCAAGGGCTACAAGACTTGGAAAGCAAAAGGACATACAAGATGTGTTTTTAAGCTTTTATTCTCTTGCAAAGGTTCTTGACGAGACCGACCCTAAAAAGCTTATGAAGTACATACCTGAGGATTTGAGAGAAACTATAGAAGGGTAGACAGGTTTTAAAATATGTGTTTTAAAGGCATGTTAGGCATGGGCCGCCGGAAGGTTTATGCTGTTAACGTGCCTTTTTTCATAGATTATTATGATATATAGATTCGGATAATTAAGGAGATTATACTCATGAAAGTGCTATTTACATATAATTACGGTGATGAAAAGATGGAGCAGGTAAGGCAGCTCGGCTATGAACTGGTATACTGCCACGAAAGGGCGGTCGAAAACGGTCCTGAAGTTGACGATGCGGATGTGCTTGTGTGCTATGACCCGTTTGAAAGACTGGACATAAAAAAGATGAAACATCTAAAGTGGATACAGATTTCGAGCATAGGAATAGACCAGGCTCCGCTTGAATATGTCATTGAAAAGGGCATAAAAATCACAAACAACCGCGGGGGATACAGCATACCCATGGGGGAGTGGATAGTTCTAAAGACACTTGAGATATACAAGCAAAGTTACAGTCTTTATGAAAATCAGAAGGACAAGAAGTGGAGAATAAACCGGGACGTACTTGAAATATACGGGAAGACAATTGGATTTTTGGGAACTGGAAGCATTGCAGCCGAAGCGGCAAAGAGGTTTTCTGGCTTTGGAGTCAATGTGATAGGCCTCAACAGTTACGGAAGGGGCATGGAGAACTTCGACTACTGCATGCCTAAAGACAGAATAGATGAGTTTGTAGGTCTTTGTGATGTGCTTGTGATTTCACTTCCATACACAAAGTATACACACCATATAGTAGATGAAAATCTCATGGCTAAAATGAAGGACAACTGCGCCCTCATAAATATATCGAGGGGTAGCATAATAGATGAAAAGGCTCTTATAAGGGCATTGGAAGAAGGCAAGTTTATGGGAGTTGCGCTTGACGTATTCGAGCAGGAACCGCTTGAAGAAGATTCGCCTCTTTGGGAGATGCCAAGGGTTATTGTGACGCCGCACAATTCGTGGATGTCGCAGATGAGGAATGAAAGAAGATTCAATATGATAATTGAAAACCTCAGAAGATATTCGAATGGGGAAGAACTCATAAATGAGGTTGACCCTAAAAAGGGATACTAAAACCAGTAATTAAAAACAAAAGCCGTGCCTGGCAATTTGCAGGTGCGGCTTTTAAATTCGACATTCTAAACTGTGACATTAGCTTGCTTTTTTGAATCTGCGGGATGCCATTGAAGGTTTTTTGAAAATCGAAGCTATGTCGACTTCTGAAACCAGCATGCCGAAGAATATGAGAAAGCATCCGAAGATCCCTCTCGGAGACAAAATGTCACCAAGTATCATATATGAAAACATCGCTGAAAACACAGGCTCCCCAAGGTATATGATAGCAGCTCTTGTAGGGGTGGTGTGCTTTTGCATTGTATTTTGGACTGTAAAGGCCACCGCAGTTGCAAGTACGGCTGTCAGTAATATGGACGTCCAAACCGGAGCGCCTGTTGGAACCTGCGGGTTTTCGAATATGAGGGCGAAAACGGCTGAAAGTACTGCTACCACTGCAATTTGTATTATGGACAGATTGATGGAATCTGAAAATGTCGAGTAGTGGCTTATTGCGATTATCTGAAGTGCATATCCGAATGTGGATATGAACACTATCACGTCTCCCATATTTACTGAAAGCTCTCCTCCGCTTCCCATTGTGAGAAACACTATGCCCGTAATTGCAAACACGATGCCTACAAGGCTTTCTTTTCTTGGCGGCTTTTTAAAAAGCAGTGTGCTTATAAGCGGAACAAGAAGAACGGTGAAACCGGTTATGAATCCAGCCTTTGAAGGGGTGGTGTAGTATATTCCGAGAGTCTGTGTCGCAAATGCGAAAAACATTATTATGCCTATTATGAGTCCGTTTTTGAGCGTGTTTTTGTCGAGCTTCGAGAGGTTCTTCCAAAATATCAGCGAGAGTATTGCAGAGGCTATGAAAAATCTAACTGCAAGAAAGCTGAATGTCTCCATGGACTGAAGGGCTATTTTGCAAAGAACGAATGTGGATCCCCAAATAATTGTTACTATAAGCAGAGATATGTCTGCCAACATATGTTTTTTCATGACTGTCCTCCGATGCTAAACTATGTATTTTGCAAATAAAAACGCATAGTAATATAATATATCTATAATATATTACTATATGGTATAAGACAATGACTTTAGGAGGAATTTATGAAACTGCGGGTTATATTTTTTACAATATTAATAATTTTTGCCTCATTTTGCATATCTTTTGCAGATGAGGAGGAAATGCAGTCTGAAAAAGCAAGGGTTTTAAACGTTCAAGAGGAACAGGTCGAGGGCGAGTTTGCGGTGGAGACCATACAGCATTTAAAACTGGAGATACTCACAGGGCAGTACAAGGGAAAGATAATAGAAAGCGACAACATAATCGAAGGCAGTGTTTACGACATACCTGTGGAAGCGGGCGAAAAGGTAGTGGTTGTAGTATTTGAAGAAGAGGGACAGGTGGTAGCGCATGTTGCGGAGTACGTCAGGGACAGCTACATACTCTACCTTTGCATAGGATTTGCCGCAGTGCTCATGCTCGTAGGAAGGCTTCAGGGCATAAAGACCATAGCAACCCTTTCCATTACGATATTTGCGGTGTTCAAAATAATGCTTCCTATGATATTAAAGGGCTACAGCCCTGTGATTGTCGCGGTTGTGGTCGCGGTGGGGGTAACTGCGGTCACGATACTCATAATATCGGGATTCACCAAAAAGAGTCTTGCGGCAGCCATAGGTACATCGCTTGGCGTAATAATAGCGGGGGGGCTGGCATTTTTTGTGGGAAGCGGCGTAAAGCTTACGGGGCTTTCAAGCGAGGAGGCATCTATGCTGCTTTACATACCGCAGGGAATTCAGTTTGAGTTCAAGGACCTTCTGTTTGCAGGGATAATACTGGGAGCTCTTGGAGCGGTAATGGACGTGAGTGTTTCAATAGCATCCGCGATAGAGGAGATATACAAGGCCAACAGGAGCCTTTCACAAAAGGAACTCTTCCTTTCGGGAATGAACATAGGAAAGGACATGATGGGAACCATGTCGAACACGCTGATACTTGCATATACGGGAAGCTCGATACCGCTTCTCCTGCTGTTCATGGCTTATGAGACTTCAATAGTTAAGATAATCAATCTGGACATAATAGCGACGGAGATAGTGAGGTCTCTTTCGGGAAGCATAGGCCTCATACTTACGATACCGATAACAGCTGCAGTTTCAGCTTTTCTTGCCAAAAGGGAGCGGGGTGAAGGCTAAAATTCACATGCGGTGAAGCCTACAATATATTATAATATATTGTAGGCTTATTTATTTTTTGAAAGGCAGGTCAACTATGGATACAATTGAAACGGTAAAGAAAAGAATGGATGAACTTGTGGAGCTTATAAACTACCACAATGAAAAATATTATGTTGAGGACAGTCCTGAAATATCGGACTATGAATACGACATGCTCATGAAAGAGCTTATTGATATTGAAAACAGCCACCCGGAGATTAAAAGGGGGGACTCTCCGTCACAACGGGTAGGGGGAAGGCCTCTAGACAAGTTTGAAAAGGTAGTCCATTCAAGCCCCATGCTTTCACTTTCGAATGCATTTTCAGAAGGGGAGCTAATGGATTTTGACAAAAGGGTTAGGTCGTCCCTTGATGAAGATGTTCAGTACTACGTGGAGTTTAAGATAGACGGGCTTTCAGTGGGACTTACATATGAAGATGGAGTGCTCAGTGTGGGAGCGACAAGGGGAGACGGAGTCACTGGCGAGAACATAACTGAAAACCTGAGGACTGTAAGGAGCATACCGCTCAGGCTGAGAGAAAACATGGACATGAAAGTAAGAGGAGAGGTGTTCATACCAAAGGAAAAGTTCGAGGAGCTAAATGATAGCCAGGAGGAAAACGGCCTGCAGATATTTGCAAACCCCAGAAATGCAGCTGCAGGCTCATTAAGGCAACTTGATCCTTCGGTCACTGCAAAAAGGCCTCTCGACATATTTGTTTTCAATCTTGAGAGTGCTGATCACAGGGCGTTTGAAACCCATGGAGAGACAATAGCGTACATGAAAAAGCTAGGAATAAAGGTCAATGGAGAAAACAAGCTGTGTGAGGACATGAATGAGGTAATAAAGCATATACATTATTGGAGCGAGCACAGGGACTCCCTGCCTTATGAAATAGACGGAATGGTCATAAAGGTCAACAGTCTTGCTCAAAGGGATGTACTTGGAAACACTTCAAAGAGCCCGCGATGGGCAATAGCTTACAAGTTCGCTGCAGAGCAGCAAAAGACAAGGCTGAACGACATAACGGTTCAGGTTGGAAGGACAGGGACAATAACCCCTACCGCGGAGTTGGAGCCTGTAAGGGTGGCTGGTTCTACAGTGTCAAGGGCAACGCTTCACAATGAGGATTATATAAGGGAAAAGGACATAAGAATAGGCGATGTTGTGATAATACAAAAGGCCGGAGATGTAATACCTGAAGTGGTAAGGGTGGTAAAAGAGGAGAGAACGGGCGAGGAAAAGGAATTTAGTATGCCGACTACCTGTCCGGCATGCGGGTATGAAACCATGAGAGTTGAAGGTGAAGCCGCTTTGAAGTGCACCAACATATCGTGCCCGGCACAGATAAGACGGGGCATAATACACTTTGTGTCAAGAAACGCCATGAACATAGAGGGGCTCGGAGAGTCGATAGTGACGCTTCTTTTGAAAAACGAGATTATATCAGATATAGCGGATCTGTACAGCCTCGAAAAGGAAGAACTTGTAGAGCTTGAGAGGATGGGTGAAAAGTCGGCTCAAAACCTGATAGACGCAATTGAAGCCTCTAAGGGCAACGATTTGGACAGGCTTGTATTCGGGCTTGGAATAAAGTTCATAGGGGCAAAGGGAGCAAAGATTCTTGCGAAGAATTTTAAAAGTCTTGACGAGATAATGGCTGCGGATTTTGAAAAACTTGTGGATCTGGAGGAATTCGGCCCTAAGATGGCTGAAAGCGCGCTTGAATATTTCAAGAACGAAAAGAACATAAACCTCATTCAAAAGCTTAAATCTGCAGGTGTGAACACAGTGAGTCTTAGCGGGGGCAAAAGCAGCGAACCTCAGATCTTCGAGGGAATGAAGATAGTGCTTACAGGAAAGCTTTCGTCAATGACGAGGGACGATGCCAAGGCAGAGATAGAGAGCCGGGGAGGAAAGGCGACTTCAAGCGTGAGCAAAAAGACGGATATTGTGCTTGCGGGGGAAGATGCGGGCTCAAAGCTCGACAAGGCAATTTCGCTTGGAGTAAAGGTCGTAGGTGAAGATGCTTTCAAAGAGCTTTTGGAGTTTGGCTCTAAGGAAGAAGTGATTGAAAAGCTTGGAATGTAGTCTTGCGCAGAGTTTTACGGAGAGATCCGTTTAGGTGAATTATAATCATGTATCAAAGGCTTTGACGCATGTAGAGCATGGAATCTGCATGCGTCTATGGCCTGGCTTTATACTCTGAATTCAGGTGTGGTGATATGCATGGATATTGTAAAGAGATATGTCGACTTTTACGAAAATTGCAAAAACGCAGAAAACTTGTCTTCCGCCAGGGCACTTGAAAAAACAGTGGAGCTGTTCAAAGGGGAAATACATTATATGGAGATCCCAAGTAAATACCAGGGGGACGGCTCGCTGATGCTTTCTGAGCTCTTTGAAAGTATTCTCTCAAAAACACATAAGTCCAGCAAGGGTGTTTTTTACACTGACGAGCTGCTTTCAAAATACACGGCTGAAAAGGCGATAAGCATGTATTTTGAAGACTGCGAAAGTGATAATCTGTCAGAGAAGCTAAAGGAAATTAAAATACTCGATCCTTCGTGCGGATGTGGCGCATTTGTCGTGGCGTGCTTTAAAAAGCTTGTTCAGCTGTACATGGATATGGACCCGCAGTTTGAGTATGAGAAGATTTGCAGATATATACTTGAAAAAAACATATACGCAGTTGACATAGACAAAAGGGCGATTGACATATGTTCCAAAAGGCTCTCTATAATAACTGGAATCGAAGATTTAAAGCTTAATTTTTACAATGAGGACTTCGTGACAGGTTTTGAAGGTACAGGCTTTGACATAATAATTGGAAACCCCCCGTACATAGGGGAAAAGGGAAACAAGGACGTATTCAAAAAGGCCAGGGAAAACGAATTTGGAAACCTCTATTATGAAAAGGGTATGGACTATTTTTACTATTTTATAGAAAAGGCGTCAGACATATCCAGACAAAGCGGACTTATATGTTTTATAACGACCAATTACTGGACTGGAGCTGACTATTCCAAAAAGCTCAGGAAAAAGATAAGAGAGACCTGCAGCTTCAGATGGGTGGTGGATTTTAACGACTTTAAGGTTTTTCCACAGGCAACCGGCCAGCACAATATGATATTCATACTCCAAAGGGGCGGCAGTGATGCATCATTTAGACATGAAAAGCTCGAATTTTCAAGGGGCAAGCTCGCAAAAGCATTGGAAGCCCTTGAATGCAGGGAAACAGGCCTCGTAAGCGCCAGCATATGCAAGACATCGGATGTGTTCGATAAAAACGGAAGAATACTGTTCATGGATTCTAATACAAAAAAGATTACCGACAAAATACTGAGGAGCAGTGATTGCCTTCTTGGCGACATTGCAAGCATAAACCAGGGAATAGTCTCGGGGGCAGACAGGGCAACTGCAAGGAACTTAAAGTGTATAGATGAAAAAGACATGAATGGAATAAAAGAGAAGGACGGCATATTCATATTGCGTAAATCGGAGCTTTTCAAGGTTGGAGCCCAGGGTCTTGAAGGAGACCATCCCATAATAAAACCGTTTTACAAGTCTACAAATGTCAAGAGATATTCAACAGATGACTACAGGCAAATGAACTCATGTAAAAACGTGCAGGAAGACTTAATCGAAAACCTGTACATACTCTATATAGACAAACACACCGATATGGAAAAATATCCCGACATAATATCACATCTGAAAAAATTCAAACCAATACTCCAGCGAAGAAGAGAAGCCCAAAATGGAACAATACCGTGGTACAGTCTCCACTGGCCCAGAAAGAAGGAAGTGTTCGAAGGGGAAAAGATAGTTGTCCCACAAAGGGCGAAGTACCCGGTTTTCGGATATAACAGCTGCCCTTGGTATGCAAGCGCAGACATATACTATATAACAAGGTTTAGAACCAGCCCGCTTTATATACTGGGCATATTAAACAGCAAGCTTTCATACTACTGGCTGTACAACAGGGGAAAGAGAAAGGGCGAATATCTGGAACTTTATCAAAAGCCCCTGTCGAGATTCCCCATAAAAACGGCGACGGAGAAGGATCGAACCATCGTAGAGGAGTGTGTGAGAAAACTTGTGGACATGGACTGCCGGGAGGATTGGGGCGATAAGCGCCAGATTCTCCAAAGGGAGCTGGACAACATAATTTACAGTATATACGGCATGACGGATGAAGAGATTGAATGCATGGAAAAGGCTTGATGCAGATTATTTTCCTGCCAAGCTGGATTATTTAGTGTAAAAAAGGTATAATTTTGATTGTCAAGTTATTTATATTGAAGGGAGTGAACTGCATGATAGATAGAGAAAAGATACTCCACATAGCGCATCTTGCGAGACTGGAGCTTACAGAAGAGGAAATAAGCGACTATATGACAAAGCTTAATGACATACTTTCATATGTGGAAAGACTTCAGAGTGTGGACACTGAAAATACAGACATAACTTATAATCCAAACGGAAGCTATAACGCATTCAGAAATGACAAAGTAACGCCTTCGCTTGAGAGGGAAAGCGTGCTTCAAAATGCGCCTGACAGAGAAATGGGATGCTTCAAGGTTCCAAAGGTTCTAGACTAGAAGGGAAGGTGAGAGAATTTGAATCTAAGTAAAATGAGCTTGAAAGAGATTTCAAGAATGCTAAAGGACAAGGAAATAAGCTCTTACGAGATCACGAAGGCTTCAATTGATAGAATAGGGCAAACAGAGCCTAAGCTTGATGCATTTTTGACATTAACGGCTGAAAGCGCTCTTGAAAAGGCAAAAATGGTTGACGAAAAGAGAGCTAATGGAGAGAAGCTTTCAGACATAGCTGGAGTTCCAATGTCTGTAAAGGATAATATATGCACAAAAGGCATAAACACTACATGTGCATCAAAGATACTAAAGGATTTCGTGCCTCCTTACAATGCTACAGTTGTTGACATGTTGAATGCTGATGACGCAGTGCTTGTAGGAAAGACGAACCTTGACGAGTTTGCAATGGGTGGATCTACTGAAAACTCGGCTTTCAAGATAACAAAAAATCCTTGGGACACATCGAGGGTTCCTGGAGGATCATCTGGAGGATCTGCAGTTTCAGTAGCTTCGGGACAGGTGTTCTACTCGCTTGGATCTGACACTGGAGGATCTGTAAGGCAGCCGGCGTCTTTCAACGGAATAGTTGGACTAAAGCCTACATACGGAAGGGTTTCAAGATACGGACTTGTTGCGTTTGCATCTTCTCTTGACCAGATAGGAATATTCGCAAGGGACACTGAGGACTGCGCAATGGTTCTTTCTCACATAGCAGGAAAAGATAAAATGGACGGCACCAGCGTTGACGCTCCTGTAGCAGACTACGCCGCAGAGGTTCAAAAGGACGCAAAGGGAATGAAAGTTGCAGTTCCAAAAGAGCTTCTTGGAGAAGGAATAGACCCTGTGATAAGACAGTCGATTATTGATTCTGTTCAAAAGCTTGAGCAGGCTGGCATACAGTGGGAGGAAATATCAATGCCTCACCTTACTCACAATGTAGAGACTTACTATATAATAGCTCCTAGTGAAGCCAGCTCAAACCTTGCAAGATACGATGGAATCAAATACGGCTATAGAACAGGAGACTTTGAAACGCTTGAGCAGCTTTACAAGAAGACAAGAAGCGAAGGTTTCGGGCCAGAGGTAAAAAGAAGGATAATGATGGGAACGTACACGCTAAGCGCCGGATACTACGATGCATACTACAAAAAGGCGCTTCAGGTGAGAACACTTATAAAGAACGACTTCATGGACGCTTTTTCAAAATACGATGCAATAATAACGCCTACGGTTCCGAACACGGCTTTCAAAATAGGAGAGAAGGTCAACGATCCGCTTTCAATGTACATTGAGGATCTTTGCACAATACCTGTCAACATGGCAGGGCTTCCTGCGGTTTCAATACCATGCGGACTTGATGCTAACGGAATGCCTATAGGGATGCAGATAATAGGAAAGCATTTCGACGAGGCCAAGATACTTAGAGTAGCAAGGGCTTTTGAAAACATAACAGACTACAAAGACAAAAGAGCAGAAATATAGGGGGTGAAATGGCTTGAAATATAATACACTTATAGGACTTGAAATACACTGCGAACTTTCTACAAACACTAAGATATTCTGCGGATGCAAGAATGAGTTCGGCGCTGACGTGAACACTCACTGCTGCCCGGTATGCCTTGGACTTCCGGGAGCGTTGCCTGTGCTGAACGAAAGGGTGCTTGAATTTGCTGCCATGGCGGGGCTTGCGTTCAATTGCGACATAGCGATGAATTCTAAAATGGACAGAAAAAACTATTTCTATCCGGACCTTCCAAAGGCGTACCAGATATCGCAATACGACATACCTCTTTGCAGCGATGGATATATTGAAGTGAAGGACGAGGAAGGCGACACGAAGAAGATAAGGATACAAAGGATACACATAGAAGAGGATACGGGAAAATCGCTTCACGACGTTGAAGGAGACACTCTACTTGACTACAATAGATGCGGAGTGCCGCTTATAGAGATAGTTACGTACCCTGACATGAGCTCTCCGACGGAGGCCATGAATTTCCTTGAAAAACTCAAGGAGACGCTTCTTTTCACTGAGGTTTCAGACGTTAAAATGGAGCAAGGTTCGCTCAGATGCGATGTCAATGTCAATGTAGTTAGGGAAGACGGAGTAAGATCAAAAATAGTGGAGGTTAAAAACCTCAACTCTTTCAAGGCTGCGCTTAAGGCTCTTGAATACGAGGAAAAAAGACACAGGGAGCTTCTTGAAAAAGGAGAGGACTCTAAAAAGGAAACCAGAAGATGGGATGACGTCAAGAACGTTACAATATCAATGAGAAGCAAGGAGTCTGTCGATGACTACAGATACTTCCCGGAGCCTGATGTTGTAGACATAAAGCTTGACGATGCTTTCATGACAAGGGTTAAGGATATGCTGCCAGAGCTTCCTGACGCGAAGAGGGAAAGATTCATAAGCACATATGACATACCTGAATACGATGCCAAGGTTCTTACATCTTCAAAAGAGATATCAAGCTATTTCGAAGACGTTATGAAGCTTATAGACAATTCCAAGCTTGTAAGCAACTGGATAATGACAGAGCTACTGAGAAGGGTGAACGACGAAGGCATCACTCTTGACGAGCTTAAGTTTACGAAGGAAGATTTTGCAAAGCTTCTTGAGTTCATATCTTCAGGAAAGATAAACAACAACGCCGGAAAGAAAGTATTCAGAGAGATGTTTGAAACGGGCAAGAAGGCGGAAAAGATAATAGAGGAAAAAGGGCTTGTCCAGGTTCAGGACGAGGGGGCAATAAAGGCCATAGTTGAAGAAATTGTAAATGCAAACCCTCAGTCTATAGAGGACTTCAAAAATGGAAAAGACAGGGCGTTTGGATTCATGGTTGGCCAGGTTATGAAGGCCAGCAGAGGAAAGGCGAACCCTCAGATTGTAAACAAGCTGCTTAATGAAATAATAGAGAGTAAATAATAAGAGTACAAATATTAAATAGTGGAACCGCCCAGTAAGAATTGTCATAATCTTCCTGGGTGGTTTTTTATGCATATACTGGATAAAAAGGAAAAATAAAGGCGTTGATTTATTGTATGTTTTAAGTTCTGGAAATTTTCATGGAATGAATTTACAAAAAACGGGTACAAAAAAATTTATTTTGACGCCACAAGCTAAAATTTTTTGTAAAATATATAGAAAAAATTTTATGTACAATTGTTTTTGAGGGGTATACAAATAAGGACTTTTGAATGATAGATGGACAAAAAATTCAAAAAATGTATATGGAATGTACACGAAAAGGATTATATTGTAAAATTATATATATGATTTTTTTCATACATGCTGTATTAAAGCCGCTGTATTAAAAAATAGGAGGGTATTGAATTTAGATTAATTTTTAGATAAAATATTAGTATGATGCAATAATATTTTTATATGTTTCAAATTTTTGAAACTTATACAGGTATATCTTTCATATTCAAGATCGGATTCAAAGAAAATATGTCTTGAAAATGGTATAAGGGGAATACCCTTATACTTTAATTTTTGTCATTATGCAAGCAGAAAAACAAAAGAAGGAGATGTTTCAGTTGGGTAGATTTATTCTTAACAGGCTAGTATCCATGGTTGTTACAATTTTTCTGATAATAACCATAACGTTTTTTTTAATGCATGCAATACCAGGAGGGCCTTTTGCCAGTGAAAAGAAACTTCCAGAAGCAATAGAAAAGGCTCTTAATGAAAAGTACCATTTGGATGATCCTTTGCATGTACAGTATTTCGACTACCTTAAAGGTGTGGCAGTAGGGGATTTTGGACCTTCATTCAAGCTTAAGGGACAGAATGTAAGCGATATAATAGCGCAAAGATTCCCAGTGTCAGCGCAGCTTGGAGGAATAGCAATACTCCTAATACTCATAGCGGGAATACCGCTTGGGGTTGTGGCAGCCTTGAAGCAGGGGACGTGGGTGGACAACATGGTAATGTTTCTGGCCATAATCGGAGTGACCATACCGAGTTTCGTAATAGCCACGGTGATGATATATACGTTCAGTGTAAAGCTGGGATGGCTTCCTCCGGCAAGATGGGGAGAGTTTGACCAGATGATAATGCCGAGCATAGCGCTTGCGGCATATGCAATGGCGTTTGTTGCAAGACTTACGCGTTCGAGCATGCTTGAAGTCATATCGCAGGACTACATAAGGACTGCAAGGGCTAAAGGCCTTACAGAAAAGGTTGTAGTTTTCAAACACGCACTTAAAAATGCACTAATACCTATAGTTACTTATATAGGGCCTCTTTCGGCAGGGATAATGACTGGATCTTTCGTAATAGAAAAGATATTTGCAGTGCCTGGCCTTGGAAGGTTCTTTGTTGACAGCATAACCAGCAGGGACTACACGGTAATAATGGGAGTTACAATATTCTATGCGACTTTCCTTGTTATAATGATACTTGTTGTGGACATACTTTATGCTTTGATAGATCCGAGGATAAAGCTTGACCAATAGGAATGACAATATTTTTTAAGGGGTGTTAAAACGAATGTCGACTGAAAACATAGATTTGAACAAGGGCTCTATCGATTCTTCAATGTGGAATCTCGTGAGCCAGGAAGAAAAAGACTCTGAAAGAATAGTAAGGCCGTCAATGACATACTGGCAGGATGTTTGGAGAAGGCTTAAGGCAAACAAGGTGGCCATGGGCTCTATGTTTTTCCTGTTCATACTGCTTGCGGCAGCTGTAATTGGACCAATTGCCTCAAAGTACTCGTATTCGGACCAGAACCTGATGATGGCAAACCAGCTTCCAAACTCGGAGCACTGGTTTGGGACTGACTCGCTTGGAAGGGACCTTTTTGTAAGGGTGCTTTATGGAGCGAGAATATCCCTTACCGTAGGGTTTGTGGCGTCTGTGATAAACCTTTTCATAGGTGTGCTATACGGTGGAATATCAGGATATATTGGCGGAAAAGTAGACAATATAATGATGAGGGCGATAGATATACTTTACACTATACCCCTTATGCTTTATGTAATACTTCTTATGGTTGTATTCGGAGGAGGGGGCCTTGGCAGTATACTGATAGCCCTTGGACTTGTGTACTGGATAGGAATGGCACGTATAGTAAGAGGTCAGATACTGTCTCTTAAGGAGCAGGAGTATGTAATGGCTGCAAAGACTCTTGGAGCAAGTGATTTTAGAATACTTCTGAGACACCTTATCCCTAATGCGATGGGACCTATAATAATTACAATGACAATGTCAATACCAACGGCGATATTTACAGAGGCATTCCTCTCTTTCATAGGTCTTGGAGTTTCGGCGCCAAAGGCTTCATGGGGGGTTTTGGCAAACGATGCCCTTTCAAGTCTTAGCGTATACCCGCATCAGCTGTTCTTCCCAGCGCTTGCAATATCTATAACTATGCTTGCGTTTAACTTCCTGGGAGACGGAATGAGGGACGCGCTTGACCCACGTATGCGTAAATAAGAAAGAGGAGGATTGAAAATGTCAGATAAATTATTAGAGGTAAAGGGCCTTAGGACTTCTTTCTTTACACACGTAGGAGAAGTCAAGGCTATAAGAGGCGTAGACCTTCACATAGACAAGGGAGAGGCCCTTGGTATAGTTGGAGAATCGGGAAGTGGAAAGTCTGTAACATCTATGTCTGTAATGAGACTGCTTCAAAAGCCCGGCAAGGTCATAGGCGGAGAGATACTGTTCGACGGCGAAGACCTTATGAACAAAACTGAAAAGGAAATGCAGGGAATAAGGGGTAATGACATAAGTATGATATTCCAGGACCCTATGACTTCACTAAACCCTGTATACAAAATAGGCGACCAGATAATGGAGGCCATAATAAAGCACCAGAAACTTTCTAAATCAGATGCAAGGGAAAAGGCCATAGATATGCTAAGACTCGTTGGAATACCTTCTCCTGAAAGTAGAATAGACAACTACCCTCACGAATTTTCGGGAGGAATGAGACAAAGGGCGATGATAGCAATGGCGCTTTCATGCGAGCCTCAGCTTCTCATAGCTGACGAGCCTACAACAGCTCTTGATGTTACTATACAGGCCCAGATACTTGAGCTTATGAACGATCTTAGGGACAGGCTTGGAACTTCGATAATACTGATAACACACGATCTTGGAGTTGTAGCAGACGTATGCAGCAGGATAATAGTAATGTACGGGGGTCTTATAATGGAAGAGGGCTCTGTGGAGGACATATTCTACAGACCTAAGCATCCATATACTCTGGGACTTATAAAATCAATACCTAAGATATCTGAAAAGGAAAACAAGGAAAGGCTTTATCCTATACCGGGATCGCCTCCTGACCTTCTAAACCCTCCAAAGGGATGTCCTTTTGCTGCAAGGTGTGACTATGCAATGAAAATATGCATGCAGCAAATGCCTGAGTACACACATGTTTCGGACAAGCACAGGGCGGCATGCTGGCTGCTTCATCCGGATGCGCCAAAAGTGGAAGGTGTAAACTCAGACATTAAGGGGGAAAAGAACAATGGCTAAAGACAGCAAAACGCTCATTGAGGTGAAGGGACTTAAAAAATATTTCCCTGTAAGGAAGGGATTCTTCGGCGGGAACATACAGCATGTAAAAGCTGTCGACGATGTGAGCTTTCACATAAAAAAAGGTGAGACACTTGGTCTTGTTGGAGAGTCAGGGTGCGGAAAGTCGACTACGGGAAGAACTGTAATAAGACTTTACGATCCGACTGATGGACAGATAATATTTGACGGCAAGGATATATCGAAGCTGAGCCAAAAGCAGCTTATTCCGTACAGAAAGAAAATACAGATGATATTCCAGGACCCTTACGCATCGCTCAACTCGCGTATGACGGTTGGAGACATAGTGGGGGAGCCTCTTGACATACACAATATAGCGAGTGGAAAAGAGAGGATGGAAAGGATACAATATCTTCTTGAAACGGTTGGACTGAGCGGCGACCACGCCAACAGATACCCACACGAATTCTCAGGAGGACAAAGACAGCGTGTCGGAATAGCAAGAGCCCTTGCAGTAGAGCCGGAGTTCATAATAGCAGACGAGCCTATATCGGCTCTCGACGTTTCAATACAGGCGCAGGTTGTAAATATGCTTGAAGACCTCCAGGCTGAAATGGGTCTTACCTACCTTTTCATAGCGCATGATCTTTCTATGGTTAAGCACATATCGGACAGGATAGGGGTTATGTACCTTGGAAAGATGGTTGAGCTTGCAGACAGCGACGAGCTGTACTACAGACCTCAGCATCCATATACGCAGGCGCTTCTTTCAGCCGTTCCTATAGCAGACCCTAATGTGGCAAAGGAAAGCAACAGGATAATACTTGAAGGAGATGTACCTTCGCCGCTGAATCCGCCTTCAGGATGCAGATTCAGGACAAGGTGTAAATATGCAATGGACATATGTGCTCAGGCAGAGCCGGAGTTCAAGGACGTGGGCGGCGGACACTGGGTTGCTTGTCACCTTATGGACAAATAATTTTTTTGAGACATATAGAGGAAGTTTATAATATTTATAGAATAATATATATAGGATTGGGTAAATATATAAACACTGAGGTTTAATACCGACCGAGTAGACATAAAAAATATTATTCGCATTTTTATGATCTCGGGGATTCAAATGACTGGATTTCCCGAGATCTAAAATATAAAAAGGCCTTGGCCTGTAAATTTTTTTAGATTTTTTATTATTAAGTTTGTTAAGTTGTTATTTCAAAAAGCCTGACTATTCAAAAGCTTCAAAACCATATTTCTGTATACAGGAATGCTTGGGGCTTGGGATGCAATGGCTAAAATTTTAAAGGGGGTAATTTTAAATGAAGAAACTAGTTTCAATTCTTCTGTCGGCAATGCTTGTTATGACCGCGCTTGTTGGATGCGGAGACAAAGAGGCCGATACGAAGGAACTAAGAAATGTTGTAAGGTACAACCTTGAAGCTGATGTAAAGACTATAGACCCTGCGCTTAATGCCGCGGTTGACGGAGCTATAGTGCTGGTAAACGCATTTGAAGGACTTATGAGACTTGATGACAATGACAAGGCTATACCAGGTGTTGCTGAAACCTTTGACGTTTCAGATGACGGCACAGTTTACACATTTCACCTTAGAGACTCTAAGTGGTCTGACGGACAGCCTGTTACAGCACAAGACTTTGAATACTCTTGGAAGAGAGCTCTTTCAAAAGAGGCAGCATCTGAGTATGCATACCAGCTTTACTACATCAAAAACGGAGAAGCGTACAACAAGGGAGAAGTTACTGCAGACGAAGTCGGCGTAAAGGCTATAGACGAGAAGACTCTTGAAGTAACTCTTGAATCAAGTGTTCCTTACTTTCTTGAACTTACAGCATTCCCAACTTACTTCCCAGTGAGAAAGGACATGGTTGAAGCTCATGGAGAGCAGTGGGCTCTAAGTCCGGAAAGCTACATATCAAACGGACCTTTCAAGCTTGAAAAATGGGAAAAAGGAAATATAATGTCATTCGTTAAAAATGAAAACTACTACGATGCAGACAGAATAAAGCTTGACGGTGTGGAATTCTACTTCATGGAGGAGATATCTACAGCAATGGCTTCGTTTGAATCTGGAGACGTTGACGCTCTTCACAGGGTTGCGAGAGAGCAAATACCGACATTCCAGGCTGAAAACAATCCGGAGTTCAAGGTATTCCCTCAGATAGGAACTTACTTCTATGCATTCAACGTAAACGTGGAGCCTACTAACGACTTAAGGGTAAGACAGGCGTTCTCGCTTGCTATAGACAGAGAAGCTATAACTAAGATAGTAACAAAGGGTGGAGAAACTCCTGCAACAGGATTCGTTCCAACAGGAATGACACAGCCTGACGGAAAGGATTTCAGAGAAGCCGGCGGAGACTATGGAATAACGCCAACTGCACAGGTTGAAAAGGCTAAGGCCCTTCTTGCTGAAGCTGGATATCCAAATGGAGAAGGATTCCCGGAAATCAAATTCGTATACAACACTAATGAAAATCACAAGAAGGTAGCAGAAGCTATAAGTGAAATGTGGAACCAAAACCTTGGTGTGAGAGTAGATCTTGTAAACCAGGAGTGGCAGGTATTCCAGAACACAAGAAACGAAGGGGACTTTGTAATAGCAAGAGATGGATGGGTAGGCGACTATGTTGACCCAATGACATTCATAGACATGTTCATATCTACAAGTGGAAACAACCACCCTCACTGGAACAACGAAGCATTCGACAACCTTGTAAGGGAAGCGAAGCTTACTTCAGATGAGACGAAGAGATTTGAAATGATGCACAAGGCAGAGGACATGATTATGGAAGACATGATAGTAATGCCTGTATACTACTACACAAATCCAAAGATGTTCAAAGAGTATGTTAAGGGTGCAAGGGTATCTCC
>CBDULP010000033.1:0-23380 GCA_965368085.1 uncultured Peptoclostridium sp. | reverse complement strand
CTTGAAAGGGAGCACGGATACTATATGAGAAGCTGGCAGGATGCTCTCAAAGAATTTTTGAGTACATATCTTTAGGTAAAAGGAGGGATGATTATGCTTGCTAAAAAGATAAAAAGAAGAGTAAATCTTATAAGAGAGGATACAAAAAGGGGAATATATAGATTTTTTTCACTCTACTATTTGAAAAACAGGTTCGATAGGCAAAGGATTCAGGAAAACAGGGACATATATCCCATAAAGAAGGAAAACCCTTTGATATCGATAAGGATACCCACATATAATAGGGCTGACATACTAGTGAACAGGACATTAAAGGGAATACTTAGGCAGACATACCAGAATTTCGAAGTTGTGGTAGTGGCAGACCACTGCAGCGACAATACGGAAGAACTTGTAAAGGGCATAGGCGACCCGAGGATAAAGTATTACAATTCCCAGGCATATCCCAAGGAGCACTTCATGGACAGTGAAAAAAGATGGTTTGTTCCGGGGTATACTGCACTGACTCAGGCTCTGGACCTTTGCGTTGGAGACTGGATAGCTACTACTGATGACGATGACGAATGGCATCCGGACCATCTTGAAAAGCTTGTGAATTTTGCAATGGAAAACAATTACGAGGTCGTGTATTCGAAGGTTAAAAGAGAGCTGGAAGAGGACGTTTGGGACACAGTTGGAGATGGAATATTCGAGTGGGGGAGGGTTTCGCACGCATCCGTCATGTACAACAAGAGGCTTGCATTTTTGAGATATTCAAGGGACTGCTGGAAATACCAGATGCCTTACGACGGGGAATTTTTCAACAGGCTCAACATGCTTGGAGCCAGGATAGGGTTTTTAGATGAAGTGACGGCCATACATTACAGAGAGCAAAATGCAGAGTATCTCAAGGAGGAAAAGGAGACAAAAGACGAGGCAGAGGTGAAAAGGCTTCAAAGCCTCAAGGAAAATGAATGATGAACCAGTATTATAATGCTGCAGACATTAGTACTGCAGCATTTGTATTATATGGATTTTGGCGGGGGTGAGAAATATGCGCAGGGATGAAATTGCAAAAAAGCTGGATGTAAAAAGAATTAAAGAGAGCAAAGTGGCCAGAAACAGTTTTTTCATAACTGCGGCCCATTTTGTGAATATAGCTTTTGGACTGATTGCAACCACCATAATAGCCAGATATCTTGGTGTGGAGCTTTACGGAAGGTTTGGATATTATACGGCGCTTATGAGCATACTGGCTATATTTCTTGACCTTGGGACTGATATTTTTTCTGTAGTTCAAATATCCAAGGACTCCGCTAGCATGAACAAATATATATCTATGAATGTCACTTCCCGGCTTTTTATGACAGTTATAATGAGCATTGTGCTTATATTGATGGGAGTACTGGAAATTGTGGACATTGAGGTAGCGGCGTTAATACTGTGGGTTGCATTTTTGATGCAAAATTTCCTAAAGGTTCCCAAAATATGCTTCCAGTCAAGCGAAGAGATGCATTACATGGCGCTATATGACGTTTTGGATTATTTGCTTCTGCTTGTGGTTACAATTGCGTTTGTAGTGTTCGGACCAAAGGGGACAAGGCTTGAGCTTGTAGCCGGAGCATATCTTGTAAGCCGTGGACTGACGTTTGCACTGAGCATGAATAAGGCCAAAAGAAGATACACCATTAAATATGTGAATGTAAAGGCTCATGAAGTTTTGGAACTTGTGAAAAGGAGCTCTCCTCTTTTTGTAAACTCAATAATAACCCTGCTTGCCATGCAAATAGACGTTATGATGATAAATGCTTTCATGGGAGATGTTGAAACCGGATATTACAGTGCGTCCAAGAGGATACTCACAAACCTTCTTATATTCCCGTCAATAATGACAACCGTGCTCCTCCCGAAATTAAGCAACAAGTCCCTTGATGAGCAAAAGAGCTTTTATGTGCTCAAAATGAATTTTGCAGGAGGGTTAGTGGTAGCGGCGGGAATATTAATATTTGCAAAATGGGGGATATTACTCCTGTTTGGAAAAGAGTACCTCCCTGCATACCACATACTCCAGATATTCGGCTTTGCCATGCCTATGCTTTTTGTGAATTACTATCTTGGAACTTATCTTGTGGCAAACGAAAAACAGTCGAAGGTGCTATTTCTAAACATAGTAAGCACGTTGGCAAACATAGGAATGAACTATGTGCTCATACCTGTATACCAGGGAAGGGGCGCTGCCATGGCAACTTTCATATCGATATCTGTTGGCTTTGCCCTTTCGACATACTATTACACGAAGACCAAAAGGGAAAATGGTATGGATGAAAATGCAACAGGTTAAATGCGGATTTGGGTTCACAAAAAAAAGAAAATAAAATATAATACTCTTGAGGAATACTTCGTGACAAGTAGAACTTTATTTGAAAAAATATGGAATAAGTATGGAGGATGGGGCCTTGAGAGAGATAAATGTAAAGCTTATAACTGAGGCGATAAAAAAAATGTGCATAAGCGCCAACATAAACCTTGGCGAAGACGTGGTAAAGTGCATAAATGAAAGAATGGAAAATGAAAGTTCACCTACCGGAAGGGACATTCTTGGAATAATGCTTCAAAATGTCGATATAGCAAAGACGGAGCAGACTCCCCTGTGCCAGGATACCGGAATGGCAGTGATATTCATGGAGGTCGGACAGGATGTGCACTTCACTGGCGGCGGCATTGTGGATGCGGTTAATGAAGGCGTAAGGCAGGGGTACGAAGAAGGATATCTTAGAAAGTCTGTGGTTTCAGACCCTCTTATAAGGGAAAACACAGGAGACAATACCCCCGCTGTCATATACACGGACATAGTGCCGGGCGAAAGTGTAAAAATAGTTTTTGCGCCAAAGGGTTTTGGTAGCGAAAACATGTCGAGGACTAAAATGCTCAAGCCTTCAGACGGCGTGAGTGGAGTAATAGACTTTGTTGTGGAGACGGTTTCCATTGCAGGTCCGAATCCATGCCCGCCGGTTGTAGTCGGAGTTGGAATAGGCGGAACTATAGATAAGGCTGCGCAGATTGCAAAAAAGGCACTTACAAGGGAAATAGGAAAAAACAGCGAGAAACAGCACATAAGGGATATAGAGGAAGAACTTTTAAAGAGGATAAACGAGCTTGGAATAGGCCCCCAGGGGCTTGGAGGAAATACAACGGCTCTTGCGGTGAATGTTGAAACATATCCTACGCATATAGCAGGACTGCCTGTTGCAGTGAATATAAACTGCCATGTTGCGAGGCATGAGGAGATAACGATATAAAAATACAATAGAGTGACATAATAAAAAAGCCGAGATTCTCCGGCTTTTTTTTATTATGTCACTCTATTTGTTACGGTAGATAGAATGACCGTAAAAGCAATTTTGAAGGGAAAAGCTTATTCTAAATGTAGTGAGCTCATTTGGAGTTCTGATTGCATCGATTTTTCAGTTATGTTTGTTTACTATTATGTCATATGTGATGCTAAGGCCAAGTCCGGAGCCTTCGTCTATGTCCTTTGTAGTAAAAAATGGCTCGAAAATTTTATTGATGAATTCATTAGGAATTCCAGGCCCTGTGTCGCTTATTTCACAGCATATGCAATCGTCCAATGCATATGTCTTTAACTGGATTTATACCCTAATTGAATGAAAATTAAAAATGTAATTAAAAGCACACTGTAAAAAGCACTCGAATAATTGAGAATGAATCTCAATTAACTGTTGACATGTGATTGTATTGAATGTAGAATATATGCAAAGTGAAAATGACAATCACTATCATAAAGAAGATGGGCTCTTGGGGAAATAGATAGAGGATTTATGGATATATTCAAACTATTTTTTATACGTGAGCGAAAATACGAAAACGGAGGGAATGGCATGAGTATTGTAGTATATGGAGGGCATGACAGGATGGAGCGGATATATGTTGAAGAAGCCAAAAAACTTGGGATGAAGGCCAGGGTGCATACATATGGCAGAAACAAAATAAAAAAATCTGTGGGAAGAAGCGATGCCATAGTCATTCTTGTAGACACTGTTTCACACAAAATAGCGACTACGGTGCAAAGTGAGGCCAAGAAAAAAAACATACCTGTGCTTCGATGTCAAAATAGCAGTAAATCAGGATTTAAGAGCGTTATTGAAAATTTCAACACTAGCATTCAATAAAATGTTAAGACAATAAATATATACTACTATGTAAACAGGCTGATTTAGCGCTCTGCGCCAAATCAGGCTGTTTTTTAAATGTTTTAAAAAATAAATTTTGAATACCTCAAAGGACTAAGGGTATAAAAAAAATAGTTAAAAGATAGTTTAGATATAAACTAATATCGAATAATGTCGAAGGGGGTCTGGAATTGTCGGAAGAATATTCAAAAGAATCGATGCTGGACATTTATATATTTGAAGCCACACAGATACTAGAGCAGCTTGAACAGGCGATAATGGACAGTGAGCAGCGCAATGAATATACGGCAGATGCGATAAATGAAATATTCAGGTTCATGCATACCATAAAGGGGTCATCTGCAATGATGTCTTTTGACAATATTTCATCACTGGCTCATTCTGTTGAAGATCTGTTTTTTCTCTTGAGGGAGAAAAAGCCGGACGATGTAGACTGCTCGGCTTTATCGGATATAGTATTTGAAAGCATTGATTTTATAAAAGTCGAGATTGAAAAGATAAAATCGGGGGATGGCTCCGATGAATATCCCAAAGAGCTTATTGGAACGATACGAAGTTTTTTGGAATATCTTAAAGGAAGCGGCGAAGGGGAGGTCAAGCCTGAATATAAACAATATGAAACTGTTGAATCCCAGGATATGGAGGCATCTGTTCAGAAGAATAAGGAGATGGACTCTGAAGGCAGATGCAAAAATTGTTACAGAGTGAAGGTGTTTTTTGAAGATGGCTGTCAGATGGAAAATGTAAGGGCATATACGATAGTACACAATCTTAAGGATATGGCGGATGAAATATTGCATTTTCCAAAGGATATAATAGACAGCGAAACGAGCGAGGAACAGATAAAAAAAGAAGGCTTTGAATTATTTCTAAAGACAGACATATCATATGATGAAGTACATGATTTTTTTGAGCAGGTAGCGTTCTTGAAAGAGCTCCAGATTTCAAATGTTGAAAATGCGGAAGAATTTGAAATGATTAAGACAGCTGAAGAACCTGTCAAGGTTAAAGCGGATGAAAAGTGCGAAAATGTGAAAATGGATATCGGCGAAAAACAGAAGAAAGAGGAAATAAAAGCTAAAAAAGAAATAAACTCTTCGCAGAATCAAAAATTTATAAGTGTGAATGTATCAAAACTGGATCAACTTATGGATCTTGTGGGGGAAATGGTTGTAGCTGAAGCTATGGTTACCCAGAATCCGGATGTGAAAGCTCTTGAATCAGAGGGCTTTGAAAAAGCATCAAGGCATTTGAATAAAATAACGAGTGAACTGCAGGACGTAGTCATGTCAATGAGAATGGTTCCGCTTTCAAATACTTTCTTCAAGATGAGCAGGATTTTAAGGGACATGTGCAAAAAGCTGTCCAAGGATGCACATCTGGAGGTTATAGGAGAGGATACGGAGGTTGACAAAAATATAATTGAACACATATCAGACCCGCTTATGCACCTTATAAGAAATTCAATGGACCATGGAATTGAAAGCGGCCAGGAAAGAATAGATATGGACAAGCCACAAACGGGAACTGTCACTCTTGAAGCCAGAAATGAGGGAAGCGATGTTGTAATAGCCGTTAAAGATGACGGCAAGGGTTTGGACAAGGACAAGATACTAAAAAAGGCCGGGGAGAAGAATTTGCTTCAAAAACCTGAATCAGAGATGAGCGATACGGAAATTTACAATCTAATATTCATGCCAGGTTTTTCAACCAAGGAAAATGTAAGCCAGTTTTCGGGAAGAGGAGTAGGCATGGATGTTGTAACTAAAAACATAGAAGCTGTAGGAGGTTCTATATTAGTTGACAGCACAAAAGGAAAGGGTTCTTCTGTTGTAATGAAAATACCGCTTACTCTTGCCATAATAGATGGAATGAACATAAGGGTAGGCTGTTCAAGATATACAATACCGGTTACTGCGATAAGGGAGTCTTTCAGGGCGGATGAAGGGGATCTCATAAGGGACCCAATTGGCAATGAAATGATAATGGTAAGAGGGAACTGCTATCCTATAGTCAGGTTGCACGAAATTTATGGAGTTGAAACACAAGTGACAAAGCTTACAGAGGGAATAATGGTTATGGTGGAGCAGCGGGGCAGATTCATATGCGTATTTGCGGACGAGCTTATGGGACAGCAGCAGGTTGTTGTAAAGGGTCTGCCTGTATATATAAAGAGAAACAAAAAGATAAAGGGAATAGCAGGCTGCACTTTGCTGGGAGATGGCAGCATAAGCTTAATACTCAACCTGGAAGAGCTTGCACGAAGTATCACATAAATAGTGTATGCAAAAAATGTAAACCATGGACAGTTTGGAATTTGGGGAAGGGGTGGAATAATGTCTGAAGTTATTGAAAATGAAGTCTTGGAAAGGGAGGAGGACACTCAAAAGAACAAATTCTTGATATTCAGCCTGGAAAGTGAAAGCTACGGAATAGAAATAAGGCATGTCACAGAGATAATAGGTCTTCAGCCAATCACCCAGGTTCCAGAAATGCCCGAATATATAATGGGAATAATAAACCTTCGAGGCAAGATAATACCGGTTATGGATGTCAGGCTTAGGTTCAACAAGGAAAGCCGGGAATACAACGACAGAACCTGCGTCATAGTCATTGACATTAACGATGTTCCTATGGGGCTTATAATAGACAGTGTCTCAGAGGTGATTTCAATAACCAGGGAAAATATTGTCCAGCCGCCAAGGCTGTACAGTGAAAGAGACAGATATATAAACGGTATAGGCAAGGTGGAGGAAGATGTGGTGCTGCTGCTTGACAGCAACAGGCTTTTGAATGAAGAGGAATCTGAAAATCTGGCGGATATGATTTAAAAGGAGGGTATGGCATGCAGTGGTATAAGGATCTTAAAATATCTGTAAAGCTTTTGACGGGGTTTATCATGGTTGCACTTATAACGGGGGTTGTAGGGTTTGTTGGAATCAGAAACATAAAAGTGATAGATAACAATGACACCCTTTTATACACTAATATGACAGTACCTATTTCCTACTCGGCTGATATGGCGAAAGATTTTCAAAGGATAAGGGTCAGGCTTAGGAATGTGATACTTGAAAATGACATCGAAAAAATAAATACCCAGTATAAAGAAATAGAAGGACTAGTGGAAGAACTAAACGTCTTGTCTGATAAGTTTGAAGAGACAGTAACATCGGATGAAATGAGAAGGGCATATGATGACTTCATGGGAAGCAGGGCGGCAATGAGTGCAGATGTAAATAAACTGGTTGCAATGGCTAGAGAAAACAGGGATGTCGAGGCATATGAATTTTTGAATGGAGATATGAAGATCAGTGCTGATGCGGAAAAAAATGCAATTGAAAATTTGATGGTTATGAAAGTGGCTGATGCAAAAGCGAAGGCAGAGTTCAACACCGAAATCGCAAACAAGGCGACTATGACTATGATCGCCATAATAGCTGTAAGTATGCTAATAGCGATAGCGCTGGGAGTTTATATATCAAGGAGCATAAGCAAGCCTATAGGAAATCTTGTGGGCTCCGCCAGAAAAATTGCAGATGGCGACCTTGGAGTCAATATAGAAGTTACATCAAAAGACGAAGTGGGAGTGCTTGCAAAGGCATTTTCAAGGATGGCTGACAATATAAACGAGGTAATGACAAACATAAGCATAACTTCAGAACAGGTTGCCGCAGGTTCCGGCCAAGTGTCGGATTCGAGCATATCGCTTTCACAGGGAGCTACGGAACAGGCCAGCTCAATAGAGGAACTTACGGCTTCAATAGAGGAGATTTCGGTACAGATAAATCAAAATGCCCACAATGCGGACAAGGCCAATGAAATTGCTGAAACTGCAAAGGCAAACGCCATGGAAGGAAACGAGCAGATGAACGAGATGCTAAAATCCATGGACGAGATAAATATGGCTTCAAATAACATATCCAAGATAATAAAAGTCATAGACGAGATAGCCTTCCAGACAAACATACTAGCTTTGAACGCCGCAGTAGAAGCTGCAAGAGCGGGGCAGCACGGCAAGGGTTTTGCAGTGGTTGCGGAAGAGGTTAGAAATTTGGCTGCAAGGTCTGCAAATGCGGCAAAAGAAACAACAACGATGATAGAAGGTTCAATAAAGAAAGTCGAAGGGGGAACCAGCATTGCAAATGAAACCGCTCAAAAACTGGACAAGATAGTGCAAGATGTTGCCAAGGTGGCAAATCTGGTTGGAGACATAGCTGTGGCATCCAATGAACAGGCCAGTGGAGTCGAACAGATAAACCAGGCTGTAATGGAGGTTTCGGAAGTTGTACAGACAACGGCGGCGACTTCTGAGGAAACTGCGGCGGCAAGCGAAGAGCTTTCAAGCCAGGCTGTAATGCTCAGAGAGCAGGCTTCGAAATTTAAGCTAAAAAGTACAGGTGGAAATTTTTCGTCAAATGACGATAATGTAAATCCCGGCGTATTCAAGCTGCTAGATAAGATGAATAAAAAGAAAACTGTACAAGGCCAAAACGAAGAATATTACAAAGAGGTTGCCAGTACAAACTCAAATAAAATTTCATTAAGTGAAAATGAATTTGGAAAGTACTGATATGATACGGATTACAGAAAAAGAATTTGAACTATTGTCAGAATATATAAAGTCAAATTATGGTATATACCTAAAAAAGGAAAAGCAGACACTGCTTAGAGGAAGGCTAAGCGGAGTCCTAAATGAAATGGGATTTACAAATTTCATGCAGTATTATAACTACATGCTTGCAGACAAGAGCGGCGGTGGATTAATGACTCTTGTGGACAAGATAACTACAAATCACACATATTTCATGAGGGAGCCGGACCACTTTCACTACTTTAAAAAGGTTGTGCTCCCATACCTTGAGAGTTCGGTGAAAGACAGGGACCTTAGGATATGGAGTGCAGCCTGTTCGTCGGGTGAAGAGTCATATACTCTAGCCATGATAATAGATGAATATTTTTCGGGGAAAAAAATGTTTTGGGACACAAAGCTACTTGCGACAGATATTTCGCGGTCAGTTCTAAAGACAGCTAAAAGGGGAGTATATACAAGGGAGAGGATAGAACCGATTCCAGCGAGCTGGAAGGCAAAGTATTTTAAGAAGTATAAGGATGAAAATTTTGCAGTATGTGACGAAATTAAAAATGAGGTGATATACAGGAAATTCAATTTAATAGAGAAGAAGTTTCCGTTCAGGCGCAAATTCCATACCATATTCTGCAGAAATGTGATGATATATTTTGATAAGCAGACAAAATGTGAACTGGTTGAAAAATTTCATGAGTATATTGAGCCTGGGGGATATTTATTTGTCGGACATTCAGAATCTTTGGAGCGGGAAAAAACCAGATTCAAATATGTAAGACCTGCAGTTTACAGAAAGGAATAGAGCACAATTTGAATAGGACGTTTTGTAATGCTGCAGCATAATGCCCTTTCATGCTGCAGCATCAGTTATAAATCAAAAGGCAGAGGTGCATACTATGAATTCAGACAAAAAGATAAAGGTTCTAGTTGTAGACGACAGTTTGCTGTTTAGGGAGGTGCTCTCGCGAGGAATTTCATCAAACCCGAAGATACAGGTAGTGGCAAAGGCTGTAGATCCATTTGACGCGCGGGACAAGATACTGAAGTTTAAGCCCGATGTTATGACCTGCGATGTCCAAATGCCCAAAATGAACGGTATAGATTTCATAAGAAGATTGCTTCCGCAGTACAGTCTTCCAGTGATTGTTGTGAGCACTGTCAGTGAGGCAGTGCTTGACGCCATGAATGCCGGTGCGGTCGACTTTGTGGCAAAGCCGGACATGCGCAGCGTTGAAAAGGTTGAATATTTTATAAACGACATAATAGACAAGATAAAAATAGCGGCAAGGGCACATGTCATTGAAGGTAAAAATATAAGAATTCATTCATCGCTTATCAAAACCGCCATGAAAATGGACAAGGTGATAGCAATAGGTGCGTCTACCGGAGGGACGCAGGCCATAAACAGAGTGCTAGAAGAGTTTCCGGCAGAGATGCCTCCCATTGTGATAGTCCAGCACATACCGGCTCTTTTTTCGCAGATGTTTGCAAAGCGGCTAGACAGCTCGCTCAGCCTGCATGTAAAAGAGGCCCAGGGAGGAGAATTTTTAGAACCGGGAAAAGTGTTTATAGCCCCCGGAGACAGACACATGAAGCTTGTGCGCATAGGAAGGCGGCTTAAGGTTGAGATTTTTGACTCGGAAAAGGTAAACGGGCACAAGCCGTCAGTCGATGTGTTGTTTGAATCAGTTGCGAGGGAATGCAGGGCAAATGCAGTGGGGGTAATACTTACCGGAATGGGATATGATGGGGCGAAGGGGCTTTTGGCCATGAGGAGGAAGGGGGCGGCGACAATTGGCCAGGATGAAAAAAGCAGTGTCGTATATGGAATGCCCAAGGTTGCATTCAACATAGGCGCGGTGAAAAAGCAGTTTTCACTCGAACAAATACCTCAGGAGGTATGTTCGCTTTTGAGATGACTGAATAATAAGTATTGGAAATCCGATGGGAAAAGGCGGCTTTGATCTGCCGTGACTCCCATTGGATTTTTATTTTTCAGTAAAAAATAAATAATACATGGCTGCGCGGGGTATGGATTTATATAGGGGAATAGGCTCACATATATGAGAAAAAATACCTATTTATGGTGCTGGGACGCTTTAAAAAACAAAAAAAATACATTAGAATAGATGACGGGTGTATTATGATAATAATACAAGTTGATGAGAACAATGCCGAGAAAAAAGAGCAACAGAATCGGATATGAGTACATACGAATGTAAAATGGGTACATGGATTTACAATACTTTATTATAGAGCTGGGGATGGTTGAAATATGAAACTTTCAGACAAAATATCAGTAATATTTTTTATGGAGATGATTAGCCTTACCATAATTATCTTTATTTTTTCAAACACCATATTCTTGTCCGGATTTGAAGATATTGAAATTATGAATGTGAAAAAAAATTTGGAGAGATTAAAAAGTGAACTAAATAGCGAGATAAACCTGCTGGATTCAATAAACCTTGACTACTCAAGCTGGGATGATACATATGAATTTTTGATGTACGGGGATGAAAACTACATAAGTTCAAACTTAGAGAACGTCACAATAACAGAAAATTTCAGGATAGACTTTCTTGTGCTTACAGATAAAGAGAGGCAGCCGCTATTCAGCGCGGAATACGATATGTATACAGGACGGGAAAAAAGCATGGGAAATGGAATATCAAAGTCAATAGCATCTGAGGAACTGGTTGAAGAAGTAATACAAACGGGGGTTTACAAGCGGGGGATAGTAAAAGTTCCTGAGGGTTTTGTAATAGTCAGTATACGTCCGGTACTAAGGAGCAGCGGAAGGGGAGTTCCCGCCGGCGCTATGATAATGGGCAGAAATTTGAACGAGCAGGAAATAAGCAGGTTTTCGAAATCCACATATTTGGACATCCAGCTGTACCAATATGACGAGTTCAATGAGATCGAAGGTGTCGAGAATATAAATGGAGTTCTCATAAAAAAGGAAGAGGAAATAATAAAGTCTTATCTGCCGGTGGAAACATTGGACAATAAGGATACCATAATACTTGAAGTTTCAAACATTGCAGAGATATATTCGCTTGGAGTGCATCTGCTTAAAAAGTACATATACATGGTGATGGCTATGGCTTTTGTGTTTGCATATGTGTCAAACAGGGTGTTTGAAAAGGCTGTAACAGCAAGGATAATGAAGCTGAAGGGTTTTATGGAAAATATGGGTAAGGGAACAAGTAGAAAGAACAGGGTCAAAATTGGAGGCAAAGATGAGATATCAAATCTCGGGACATCAATAAACCTTATGCTGGACCGGCTTGAGGAAAGTCACGAAAGGGCCTTTCATGAAGAGCGCAGATACAGGCTTCTCTTTGAGCATATGAGCGAGAGCTTTGCATATGTGAGGGCGTTATACAGCGACAATAAAAAAATGAACATAGTGGATTTTGAAATAATAGAGGCCAACAGCCGCTTTTACGAGATGATAGGCATTGAAGGGCTTGAACTGAAAGACAACAGCTTCGGTCAAATTGAAAAAAATTACGGATATCCAATTGGAGCAGTCACGAAGGGGTTTAATAAATTCTGGAATGATAAAATCTCTGAAAACACTCAGGAGATACAAATAAAAATGCATGAACACTGGTATTCTGTAATAATATATGCCCTGCAGGTAGAGCATTTTGGAATGATATTCTGGGATATAACAGCTATAAAAGAAAGGGAGTCGGACATAATGGAAATGGCAAGACTAGACCATTTGACCAATCTTCCAAACAGGAAATACCTTACCGAATACATAGAAAACCTTTCAAAAGATGCAATTGCAAGAGAGAAAATGTTTGCCGTAATGTTTTTGGATGTGGATGATTTCAAGAAGATTAACGACACTTACGGACACAAGTATGGCGACTATGTGCTAAAGACAATAGCGGACATATTAAGTGAATCGGTAAGAAATGACGATTTTGTCGCAAGGATAGGCGGAGACGAGTTTGTAGTGGTCATGTCTCAAATCCGCAGTGAAGAAGATCCCGTAGGGTTTTCGAATAGAATCCAAAACAGGATACATGAACATTTTTCAGAAAAGGAAATTTCGAAAATGGGGATAAGCATAGGCATAAGCATATTTCCTAAAAACGGCAGAAATATAGAACAGCTCATTGAAAATGCAGATAAGGCCATGTATAACGTTAAAAAATCTGGAAAAGGCAAGAGTGAATTATATGTAGAATGAAATTAAAAATATAATTTTGAGTATAAAAAAAATATAATACATATTAAAACACCTCTTATATCTTTAAAAAAGCTTATTTTTGTTAAAAAAGCGGGATTATCGCAAAAAAAATGTTTAAAACTAAAATATGCTCTATTTTTTTAAAAAAAACTATAAAAAAGTATTTGAAAAACCATAATGATTATGTATAATATAGATGAGAGACAGATATTTTTTTGACAAGTCAGTCTCTTATTATTTTGTAAAGTTTTATGGGAGGTTTATTATTGATGGAAAATCAAATGAAAGAAATGAAGATTAGCACTGCAGACCCTTCGGCACTTGGACTGTTTGGTCTTGCAATGGTAACTCTTGTAGCTTCATCACAAAAGCTGGGCCTTACAAGCGGAGTTTCGTTTATACTGCCTTGGGCTATATTTCTTGGAGCATTTGCACAGCTTTTCGCATGCATAAACGATGCCAAGAAAGGCAATGTATTTGGAACAACGGCTTTTGGAGGATATGCTTTCTTCTGGATGGCAGTGGCAATGTCATGGATGATACAGCAGGGAGTGTTCGGAGAGGCTCTTGCATCAGGAGTTGATGGAAAGCAGCTTGGATTTGCATTTGTAGGATATCTTATATTTACTCTTTATATGACAATAGGAGCTATGGAAACTCACAAGGTATTATTTATAATATTTGTATTGATAGACTGCCTATTCATAGGTCTTTCACTTAGCTCGTTTGGAATAGCCCACGAAGCGTCTCACTCATTCGCGGCTATATCAGAGCTTCTTATTTCAATTATGGCATTTTATGGTTCAGCAGCTGCAGTTCTTAACGCTCACTTCGGAAAAGTGTTTCTGCCAGTTGGAAAGCCATTTGGAATATTCAAGGAAACTGCTGCATCAAGTAAAAAAGCTGCCTAATACGGTGGATTTATAGAAAAATCATAAAATAGAGAAGGCCTTTCTGTAAGAATCAGAGGGGTCTTTTTTTTATGCCTCCAGAAAGTCACAATGCACATGCCTTTTGTTAGGCTTTACATCAATCCGGACTTGCATGTTATTCAATTCAAAAAAAAGATAAAAAACGTATTATAGGCTGTGTTTTGTGGAAGATGTTTGTGTTATTATATTGTTATATTGCATATGGAGTCTTATTTTGTTCATATATATAATACTGTTTTAAAGGAGAATAACATGGGAGAAAGTATAAAAATAAAAACGCCGCTTACTAGGGAAGACGCCAGAAAACTGAAGGCAGGCGACATGGTTCTTATAAGCGGAAATGTTTACACCGGAAGGGATGCGGCTCACAAAAGGCTTATGGAAGCTATTGAAAAGGGGGAGAAGCTGCCTTTCGACCCCAAGAACCAGATAATATACTACGTAGGCCCCTCACCTGCAAAGCCAGGAAAGGCGATAGGATCAGCAGGTCCCACTACCAGCTACAGGATGGACGATATGACAGTGCCTCTTTTAGATCTTGGACTTACAGGAATGATAGGGAAGGGAAGCAGGAGCGAGCAGGTAATAGAGGGCATGAAAAAAAACGGTGCAGTATACTTTGCCGCTGTTGGAGGTGCTGCAGCCCTTATAGCTTCAAGAATTAAAGATGCACAGGTTGTGGCGTATGGGGACCTTGGGCCTGAGGCCATAAGAAAGCTTGAAGTCGAGGATTTTCCGGCGGTGGTAGTTATAGACAGCGAGGGAAACAACCTTTATGAGACTGAAAGAAAAAAATACAGAAAATAAAAAATAACTTTGGAGGAATTTTTATGGATTACAATAAAATGGCTATAGAACTACATAAGAAGCATCAGGGAAAAATAAGCGTTTGCAGCAAGGTGAAAGTTGAAAATTCTGTGGATCTTTCAGTAGCGTACACTCCAGGGGTTGCACAGCCGTGCAGGGAGATAGCGTCTGATGAGAGCAAGGTGTATGATTATACCTCAAAGGGAAACCTTGTGGCAGTTGTTAGCGACGGAACTGCAGTGCTGGGTCTGGGAGACATAGGTGCGAAGGCTTCTATTCCTGTAATGGAGGGAAAAGCAATACTTTTCAAGGAATTTGCCGGAGTTGATGCTTTTCCGATATGTCTTGACACAAAGGACGTCGATGAGATAGTAAGAACAGTACAGCTTATGGAGCCGGTGTTTGGAGGGATAAACCTTGAAGACATAGCAGCTCCAAGGTGTTTTGAAATAGAAAAAAGACTAAAGGAAATACTTGACATACCAGTATTCCATGATGATCAGCACGGAACTGCTATAGTAGTTGCTGCAGGGCTTATAAACTCTTTAAAGCTTGCAGGCAAGAAGATGTCGGAAGTTGAGGCGGTTATAAACGGAACAGGGTCTGCCGGAATAGCAATAGGAAAACTGCTGCTTGAAATGGGTATGAAAAACATAGTTTTTTGCGACATAAACGGCATTGTGCATGAAAACAGCGAGGGGCTCAATTGGGCTCAGCTTGAAATGGCCAAAATAACGAATAAAAAAGGCGAGACTGGAAAGCTTGTGGATGCAATAAAAGGAAAGGACATTTTCATAGGGGTTTCAGCTCCAAACATAGTCAGCGCGGATATGATCTCTTCAATGAATGAAAAGGCCATAGTATTTGCGATGGCAAATCCTGTCCCTGAAATAATGCCTGAAGAGGCTGTAAAGGGAGGGGCGTTCATAATAGGAACGGGAAGATCTGATTTTCCAAACCAGGTAAACAATGTGCTTGCATTTCCGGGGATATTCAGAGGTGCTCTTGACGTAAGGGCCAGTGATATAAACGAGGAGATGAAAATAGCGGCTGCAAATGCAATAGCAAACACAATATCTGACGATGATATCTCAAGGGAGTACATACTTCCAAAAGCTTTTGACAGAGGGGTTGCAGAGAATGTTGCACAGGCAGTGAAAAAAGCAGCAGTGGACTCTGGAGTTGCGAGAATATAGTTTTTTATGTTCACAGTGCCCCTTCAAGGGTATAAGTAAAACAAATAGAATATGACTTGGAGGGGATTTTTATGAAAAGATTTGCAGTCATAATGGCAGGTGGTGGAGGCACCAGGTTTTGGCCGATAAGCAGGCAGAAAACCCCTAAGCAGCTTTTGAACTTGAGCGGAGGGGACGCCCTGATAAACGAGACTATAGACAGGATATCCTCTATCGTTCAGAGGGAGGACATATACATAGTCACAAATGAAAAACAGGGAGATCTCCTTAGTGACACAATAGCATGCACGGACACGTTGAATATACTCTATGAGCCTGCGGCGAGGAATACGGCAGCGGCAATAGGATATGCCGCATTTGCCATACAGAAAAGGCATGGGGACGGCATAATGTGTGTATTCCCATCAGACCATTATATAAAGGACGAGGCGGGTTTTAAGAGTACACTTGAAAGAGCCGTGGATATTGCAGAAAGCTCGGGGAATCTTGTTACAATAGGCATAAAGCCAACTTTTCCATCAACTGGATACGGGTACATAAAGCTTTTGAAAGATACTGGACACATATATGCGGACAGCGCATATGATGTGGACGAATTTGTTGAAAAGCCGGAACTTGAAACGGCAAAGGCCTACATGGAATCGGGAGAATACCTTTGGAACAGTGGGATGTTTGTATGGCGGGTTTCAAAAATTCTTGAAGATTTCAAAAGGTTTCTTCCAAAACTCTACAAGAAACTTGAGAACCTGTCCATCTACATGGGCGGTAAAGATGAATACGAGAAGCTTCACGAGATATACCCAAGCCTGATAAGTACATCCATAGACTATGGAGTAATGGAAAGATCTGATGATGTAGTAGTTGTGCCGGGGGATTTTGGATGGAACGACGTCGGTTCGTGGGACGCCCTTGGAGCCATATTTGACGCAGATGAAAAGGGTAACATAATCCGTGGAGACAATGTGGGTTTGGATACCAGAAATTCAATAGTTTATAGCAATTCAAGGCTCATAGCCACAATAGGGCTTGATAACATGATAGTTATAGAAACCGACGATTCGATACTTGTGTGCCCAAAGGAAAAGGCGCAGGATGTGAAGAAGATAGTAGAACATTTGAAAAAGCAGGGAATGAATGAGTACCTGTAAATACAATTTCAAGAACTTTAATATACTGAAAGACCGGCATAAGCTGGTCTTTTTTTGGAAAAACACAAAAATCGACGAAATTCATATGACTTTTTAATGAAAAATGTTATAAGATTAAACTATGCAGGGCGAAAACTGAATAAAAAAATAAAAAAAGGATATATGTTAAATAATGGGGTATTTGGGCAGTGAGTATTATTATGGATATCGGAGGTTTAAAATTTAAAGATATAAATATGCAGACGAGTGAACCGGGGAAGCGTGAAAAATATGTAAACAAATACATTTAGAAATGGAGAGAATGATTATGGAGGACTACAAAGGAATACTTCTTGAATCAGGTACGGGAGAACTTGAAATATTGGAATTTGAAGTTGAGGGAAGAAAATATGCCATAAACGTAATAAAGGTCAAAGAGATATTGAGCATTAAGTCACTCAATAAAATACCGAATTCTCACCCGGCAATTTCGGGGATAACTCTTGTAAGGGGCGATGTAATAAGTGTAATAGATATGAAATATGTTCTTGATAAAAAGCCGACAGTTGAAGACAGTAGAATGACTCTTCTTTGTGAATTCAACAATCTCAAAGTGGCATTCCTTGTGGACAAGGTAATAGGCATACACAGGATAAAATGGGAGGACATAAAAAAGCCGGATTCCATAATAGAAAACTCGCTTATAATAGGAAATATCAACTATCAAAATAATATACTCATATTGCTTGACTTTGAAAAAATAGTAATAGACATAAGCCCTTCAACTGGAATATCTGAAGAAAGATTGGGCGGCATAGATGCAAAAGAAAACAGAATGAACAAGAAGATAATGCTTGCAGACGATTCGCCGCTGATAAGGAAACTCCTAAAAGATGTGCTTACAAAAGCCGGGTATTCGAACCTCACCTTCTTCAACGACGGCCTTGCGGCTTATCAGTACCTCGAAGCGCTTAAGGAAAAGCTGGGAGACGATTTTAAGCAAAATGTCAATCTTCTCGTTACAGACATAGAAATGCCTCAACTGGACGGACACACTCTGACTAAAAAGATAAAAACAGACAAGGTTCTTAAGAGCCTTCCTGTAGTAATATTCTCATCGCTCATAACAGGAGACTTAAGGCACAAAGGACATTCAGTCGGTGCGGATGCGCAGATGAGCAAGCCTGAAATAGGTCAGCTTATAGAGCTTATAGACGGATTCCTGGGTCTGTAAAAACAAATAGGCAAATCCATGGAATTCCAATGGAGTGATTATTTAATGGAAAAATCCATACCTACAATATGGCTAGCATAAGTTGTGAGCGGTTCATGCTCCAATTAAAATTTTGAGTTTTAGAAAAATAGGAGGCATAAAACCGGTGACATTTACGGTTTTATGCCTTTCACTTTGATATGCTGTGCAACGTGGATGTGGCAAAATAGACGTACAGGCGACTCGGTAGAGCTTGGAATATATATAAATTAAACCATACGTATTGAAAGCACATGGCATAAAAGCTTGTTATGAGTGTTTACGTAAAAGACAAACTATTATAAAATAATAAGATACACGTTTTTAAATATATCCAAATCATGTAACATTACAAGCCGATTTGGACGTGTACGATTTTGTGACTTGCCATGCGATTTGAAAGGAAATGATGTTTATGAAAGCTTCAATTTTGATTATAAAACGGCCGGAAAGCTCATCGTATTCAACTGAAAGAATTTAAATAAATGACATGCAAAGAGTAGTTTAGTGCGTTAAAAGGAAGAGGTAAATTCAGCTATATGCGCATGTCAAATAATACTATAAAAGAAAAGTTTTGAAAGGAAGTTGAACTGATGAGTTTTGAAAATACTAAAAAATACAGTAAGGACATAAACAGAGTGGTAGTAAAGATAGGAACATCCACTCTTACTTATTCAAATGGAAAGCTTAATTTTGAAAGGATAGATAAAATAGCCAGGGTTCTTTCGGACATAAGCAACCAGGGCAAACAGGTGATACTTGTGACCTCGGCTGCTATAGGGGTAGGAGTTGCAAAGCTTGGAATCAGAGACAGCGAAATAATAAAGACAGTACAGGGAAAGCAGGCTGCGGCATCAGTTGGGCAGGCCATGCTCATGAAGATATATCAGAGGTTTTTCAACGACTACAACCAGATAGTCTCGCAGGTTCTGCTCACAAGATATGTAACGGAAAACGAAGAGACAAAGACTAATGCAGAAAATACATTCAATGCCCTTTTGGAAATGGGTGTAATACCGATTGTGAACGAAAATGACACAATAGCAACAGACGAGATAGTTTTTGGTGACAACGACACTCTTTCAGCTACAGTTGCGTCGCTTACGAATGCAGATCTTTTGATACTTCTTACGGATATAGACGGGCTTTATACGGGAGATCCTAGAAAAAATCCTGATGCAAAGCTCCTTTCAAGGATTGAGGAGATAGGAAGGGACATAGAAAGGCTGGCATCGGGAACCAGTTCGACTCTCGGAACAGGTGGAATGATAACAAAGGTAAAGGCTGCCCAGATAGCTTACGAGTCGGGCATAGATACGGTAATAGCAAATGGAAGCGATCCTTCCATAATGTATGACATAATAAAGGGCGAGGAAATAGGAACTCATTTCGTGGCGCCTCAAAACAGATAGAAAGACTATAAAAACGTTTATGAGAATGTGAACTTGAGAATATAAAGTTTGTAGGGACAAAAAAGACTGGAGGGAAAATCATTGAGTGAACTTATAGAAAAGGGAAAAAAGGCAAAAAGGGCGTCGAGAGAGCTTGCGAGATATTCAAGGGCTAAAAAAGACGAGATACTAATAAAGGCGGCAGACGCGCTTATTGAAAAGCAGGATGAGATAATAGCGGCGAATGAAAAGGACATAAATGCGGCAAAGGAAAACGGAATAAGCGGGGCTCTTTTGGACAGGCTAACGCTTGGAAAGGGCAGAATAGAGTCAATGGCAAAGGGGCTTGTTGACATAGCCGGCCTTGACGATCCTGTCGGCGAGGTTCTTTTCATGAAAAAGAGGCCTAACGGAATGACAATAGGCCAAAAGAGGGTTCCGATGGGGGTTGTCGGAATAATATACGAGGCTAGGCCGAACGTTACAGCGGACGCATTCGGACTGTGCCTTAAAAGTTCAAACGTGGCTCTTTTAAGGGGAGGCAAGGAGGCCATAAATTCAAACATGGCCATAGTGAATGTTATACAGTCGGCTCTAGAGGATTGCGGAGCTCCAAGGGAGATACTTCAGCTTGTCGAGGACACTGACAGGAAAGTAGCTCTTGAGATGATGAAGCTCAACGAATACCTTGACGTGCTAATACCAAGGGGAGGCGCGGGACTTATACAGTCCGTAGTCCAAAACAGTACAGTTCCTGTCATTGAAACGGGAGTTGGAAACTGCCACATATATGTTGATGAAAGCGCAGATTTTGACATGGCCAGCAGAATAGTTATAAACGCCAAGACTTCAAGACCTGGGGTTTGCAACGCTGCGGAAAAACTTATTGTGCATTCAAGTGTCGCGGCAGAATTTGTCCCAAGGATATGCGCAGAGCTTGAGGCCAAGGGCGTTAAGGTAATAGGGGATGCAAAGGTAATGGCAATGTATCCAAAGGCCCAAAAGGCCACTGAAGAGGACTGGTTCACGGAATATCTTGACTATGTCATAGGAATGAAGGTGGTTGACAGCATTGACGAGGCAATGAACCACATAAGCCACTATGGAAGCGGGCACTCGGAGGCCATAATCACAAACGACTATTCAAATTCTCAAAGGTTCCTTGAAGAAGTTGACGCCGCGGCTGTATATGTGAATGCGTCTACAAGGTTCACCGACGGGTCTGAATTCGGATTTGGAGCCGAGATTGGGATAAGCACACAAAAGCTTCACGCAAGAGGCCCTATGGGTCTTAAGGAGCTTACTTCCACTAAGTATATAATATTCGGGGACGGACAGATAAGGTAGGAAGCCAATAGGAAATCGAAAAGGTCATAGATTATTCTGGCCTGCATTTTAAAATGTATATTGCCTATTAATGAAAGAAAAATTTTGCACATGGTTGAGACTGCATCAAAAAGCTCGGCCATGTGCTTTTTTCATGTACACCCGTAAAAGAAATATTTTATGGCGGGGTGATTTGTTGTAAAATAGCATTAGAGTACAAGAAATCACAAGAGGTGAACACTATGTGTAAGAATGAACAGTACGACAGCGAAAAAGGCAAATACATGTGCAAACGGAGCGGAAACTTTTGCGTAACAAAGGAAAAGGGGCTTATGTGTTCTCTGTTTGAAGACGCGGATGGCGACGACAAGTTTGGAAAGCTGAGGGAGCTTAGGCTTCTAAAAAAGAAAAAAATCAAGGAAAAGAAGGCTTAAAACTGTAAATGCAAAGCCATTCCATGAGCTGGAAATAATGGATTCCAGCCGGCAAAAAGCAGCCGTGCAAAATTGTATACAATTTTCACCCCAGACGTTGTATACAAAATCAAAATGTGTTATAATATCTCAAAAGTCTTTGAATGGAAAACAATTGTATATGGAGTATAAACAAAACAGTACTGGAGGTTTTCTTGAATGGGAGAAAATAAAAGCAGTTACCTTATAGTCGATAAGGAAATACTTCCTGACGTGTACGAAAAGGTGGTAAAGGCAAAAGACCTTCTTCGAACGGGACAGGCAAAGGGAATAACGCATGTATGCAAGATGCTTGGCATAAGTAGGAGCACTTTCTATAAATATAAGGACTATGTTTTCACTGTTTCCGAGGCTACAAAGGGCAGAAAGGCTACTATAATAATGATACTGGACCATACTCCGGGAGTTCTTTCGAATGTACTTGACAAGATTGCCGAAAGAAAGGGAAACATACTTACCATATCGCAGGACATACCGATAAACAATGCTGCAAATGTGAGCATAACGTTTGATCTTAGCAATATGGAAATGAATATAGACGAGCTCATAGAAGAGGTAAACAATATGAGTGGAGTGTTCAAGGCCAATCTTATAGCCATGGAATAGGGCGTTTTAGGCTGAAATAACCAGTCGGCACAGTCTGGTCGATTTGTTGTTTTAGCTTATTTATTGTGATTTTGAGATATTAAGCTAGTGGGGGGATTATATGTTTAATATAAAAGTGCCGGCTACTACGGCAAATATGGGACCGGGATTTGATGCGCTTGGAATGGCGCTGAACATGTATAATGAATTTGTAATACAGGAGCAGGAAGAAGGCGTTGATGTAATATGGGATGGAGAGGATGTAGATCTGCCTCTTGAAGACAACCTGGTATACACGAGCCTTGTATTCGTGCTGGAGAGATATGGATATGACTACAAGGGATTCAAAATCAGGATGAAAGACTGCAGCATACCTCTTAGCAGAGGTCTTGGAAGCAGCGCTTCGGCGATAGTTGCTGGAATAGCTGCTGCGAATGCCATTATGGGAGGAAAGCTTTCGCAAGACGACATAATAGATATAGCCACAGAGCTTGAAGGCCATCCGGACAATGTCGTACCTGCGATAACGGGCGGGATGGTTGTATCGCTCTCAAATGAAGGAAAAGTTATATACTCTGAAATTGACGTGCCTGAAAACCTGAGGTTTGCGGTTATGATACCAAGCTTCAAGGTGAGCACTGAAGAGGCCAGGGGTGTAATGCCTAAAAGCTACGGAACGAGCGAATGCGTATTTAACATATCAAGGGTTGCGATGCTTGTGAATGCATTCAACAAGGGAGAAATTGAAAAGATAAGATGCTGCACTAAGGATATGATCCACCAGCCTTACAGGAAGACTCTCATAGATGGAATAGATGATATATTTAAAAAGTCGGAAGAACTTGGAGCCGTAGCTGAATTTATAAGCGGATCGGGATCGACTCTGATTTCGGTTGTGGAAAGCCAAAATGCTGACTTTGAAAAGAAAATGAGAGAGTTTTTGGAAGGAATCAAAGGCGGATGGCAAATAAAAATGTTAGAAACGGATGCTCATGGGGTAAGAATAGATATATAAAAGTACCTTAAGATTTTCCACTTCTTTTTTAAAACTTTTAGCTTTAATTCGAAAAATGGCGATAAGGGCTTTGACCAAGCAAAGACCCAAATGCGCCATTTTTTTGTACGCTATGTGAATGTGGAAACTATATGCTGAAATGCATGAATGATAATTCGTAAATTTACGCACTTAAAACGCCTATTATTATTAAAAAGTTCGAGTGAATATCATTAATAAAAAAAGTTTTTAAAAACTGTTGACATGTTTTTTGAAAGTTGGTATAGTATTACTTGTCGCCGGACAGGGCAC
>CBDULP010000032.1:0-23570 GCA_965368085.1 uncultured Peptoclostridium sp. | reverse complement strand
TTGCTCCGTAAAGTGCTGCTGCAAGTCCTGCAGGTCCTGAACCTATTATGGCTATATCATATACGTTTTCCACTTTGCCTTCCTCCTTAAATATGTAAATATTCATTTATATATTGTTGTTTTATAAACTAAGTATTATTGAAGAAGCGTTTTCCAAGGATATTTGCAGAATCTTCGCAAACTCGCTTTTGCAGGTTAAGGGTTGTCAAAAGGTAAGGGTGCCTTTTTTCCCGCAGTTAGTTCACTATATAAACCAGTTCTTCGCAAAAGCAAATATCTCTTGAAAAACCCTTCACAATATATTGACTTTTTTCCTGTCAATGTGCCACTTTGTTATTTATATAATTAATAGAGATTTTTTATTGTTCTGCCTCTTTTCATAGATAATGATATCACATTCCGATTATTTTGTAAATTAGTTTATTTAATAATCATGATTATTTTCGATAAACCATTAACATTTTTTTCAATTTCAACAGTCTCCAAACTTTCGATTTATTCGAAACTTGTTGAAATTTCTTGTGTCTTCCTAGTTTGCCATTTCTCCGCCCTCTTTGTCTGCCAAAACATCTTTATTTATCTTGTACGAATTCATTTTCGACTTCGCTGTCTTTATTATCATGAAAGCAAGCAGTATGATGCCTACATATCCATTTATTACATATACTACATTGACAAGTTTATTGAATGGGATTTCAAGACCAATATACACTCCGGCGACCGCAAGTATCACTGTCAGCATTTTGAACTTGTTTGTCTTTTCAGTGGTAAACCTTGCCGATACAGACCATAAAAGAGGTACTGCCGTCGTATATATGCCCGTTACCACTATAAGTGAGAATAGCGTTGCCACAAATGGATGTATGTTTTTCGCAAGATATAGCGTTGGAACCATGGCCTGCGAAACCTGCTCTATGTTCGCAAGCATTCCCAGTGCGACAACAAGCACTGCGAGAGAAAATCCAATTGCTCCGCCAGTTGCCCCAAGAGCCGCTTCTTTTTTACTCTTTGCAGTAGCTCCCATAGCCGCCATGAATGAAGCCAGCCAGAGCATGCAAAACCCAACATAAGATCCTGCTGCAAAAAACCAGTTTGTAGAAGCGCTCATTATATTGAGTTCAGGTATAATTGCATTTGCAGTTGCTAGACCCTGTGGATTTTTTATAAGGGCTGAAAAACCAAGCGCAATTGAAAGTACTACAATGACAGGACCGATCTTTCCAATCACATCCACTATCTTTCCAAGACCGAATATAACAGTAGAAGTAGCCAGCACTCCCATTAGTATTCCCCCGAATGTCACTGGAAGCGAGTACTGCTCATTTATTGTCGCTCCAGCTCCAGCGATCATCACTATAAACGACATATATATGAAAAGTATTGAGAAGTAGTCAAAAAACGTTCCAACTATATTGCCGCAGTAATACTTGTATATATCACTTCCCTTTGGAAACTTGTGTTTTTGTCCGACTGTTATAAAATCTACCCCTACATACATGAATAATATAAATATCGCCACTATCCCCAGTATCCCCTTATTTCCGTATGCGCAAAAGTACTGGAGTACTTCCTGTCCTGTTGCGAATCCAGACCCTATAAGAAACGCTATGAAAGCCCCTGCATACTGCATTACTTTTTTAAAGTCCACATTTTTATTTTCCATATTAAGTCCACCTCTTTCCTTATTATGTTTACTCGACAAGCGCTTTTTTAGCTTTGCATTTTTGATCATTCCGTATTTTCGCTTCACTATTCCCTATTTAAATATATCCATTTAATTTTGCATTATTTAAATCACATGCCAAGGGGAATCCCCTTGGCACGCTTTATTGCAAGACTTAGTCTTCAAATACTGTCTGGTCTTTAATTTCCGTTTGAAGGGCCTTCAATGCTCTTTCCACAAGTCCTCTTCTAAGTTTTTTCTCCGCCTTGAATTCAAGATGTGGATCTCCAAGAGGGTATGGTATTCCTATTGCAGGTATTATCCTGTTTGCTCCTACAGTCAGTGCTATAGGAACTACCGTAGCTATGTGTGCAACAGGTATTCCAGCTCTTTCTATCTCTTTTACCATCGTTGCTCCGCAACGAGTACAAGTGCCTCATGTAGATGTTAGTATAACCGCGTCTACTCCGTCTTCAAGAAGTTTTTGCGAAAATTCTTCTCCAAATCCCCTTGCATTTCCAACAGCTGTTCCCGTTCCTGTGGTAGTTACGAAATAAGGTGCAAGCTCTCCTATAATCCCCTCTTTTTCCATGTCTCTCATTACATCAAGGGGAACTACCCTGTTTATGTCTTCAAGTGCGTATGTTCTGTCATATCCGCCGTGTATAGTCGTGAACTTGTCAGCTGGCATAGAATCGTACTGCGATATGTCGTATATGCCATATTTTGTTGCACTTGAAGATTCTATTCTGTCAGGATTGTCAGTAGGCACTACTCCGCCAGATGTAACTATTGCTATTTTTATCTTAGTAAGATCCTTTATAGCCGGGTTCGGCTCTACGTTTCCAAAGTCCGGCATAGGATATTCAGTCGTATACTCTTCTCCCTTTACCTTCTTTAATATCATTTCCACCGCTCTTTCAGATCCTCTTTTTTCGTGGAAATAATTCATTCTTATTCCTCTTACATGGTATCCTTCTACTTCCGGAGGTCCGACTTCGTTTCCATTTGCAATTTTAAGAGCAAGTGCCGCTATGGATTTTACTGACTTTTTCATGTCACCTGCTGAATTCCCAGTCTTGATTATGTGCATGTCCTTTTTATACATATCCACTCCGGGGTTTTCTTCGTACATTCCGGTGACAACTGGTATTCCAAGTTCCTTCTCCACAGCCTTTGCTATTGCTCCACATGCTACCCCGTATCTTCCCGCATTGAATGCCGGTCCCGCTACAAATACGTCAGGGTTGTGCTTTTTAATCATTTCCACAAGTTTCGCCTGGGCCTTTTCAAGATTTTCTCCAAAATATGAGTCCCCGCAAATCATAGTTGCAACTATTTCAGCCTCATCTCCAAGCGCCTTGCCAAGTGCAAGTCCCGGTCCTACTGCTCCATTTGTCTCTTGAGGCGGTATGTCTGCCTTTTCTTCTCCACCTATTCCTGCAAAGAAATTGTTTATATAATGAACTACTCTGAGCTTTGACATTTTATCTCCTCCTTATATTATGTGGTATTTCCTATTAGTACATTCTTGCTGTAAGCTTGTTGCCGCCGAATGCAGATGTTGCAGATATTATTATCTGTATCTCGGCCTCTATACTTCCATCTTCCTTAAGGCTTCCGTCGTATCCACCTATCATTGTTTCTATGTCCTTAAGTGTTCCTATCACCTTGTCCATAGGTGGAAGCGTTACTACAAGATTTCCTTGCCCGCACGATACAAGTGCGTCAGCTTCCTTGACTGCATCTGCAAGCGACTCCGATTTCCCATCTCTTCCAGGGAACTCGTCAGTTACAAGAACAGTCTTTATTCCGTTTTGCTCGACCTTCTTGCAGTTCATCATAAGATCGGTGTCAGGGTTTCCATATCCTTCTTCTGATATAAGAACTCCGTCGAGACCCATCATCTTTGCAAGCTTTGCAACCGCATCCGAGCATCTTTCCTTGTCAGCAAGAAATACGTTCTCGTTTGTTATTATTACACCCATGAAGTTAAGCTCTTTTCCGTGCTTCTTGAAAAGGTCTTCTATAATAGGGTCGTTCTGGTGGAGATATGTCGGTATCTTGTCGCAAGATGCAACGCAGTTCCCGCTTATTACCGCTCCGTCCATAAACTCTGTAGGATGCATTATTGTAGGGATTATCTTTTTGGCGTCAACCCCGTATACATACGTATCGTGAAGCAGTCCCTGCGACTGAAGCATGCACACATATCCTATCTTAGGAAGACCCGGGTACTCGTTTGCCTGCTCTATTATCCCCTTGTTTTCAAACACTTCTATTTCATCAGGCTCTACATCTCTTCCGGCTTCACCTATGAAACTTGTAACCTTAAGGCCAGCCACTCTTGCAGCCTCTTCGTATGCGTGAGGCTCTATTCCATCCTTAGGCTGGAGAACTACGCATATGTTGAGAGTCTTTGAAAAAGGTGTATACTCTGCGCCGATTTCACTCATGTCCACTATGCCTTCCTGGAATCCCATTATCTGTCCTACTGTAAGCACTGCAGTGCCGCTTAGCACATGAGTTCTTCCTGCTCCAACCTGAGTAACCTTGTTTCCAACAACTCCCGGAAACATAGTCCCTTTTCCGCTGACCTTCACTCTAGGCTCAAGCACGTCTTTTACCGGCGTTATCCTTACAGACTCTCCCGGTCTTGCAAGCTCTATTTTTGCACTCTTTATTCTTTCGTCTTCAAGCACCCTTTTTACAAGTTCTTCTTCATTTACATATAAAACCCCATCTTTTACTTCCGTGTTCTTTCCGTATTGAATATCCTTTATATTTATTCTTCCTATTTCTAAACGCAATATAAGCACCTCCGTTTATTTTTTTAATCCGCTTTCAATTATTGTCTTGTCAATACTCATGAAGTCATTCATGACTTTTGGCCCGTAGTCCGGCAAGCTATGTCCCTTTATGAACTTTCGAGCAGATTCTATGCAATTTTCAAGTATCTCCACCTGCGCAAAATCCATTTGTGTACGTTTCTTGCTTATAAGGACAGATTTAAATGGGTTTTCATTGGGCTTTAGGCTTCCAGATAGTGGATGCGAAAGCAGCCTGTGCCCCTCATGAATCTTGTCTCTTACATAACAAAGTACATTTTGTATCCCTTTTTCTTCGATATAGATTTTTTCAACATTTGGGTAATGGCTCTGCTTCAAGGCAGGGTTATTTGTAACCATTATCATTGTCCCTTCCATATCAACCTCCCTATTAGATTTATTGATTTTGTACTTGCTTGCCATAAATAAAAGCAATATCTGTGCCAAAAATGTATGTTTTGTTATTTTTTTATCCTGATGTAGTATTTGCAACAGTTATGTAGTTCAAATCAAAAAAGCGGAGCCATCAATCACCAGCTCCGCTTTTTCAACATATAGAAATAAATTTCCCAAATGTGTGAAATTTATTTCACTTTATTATATTTTATAATTCCGTACCCGATTATATATTATCTTAATCCAAATTCAGAAATTTTGTTAAACAATTGTCTTCTACTTATCTCAATGAGCTTTGCAGCTTCACTCACATTGCCCGAGCATGCATCCAACACCTTTTGTATATACTCCGCTTCAAAATCCTTTCTTATCTCTTTCAACGGCCTTATTTCAAAATCCTCCTCTTCTCCACTTCCCCTACTTCCCTTTTTGTAGTTTGTACATACGGGAAGGCCTTCTTTTACAAGCATCCCTTCTTCCGAAAGAACTACAAGCCTTTCTATTATATTTTTAAGCTCTCTTATGTTTCCCGGATAGTCGTATTCATGCAAAAACTTTTCCACTTCTGAGCTCATTCCGCTAACGCTTATACCCTGCTCCTCTTCTGCTTTTTTTATGAAAAAGTCTATAAACTCGCCAAGGTCCTCTTTCCTCGCCCTGAGCGGCGGTATCTTTATCACTATCGTGCTTATCCTGTAGAAAAAATCCTCCCTGAACCTCCCAAGCGCGACTTCCTCCTGAAGATCTTTGTTTGTAGCGCTAACAAGCCTGAAGTCAAGTTTCTTTTGAGCATTGCTTCCTATCTTTTCTATGCTCTTCGATTCAAGCACCCTGAGAAGCTTAACCTGGGTGTCAAGTGATACGTCCCCTATCTCATCCAGAAAAAGAGTTCCCTCATCTGCGGCCTCAAACCTTCCCGTTCTATTCCCGACGGCACCTGTAAAGGCGCCTTTTTCATGTCCGAAAAGTTCTGATTCCAAAAGGCTTTCTGAAAAAGAATGACAATTCACTGGTACAAACGGCCCTTCCGTCCTTACGCTGCTTTCATGTATGAATCTTGCAAACACATCTTTTCCCACTCCCGATTCTCCCAGTATGAGTATGTTCACATTGCTCTTGGCGGCTTTTTCTGCAATTTGAAGTGTCTTGGCAAATTTTTCGCTCTTGGTATCCAGCAAAAATCCCGTAGGCGTATTACGCGGTTTTGATTTTTTCATGCCTTTTTTATTCTCTGATGAATTTCCAGGCAAATCCTTATAATCCAATTTTGATATCTTTTCAATTTCCTGCAGCAGTTTTCCTGGATCGTTCCCTTTTACAAAATATGTGTACGCCCCTTTTTTTATGGCATCCACGGCGTTTTCTATAGTGCCATACCCGGTCATTATTATCACCCGAGTATTTTCACAGTGATTTTTCACATGCTCAAGCACCTGCATACCGTTTATTTCGGGCATCATAAGGTCTGTAATCACTATGTCAAAATGTTCTTTTTCCATAAGGCAGAGGGCTTCTTGGGGTGAGTTGAGCGCCGTGGCATTGTAGCCGCTTGCGCTCAGTATCGCCCCCAAAACCTGTGTATATTCAATCTCATCATCTATTAAAAGTATATTTGCCCGTTTATCCTTTCGCATAACAAACTCCTTTCAAAACTTTATGCTATTTTATCGGAAGGCTTACTCTGAACGTGCTTCCTTTCCCGTATTTACTGTCCACACTTATTTCCCCACCGCATTTTTTCACTTCGCTGTATACTACATAAAGTCCCAGGCCTGTTCCCTTTCCCAGCTCCTTAGTAGTAAAGAAAGGATTGAATATGCTTTCAATGTCCTCTTCCCTTATGCCGCACCCGGTATCAGCCATCTCTATGATAAGGTTGTCTTCGGAAATGGCGCATGCCACAGCAACGCTTCCTTCTGCTTCAATTGAGTCTATTGCATTTGACACCAGATTTATGAGCACATGTTTTAGTGACTCCTGGTTTATATTGCATTCCAGTTCATCTCTGCATATAAGCGAGTAGGCTATTCCTTGTTGCTGCATAGGTTTTGTATACAGCTTAAATATGGACTCTATTAAATTTTTTATATTTGTATTTATAACGGTGTTTGGACTGAGCCTTGAAAAGTTAAGCAAGTTTTCTATTATACCGCTTGCTCTGTCGACAGAATTTTCTATGGCTTCCGCCGATTCGTTTATTTTGCCGCCATCAAATGGATTCATTTTTATTAAATACGCATGGCTTCTTATTATTCCAAGAGGGTTTCTTATCTCGTGTGCCACCCCTCCTGCAAGCTGACCTACCGCCACCATCTTGTCCTCATGAAGCAGCATTTTCTCACTGACCTTTATACTCGTTACGTCCTTTATCACTGCAAGGACTCTTTGTATTTGGTATGAATTTTCCCTTATCGGAAATGTATTCACGCTGAATATATTTTTGCTGCACTTGTACTCCTTGCTTATGCTATTGCCGCTTTTAAAGGTTCCTCGTATTATTCGCTTTGCATAGTCCCAGCATGGAAAATCTATCGAATCCTCATAGTTTTTCCCCATTATATGCTCCCGCGTCTTTCCGATTTTGCTGCAAAGTGACTCGTTCGCAAGAACTACCTCTCCCTTATTGTCCACAACCACCATATAGTCTGTAAACCCATCGAATGTCGCTATGAGGTCATTTCTGCTTGAATCAAGCTGAGCAGTCCTCTTTTCTACTTCCTTTTTGAGCTGGCTGTTCCAGATATAAAATATGTACGAAAGCACTGCAAGTACCGAAACTGATGAAACAAGTATCGAAAAGGCCCTTTCACTGTTTTGTGGTTTTGTTATTGAATATGCACCAAACCATTTTTCCTGTATCTTCTCCATTGTATTCCTGTTTTCAAGCTCTGCTATGCTCTTGTTGAGTATCGAAAGAAGCTCTTTTTGCGATTTTGGCACCGCAAGCACCGCGTCCTCTTCATAAAGAGGTTTTTCTGCAAAACCTATGCCGTTTTCAATTCCAAGCTTTGAGGCCGTGACTTTTATTACTGGTTCATCTCCCACTACTGCGTCTACTTCTCCTCTTTTCAGCTTCAGTAGGGCCTCGCTCATATTCTGAGTTTGGACTACCTGCGCTTCAAGTGCATTTACCCTTAGAAATTCCACCGCATAGTCAGACATTTGAACTGCTATCTTTTTATTTTTCAAGTCTGAAAATCTTCTTATCTCGTCTTTTCCGCCAATAAATGCCGCTGTTCCCCTAAGCTTGTATATGGGATTTGAGAAATTAAAGCTTAGGCTCCTTGCAGGAGATCCTATCATGTCTATGCAATCTGCATTTCCATTTTTTACGCTTTCATAGGCCTGATTCCACGAGGCCTCCGGCCTGATCTTTGTTTTTGTTTCAAGGTTTATCGAAAGAGCATTCATATAATCAACTATTACCCCTTGATACTGGCCATTTTCACTGTCTATGTATCTCAGAGGCGGTGAATTGTAGTCTGAGCAGTATACTATGTCACCGTGATTTGCAAGCCAGAGCTCCTCCTCTGACGATAGCCTATGGTCGTCATTCATGAGCTCGATTATACTCGAGTCATATTTGAGGTTCACATACAAATTAAGTATTATCAGTATTATCACAAAAAAACCCGAAAAAGTCTTTTTATTCATAATTAACCTGCCATTATGTTCACTATTGTTTTTCTGTTTCTCGGACCGTCGAACTCGCAAAAATAAATCCCCTGCCAAGTTCCAAGAAGCAGCCTTCCACCACTTATAATTACGGTCTCACTAGCTCCCACAAGGCTTGATTTTATATGGGCCGCAGAATTCCCCTCGCAGTGACTGTATCCGTCACAATAGGGCACCATCTTGTCCAGTTCCTTTATAATGTCAGATTTTACATCCGGGTCTGCATTTTCATTTATTGTAACCGCAGCTGTTGTATGAGGCACAAATATGGTGCAGAGTCCATTTTCCACTCCACTGTGCCTTAATACTTCGTCAACTTTTCTCGTTATGTCTATGAACTGATCCCTTGACGACGTGCTTATTTTGATCTCACTTGTCATGTTTATCCTCCTCAAAACATATTTTTTAAGATTGTAATTTTTTTATCTATTCAACTATATTATATTACCCCAAAATTATATATACAAATTTTATGGATACAAAAAACCCGGACAAATTGTCCGGGCATGGGTTTAAAATCTAAATTTCAGAATATGAACTTATTATCTTTTCCGCTATATTCACCGCCATTTTGACAGTTTCCTCTTCAAATGGAGAATCCAGACCTGCGGACTTTACAATATCCATAAACGACATGCTTCCTCCAATTCTGCAAAGCTTTTCGTAGCACATCCATGCAGACTCTCTATCCTCTTCAAACCTTTTTAAAAACTGCATCGCACATAGTCCTGCAAGCACATAGTCAATATAGTAGAAAGGATTCTTGAATATGTGCCCCTGCTGATACCAGTATGTACCACTTTCCAAGAACTCATTTCCATCGTAATCCCTGTGAGGAAGATACTCCCTTTCGAGCCTTCTCCAAACATCATTTCTTTCACTTTCAGACATTTGGGGATTTTCATACACAATATGCTGAAACTCGTCCACAAGCGCTCCATATGGAAGAAACAGCACCGCTTCGCTTATATGCCCCAGCCTGTATTTGTCCGCATCTTCTCCAAAAAACATCTCCATCCAGGGCCATGTTATAAATTCCATGCTCATTGAATGTATCTCGCATGCGTCAAGAGTTGGGAACGAATACTCTGCAATATCGAAATTTCTGCTCATATGCATTTGAAATGCATGTCCCGCCTCATGCGTCAAGACGTCTATGTCGTCTATAGTGCCGTTGAAATTTGAAAATATGAAAGGTGTATTGTATTTCGGAATGTAAGTGCAGTATCCTCCCGGAGACTTTCCCTCCTTAGACAAAAGGTCCATGAGGCCGTCATCTATCATATGTCCGAAAAAACTTCCTGCTTCTTTTGATATTTCTCCATACATTTTCATGCCGAGCCTTAGCATTTCCTTTTCGCCTACTGTAAGCTTTGCATTTCCGTCTTTGAACTGTACGCTCTCATCATAATACTTGAGACCCTTTAGCTCGAGTCTTTTTTTCTGGAGCCTTCTTAGCTTTGTGCACAGGGGGACTATGTGTTTTTTAACCGCTGTTCTAAGTTTTGCAGTGTCTTCTGGTCCGTAGTCAGTCCTTCCCATCCTGTCGTATGCAAGCCCCGTAAAGCTGCCATATCCAAGTTTTTGCGCCATATTATTCCGAAGCTCCACAAGCTGTGTGTAAATTGAATCGAATTCTTCTTTGTTTTCCTCAAAAAAAGAGTACCTGGCCTTGTTTGCTCTTTTTCTAACGTTCCTGTCGAGAGACATCTGATGGTATCTCATTTGGGAAAGCGTGTTTGTTTTACCTTCAAATTCAATTCTCGCCGACGAGAGAAGTTTTGTGTACTCTGTGCAAAGCTTGTTTTCCATTTTCATATCTTCGACCACACAGTCCGAAAATATTTGGGTTTTAAGGTTTGCAAGAGCCAAAAGCTGTTCTCCCAAATAGGCCTTGAGTCCATCCACGAATTCCGACCCCGACAACGCAAAATAATAGCTGTTTATAAGGCCCTCATAATTGGGAGTAATTTCGTCAAAAAATTCCTGCTCCCGCTTATATACTTCATCTTCCGTATTTATGGTATGCCTTATGTATGCTATTTGCTGCTGGGTTTCGAATTCAGCCCTTAAAGCGTTTATGCCTTTTACCGCCAGCAGTACATCTTCAATGCTGTCTGCGCATTTAATTTCTTTTACAAGTTTTTGAAATTCCATATGAATCTTTTCAAATAATGGCCTTTCATATTTAAATTCACTAAATTTCATTTTGACCTCCTAAAAAAATTGCCAATGCACAGGAAGTCTCTTCCAATGCATCAGCAATATATATTTATGCTATTTCTATAAACCCTTCTCCTAGAACTTCATGGACATTTTGGACAGTTATAAAAGCCCTCTTGTCTATCTTCTTTATAAACTCCCTGAGTCTTATGAACTGCTTTGTATCCACCACTGTCATTATGACAGTTTTTTCATCTTCTGTAAACGCCCCTTTTGCATCATATATAGTGGCACTTCTGTCGAGATCCTTCATTATATACTCCATTATCGCTTCTTTTTCGCTGCTTATTATAGTGACCTGTTTGCACATATTGAATCCCTCTATGAACCTGTCTATTATTATGCTGTTCATAACAAGGCCCACAAGCGCATACATTCCCTTTTCCACTCCAAATGTCCCTATGGCAAATACTGTTATTAACACATCCGCCATCAGAACCGACTTTCCTATGTTGAACTTGAAGTACTTGTTTATTATCTTGGCTATTATATCCGTCCCCCCGGTAGATGCATTTCTATTGAATGCAAGCGACATTCCAAAGCCTGTAAGTATTATCCCTATCACAAGCTGTATGAAAATGTCATCGCTGAGAGGCTTTTCTATGGGCATGAATTTTTCAAAGAACAGTATGATACCCGAAAGCATGAAACTGCAGTATATGGTCTTGCCCCCGAATATGGGGCCTATTATCAGTATTCCCGCCGTAAACAAAATGATCTCCATTCCTATCATAAGTATTCCCATTGGAATAGATGGGAAATATGAATTTATTATTATGGCAAGACCGCTTATGCCTCCCGCCGCTATTTCATTTGGTGCTAGAAAATAGTAAAGTCCCACCGCAACAAAAATAGCCCCCAGTGTTATTATTGCGATATCAATTATCTTTTCTTTCATAACCAACCAATCTCCCTTCGCTTTATATTTTTATCACAGAAAAAAAAAGGCAGAAAATAAGATAGCATTATATGCTAAATTATTATCTGCCTCTGCTATACAATATATAGAAAGACTCTTTTAAGTGAATCGTTCCTAAAACTTATCTTTACATATAATTTTTTTATTACATATCTATAATCACATGATACCCGTATTCCATTTGATTGTCAACACATGCCGCTTTAAATTCTTATCTTGTCTCCCCATGTATTTCAGCGTCTGAAATCTCTTCGATTTTGTTGTCGTCATCCAAAAATACTACCTTTGGCTTAAACCTCATTGCCTCTTCATCTTCAATCCAGCAGTAAGCTATTATTATAACCTTGTCCCCCGGCTGAACAAGCCTTGCAGCCGCTCCATTGAGACATATCACCCCGCTTGCCCTTTCACCTTCTATCACATATGTTTCAAGCCTTGCCCCGTTATTATTGTTTACTATTTGCACCCGTTCACCAGAGTATATACCTGCGGCCTCCATAAGATCCTTGTCTATTGTTATGCTGCCCACATAGTTTAAATCCGCTTGTGTGACCGTAGCCCTGTGGAGTTTTCCCTTAAACATATTTACCAGCATTACTCCACCTCCATTATTATATTGTCTATGAGCCTTGTATTTCCGACTTTCACCGCAAGTGCCACAAGAACTCTTCCGCATATATGTTTTACATCTTCCATGCTGTCCGCATTTACTATCTCTACATAGTCTACGTCTGCACTTCCTACCCCTTCAATTCTGCTCTTTATATGTTCCTTTATCTTTGCAGAATCTCTTTCTCCTGATTCTATAATCTCCTTTGCCTCAAACAGAGATTTTGAAAGGACAAGCGCATCCTCTCTCTCTCCTTTAGAGAGATATGTGTTTCTAGAGCTCATTGCAAGCCCATCCTCTTCCCTGACTATAGGACACGAAACTATGTCCACATCCATATTCAAATCCGCCGCCATTCTCCTTACAACAGCAACCTGCTGGGCATCCTTTTGCCCGAAATATGCGCGCTCAGGCTGAACTATGTTGAAAAGTTTTGCGAGTACTGTTGTCACTCCTCTGAAATGCCCAGGTCTTGAAGCTCCGCAAAGAACCCCTGTAATGCCTCCTTCGACATCGACATATGTCGAATATCCATTTGGATACATGTCCTTTGGCTGTGGGGCAAATATCATGTCGGCTCCAGCCCCTTTGCAAAGAGCCGCATCCCTTTCAATATCCCTCGGATAAGAGTCAAGGTCTTCACCTTCGCCAAACTGGGTAGGGTTTACAAATATGCTGACAACCACGATGTCATTTTCCCCTCTCGCCTTTTCTATAAGCGACATATGTCCCTTATGAAGGTATCCCATTGTAGGAACATACCCCACGCTCTTTCCATCAGCTTTCAATATTTTAATCTTTTCATTCATCTCTTTTGGCATATCTATTCTTATCATTACGGCCCTCCATTAATATAGTCTCTTTAATTTTTCTTCATCCATTGTGAATGAATGCTTTTCGCCTGGAAACTCTCCCGACTTTATTTCCTCACCGTAACTTTTTACGGCATTAATTATATCTTCTTTAATATTTGCATACTGTTTTACAAACTTCGGATTAAAATCCGTATACATACCAAGCATGTCCTGCGTCACAAGCACCTGTCCGTCGCATCCCGCGCCAGCCCCTATTCCTATTGTGGGAATTTCAAGCCTGCTTGATATGAGCCTGGCAAGCTGCATTGGCACGCATTCAAGCACTATGCAAAACACTCCCGCCTCCTGGAGCATAATAGCATCTTCAATCATCTTCTTGGCCTTGTCCTCTTCCCTTCCCTGGACCTTGAATCCCCCAAGCATGTTTACTGACTGGGGTGTGAGTCCCAAATGCCCCACCACCGGTATTTGCGCCCTGACTATTGATTTTACGCTTTCTATTATATCCCTTCCACCTTCCAGCTTTACCGCATGTGCCATTCCCTCCTGAATTATCCGTCCCGCATTCTTGACGCTCTCCTGCGGGCTTATATGATATGATAGAAACGGCATATCACCTATTACCAGAGCCCTTTTTGCTCCCCTAGCCACAGCCCTGCAGTGGTGTACTATGTCGTCAACTGTGACTTGAAGCGTATTTTCATACCCCAATACCACCATGCCAAGGGAGTCCCCCACAAGTATGCTGTCCACGCCTGCCTCATCCAAAAGCCTTGCAGTGGAATAGTCGTATGCTGTGAGCATTGAGATTTTTTCTCCGCTTTGCTTTGCATTTAAAAACGAACTTACCGTGAATTTTTCATTTTTCATACTTTCCGCACCCCTCATTTAGTATTTTTTCTATATCATACGCCCTTGCGGTGTCTCTCAATTTTTTTCTTTTTGAAATTTCAAGAGTTTTTTTCCCCATTACACTATACATTTTCAGCAGATTGCAGTCATTCTGCCTTGCTATTTTGTCCATATGCCTTTTCACAGTACCGGCATCCCCTCTTGATATCGGACCTGTTATAGAATCCTCAATTCCCATTTGAATCACATTTGAAAGGGTTCCCCGTGAAAGCTCCCCTATCATTTCAAGCGCCCCCTTTTCATCGATCCCGGCAGACTTTAACATGCATGCAGCAAAATCCACAAGTGCGACAATATAATTTGAAGCAGTGCATGCCGCCGCATGGTAGAGTGTCTTTTGAGACTCTTCGATTGTGTATACCTTGTTTCCAATCCCTTCGAGCAGCCTTGTAACCCTTTCAAACTCTGCTCCATTGCCTTCAAGCGTAAATATTGTATTTGCGAGCATATGTACTGATTTTTCTATATCTGCAAACGAGAGCAATGGGTGAAGCGAATATGCGCCGCAACCCCTTTCAGAAAGACGCTCCAGTTCTTTTGAAGAAAGGGCTCCACTCATGTGTATGAATACCTTGCCCTCTAACTTGAGTTTTGAATTCGAAATACTTCGAGCCACATCGCATATTGAATCGTCTGGAACTGTTATGAAAACCACGTCGCAGCCTTCCACAATGTCATCATATTTTTCAAACCCACTCGAGCACGTCATTTCTGCCGCCTCTGCAGCTGACTCAAACTTTCTGCTTGCATATCCCGATATTTCAAAGCCCCTGTTTTTCAGGTAAATCCCAAATGCCTTAGAGACATTTCCCGCCCCTATAAACCCTATATTCATTAAAGACTCCTCTCTGCCGGTTAATTGCAACATATATTTATTAATTTAAGGTGTATGTATTTTACAAATCAAAAAAGCTCTTTTTGAATCCGAAATTTTCGGACGCAAAAAGAGCTTCTCAGACATAAAATGACATATGCATTCACACAGCGCTATCCAAATTGAATATGCGCAACTGTTTTTGAATGTAGTTGTTTTCACGATCAAAAACAGACTTAGAGCCGGCGCTTCCATTAAAAAAACAGGCCTTAAATCATGTCATCACTTTTGCCTTTAGAGTCTTTGTCCGAAAGGATCAAAGCAAGTAAAACAAAAGAACACTATTTTATTGTATGTAATGTTTAACAGTTCAATAGTAACTCGGTTTGACTCTTTACGATGCCAACCACCTTTATTCTACCACAAATTTCACTCGCATGGTAAAAAATTAGACACAGCTCGCAAGCATGCTTCATCTCCAAAACTAAAAACAGCTGATTCCCGCTTTCATAATATTTTCTAGAATGGAAATCCGCTGTTTTTTATGTATTTCACAGAATTTAGGAAGTAATGCATCCGGCTTACCTCGACTCGCTCCCAGTCTCTACAAGATCCATATAAAGCTTGTTATCGCTCTTAGAAAGATATATCCCCGTCATTATTATAGTCACAATTTCTTGGGCCATCTCATATACAAGCCCCAGCCTTGTGCACTGGAGCACCATGTTTTCCATTCCCAGTGCAGAACCGACATTCACTATTCCATATATTGAAACATGTCCGACCACCCCCAGGTTTTTTCCAACGCCCGCCCCCGGCCTGAGTCCTTCCGCCCTGAACACTATGTTCCCAACTTCCTCGCTTCTTCCAAGGCTCGCATCTATTGCTACCATGAAATATTCTTCTCCCGAGTACTTGTCGAGCAATTCACCCATATTCATGGCATGAAGAGGCTCCTTCAAAGTTCCTACAACTTCAAACTCGTCATGTATTCTTATACGCGGCGTAAGCATGTGTCCCACAAGCGGTCCCAGGCTATCGCCCGTACTCCTGTCACTTCCTATACATGCAAATATTATTTTTTTATTCTCTCTAATTGCAGCTTTAACCGTTTTTGCAAATTTGAATATAATTCTTGACTTTCCACCTGCTGGCATGGCCACACTCCCTCTCAAAGCGCAGTATACTTTATAATATACCCCTTAGAGAAAGCTGCTAAAACCTTGCGGCGTTACTTATAGGTCATTAGGCCCCTTTATATTTCTTCTCTTCCCGCTTAAGACTTTTTTACCTGCATTTAATTTTATTCCAGCTCTAAAATGTCTTTTATTTTTTCAATGTCAATGCATTTTTCAAATACTTTTCTTATGCGACCTGTATCTTCCGTTTCTAAGCATTTTGATACTTTGGATATAACCTCAACTCCTGTTGCAGATTCAATGGTTTTTATGTTGTCATCCTGAATTGTTCCGCCTTCATATCCGTTTATTATTATCCCCTTCACATCTATTCCCCTGCTCTTTGCATATTCCACGGTGAGTACCGTATGGTTTATGGTTCCCAGAGAAGCCCTTGCAACTATTAAGCACTGTAGGTCAAGCTCTTTTATAAGATCGACCACATAAAAGCAGTCTCTTTTTATCGGAACAGCAATTCCTCCGCAGCCTTCAACCACTACCCGATCATATCGCGAGCAGAGCCTTGAGTAGTCCCTTTTAATATTTGAAATCTCCAACTTCTTGCCCTCGAGTTCAAACGCTATGTGGGGAGACATTTCATTTTCAAGGCAGTGCGTGTTCATGTTTTCAACGTCTTCGTCAAGTCCGCAGGCCTGTTTTACAAAAATCGAATCATTTGACAAGAAAACCTCTCCCGCCTTGCTTCCGCCGCTTTCTACAGGCTTGAAGCTGCAGCTGCTGATTCCGTTTTTATTCAAAACATACGTTATCCCCGCTGTTATGAACGTCTTTCCAATCCCTGTATCAGTCCCAGTTATGAATATTCCCCTGTTCAAAATTGCCCCTCCCTAAAAATGCGTTTTCAAAGCTCAAAACGCCTTCTATTTTATATACTGCTTTTTATTCCAGTGTAAATCCAAGCCCCTGTACCATCTGCTTGTCCTCGTCTATATTGCTTCCCACAGTGGTCAGATAGTCTCCCACAAGAGCAGAGCTTACAGCCGATTTAATTCCTTCAATTTGCCTGTCTCCAAGCTTCATCCTTCCGCCGGCATACCTTATATGTGCAGACGGCACGACAAACCTGAACACCGCCATGGTTACCAGTATCTCGTCGGCAGGCACTGATTCATTTTTTTCAAGAGGAGTATTTTTTACCGGCATCAATATGTTAAGAGGAACCGACTTTATGCCAAGTCTCCTTATTTCAAGTGCCATGTCGACCCTGTCATGGATATTTTCTCCCAGCCCGATTATCCCTCCACAGCAGACGTCAAGCCCCTGAGAATTTGCATTTTTTATCGTTTCCAGCCTGTCTTCATAGGTATGGGTTGTGCATATGTCCCCGTACTTTTTCCTCGAAGTCTCAATATTGTGGTGGTATCTCTCAACCCCCGCATCTTTAAGCTTTTTCGCCTGATGTTCATCTATTATCCCATGCGATGCACAAAGCTTAAGTCCTGTTTCCCTAGAAAGCCCCTCGTATATTCTACAAAGCTTTTCTAGCTCCTCCTCGCTCTCTATGCCTCTTCCGCTTGTAACCAGAGAGAACCTGTTTACACCCTTGCTTTCAAGTTCTTTGGCTCTTTTGAGTATCTTTTCGTATTCCATAACGCCGTATTCATCACAACCTGTAGAATAGTGCACTGACTGGGAGCAGTATGTGCAATCCTCGCTGCATTTCCCCGATTTTGCATTTATTATGCTGCACATCTCAAAAGTCTTCCCAAGATACTTTTCCCTTATTCTGCCTGCCGACTCCATCAGCTGATTGAAGCTGTCCTTTTTATCAGCATTAAGCACGTCAAAAAGCTTTAAAGCCTCACTTTTTGATATTTCAACATCCTGCATAACCTTCTCTTCAAGTCTCTTTATGTATTCAACCATTTTCGTCTCTCCCCTCTGATTTTCAAGCTTTCCACGCCGAGTACCTTCCATTTACGACTAGCTGTATTGCCTTTATTGGAAACAGCCTGCAAAAATCAATTTGATTTTTGCAGGCCGCGTTTTCAGCTCACTATAAAATTGTCTAATATTATTCGCATTTAAGCTTTGAATACCCTGCCCTTCTAAGCGCTGGAACTACATATACCGCTGTCGCTGCAACAAATGAGCTCAGTATGAGATCCGAAGTTATATAAGGAATAAATCCCGCAGCTATCGCCGCATTGACGCTCATTGCCTTTCCAAAATACAGGTTTACTATCATATAAAGATAGCTCACCCCGAAAATGTAAACCACTGCAAGTCCCGCAAGCACACATGGGAACACCCTTTTAAAGCTTACCTCTTTCATGTTTTCAGTAAGCTTTCCTATTAAAGTGGCACAGAGTACAAAGCCTATGAGATACCCAAATGTCGGCTGAAGAACGTATGTGAGCCCTCCCCCATTTGCAAATATAGGTATCCCGGCAAGCCCTATGCCCACGTATAGAAGCTGTGAATACAATCCATATCTGGCCCCAAGGAATATTCCTGAGTACGCACAAAAAAGAAATTGAAGAGTAAACGGAACAATAGGTGTCGGTATTTTTATGAACGCCCCTATTGCAGTAAGTGCAGCGAACATAGATATTAATATCATGTCTCTCGTATTTATTTTCATATTATGATTCCTCCATTCGTAAACCTTATATATATATCCAGTTTACAATCATTCCTCCGTATTGTCAACCAACTTTATAATCTAAGTTTACAAACATGCTTCAATGTCATAACCTCAAGCGTATTATGTCTGGCGGATTCATATATCACATGCCTGTGATATCCCTCCGTATATGTCTGTCATTAATATAAAAGCCGCCGGCAAGTTCTTACTCTTTTGCCGGCGGCCTTAATTTCAACAGAGAATGATTTAAATTCACATGATTAAAATTTTATATTTTTTTATTTTCCAAGATTGTATATTTCAACGCTGTCAGTTGTTATACCCTTTTTCATTATCTTTGAAAGGGCATTTACAGTGTCAAGCGATGTGAACACCTCTACAGATGACTCTATAGCAGCTCTTCTTATTCTGAATCCGTCCCTTTTAGAGTCATTTCCCTTTGTAGGAGTGTTTACTACAAAGTCTATCATTCCGCTTCTTATTATGTCCAGTATGTTTGGAACGCCTTCGCTTATCTTCTTCACAGGTGTTACATTCACCCCATTGTCCCCAAGAAGCTTTGCCGTTCCGCTCGTAGCCACAAAATTGTATCCAAGTTCTTCAAACTCTTTTGCTATTGGAAGGAATTCATCCTTGTCATAAGGCTTTATAGTAGCAAGTATGTTCTTGTTCTTTCCTGCTATGTCCATTCCAGCCGCCACAAATCCCTTGTAAAGAGCCTCGTATATGTCTTTTCCTACTCCAAGAACCTCTCCTGTAGATCTCATTTCAGGCCCAAGGCTTACTTCAACCTGTGGAAGCTTTTCAGTAGAGAACACTGGAACCTTGACAGCAATAAGCTCAGGCTCTTTGTATATTCCAGTCCCATATCCAAGATCCTTCAGTTTTTCTCCCATTGTTATCCTTGTAGCAAGATCTACTATAGGAACTCCTGTAACCTTGCTTATATAAGGAACTGTACGGCTTGAACGAGGGTTAACTTCTATTATATACAGCTCTCCTTCAAATTCTATGAACTGTATGTTTATCATACCCAGTACATTAAGCTCTTTTGCAACCTTTTCAGTGTAGTCAAGTATCTTCTCCTTAATTTCATCAGACACGTTCTGGCTAGGATACATTGTTATACTGTCTCCAGAGTGGACTCCGGCTCTTTCAAGGTGCTCCATTATTCCAGGTATAAGAGTGTCAGTTCCGTCGCTTATCGCATCCACCTCTATCTCTCTTCCCGTAAGGTATCTGTCTATAAGTACAGGATTTTTGCTGTCTGATTTGAATGCGTTTTTAAGGTATCTTGAAAGCTCTTCTTCGCCGTAAGTTATCTCCATGCCCTGGCCTCCAAGTACATATGAAGGTCTCACAAGCACAGGATATCCAAGTATCTTCGCCTCTTTCAGCCCTTCCTCTACGCTCCATATACCCTTTCCTTTAGGCCTTCTTATGTCAAGCCTTTCAAGAAGGTCGTCGAATTTTTCCCTGTCCTCTGCAGCATCTATGTCTTCAGGCTTTGTTCCAAGTATCGGCACGTTCATTTCGTCAAGGAATTTTGCAAGCTTTATGGCAGTCTGTCCTCCAAACTGTAGCACTACTCCCTCTGGCTTTTCCTTTTCTATTATGTTTAGAACGTCTTCCTCCGTAAGCGGCTCGAAGTAAAGCTTGTCCGATATGTCAAAGTCCGTACTTACTGTTTCAGGATTGTTGTTTATTATTATAGTCTCGATTCCCATCTTTTTAAGAGCCATTACGCAGTGAACACTGCAGTAGTCGAACTCTATTCCCTGGCCTATTCTTATAGGCCCAGATCCAAGAACTATCACCTTTTTCTTGTCGCTTACTTCGACCTCGTCGTACTCGTCGTAAGTTGAGTAGTAGTACGGAGACACTGCCTCAAACTCTCCCGCACACGTGTCAACCATCTTGTATACGGGCTTTATTCCCCACATGTTTCTCATTTCATATACGTGGTTTGGAGACGCACCAAGGAAGCTTGATATGGCCTTGTCTGAAAAACCTTTCTTTTTAAGCGTAAGCAGCCAATTTTTGTCAAGATCTTCAGGACTTGACGCCTTAAGCTTTTCCTCCTGGTCCACTATCCACTTTATCTTGGTTACGAAGAATTCGTCCATTCCCGTTATCTGGCATATCTTTTCAATTCTGTAGTCTCTTCTTAGCATCTCTGCAAGGTCGAATATCCTCTCATCGTCTGGAATCACTACTCTTTCTTTAAGTTCAGCAAGGCTTCTCGCAGATGAATTTTCATGTTCAAGTCCGTACTGTCCTATTTCAAGAGATCTTATGCCTTTTAGGAATGCCGACTCGAAATTGTTTCCTATTGCCATTACCTCTCCTGTAGCCATCATCTTTGTTCCAAGAAGCTTTTTGGCCCCCTTGAACTTATCGAAAGGCCACTTTGGAATCTTTACTACAACATAGTCAAGCGTCGGCTCAAAGCACGCGTAAGTTTTTCCTGTAACCGCATTTTTGATCTCGTCAAGCCCGTATCCGAGCGCTATCTTTGCCGCAACTTTTGCTATAGGGTATCCTGTCGCCTTTGATGCAAGAGCTGATGAACGCGAAACTCTTGGGTTTATCTCTATTACCGCGTATTCAAAGCTATCTGGATGAAGTGCAAGCTGTACGTTGCATCCTCCCTCGACTCCTATAGCGTCTATTATGTCTATCGATGCGCTTCTAAGCATCTGGTATTCCTTATCTGAAAGAGTCTGGCTTGGCGCAACTACTATACTGTCTCCTGTGTGTATTCCGACAGGGTCTATGTTTTCCATGTTACAAACCGTTATACAGTTGCCCTTAGAGTCCCTCATTACCTCGTATTCTATCTCTTTCCAGCCCTTTATACTCTTTTCAAGAAGTACCTGTCCAACACGGCTCAGTGAAAGTCCCTGGGCAAGTATCTCCTTTAGGCTTTCCTGATCTTCAGCTATTCCACCGCCTGATCCTCCAAGTGTATATGCAGGTCTTACTACAACCGGATAGCCTATTTTCGCTGCAAATTCAAATCCTTCTTCAATACTTGTAACTATTTCACTCTCTATTACCGGCTGGTTTATTCTCTCCATAAGGTTTTTGAAGCCTTCCCTGTCTTCGCCTTCTTTTATGGCATCTATTGATGTTCCTATTATTTTAACTCCGTATTTTTCGAGTATTCCCTTGTCATGAAGCTCCACCGCAAGGTTAAGTCCTGTCTGTCCACCCATTCCTGCAAGCAGGCTGTCTGGCTTTTCCTTCACTATAACCTTTTCAATAAACTCCACATTAAGCGGCTCTATATAAACCTTGTCTGCAATCTCCCTGTCTGTCATTATTGTCGCAGGGTTGCTGTTTATAAGAACTACTTCCAATCCTTCTTCTTTAAGTGCTTGGCAGGCCTGAGTTCCAGAATAGTCGAATTCTGCAGCCTGTCCTATAACTATTGGTCCCGATCCTATGACTAATACTTTTTTTATACTGTTGTCCTTAGGCATATTTATCAACTCTCCTTATATCATTTTTATGAATCTGTCGAATATGTGATCCATGTCTCTTGGTCCCGGGCAAGCCTCAGGGTGGAACTGTACGCTGAATATTGGAAGGGTCTTGTGCTTCATCCCTTCTACAGTCTCATCATTCATACTTATATGTGTAACTTCCATTCCTTCTGGAAGCTTGTCTACATAGTATCCGTGGTTTTGAGATGTTATGAAAGTTCTTCCGCTTTCAAGGTCTTTAACCGGGTGATTGCATCCCCTGTGTCCAAACTTGAGCTTTCCTGTGCTTCCTCCAAAGCAAAGTGAAAGCAGCTGGTGTCCAAGGCAAATTCCCACTATAGGCTTTTTGCCCACCATTTCATTTATAGTGTTTATCACTTCCGGGAGATCCTGTGGGTCTCCAGGTCCGTTTGAAAGGAAAACCGCGTCAGGATTTACAGAGAGTATATCTTCTGCGCTTGCATCAGCCGGGAATACCGTCATCTTGCATCCCCTTTTTCTGAATGAACGAAGTATGTTGGCCTTTACTCCAAAATCCATAACCGCTATGTGAGGTCCGTCTCCCTCTATTTCGTATGCTTCCTTTGTCGTAACTTGCATTACCGCCTGGGTATTGTCGAAGCTGTCAAGCTTCATCTGTATCTGTGATTTTGTGAGCTCCCTTAGTGTTATTACGCCCTTCATAGTACCGTGGTTTCTAAGTATCTTTGTAAGAGCTCTTGTGTCTATTCCCTCAAGTCCCATTATTCCATTTTGCTTAAGGTATGCATCAAGCTTCATTTCATATCTGAAGTTGCTTGGGTTGTCGCATTTTTCCCTTACTATGAATGCCTTTACCTTAGGGTATGATGATTCCATGTCTTCAAGGTTTATTCCGTAGTTGCCCACAAGCGGATATGTCATTGTCACTATCTGTCCGTAGTATGACGGGTCCGTTAGAACTTCCTCGTATCCTGTCATTCCCGTGTTGAACACCACCTCGCCTACGCTCTCGTGTATATGTCCAAATGCTCTGCCATTAAATACAGTGCCGTTTTCAAGTATAAGTTGTGCTATCATACTAAAACCTCCCGTCAATTAAAAAAGGACAACAGATAGAATTATACAAATTCCCCATTGTCCTTTTGATATTAGAATCAATTACAAAAGAAGGTACCACTACTGTACCCTTCTTCACTATTTTAAATTTTTTTGCATTATTAAAAAATCTATCACAAAAATGCGCAAACATGCACTTAGTAAACGTCATCAACGTCATCTCCCTTTTTGGCCTCTCTGGACCAAATTAAAGTGTAACAACCTGCCATCAGCAAGCTGTGTTTTATATTTTCATTGTAACTAATTCTAAATTATACAGTCCGTTTTGTCAACTGGAAAATATAATCACTCATATCAATTTACATATTTTTTCAGACTTGAAGCACTTGGTGTTGCTCATTTT
>CBDULP010000031.1:0-24097 GCA_965368085.1 uncultured Peptoclostridium sp. | reverse complement strand
TATATCTTATCCTATTACAAGCGTATTTGAAGCATCCTTTGCAGTTTCAAGTATGTCATACATATTGCCCACTTTGCCGACTTTAAGCTGGTCTTTTATTCCAAAGAAGTCAAGGCATGTACCGCATGATATTACACTCACTCCATTTTGCTCGAGAATTTTGAGATTTTCTATTGTGTGATCGTTTTGAGTTGTAAGCCTTACTCCTGAGTTTACAAGAAGAACAGCTTTTGGATATGGCTCAGCTTCAGTAAGCGTGTATACAAAACTGTTTATGAGTATAGCTCCAAGCTCGTCGGAACCACTTCCCATCTTATCAGACTGTATCATAACAACCTTGTCGGTTATATTTCCTGCAACTTCACACTCTGCACACTCACATTCCTTTAATGAAACGTCCTTGCTCATCTCTCCCTTTGTTATTTCTATGTAGAAATTTCCATCATTTTCATAGCTTTTGAATTCACATTCCATTGATTTTGCAAGCTTTATAACATTTTCCATCGCAGTTTCATTATCAACTATAGTAAGCACAGGCTCATTTGCTCCCTCCACAGCCTTTTTTGTCTTTATTACAGGCTGTGGACATGCAAGCCCCCTAGCATCTACTTGTATCATGTATTTTTCCTCCTTTGGTTTTGGCAACTCTGCCATTCAGTGTATAAATAAATTATATCACCACAAAATGGATTATCCTAACCTATTATTATTGAATATTTCTATGAGGCCATTAAAATATTTAAACATGAAATTATACATGTAAAAATATTTTGCAAACAGCGAACTATTAAGGCTGCTTGCAAATTCACCATCTGGATTCATCCCTACAAATGGATTTATTATTACAAATACAAGCATCACAAGCATCATACCTTTCGTACATCCAAATAAAAAGCCCGCAGACTTATTAATCATGCTTAGAGGCTTTATCTTCAAAAATTCATTTATAACAACCACTACAACCCCTATTGCTATATTGCACACCATAAATATAAGTATTATAGCTCCTGCCTGAGCAAACAGATATGACGCCTTATACATAATCACCTCATGGTTTTCAAGTCCTGAAAAAACACTTTGGGATATTGTCACAAAAAACTCCATTGTCCTTCTGTTTTCAATAAATGACTGCGAAATAGACTTGTAATACATTGCTGTGCACGCTATGGACACTCCGTACTTAACCAGGTTGAGCAGTGAAAATGCAAATCCCTTTATATATCCTCTTATTCCAAGGAAGAGTACTGTTGTAATTATTATTGCATCTACATGGTTCATACTGTTTATATAGTTCATCCGCACACCTCCTAATTTAAAAGGAGTATTTTCACTTCTCCTCTGGTTATTACCGCTAAAGATCTTTCATCTATTGGAATTACATCCAATATATCGCCTTTAATATCATACGTCTCTTCTCCACCGAGTATCTCAAGGCCCATTTGTGTATAGAGAATAACATTACTGCCGCATGATATTATCCCCTTGAGGTTTTCTCCATACCTGTGAATGCTCTGCTCTCTTCCATCATAAGAGTAAATTCTTATTGTGTTCGACTCATCGGCAACTACAAATGCATCGCCTATGTCTTGCACACCTATTATGTTGCTGTCCGAATATATGGAGTTGACATATTTAAGCTCTGAATCCCTTATTTCTATGTGGTTATCCTCCCAGAGCACAAATTTTTCATTTGAATGCAACGCACATACAAAAACCTTATTTTCCGTCTTTTCCCCGCTCATTAGGTCTCCGTCCCTGCCGTAGTGCATTATATTGTTGTAGAGCCTGTTGTCCTCTATGCTTATTCCACTCACTATAAATCCATTTAAATCCTTGTCTGTTTTTATGAAAAGTATAGTTATGTTAGCAATTTGTATGTCCTTTATCTGTTTTCCCGAACTGCTAAAAACCCTCATTCCTTCAGCCTTTTCATTCAAGTCGTACACATAATGTACTACAAAGCTCCCTCTTCCAAGAGCTTCGATCGAGAGCGGCTTTTCAGCGAAATTAATCTGCTTTAATATACCGCCTTTTTTATCTATGAGTATGAGAGTACGCTTTATCCTGTCCAAAAAAAGTATTTTGTCATCAAACCCCTTTATGTCAAAATCATTTGTCCTCCACTCTATGTCAAATGAAGTATTTCCCTTTCCATCAACCCCTCTGATGTTTCTACCGTTGTATATTGCCACTCCCCCGTCAAAGCCGACAAAGCTCATATTCGGTCCATATTCAAATGAAAACCGCGTAGATTCGCTTATTTCGGATTTACTAGTACTCCATCCCTTGAAAATCTCCATCTTGCTGGGATTTAATACAATAAGAACAGCTATTATGACTAGTCCTATTATAAAAGCCTTGAATATCTTCATTCCGTTTACTCTTCCTTTCGGGATTTATAATATGTATGGACGTTCATACCTCACACATGCCTTATAAACAAAAGACCCTTATATAAGGGTCTAATTACCTATTATTTCCAGTTCCTTGTATATCTTTACTCCTTTTGAATAGTATTCAAGTTCTTTTTCACTTGATACTTCAGAGTATATTTCAGCAAGCTCAAAATAGTTGTCTGCAAGCTCTTTCTTATCTCCATACTTTTCAAGAAGCTCTATGCCTCTTTGCATGTTCTCTAGGGCTATATCTATCTCTCCCTGGCTCTTGCTTACCTTTGCATAGTATTTTATAGACCTGGCTTCAAGAACCTTGTCTTTTATCTTTATGGATATAGAAAGTGCCTCTTTGCTCAGTTGCTTGGCTTCGTCCATGCCTCCGCTTGAAAGAAGAACATTTATATAGTCGAATATTATATGTACAAGCTCCTTGTCCTGAGAATCTCTTCTGAGCTCATATGCTTTTTCGATTTTTTCTATTGATTCCGGATATTGTTCAAGTTTTTTGTATATGTATGACATTACAGCATATGTCTTTGCCTGTTCGCTCTTCTTCTCATACTCTCTGAACACGTCCAGTGCCCTCGAGAAGTATTTCTTTGCCTTTATGTAATCCCCTTCGTTCAAATACTTGTTTCCCAAAAGGAAGAGGCTGTTTCCCTTGTGTCTGTAATCTTTCATTTTTTCTTCTATGTCGTCCGCTTTTTTAGAGTAGTACAGGGCTTCTTCATAGTCTCCAAGTTCCATGCTGCAGTATGATATATTTATGTACAAAAGCCTTTCTATTTCATAATTTACTATATTGCTGTCGGAAAGAAAGTTTTTTCCCTGAAGGAACTTATCCATTGCAGGCTTATAGCATTTTTGAAGCATGTATATCCTTCCAAGTTCCATATAGCAGTTGAGAGACCCTTTGATATTGGATGTCTTTATGTTGAGTATAAGGCTTTTTTCAAGCATGCTTGCAGCCATTGTATATTCGCCCTCATCTTTGTAGACACTGGACATCAAAAACTTGGCCTTTGCACATATGGAATATACCCTATATTCCTTGCACAATTCTATAACCCTTGTCAGTTCATCCTTGGCACTTTTCAGCTTGCTATTTTTTATGTAATATTCACCTTTTAAAAGGAGTGCTTCACTTATTTTTTTGACTTGCGACTCCTTGCTTTCCACAAGGTAATCAACTGATACGTCTAGTTTTTGAGAAAAATATTCAAGAAGGTCCTGACTCGGATAAGATTTATCTCTCTCTATATGGCTTATTTGAGCGGCTGTAACTCGGCTTCCCGCCAGCTCCTTTAGCGTCATGTTTTTTTCTTTTCTTAACTTTTTTATTTTTTGGCCTAATGTAAGTATATCCATATCTTATCCTCCAAATTTAAATTTGCTACCTTGATTATAACTTATCCATCATAAAAAAAACAACCTTTAACATAGGTTCCGTATCCCTTCACCGCACCTATTCTTTCATTATTGTATTGACTATGTGTTCAAGCTCATCTTCACTGTAGTATTCTATTTCAATTTTTCCTTTTTTACTTCCATTTTTTATACTGACCTTTGTTCCAAGTATGTTTATGAGATTTTCCTGTATATCTCTTATGAATGGATCTGCTGGCTTGCCTCTTTTGTCATTCTTTTCTTTTTTCGACATTAAACCATTTATAATTTCTTCCGTTACCCTTACAGAAAGACCCTCCCTTTCTATTCTTTGGGCTAGCTCTATCTGATCTTGACCTTTTTTGAGCTTAAGCAGTGCCTTTCCATGCCCTGCGGATATCTTCCCACTTCTTAAAATGTCTACCACTTGATCTGAAAGGTTTAAAAGCCGTATCATATTGGCTATATAAGGCCTGCTTTTTCCAACTGCGGCAGCTACATTCTCCTGGGTAAGTCCATATTTTTCACAAAGTTCCTTGTAGGCAAGGGCTTCCTCTATCGGATTTAAGTTCTCCCTTTGTATGTTTTCTATAAGAGCCACTTCCATTATCACTTTTGGCGACTTGCCGTCCCATACTACGCAGGGCATTTTTTCAAGTCCAGCCATAACCGAAGCCCTGTATCGTCTTTCACCTGCAACTATCATAAACCTGTCAGTCTTTTTTTGAACCACTATAGGCTGTATTATTCCATGCTTCATTATTGAATTCGACAGCTCTTCAAGTTTTTTTTCATCAAAACTCTTTCTTGGCTGTAAATCATTTGTGCAAATATCTTCAACCGAAATCAATGTTATCTCGCTTTGTTCCAAGTTTTCACCTCCTTGTCAAAACGTCGGATGTGTTTTAAATAATATTTTATTTTAACTTATAAGTTCATTATACATAAAATTCACAAATAGTTTAATCCATTTTTCAATAAAAAACCTTAAAATTATTTTAAGCAAAATAAAAAATTACTGATGTTTTCAGTAATTTTCTATTTAAACTCTAAAGCTTTGGTATTCTTACAACTATTTCAACGTGGTCGCCCTTGTCCACTTCATCGTATTTTGCATCAATCCCTGTATCTAATATTGCCTTGTATGCGTTTTTAAGTGTATTTGTATATATCTTAAAGTTTATGAATCCTCTTATGTTTCTTTTGCTCTTCTTTTTAGGGTCTTCTGCTTTTTCATCCTGAGAAGTCTTTGTAATGTCGCTAAGTAGATCCGATATGAGCTGCTCAGTCTTTTTAACTGTCATGTCATTTTTTATCACGGTTTCAAGTACTTTATGTTTAAGGCCGTCATCCGGAAGCCTTAAAAGCGCCCTTGCATGCCTTTCTGTAAGCCCGTTGTCAACTACAGTCTGTATTATGTCTTTTGGAAGCCTTAGTGTCCTTATCTTGTTTGCTATTGTGGACTGACTCTTTCCGACCCTTTTCGAAAGCTCTTTTTGAGTAAGTTCGTATTCATTCATGAGGTTTTGATATGCATATGCTTCCTCTATAAAATTCAGGTTTTCCCTTTGTATGTTTTCTATGAGCGCCGATACCGCAGATGATTCGTCACTGACCGTGGTCACAATTGAAGCTATGCTTGAAATCCCAGCCATTTTAGAAGCTCTAAGCCTTCTTTCACCTGCTATTAGCTCGTATCTTGTATCCGTAATCTTTCTCACCGTTATCGGCTGAATCAATCCGCATTCTTTTATGGAACTTGCCAGCTCTTCAAGAGATGATTCGCTGAAGCTTTTTCTCGGCTGATTTGGATTCGGAAATATGTTTTCTATAGGCAGTTCAACAATCAATTTGTCCGTCATGAGATCCCTCTTTCACAAACTAAATTTTAAATTTTCACAATATACACTACATATATTATAAACCAACTACTATTGTTATTAAATACATTTAATCCATTACGCTATAGGTTTTTTTGAAGGCATGCCGGCTTTTCGCGGATATTTTGATGGAGTATTTGAAATTTTTTCAAATACAAGTATATAGTGGGTTATATCCATAAATGGCAGCTTGACTTCTATTTGATTTTTTAGCCTGAGACCAAGCACGTCTATGGCCTTTGAGGCCTCTTTCAGTTCATCGCTTGCTGCAGGACCCTTTTGACACACAAAAACTCCTCCGACCTTTAAAAAAGGTGTGCAGTATTCCAAAAGCACGTTAAGCGATGCCACAGCCCTTGAAACTGCAATATCGTACTGCTCCCTATAATCCGGATTTTTTCCGAAATCCTCTGCCCTTCCATGTACAAATTCAACCTCTTGAAGCTCCAGTTCACTGCATACAGTCTGCAGGAATCCTATTCTCTTTTTCAGTGAATCGAGAAGTGTAAGCTTTATGCTCTCGTCATATATCTTAAGGGGAAGTCCAGGAAAACCGGCTCCTGTTCCAACGTCTATAACACTCTTTCCATCTGCAAATTCCTCTGTGAGCATGCATGTAATCGAGTCCACAAAATGCTTTATATAAACTTCCTTATCCTCCGTTATAGCGGTCAGGTTCATCTTTTCATTCCACTCCACGAGAAGCTCCTTATATCGTTCAAGCTTCGATGCACAAATCTCATTTGAATCCAAACCAACCTCTTCAAGACCTTTTTTCAAATAATCTATATTCTTCAAAGAGATTCCTCCTTTCAACACGCCGGCCAAGCCGCTGCAATTACTTTTTTATAGTCGGAGACATATGCCCCCGACATGTCCTCATTGTTATTTTGCTCTTTTTTTCATGCTCTCCATATATATTAAGAGAACTGATATGTCAGCCGGAGAAACTCCCGATATCCTCGACGCCTGACCTATTGAAACAGGCTTTATCTGCATAAGCTTTTGCCTTGCCTCCAGTCTCAGCCCGTCTATGTTCGAATAGTCGATATCCTGTGGAAGCTTTTTTTTCTCAAGCTTTTTAAACTGTTCAACCTGCTTTAGCTGCTTTTGTATATATCCGTCGTATTTTATTGTAATCTTACACTGGTTCTTCACCCTGTCTGGAGCATCTGATGACTTGCCGATATTTTCGAGCATGTCATAATCTACCTCTGGCCTTTTCAGGAAATCATAAAGACTTATAGTCGCCTTTAAAGTGGAGTACCCCTCTTTTTCAAGCAATTCATTGACATCTTTTGGAGATACTTTATCTGACTTGAGCCTGTCCATTTCTATCTGGATGTCAGTCTTGTTCTTAAGGAACTTCTCATATCTCTCGCTGCTTACAAGGCCTACTTCACGCCCTCTTTCCGTAAGCCTAATGTCCGCATTGTCCTGTCTTAAAAGGAGTCTGTATTCAGCCCTTGATGTCATTATCCTGTAAGGCTCGTTAGTACCCTTGGTTACAAGGTCGTCTATCAAAACACCTATATATGCTTCCGATCTGTCCAGTACAAATGGCTCTTTTCCATTTATCTTACGCACTGCGTTTATTCCGGCTATAAGCCCCTGCGCGGCCGCCTCCTCATATCCCGAGGTTCCGTTGAACTGGCCTGCAGAGAACATGCCTTCTATATCCTTCATCTCTAGAGTTGGCTTCAGCTGCATTGGATCTATGCAGTCGTATTCTATTGCATATGCCGGTCTCATCATCTTGCAGTTTTCAAGACCCTTTACGCTCTTGTACATATCCAGCTGGACCTCGTAAGGAAGGCTTGTTGAAAACCCGGATATATACATCTCCTTGGTCTTTTCTCCCTCGGGCTCCACAAAAAACTGATGTGAAGGCTTTTCGCTAAATCTTACCACCTTATCTTCTATTGACGGGCAGTATCTCGGTCCGACACCCTCTACCTGGCCGCCGTACATTGCAGATCTTTTAAGATTTTCATTTATTATGTCATGTGTCTTCTGGTTTGTTCTTACAAGATAGCATGGATGATCTTCGAACTCCAAGCTGTCATTCATGAGAGAAAATGGCTCAGGCCTTTGTTCCCCATGGACTATTTCCATCTTTGAAAAGTCCAGACTGTCCATGTGGACCCTTGCCGGAGTTCCAGTCTTGAATCTGCTCAGCTTGACGCCCAGACTCATTAGACTGTTTGTAAGCTCGCTAGCGGCCATAAGTCCGAGAGGCCCCGATTCAAATACAACTTCTCCTATGAATATCTTGGATCTCAAGTATACTCCAGTACACAGTATTACAGCTTTTGCGCTGTAAATCGCCCCAAGCTTTGTAAGCACACCCTTTATAGTCGAGCATTCACAAACAAGCTCCACAGCCTCATCCATCACTATGTCCAGATTTTCCTGCTCTTCAAGTGTTTTTTTCATTTCCTGATGATATTTGTATTTGTCCGACTGTGCCCTGAGGGAATGTACCGCCGGCCCCTTTGCAGTATTGAGCATTCTCATTTGTATAAGTGTCTTGTCCGTATTTATGGCCATTTCACCGCCAAGGGCATCTATCTCCCTTACAAGATGGCCTTTGCCAGTCCCCCCTATTGAAGGGTTGCACGGCATTAATGCTATCGCCTCAAGCGACATTGTAAGCAAAAGTGTAGGACTTCCCATCCTTGCACATGCAAGCGCGGCTTCACATCCCGCATGCCCAGCTCCTACAACTACTACGTCATAGCTTCCTGCGTCAAATTTCATACTTTGTATGCCTCCTTTGTTCCTTGTGAAACTATACTCTACTTTCCTATGCAAAACTGGCTGAATATTACATCCAAAAGCTCTTCGCTCACTGTCTCGCCAGTTATCTCGCCCAAGTAGTCCCATACATTTTTAAGGTCTATTTCTACAAAATCCATAGGCACTCCCGAATCTATGCCGTTTAAACATTCCTTTGCAGAATCTACGGACTTTTGAAGCGCATCTATATGTCTGACATTCGTCAGCATTACATTTGAATTTTGGCTTACCTCGCCCGAATAAACCATGTCTGCTATTTCATCTTCGATATCTTCAGTTCCCCTGCTTTCAAGGGCCGATATCCTTATTATCTTCTTGTTCCCCATGTGCTGCACTATCTCTTCTTCGCTTACGGCAGGCTCAAGGTCTATCTTGTTTATAAGCACAATGCAGTTTCTGCCCCTTGCCATATCCATTATCTCAATATCCTCTTTTGAAAGTGGAACCGATGAGTCTATTACGAGAATTATAAGGTCTGCCTGCTCGAATATGCTCTTTGTCCTTTCGACGCCCATTCTCTCGACTATGTCATGGGTATCCCTTATCCCTGCAGTGTCTATAAGCTTTAGCGGTATCCCCCTGACGCTTATGAACTCCTCTATTATATCCCTTGTCGTTCCCGCAATGTCAGTCACTATGGCCCTTGCCTCTTTGAGCATCGCATTAAGCAAAGACGATTTTCCCACATTGGGTTTTCCCACTATTACCGTCTTAAGTCCATCCCTTAGTATTTTGCCTGTTTGAGAAGTTTTTTGCAGCTTCTCCATTTCGTCAATGAGATCCTGAGTCTTTTCCCTTAAAACGCCCATTGTAATTTCTTCTATGTCCTCTTCAGGGAAATCCAGTGAAACAGTCACATGTGCAAGTATTTCAGAAACCTTCATTCTAAGTTCTTTTATACTTCCCGAAAGACTTCCCTCAAGCTGTCTTTGGGCTTCCTTGTGGCTTGATTCAGTTCTCGCCCTTATAACGTCCATGACAGCTTCTGCCTGTGAAAGGTCGAGCCTTCCGTTTAAAAAGGCCCTCTTTGTAAACTCCCCGGGCTCTGATATTCTCGCTCCGCCTTTTAGTATAAGCTGAAGTATCCTCTTTAGCGATACATACCCACCATGGCAGTTTATCTCCACTACGTCTTCCTTTGTGTAGCTGTTTGGCCCTTTCATGTAGACCACAAGTGCCTCGTCCACAACATCTTCACCGCTGAAGATGTGTCCGTATATCATTGTCCTGGGACTGTACTCGTCTATTTTCTTGCCGCTTTTAGCCTTGAATATGCCCTGGCTTATAGAAAGGGCATCGTCGCCACTTATTCTTATTATTCCTATTCCTCCCTCTCCCGGAGCTGAGGATATGGCTGCAATTGTATCGTACATATACATTAGTGTCACCTTCTTTTTCAACAAAAATAAAGCCACTACAAAATGTAGGGGCTATTTCTTGATTGCTATTACAACTCTCCTATTAGGTTCATCGCCTTCGCTGTAAGTCCTAACATATGGATCGCTCTGAAGCGCTGCATGTATTATTCTTCTCTCATAAGGATTCATAGGCTCAAGCTTTATAGGCCTTTTACGCTTGACTGCCGCCCTTGCCATCTTTTTGCTGAATCTTATGAGTGATTCTTCTCTTTTTTGCCTGTAGTCTCCAACATCCATAAGTACCTTTACATGTTCTTTGCTGTTTTTATTCACTACGAGGTTTGTAAGAAACTGAAGAGCATCAAGTGTTTCTCCTCTTCTTCCTATCATGTGACCCATTTGGTTTCCATCCCCATCAAGCCTTATGTTTAGAATTGAGCCTTCTTTTTCTATTTCTGGAGTAAGATCCACGTCCATGCATCTTAGTATATCATTTATAAAATCCTTTGCAACATCGTCACTTCTGTCTTTCAAAGTGACCTTTATCTTTCCGGCCTTTCCACCTATAAGGCCAAGAAATCCCTTTGTCGGCTCCGCTAAAACCTCATATTCAACTTCTTCCAAGGTGGCCTTTAGTTCTTCTAGCGCTTTTCCTAGAGCTTCTTCAATGGTTTTCCCTGTAGACTCTACAAATCTCATATAACCGCCTCCTTAATTCTTATCCGGCTTCATTATAAAATACTGCTGTGCTATCTGGAATACGTTGCTGACAACCCAGTACAGAGTAAGTCCTGCTGGAAAACTTCTTCCCCACCAAAGTATCATTAACGGGAAAAAATACAGCATCATAAGTTGTGTAGTGTCTTTCTTGCCAGCCGACTGCTTAGCGTTCATCATGGCAGAAGCCAGATATGTTGTTATTGCCGCAAGTATTGGCAATATCCACGGCAGTGCCAATCCACCAACCATTATCACATCTGGGTCAGACAGATTAGGAAGCCATGCAAAGCTTGTATTTATAGCATTGTATGCCTCTTGTGACTCGAATACATATTGCGCTGGATTTCTAAGCGCATTGAAAAGACCTATAAGTATAGGGAACTGTATGACTAGAGGCAAGCATCCCGCTGCCGGATTTATCTTATGCTCTTTGTATATCTCCATGACCTTTTGCTGCGCTACCTGTTGGTTATCTTTATATTTTTCCTGTATCTGCTTTATCTTTGGTTGAACCTGCTGCATTTCTTTCATCGATTTGGTCTGAGCCCTCGTAAGGGGATACAGCGCCAGTTTTACAAGAACCGTGAAAATTATAATAGCAAGCCCGTAACTGTTGACCGTATCAAACACAAGCTTTAATAGGGAACCCAGTGCTCCTGATATTGCTGCCAAAATAATACCTCCCAATAATATTTAAGTATTTTTTTACAATAGAGGATCGTACCCACCCTCATTAAACGGATTGCATCGCAATATTCTTTTAACTGCAAGATACGAGCCCTTGAAAGGACCATATTTTTTAAGAGCCAGTACTGAATATTCAGAACAAGTAGGATAAAACCTGCAGTTCTTTCCTATAAGCGGCGATATCGCCTTCTGGTAAATTCGTATAATGGATATGATTATACCCGCCACTAATTTTTTTATGCTTCTCACATAAATCATCCCTTTAGTATTGACGCCCTTTTAAAAAGATTTTTCATAGCTTTTTCTACAGCCTTGTAATCTGCATCTTTAGCTGCTACCCTCGATATGAAAATTATATCATAACCGGACTTAACCGTGCAGCAGTTAAGTCTGTAGCTTTCCTTCATTAACCTTCTTACCCTATTTCGTACAACACTATTGCCTACTTTTTTCGAAACAGAAAAACCTATCCTGTTTTGGCCAATATTATTTTTCCTAACATATATAACGAGAAATCTATTCGCAAAAGATTTTCCCTTCCTATATATGTCCCTAAAATCCATATTTTTTCTTAACGTAACTCCATTTTCAAACTGCATACTCCAATTTCCTCCGATTATGCAACTACAAAAAATTATACAAAAAGGCCACATTACGCGGCCTTTTGATTTGCATATAAGTAGTATGACTATTATGCTGTAAGTCTTTTTCTTCCTCTAGCTCTTCTCTTCTTTAGGATTCTCTTTCCATTTGAAGTTTTCATTCTCTTTCTGAATCCATGCTCTTTCTTTCTTTGTCTCTTTTTAGGTTGGTAAGTTCTTTTCATCTAAAACACCGCCTTTCATTAATTTTAAATTCTTCTATTTTAAAAAAACACACATATTCATATAGTGCATACATATAGATTATAAAGGGATGAAATAGTGTTGTCAACTTAAATTTCAAATGTGAATTTTCTTTTTTTTTATCCACAAAAGCAGACAATCTGTACTTCGTTTAAAAGACATGCATATTGTCCAATGCATTCACATTGCATATATTACAGGTTTTGTGGATATATTTCTTAATTATTATGGCTTCGTTATCAACAAACTGTTATTTCTGTGGATAAATTCCCGTTTATCTATTGATGTTTTAATCTATATTTGATATTATATTTTTGCCTGTTGATAAGTATTCGTATTCGAAATATTTTTACTAACTTATGCACATTCTGTGGATAACACTGTGCATAAGTTGATTTTATAGCCATTTATTGCTTATTTTATTGTCTTTTAGGCGTTGATATGTTTATCCACATCCTGTTTATTTACGTTTTTGTTTTTATTACGGTCTAAGTTTTTCACATTTTATTATACCATTTACCCACACTTATTGTTAATGAATTCAACATTTTTACAAATATACTTTTTTTGTTGATATCTTTGTTGATTAAAATTTTTATGAATTGGGAGGACTTTTTATAATGAATTTAGATACAATATGGCAAAATGCTCTGAAAATAATAAAGACAGAGCTCACTCCCGCAAGCTATAATGCATTCTTTTCTCCAATTGAACCCCTACAGATCAGCGACAATACCGTGTTCTTGTATGTCCCAAATGACTTTATGAAGGGCATATTAGAAGCAAGGTATATGAATCTCGTAGAAAAATCCATAAATCAGCTATCTACGGTAAAATACAATATCCAGTTTACTATTGAAAAAAAAGAGACTTTAGCAAAGGAAAAAAAGAGAAATAAATCAAAAATTGAAGTTCCTGTGTACTCAAATCTAAATCCAAAATACACATTCGACACATTTGTAATAGGAAATAACAATAGATTTGCACATGCTGCATGTGTTGCTGTCGCAGAAGCGCCGTCAAAAGCCTACAATCCACTTTTCATATATGGAGGAGTTGGGCTTGGAAAGACACACCTTATGCATGCTATAGGACACCATGTATTGTCTCAAAATAACAATGCGAAAGTTGTATATGTTTCATCCGAAAAATTTACTAATGAACTTATAAACTCAATAAAAGACGACAAAAACGAACAGTTTAGAAACAAGTATAGGAACGTGGATATACTGCTTGTAGACGACATACAATTTATTGCAGGCAAAGAAAGGACACAGGAAGAATTCTTCCATACTTTCAACGCGCTGCACGAAGCCAATAAGCAGATAATCATATCCAGCGACAGAACACCAAAGGAAATACCTACACTTGAAGATCGTTTAAGATCAAGGTTTGAAATGGGGCTTATAGCTGATATACAGCCGCCTGACTTTGAAACGAGAATAGCAATACTTCACAAAAAGGCGCAAAGCGAAAGCATAGAAATACAAAATGATGTGATGGCTTATATTGCAAAGAATATCAAATCCAACATAAGAGAGCTGGAGGGGGCCCTCATAAGAGTTGTTGCGTACTCATCACTTACAAATAATGATATTTCTTTAGATCTTGCAGTTGAGGCATTAAAAGATATAATCACGCCTTCAAAGCCTCAAGAAATAAACGTGGAGATAATAAAGGAAAAAGTGGCTGAACACTTTAATATAAAAATGGAGGACTTCAGTTCCAAAAAAAGAACAAGAGCAATAGCTTTTCCAAGGCAGGTTGCAATGTATCTTTGCCGGGAGCTTACAGATCTTTCACTGCCTCGGATAGGAGAAGAGTTTGGAGGAAGAGACCACACTACGGTAATTCACGCATACGAAAAAATATCCACGGCATTAAAAACAAACCAGGATTTAATCAAAAAATTGAATACCATAGTCGGTGAACTCAAAGAATAACAGGAAACAAATAGCAGGGCTTGTTTTAAAACAAGCCTTTAATTAATTTTATTAATTAAAACAAAAAACAATATACCTTATTTTTTTATCCATACGCCCTGTTGATAATTAACTGTTACTGTTGATAATATTTAAAGTCTGATTTTTCACGCCAAAATAGCCATTTATGAATCTACAGACTTATCAACAAGTTTTCAACATCGGAAAACCCTATTTGAAAACGGTTCTACATAGTTTTCCACATATCAACAGCCCCTACTACTATTACTAACAGTTTTTGTTCTTTTTATCAATCAGATTTTCAAACTTTTCAAAGGGAGGCATCCACATGAACATAATATGTCATCAAAAAGAATTATCACAAGCTATAGGAGTAGTTCAAAAAGCTGTATCATCAAAAACTACCATGCCCATACTTAAAGGAATACTTATAGAAACTGCCAATAACAGATTAAAACTTACAGGTAATGACCTTGAGCTTGGCATAGAAACCGTAATCGATTCTCAGGTCATAAGAGAAGGTGCTGTTGTAATCGATTCGCGTCTATTCGGCGAGATAGTAAGAAAACTTCCAGATTCGTATATAGAAATAGATTGTGATGAAAAAAACAATGTGATCATAAAATGCGAACATTCAGAATTCAAAATAATGGGATATTCTCAAGTTGAATACCCTCAACTTCCGGATGTTGATGACAATTTCAACTATGAAATAAATGCACACTGTCTAAAGAACATGATAAGGCAAACTGTATTTGCAATATCCCAAGACGAGACAAAGCCTCTTTTGATGGGTGAACTTATAGAGATAGACGGGTCTGATATAAGCGTAGTAGCACTTGACGGATATAGACTGGCTATAAAAAAAGCTGCCATTGAAAATGACATAGGCAATATAAATGTGATAGTACCAGGAAAAACGCTATCTGAAATAAATAGAATAGTTTCCGGCGAAGAAAAAAACATACAAATGGCATTCACTCAAAAACATGCATTGTTTTCAATTGAGAATACAAGGATTATAACCAGGCTTCTAGAAGGTGAATTTATAAATTACAAGCAAATAATTCCAAAGGAAAGTAGAATTAAAGTGACTGTGAATACTAAAAACCTTCAAAACAGCATTGAAAGAGCCTCTCTTTTGGCAAGGGAAGGCAAAAATAATCTTATAAAATTTTCAATAACAGATGGGCTTATGATAATAACTTCTAATTCTGAAGTGGGAAATGTATATGAAGAGCTTCCGATAAACCTTGAAGGGGGCAATATTGAGATAGCCTTTAATTCAAGATATATGCTTGAAGCACTCAAGGTCATGGAAGGCGAGAGCATAGTAATGAATTTTGATACAAACCTTAGTCCATGTACTATAAATCCGCAGGAAGATACGGGGTATACATACATGATACTTCCGGTTAGAATTTCTGCTGGAAATTAAAGAATAAATCAATATTACGATATAAAGCCTGAACACAGGCAACATAAAAGCAACTATTAAAACCCGGCCTGTCAAATAGTCTGGGTTTTTAATAGTTTAAATAAAAAATACGTAATGTTCAGCTCTGTTTTTGTGAAAAATCAAAAGATATTACTTAATGCTGTTATGCCGATAAGTAAGTTTTTTTGTGCTATAATATATTGATTAGTTCTAGTTTTTTGAACTTAATAAGCATCCGTACACGGCGATGTGTATGTTCATATGGATGCACTAGATACAGGAGGATAAATTTGTGAAGATTAAAATAAATTCTGAATATATAAAATTGGACCAGCTCCTTAAATTTGCAGACCTTACTTCATCAGGAGGAGAGTCGAAAATTATGATCAAAGAAGGACACGTAAAGGTCAATGGAGAGGTTGAAACAAGGAGAGGAAAAAAACTTCATCCAGGGGATATTGTAGAGATGGACGGTGAAAGCGTAGAAATAGAGTAAAGAGGGGCTTTGATTATGAAGCTGGAGAGCTTGAATCTCTTGAATTTTAGAAATTACTGTGAAATGCAATTGGATTTCAATCCGCAGTTGAATATAATAGTCGGAAGTAATGGACATGGAAAAACAAATATACTTGAGGCAATATACTTTATGTCCATAGGCAAGTCATTTCGTACGAACAAGGATAGAGAAGTCATAAATTTCAAAAGTGATAGGGGTTATATTTCTATTGCTTTTAGCAGGGGATCCCGAAATCACAGCATAGAAATGCTCATAGGCAAAAAGGGCAAGGCTATAAAAATGAATGGCATTTCAATTCAAAAGATATCGGAACTCTTTGGAGCGTTTAACTCTGTGATATTTTCACCTGAAGATATAAGAATGCTCAAAGACGGGCCTGCCGAAAGGCGAAAATTCATGGACCGGGAGATTTCGCAGATATCCCCGCGGTACTATCACGATCTTTCTGCATATAATAAGCTCCTATCACAAAGAAACAGCTGCCTTAAAAATAAAAAAGTGGATGAAGACCTCATTGACATATATGACATTCAAATATGTCAATATGCATCCAGGATTTATATGGCACGAAAAAGATTTGTTGAAAGCCTGTCAGAAATATCAAAGGGAATACATTCTAAAATAGTTGGAAAGCCAGAAAGTTTTGAAATAGAGTATTTGAGCCAGCTTAAAATGGAAGATGAAGAGCTCGGTGAAGATGAAATATCAAATGGACTGAAATTGCTGCTGAAAAAAAGCAGAAGGGATGACATGCAAAGGGGAAATACGAGATATGGGCCTCATAAAGATGACATAAAAATAATTGTAAATTCAATAGATGTCAGAATATATGGATCTCAGGGCCAGCAAAGGACTGCCTCAATATCGCTCAAGCTTTCCGAACTGGAACTTATAAAAAAAGAGACTGGAGAATATCCAGTGCTTCTTTTGGACGATGTACTCAGCGAGCTGGATGAGAAAAGGCAAAAAAGCCTTATAGACAGCCTGAGCGGGATACAGACATTTGTGACTACGGCTGAGGAATCTCACATTAAAATATTTGAAGGGTATGAAATGTCTGTTTATAGAGTTAAAGAGGGAAGAATAACATAAAAATGGAGGTAAATAATGTTTTTTCACCTGGGAGAAAACCATTATATAGATGCAAACGAAATCATTATGATAATGGACATAAAGTCAGCACTTTCGTCTAAGATATCAAGAGATTTCATAGAAAAAATAAAAAAGGAAAAAGGCATAAAAAGCATATGCAGCGAAAAGCCTAAATCCATAATAATAACAAGGGAAAAGGGCTCTTATGGATATGACGTAAAGGCTTACTATTCGTCAATATCGTCGAATACACTTTTGAAAAGGTCATATCAATATGATTTTTCTTCTTTTGAAATGGAGGTAATGTAATGCAAGAATACGGAGCAAGTCAAATACAGGTTCTTGAAGGTCTTGAACCGGTACGAAAAAGACCGGGGATGTATATAGGATCTACGGGACCAAGAGGGCTTCATCATCTTGTGTATGAGGTTGTAGACAACAGTATAGATGAGGCGCTTGCAGGATACTGTACGGATATAACGGTGTCGATAGAAAATGACAATTCAATAGTTGTCATTGACAATGGAAGAGGTATACCTGTCGAGACCCATCCAAAGACAGGGAAGTCGACTGTAGAGACAGTTCTGACAGTGCTTCACGCAGGAGGTAAATTTGGGGCTGGAGGATACAAAGTATCAGGAGGCCTTCACGGAGTCGGTGTTTCAGTAGTTAACGCTCTTTCTGAAAAACTTGAGGTAATAGTCAAAAGAGATGGAAAGATTCACAGGCAGAAATACGAAAGGGGAAATCCTGTAACAGAACTTGAGGTGGTAGGAGAGACTACAGAAACGGGAACTATCACAACCTTCAAGCCTGACGGCACGATTTTCGAAGAAACAGTATACAAATATGAGACTCTTGAGCACAGGCTCAGGGAGCTTGCGTTCCTAAACAAGGGCATAAAAATAGTGCTTGAGGACAAACGATATGAAAGAGAACAAAAGAAAGAGTTTTCATATGCGGGAGGCCTTATTGAATTTGTAAAGCATCTGAACAAAAACAGGAATGCAATACATGGCCAAATCGTATATTTTGAAAAAGAGCAAAATGATTATACTGTTGAAATAGCAATGCAGTATACGGATGGATTTACTGAAAACATATATTCATTTGCAAACAACATAAATACGCACGAGGGTGGAAGCCACCTTACAGGTTTCAAGGCTTCTCTTACAAAAGTTGTAAACGACTATGCAAGAAAATACAATCTCTTGAAGGAAAAGGAAGATAATTTTACAGGAGAGGATATAAGGGAAGGGCTTACTGCCATAGTTTCTGTCAAACTGCCTGATCCTCAGTTCGAGGGCCAAACAAAGACCAAACTTGGCAACACTGAAGCAAGAGGAATTGTAGACAGTGTAACCAACGATAATTTATCGGCATTTTTGGAGGAAAACCCTGAAGTTGCAAAAATAATGGTGGAAAAATGTGTAAGGGCGCAAAGGGCCAGAAATGCAGCTAAAAAGGCAAGGGAACTTGCAAGGAGAAAAAGTGTGCTTGAGAGCACATCTCTTCCAGGAAAGCTTGCGGACTGCGCTGAAAAAGATCCTGCGAAATCAGAAGTATATCTTGTCGAGGGAGACTCGGCGGGAGGTTCGGCAAAGCAGGGCAGGGACAGAAATACCCAGGCTATACTGCCACTTAGGGGAAAAATACTGAATGTTGAAAAGTCAAGGCTTGATAAAATACTCAGTTCAGAAGAAATAAAGAATATGATAACGGCATTTGGATGCGGCATAGGTAACGAGCTGGATATCTCAAAGCTTAGATACCACAAGATAGTAATAATGACGGACGCCGATGTCGATGGAGCGCATATAAGGACTCTTATACTCACATTCTTCTTCAGATATATGAGGGACCTTGTCGAGGGAGGATATATATATATAGCACAGCCGCCTCTATACAAAATAAAAAAAGGTAAGTCTGAAAGATATGCATACAGCGACAAGGAAATGGATTCAATACTAAATGAAATAGGAAGAAAAGGTGTAGGCCTTCAAAGATACAAGGGTCTTGGAGAGATGAATCCAGAGCAGCTTTGGGAAACTACAATGAATCCAGAACACAGAACATTGCTTCAGGTTTCGATAGATGATGCGGCACATGCAGACGAGGTGTTTTCGATGCTAATGGGAGACAAGGTTGGGCCTAGAAGAGAATTTATACAGCAGAATGCAAAATATGTCAGCAACCTGGATTTCTAGTTTGGAAGTAAAGTACATTCTATAAGAAATATATCCGGGAAGGAGAATTGATTTATATGATAGAAGAGGGAAAAGACAAAATAATTGAAATACAGATAGAAGATGAAATGAGAAAGTCGTATATAGACTATGCCATGTCAGTTATAGTGGGTCGTGCGCTTCCAGATGTTAGAGACGGACTTAAGCCTGTTCACAGAAGGATACTGTATGCCATGAACGATCTTGGGCTGTATCCTGAAAAGGCATATAGAAAATCAGCTACAGTGGTCGGGGAAGTTTTGGGTAAGTACCACCCACACGGAGATGCATCAGTATACGACGCAATGGTAAAGATGGCACAGGATTTTTCAATGAGAAATCCTCTTGTAAACGGACATGGAAACTTTGGTTCCGTAGACGGGGACAGCGCTGCAGCAATGCGTTATACAGAGGCTAAAATGGAAAAGCTTGCAATAGAGCTTTTGAGGGATATAGATAAAGATACAGTTGATTTTATTCCAAACTATGATGAGAGTAGAAAAGAGCCTTCGGTTCTGCCAGCAAAATATCCGAACCTGCTTGTAAATGGTTCTAACGGAATTGCCGTAGGTATGGCAACCTCAATACCTCCTCACAACCTTGGGGAAGTAATAGACGGAACTATATCGCTTATAGATAATCCGGACATATCGATTGACGAAATGATAGAGCATATAAAGGGGCCGGACTTTCCTACAGGTGGAATCATAATGGGCAAAAACGATATGGTAAAGGCATACCAGACTGGAAGAGGAAAAGTCAAGGTAAGGGCAAAAGCTGAAATAGAAGAAGGAAATAAGGGAAGAAGCAGGATAATAATAACTGAGATACCTTATCAGGTCAACAAGGCAAGGCTTATAGAAAAAATAGCAGACCTTGTAAAAGACAAGAGAGTTGAGGGAATATCAGACCTTAGGGATGAGAGTAACAGGCATGGTATGAGGATAGTTGTAGAGCTTAAGAGGGACGCCAATCCTAATATAGTGCTTAACCAGCTCTACAAGCATTCTCAGCTTGAGGACACTTACAGCATAATAATGCTTGCTCTTGTAAATGGAGAGCCTAAGGTGCTCAATCTAAAGCAGATGCTACATCACTATGTTCAGCACCAAAAGCATGTTATAACTAGAAGAACCAAGTTTGAGCTTAAAAAGGCTCAAGACAGGGCGCATATACTTGAAGGCCTTAAAATAGCTATGGACAATATGGATGAAGTCATAAAACTGATAAGGTCAAGCAGTGACGGTCAGATAGCAAAAGAAGAGCTTATAAATAGATTTGCACTTACAGAGCCTCAGGCCCAAGCAATACTTGATATGAGGCTGCAAAGGCTTACTGGACTTGAAAGAGGAAAGATAGACGCTGAATACAAAGAGCTTATGGAGACTATAAACTCACTGAGAGAAATACTTTCGAACGATCCTATACTTATGAATATAATAAAGGGAGAAATGCTCGAAATAAAAGAAAAATTTGCGAATAAGAGAAGAACTCAGCTAATGCCTTCAGAAGAAGAAATAAATATAGAAGACCTTATAGAAGATGAGGAAATAACAATAACACTTACTCATCTTGGATATATAAAGCGTGTGACTTCGGATACTTACAAAATTCAAAAAAGGGGTGGCAAGGGCATAAGCGCACTTAGCACCAGAGAGGAAGATTTTGTAGAACATCTTGTGACGACTACTGCACACAGCAGAGTGCTTTTCTTTACAAATAGAGGAAGGGTATACAGGCTTAAGGCGTATGAGATACCGGAAGGCAAGAGGCAGGCAAAAGGTACAGCGATTATAAATATACTTCCGCTTGAAAAGGATGAGTATGTTACAGCGTTTATACCAATGAAAGATGTCGATGATGAAAATTATCTTTTATTATGTACTAAAATGGGTATAATAAAAAAGACTGTGCTTAAAGAGTTTAGAAGAAGTAAGAGAAATGGCCTTATAGCAATTAATCTAAGAGAAGAAGACGAGCTTATAGGCGTAAGGGTTACAGATGGGGACCAGGAGATTATAATGGTCACTAAAAATGGAATGTCTATAAGATTTAATGAAAATGACATAAGACCTATGGGAAGAAGTGCCATGGGAGTCAAGGGAATAACGCTTTCAGAAGGTGATACGATAGTATCGGTTAACCTTATAAGCGAGGGTGAAGATCTTTTGGTCGTAAGTGAAAATGGCTATGGAAAGAGGACTCTTCTTACTGAGTACAGAATACAATCCAGAGGTGGTAAAGGGATAAAAACATATAATATAAATCCAAAGACCGGCGCAATATCTGGTGCGAGAGTTGTAAATCCAGAGGACGACCTTATGATAATAAATTCGGATGGTGTCCTCATAAGACTCGGTGTAAATGGAATATCAAGGCTGGGAAGAGCTACAAGTGGAGTCAAGCTTATGAAAACTGAAAGCGAAACAAATGTTGTATCTATAGCCAAGATAATGGCTGAAGAAGAATAAATGCGTGCCGGCTATGCCGGCCGCATAAATGATTTCTTGAACATTTGGAAGGGGTGTAGACTTGAGAGGCAGATCAAGATATTTTATACTTGGTGCCGCTATGGGTGCTGCCGCCGCCTTGGCATTTGCTCCAAAAAAAGGCTCGGAATTCAGAAAAATGGCAGCAGAAGGCGCTAAAAAATTAATAGAAAGTTCAGACGACATATTAAGCGATATAAAAGAAAGGCTTGAGGATATTGTTCAAGAGGCAGAAATAGTGCCTACTGATGAGGAAATAGTAATAAGCATGAGCTATGAAACAGAGGATGATGACTATGAACGTTAGTCTTTGGGAAATAGGAATATTTATTATGGCTATGGGATTTTTTGTACTGTGCATAAACCTTTCATATGCAGTGAAAAGTATAGACAGAACCATAAAATCGGCTATGGACATGATTGAAAAAAATGAGCCAGACATAAAAAAAATTGTGGCTGACATAAGTGGTATTACTGACAATGTTGAAAAATTGACTAACATAACGGCTGTATTGGCTGGAGTATTGTCAAAGATAAAAAAACAATAGATGAGTTTGGGGAGGGATATTGATGTCACTTACAATAAACAAGAGTTTCGATGAAGATAAGAATATATGGGATGTCTCATTAAAGGGAGAAGTAGACATATATACAGCGAATAAGCTTAAAGAGACTCTTATAGACATGGTTGCTGAAAGGCCTCAGGATATATTGATAGATGCGTCAAGACTTGAATATATAGATTCTACAGGGCTGGGAGTGCTCATAGGTGCGCTTAAGAGATTAAAACAGCATGAAAAGGATATATATATAAAAGATGTGAAGCTTAATGTAAAAAAGATATTCAAGATAACAGGCCTTGACAAAATATTTAAGGTGGAGGGATAAATTTGGATGCTATAAATAGTCAACTAACATATAAAGAAGATGTTTCAGAATTTGACTTTATATCGATGAAAATTCCAAGCAAGCCGGAGTATGTAGGGGTTATAAGACTTACAGTTTCTGCAATTGCAAACAGAATAGGGTTCAATATAGAGGAAATTGAAGATATAAAAGTTGCCGTAGCGGAAGCTTGTACAAATGCAATACAGCATAGCTGCAATGGAATAGATGAGTTTCATGTGGATTTTGAAGTGGCTAGTGACAGAATAGCAATAACGGTAAAGGATAATGGAAAAGGAATAAATGAGAAGGACGTGAAGGAGCCTAATCTTGGAGAACTCAAGGAAGGCGGACTGGGGATATTCATAATAAAAAGCCTTATGGATGAAGTTAGCTTTAGCTGTGAACTTGAAACAGGTACAGAAATAAAAATGGTCAAGTTTTTGCAGGAGAATTTTTAGGAGTTGATGTACGCAATGGGCAGAAGAATATCAAGGAGAAGGTCCGTCCCACAAGATTCTTTTTATGCAGATAAGAGTGATAAAGAGCTATTTGTCATGTATTCTGAAAGCAGGGATATAGCCATAAGGAATGAGCTTATAAACAGAAACATATATATAGTTGAGATACTTTCAAAAAAGTTTTTGAACAAGGGAATAGAGTATGAAGACATATATCAGGTGGCTTCTTTAGGACTTATATACGCGATAGAACGCTTTGATGTTACAAAGGGGTTTGAATTCTCGAGCTTTGCTACACCTACAATAATAGGGGAAATAAAAAAATATTTCAGGGATAAGGGTTGGTCAATAAGGGTTCCAAGAAGAATACAGGAGCTTTCTAAAAAAGTAAATACTGCAAGTGTGCATCTTCAGCAAGAGCTCCACAGGGTTCCCAAAGTGGAAGACATAGCTGAGTATTTGGGCTGTACTGAAGAAGAAGTACTTGAAGCTATTGATGCATCATATGTTTATAAACCCAAGTCGTTGGATCTTTCATATGACAATGATGGAGATGATAAGGATATTCAACTTATGGACCTTGTGGGAAGTGAAGATAAAAGCTTTACAGCTATAGAAAACAAAGATTTCTTAGAACGGGCAATGTCAAAGCTTAATGATGTTGAATTAAAGATAATAAAGGACAGATTTTTTGGGAACAAGACACAAATGACCATAGCCAACGAACTGGGAGTTTCTCAAATGACTGTTTCCAGAATAGAAAAAAAGGTGCTTTCAAAATTGAAAAAAGAATATGAAAAGATAGTTTATTAATGAGTATGTTTTAATCTTTTGCATATTGCAGAGTAGCCGGTAAAATATGCAAAAGATTTTGTCTTTTCATATTTTGAATATTTCCCGTAAAAAACATTGACAGGTAGCAATAAAGCTGGTATAGTATTACTTGTCGCCGAAACAGTGCGGCAAACACCACGGC
>CBDULP010000030.1:0-24251 GCA_965368085.1 uncultured Peptoclostridium sp. | reverse complement strand
GAGATAGAGGCGATAATGAACGAGCCGAGCGAAAGCGGCATAAGGTCTGTGATGGACGATTACTTTTCTTCTATTGAGGAGCTTTCAAAGGATTCATCTTCGCTTACGACAAGGGCGCTTGTAAGGGAGAGGGCCAACTCGCTTTCATATTCGGTAAGCCACATGTACACTCAGTTTGAAAAGATGGTGAGAGACACTGATTTTGCGGTCAGGACGACAGTGGACCAGATAAACACGTATGCGAGCGACATAGCAAATCTGAACGAGCAAATATTCAGGTCTGAGATTGGAGGGCATACTGCAAATGACCTCCGTGACAGGAGAAATCTTCTTATAGACCAGCTTTCAAACCTTGTAGGGGTAGAAGTCAGGGAAGTTTCAGACAGCGTGGGCTCAGGAGGCTTTGAGAGCAAGAAGCTTAACATACTTGTAAACGGAACTGCCATAGTTTCGCATGACAAGGTTGTAAAGATAGAGGCGGATGAAAACATGGACCACCCCGAGGGATTTGAAGAGCTCAGCGTCAAAAGGCTAAAGTTCTCCACTGGAGATCCTTTGAATACAGACGCCATAAGCGGCGCGCTCAAGGCCCAGATAGACATGAGGGACAACGGAGAAGGATCGGTGGAAAAGGGAATACCCTATTACATGCAAAAGCTGGATGAGTTTGTAGCGACATTTGTAAACGAGACAAACATGGTCCACAGGGCGGGATACGGCCTTAGCAATATGGCTGAAACAGGTCCCGGAGAAGGCCATGGAATAAACTTTTTCGAAGCGGAAGGCGCGGGATATACGTCTGAAAAACTGGCAGCATCACCCCTGCAGGCTGACATGGACAAGGGCATGTCCGAAGACGAGGCCCTTAAAAAATGGGAGGAAAGCAACAAGGGATATACGCTGTTTAAGGATTCAAACGGCGATTTTTACAAGGTTACAAAGGTGAGCGCGAAGTCGCTCAAACTCTCAGAGGCGATACAAGACGATCTCGATAACATCGCGGTTGCTGGCGAATGCGACGAAGGGACTCCTCCCAAAGGGCTTGCGGGAGACAATTCAAACATACTTTCAATGGCCGAACTTAGAAACAAGACGGAGATGTTTGCCTGGGGTTCTCCGGACGATTTTGTAAAGTCATTGGTTTCAAATCTTGGAGTCGACGGACAGGATGCGAAAAGGGTCGCAATAAATCAGGAGGTTCTAACCGGGGAAATAGGCAGGCAGAGGGAATCCGTGTCGGGAGTCTCTCTTGACGAGGAAATGTCAAACATGGTGAGGTTCCAGCACGCCTACAATGCATCGGCGAGAATGCTTACGACAGTAGACGAGATGATAGATGTGATAATAAACAGAATGGGAAGAGTGGGGCTGTAGACGGCAGCCTGTTAAATTTTATATTCAGACATGTGCAAGTTTTATAACTATAAGAGGCGGTGAAAATATTGAGAATAACAAACGGCATGATGGTCAGCAGGATGATGGCCAACATGAACTCGAATCTTAGAAGCATGGACAAGCTCAATAACGACCTTGCAAGCGGAGTCAGAATACACAGGCCTTCAGACGATCCGGTGCTTGTGGGAAGGTCTCTCAAGATACATACGGACATAGCGCAGACAGAGCAGTTTACAAGGAATGTGGACGATGCCTATTCGTTTCTCGACAAGACTGAAACGTCTTTAAAGGAGCTCACTAATGTAATGCACAGGGTGAGGGAACTTGCAGCCCAGGCGTCAAACGGAGTGCTTACAAAAGAGGATTCACAAAAGATAGAATCGGAAATAAAACAGCTCAAGGACCACATGACCAAAATAGGAAACGACACGTATGTGGGAAGGCACATATTTTCAGGATTTTCCACTGACAAACCGTTTTTGAACGAACAGGGCAGCATAGCCAGCGACTTCATAGATGACTCTACGGGAGAGATAAAAACCGAAGGGCAGGAAATAGAGTACCACGTGGGAGTGTCTGGAAAGACATCTGTCAATATAACTGGAGATCAGATATTCGGTCCTGTCGAGACTGACAGGGTGAAATTAGAACCAGATGCTGGCGGAGACTACTACTGGAAAGAAAGTGTCACTCTCATGGGAAGCTATACAATGCAGGTTCCACAACTGGACAGTGAAGGATACCGCGTAGACGATGCTGGAAACAGGATCAAAATTGATGCCGATGGAAACATGCTGGACTACGCCACTGGCGATCCAGTGACTGACGGGGCAGGAGATCCTATAAAGATTGACAATGATGGAAATCGTCTGGACGCAGGGGGAGATGTCATGACCGATGCGGGAGGAAAGCCTATAAAGCCTTTCACTAAGGAAATACAGGTTCAAGGAACAATGGACAAGCTTATGGCCGCCATGGAAAAGGGCGACAGCGAAGCGATGTCAGACCTTCTCCAGGACATAGACGTTCACATGGACAACATAAGCAAGCTCAGGGGCGACGTTGGAGCTAGGATGAACACAGTGGAGGTTATAAAGGAAAGGGCTGACACCATGAACCTCAACTTCGCAAAGCTGCTTTCAGAGACCGAGGATACGGACATGGGAGAGGCGGTCATGAATCTTAGCATGAGAGAGGCGGTATACAAGGCATCGCTTTCAACTGGAGCCAGGATAATTCAGCCTACGCTACTTGACTTTCTAAGATAAACCAGGTTTGATATGGCCTTCTACATCGGGGGACAATACGAATTTGTGTTTGAATAGTCGGCGAACATGGAATAAAATAGTAATGGAGACACATATAGAATCTCAAGACAAAATGCCATATGCACATATGGCATTTTGTTATATTAATATGAAAGTCGAGGTTATGAAAATATGAAATTGGACACGCGAAATTTTGGAGAAATAGAAATAGATGAAAGTGGAATAATAACGTTTGAGTCGGGTCTTCCGGGATTTGAAAATCTCAAGAGGTTCGCCGTTTTGATGGATTCGGACATGGTAGTGGACTGGCTTCAGGGTATAGACGAGGATGTGACATTTCCAATAATAAACCCTTTTTCCATAACTGATGATTATGAATTCAAAATACCTGATTGCGATGTGAAAAAACTCCAAATAGAGTCGCAAAAAGATGTTCTCATATATTCCGTAGTCACAATTCCTGCTGAAATAGAGGACATAAGAGCCAACCTGAGGGCTCCAATAGTCATAAACAAGAAGGGAAAGCTTGCAAAGCAGCTCATTCTTGATGAAAAGTATCCGGTTAAATACAAATTTTTTGACAGGTTGGAGGGGTAGGCCGTGCTCGTACTTTCAAGAAAAAAAGGAGAAGCCGTAATAATAGACGAAAGCATAGAAGTAGTGATAGTGGATGTTTCTGAAAATGGCAAGGTCAGATTAGGCATAAATGCGCCGTCTGAAGTGTCAATAGTGAGAAAGGAGATAAAGGACGAAGTCGAGAGTGAAAACAAGGAAGCTGCAGTGAACATCGACATGAAAAAATTGTCGAAAAAAATTAAAAAAAATCTAAAGTAAATCGTAAAGCCTGACGATATATAAAACAAGTGAGAAAGGAATTCTCACTATATAATATGGGACACAAGGACGTGTCACAAATTCCAAGGAGGGAATACATATGATAATCAACCACAATATGATGGCGATGAACACTCACAGACAGATGGGAATTAACAATGCGAACATGGCAAAATCTACTGAAAAACTGTCGTCAGGGCTAAGAATCAACAGGGCTGGAGACGACGCGGCGGGTCTTTCGATATCTGAAAAGATGAGAGGGCAGATAAGAGGTCTTGACCAGGCGTCTAGGAACTCGCAAGACGGTATATCAATGATCCAGACAGCTGAAGGCGCGCTAAACGAGGTTCACTCTATTCTGCAGAGGATGAGAGAGCTTGCGGTACAGGCAACGAACGACACTAACGTTACTGCGGACAGAGATGCCATAGGTAACGAGCTTGCTGAATTGGGAAAAGAAATAACTAGAATAAAAGACAACACACAGTTCAACGAACAGAACCTTCTGGATGCAACTGCTGGAGACGGTGCAGGTTTAGTAACTCTTCAGGTTGGAGCAAACGAAAGCCAGACTATGGAGCTTGACTTCACTACGGCAGGGATCGACCTGAGTGATGTAGAAACTAACGTTGGAGCTCTTACAAACGCAAACGTTACTGATGCAGCTACGGCTACGGCATTGATAACTACAATAAACACAGAAATCGAAAGTGTTTCTGCAGGAAGATCTCTACTTGGTGCATACCAAAACAGACTTGAGCACACAATCAAGAACCTGGACAATGCTTCTGAGAACCTTCAGGCGTCTGAGTCAAGAATCAGAGACGTTGACATGGCGAAGGAAATAATGTCCAACTCTAAGAACAATATACTGGCTCAGGCTGCACAAGCTATGCTGTCTCAGGCTAACCAGGCTCCTCAAGGGGTACTTCAGCTACTAAGATAGTAAGACAGTCAAAACAAGAAAAATGGAAGAGGGTCAAGAGAGTTTTCTCTCTGGCCCTCTTTTAAGTTAGGGATAAAGCTGTCCGTCAAACGGGAAATATTGAAAAAACTGTTGTTTTGACCAGAAAAACGGCATCTTTTGTCATGGTGTTGGCACTTAGGCCAATTTATAACAAAGGATGTTGTTGAATTGGACAGCGGCAGCCTGGCGCATATGAAAACTGTAGAGTTTATTTTGAGGAGGAAGCCATGAAAATAAGTCTGTGCATGATTGTGAAAAATGAAGAAGAGCATTTGGCGAAATGCCTTGACAATATAAAGAATCACATGGATGAAATTGTAATAGTTGATACGGGTTCTGAGGATAGGACAAAGGAGATTGCAAGGGAGTATACGGATAAAATATACGATTTTGAATGGTGTGACGATTTTTCAAAGGCTCGGAATTTTTCGCTGTCCAAAGCTTCAAACGACTGGGTGTTGATTTTAGACGCAGATGAAGTCGTTACTGAATTCAACGACGAGGAAATCATAAAGTTCATGAACTCCACGCACAAGGTTGTGGGGAGGATTAAAAGGATAAACCCTTTCGAGGATGGAAAAGAAATCACAACATATACTGAACGTGTAAACAGGCTTATGAACAGGAAGTATTTTCATTACGAAGGGATTATCCATGAGCAGATTACGTCGAATGAAAATAGCCAATACGACACGCAGCCCGTTGAAATTGAAGTCGACCACATTGGCTATTTGAATGAAGTGGTCGACAAAACTGGTAAACTGGAAAGGAATATAAGCCTGTTGACGGATGCGATAAAGCGCAATCCGCAAGACCCGTATTTGTACTATCAAATCGGCAAATCACACTATAAGGTAAAAGCGTATGAAAAAGCGTGCAAAAGCTTTGCAAAGGCGATTGAGATATGCCCGGACCTCAGGTATGAATATGTTGAAGATTTGGTGGAAAGCTACGGGTATGCGCTGTTGAACTGCGAGAGATACATGGAGGCCATTGAGATAAGTAAATATGAAAATCATTACGGACAGTCTCCGGATTACAACTTTGTCATGGGATTGATATTCATGAATAATGGAAGGTTTTATGAGGCGATAAAGCTGTTTGAAAAATGCATTGGCTCACGTGAAGGTAAAATTGAAGGGATAAACTCATACAAGTCCAATTACAATATGGGAGTCATTTATGAATCGCTGGGCTACACGGAAGAATCCAGAAAATACTATGAAAGATGCGGGAATTACGCTTTGGCGACAGAGAGGCTGAAGCATATGGATGAAAACTGCAGGCAAATGCAAAACCAAGGCAAGAGCAAGATGGGATGCATAGAAGGATTAATCAACGGCGGGGAACTGGAAAAAGCAAAACATCTTATAAAACAATTAGAACAACAGGATTTGTTTAAAAGCAGTGAATTATATAATATGAAGGCCATTATTCTTATGATTGAAAATCAATTGGATGAGGCGGAGGCCACTTTGAAACAAGGGCTGCGTGTCAAACCGGACAGCTTTGATTTGCTGTATAATTTGGGTTATTTGTATCAAGTCAAACAAGAAACAGGCTTGGCGGTGGAATATTTTAAAAAGGCCATGGAATTTGTTGACACGCAAGAGAAAAAAGCTGAATTAATACAGAGTTTAAAAAATATAGAGGGTTAATTCAGTTATATGACTTCGGATAATATTTAAGATTATTTAAAGGCATGTGATGTATAAACCTGCCGGACATCTTACGCTTTGAATCTGCCTGCAGCTCATTCCAACTGCCAGCCGGGAACCGTTTGAAACTCGCTACGCTCAAACAGCTCAAAGGTTCCGTCGGCTTTCAGTCAGCATTTCGCTGGACAGCTTTTGCAAAGCTCCATAAAGCCGGACTGGTTTATATAATGCACATGCCCCTTTTATTAGGTTTTATGTTAATCTGAATTTATATGCTAAGATAGAAATCGGCTTTCTGGATGAGTTTAAGGCGTTTTCAGCCTCTTTAAAAAAATATAAAAAAAGTTAAAAAATATTGCTAAAGTTATAATGGGAACTGACGATAAATATATCAAGCAGGGAAGCTCGGAAGGAACCGGGCCAGCAAGCTGAAAGTGAATATTTGTTTTATCGATCAAGGATGATTGGTGGATCTGTATATATCTACAGGATGTAGGTGTGGACAGATCTGCTTGTCATCTTTTTTTTGATTCATTCAATATTCGCACCCTTTAAAACAAGCCGCATTGGAATAGTTCTAAAGCATCTGTTTTTAAGTGGAATTTAAGGTATAAGGTATTGCGAAATATAGTATAATCAATATATATACAGACTTTTGAGTATTATTATGAAAGATTGCAAATGAGTCTATGTCCATAGATGGAGTTTGAAATTTAGGAGGGAACCAGCATGTTAGTTTTAGGTAGGAAGCCGGGAGAATACATAATGATAGGCGAAGACATAAAAGTGCAGGTAGTGAAGGCTGAAAACGGCAATCTCAGGCTTGCAATAGACGCCCCTAGGGAAGTGTCCATAGTGAGGGGAGAGGTCTATGAGGAGAATGAAAGGTTAGGAATTGCCGTAGCAAGATAGCAGGAAGTATGAACTGAATATCAAGAGCTCAAGGAAGAGCCGGTTAGCCCGAGTCGAAAAAGATTTTGAAAGGGCATACCGGCTCTTTTTTTATATATTTTTAAATTGCAAAATTTGGAAGAAGATATATGCTTGGAGACATCAAAAAAGAGAGCCTAAAAGAAAACAAACCAAAGATGTTAGGCCTTATGGCTTGATATAAATGCGGGAAAGGAAGCCCGCCAAAACAAAATTCAGGGAGGTAGTATTATGATAATTAACCACAATATGATGGCGATGAACACGAAGCGTCAAATGGGAATCAACCAGGGGAATTCGGCAAAATCTGTAGAAAAGCTTTCTTCAGGACTTAGAATAAACAGAGCCGGGGACGATGCTGCAGGTCTTTCAATATCTGAAAAGATGAGAGCACAGATAAGGGGGCTTGACCAGGCTTCAAGAAATGCCCAAGACGGTATTTCCATGATTCAAACCGCTGAAGGAGCTCTAAATGAAACACAGGCTATACTTCAAAGAATGAGAGAGCTTGCTGTGCAGTCCTCGAATGATACGAATGTAGGTGTTGACAGGGCATCCATACAAGATGAGATCAAGCAGCTTAAGAGCGAAATAGACAGAATTGGTGAGACTACTGAGTTCAATACCCAGAAGCTTTTGAGGGGAGATGGAACAGCAGCGGAAGAGGTAGGCGCGCTTGAGCTTGACCAGACTGGATTGGTTGCTGATGCTGGAGAACTTCTTTCAGGCGGGAATATAACGCCGGCTAAAGAAGCCACATTGAAGCTTCATCTTGACGATACAAATTTTGCAGCTGCAACTAGCATGGACAATCAGGAGTTTACATTCAAATTTGGCGGGGAATCTGTAACGGTTAAATTTGATGCCGTATCTTCAGGTGATGGCACTAATGGATTTGAAGTTCTGGACGGAGGAAACGAAGTCAAGATAACGCTTGTGGAAGATGTTACAGACCAAGACTTTATAATGCGTAAGATGCAAGAAGGTTTGGAAGCGGCAATAGCGCAAAAGTCGACTATAGATGAAACAAACTATACATTCTCAAGGGACGAGGATGTAGTTACCATTAAAACTGTTGCGACAGGAGAAGGCCAAAGCGTATCAGTAATTGGAGCAGGAGCATATGATGTTTTAGAGGCGAGCACGGATGGATCGTCTCCTTCGGCAGCAGTAGTGGCTACGGCTCAGGAAGCGACAGGAACAGCTGAAGTCCGTGACCAGGCGGCTGTGACGCTGACAGCATTCTCGTTATCTGATATCAAGGATCAGATACTTGAGTCTGGAATAAGTTTGGACAATACAGACTATTTTGTTGACAATGCTCCAGGTACTTTAACCTTTGGAGGAATGGAGAAATTCCTTATAGGTAAAGGCATTACAATTGGCGATGAAACAATAGAGTTTTTTGATGGCAATGACGGCGCTTATGAAGGAGATGCTGATTTTGCGGTTGACTTGTCGGCAATATCGTTTACTGGTGCCCCTGCAGATACCGCCGCAGCTACAGCTACATTGCTGGATGATTTTGTTGACGGAATAGTGGACCAGATAGGAAATAGTATGGAGAATGTAACTCTGACGGCTGCTTCAACAGCAGATACTGATGATGCGCAAATTGTCATAACGGCAAAACAGCCAGGTATAGAAGGAAACTCAATAAAGGTGCTGGATGGCGTAGACAGGCCGGCTTCAGACATAATAGGAAGCGAGTTCAAGGCGTCCTTCCAGATTGGAGCAAATGAAGGTCAGACAATGGAGATAAGCGTAACGGACATGAGGTCCGAGGCGCTTGGGATAAAAGATATAGACCTCGCTACTAAAGAAGGAGCGGAGTCGGCGATAACTACAATCAATGATGCGATTGAGAAGGTTTCGGTTCAAAGGTCATCTCTTGGAGCGTTCCAAAACAGGCTCGAGCATTCAATTAAGAACCTGGATACATCAGCTGAAAACCTTCAGTCATCCGAGTCTAGGATAAGAGATGTGGACATGGCTAAGGAAATGATGAATTTCCAGAAGAACAACATACTTCAGCAGGCGGCTCAGTCGATGCTTGCACAGGCAAATCAGGCTCCTCAAGGAGTATTGCAACTATTGAGATAGTATTATAAAAGGTGAAATATAGTAAAGAGAAGCTATTGATAGCTTCTCTTTACTTATATATACTTATATTTAAACAATGCGTATGAATGAAGTATAATATAGAGGAGAATGAATATGAAGCTGAGTATAGCCATGATGGTAAAAAATGAATCCAAACATCTTGATAAGTGCCTGAATTCATTATCGCCAATATTAAAAAAAATAGATTCAGAACTAATAATAGTAGATACGGGATCAAAAGATGATACCGTGGATATTGCGAAACGATATACCGACAAGGTATATTTCCATGAATGGAACAATCATTTCGCTCAGATGAGGAATATTACGCTTAGCTATGCAAGTGGAGAATGGTTTTTTTATGTGGATGGAGATGAAATTTTACAGAATCCACAGGGAATAATACAGTTCTTTTCTTCAAAACAGTGTGAAGAATTCAACACAGGACTGGTATCGATCAAAAACATTTCGAATGAGGCAGATGAGGGAATAGGAAGTATATTTTTGGCTCCAAGGCTTTTCAAGAAGGATAAAGATTTTCATTTTAGGGGAGCTATACACAATCAGCCAAGCCACAAGGGACCATATATTGAATTGAATGCCCTGTTTTTTCATTATGGCTATGTTTCTTCAGATAAACAACTTATGGAAACAAAATTTCAAAGGACAGGAACCATATTGAAGGCGGAACTGGAGAAAGACCCGAACAATATTTACTATTGGTATCAGCTTTCGGTGACATATGGGATGCATGGAGACGATAAAGAAGCTGTGGACGCAGCATTGAAGGCATATGAATTAGCTAAAGAAGAAGATTCGGATGTTAAAAAATACATGTATGTATATTTGCAACTGATAAAGGTATACATAAATAAAAAACAGTTTAAAGAAGCGGAAACTGTATGTGATGAAATTCTGGGATTTGGGGAAGAGGGCTATGTGGATTTGCATTTTTATTCAGCAAAATCGAAAGGTGCTGTGGGAAAGTACGAAGAAGCCATATATCAATATAATAAATACTTGGATTGTGTAAATGAATACAACTCGAATGGCATAAGAAAGGATGCAACTCTTATCCATTATACACTTGATATGACTGAAACAGTGTACTATGATCTGTGCGTATTGCATATAAAAAAGAAGAACTATTCTGAGGCATCAAAATATATAAAAATGGTCAAAAGCAAGAAAATGAAATTTAAGAAGCTTAGAGATTTAATAAAGATATATTTCACCCTAGGGGAATTTGATGAGTTATATAAATTTTATGTTTATGATGTCCTGGAAAAAAATGCGGATTTTGTTCAAGGTGTTGAAGATTTTATAGAAAAGACAAAAGAAGGACTTGCAAAAAGAAAAAGAGAAGAAATGGAAAATGTTTTTTCAAAAGGAGTATCTCCATACTGCGCACTAAATAGAATAAGAATTGAAAACAGGGAAGGCGGTACTGAAGATATTGTAAAATTTGCTGTGGAAATTGAGAAAATGAACTTTGAAGAGCTTCCTTGCTATTATGGGGATACGTTGCAATATTTACTTAGGACAAGTCAGTCGCCGCATAGGATATTTGATATAATTCCAAAATCGAAACTCAGAGATCATATTGAGTATATTTCAAAAAAAAATGAAGATTTTTCGGAAATCGTTAAAGCGTATGTAAAAGAAAACGCCGATGAAAATTTGCAAACATCAAGAATAAAAAAAGAACTGCTGAAATACATGATGATTGTACATGAATTGAGTGATGCAGATTTTAAAGTTGCATGGGAGCGCTACATAGACAGCGGAACATATTATGTTACACATCTATATCACCCTCAAGTCATAGAAGAACAAATGCACACCGAAATGAAAGAAGATGAAGAAGTTTTTCTGATGTATGTATATCATGCATTAAAGTTTAAACATAAAGACTTGCCTGCATATGTTAATTATGTAAGAAAAGCGTTTAGAGCATATCCATTTAAAAAAGCGGCAGAATTGGTTCGAAATGAATTGGAAGAGTTAGGGCAGCCGGAAAACAGTGAGATGGAAGAATTGAAAATTAAGTTTAAAGAGAATATAAATGCCATGATAGAACAGGGAAAAATCAGTCAAGCTCAAAGTCTAATAAGGCAATATGAGCAAATGATACCGGACGATTTGGAGGTGGTATTCTTAAAATCGCAAATAGCACTTTTGGGTATTAGGGTGAATGATGGCGGCAAGGCAGAACATTAAGGTTATGATAAAGATTAAAAAAGCATGTGGATTTATAATGGAGAAAAAGGTGATTTTAAGTGGAACATAACATAAGATGTGGTATAAAGGAAAATATACGAGTGCTTATAGAAAAAGGGGATATAGAATATGCAAAATTGTTATTAGAAGATTATATGAAGATAGAAAAGGACGATAAAGAAATTTATTCTATTTTGAGCATCATATATATAATGGATGGCGATTTGAATGCAGCAGAAAAAATACTCAAAGATAGTTTGAGGCTGGACCCCAAAAACTATGATTTGATGTTTAATTTGGCATATGTATATGAACTTGGGGAAAAGCATTTACAATCACTTGTTTTATACAGGAAAGCACTTAAGGAGAATTACTATGGAATTGATAAATCTGAGATAGAGAGCAGAATTAAAAATATTAAACTAACTATAAGGGAATCCAGGATTGATGATATTACATTAAATGCATCAAAAATTGAAAAAATACTTTTTATAGATTTTGAAAATAGTGAGGAAGTAAATAAAATAGCTGGAATAATAAATGGATATGGCATATGTGTAGACAAAGCATATTGCGGTAAAAGCCCAAATAGGACCATGCATGGTAAAGAAAATCCATATAGAAAGATTTTGAGGATCACTAACATAGATGATTTGATAGAGTATGCCAAATATTATAGTTATGATGCGATACATACGTTTAGTGTGCCGCATGAAATCAAAGAATACTTAAAAATGAAGTCATTGCAAATTGTAGACGAAGATATATCTGATATAAACGGAGACTCATTAATTTCATTCTATGCATCTAATAAAATCAAAGGATGCACAAAACATGAAATGATTAAAAATAGCAATATCACAATAATTATACCTACTTATAACAGGCCTTTTTATTTAAAGAGAGTACTTGGATTTATCAATAGTTATAAATTTATTAGTCCGAAAGTTATGGTTTTAGATTCTAGCAAATCCAATGAACTAAAGAACAATGAAAAGAGCATTTCTGAATTCAAGGGCAGTATGGATATTGAATATAGAACTTATTCTTCTGATATTAATTTTTATAGAAAATTAAACGATGGATTAAGTTCTGTAGCTACAGATTATGTGGCTTTATGTGCGGATGATGATTTTTTAACTGAGGAAGGGCTCATAGAATCTATTAGAACATTGGAAAGGGAGGGAGAATTATGTTCGGTCAAAGGGAAAAATCTGTACTTTAGAGAGTCCGTGGTCAACCTGACAGAATATGATTGGTTTGAAGGTTTGACGGAAGAGACATATATGGAGAGACTCAAAAAGGTTACGCAAGGGTTTGTAGCCACATTGATATACCAGGTTTTTAGAATGGATAATCTAAAGAAGATGTATTTGTTTATAGAAGAAAATATGGATTCTTTGCCGGTAAATTATACTTTTAAGGAATATTTGTTCTATTTTATGGTTATAGCTACAGGAAAAGTAGGAAAGTTAAATGTGGATTTGAATATAAGGGATAAAGGTGTCCAAAGAGAAATTGAGTTTCCGAATTTTCCACATGCGGTAATAGACGGGAGTTTTAATGAAGATTATGGGAAATTTTGCGATTTCATAAAAAAATATATAATTTTTATGGGCAAGGATGTTCGAGGATTTGATGAGGATATAAGAATGGTATTTACGGAGTTTCTTGCCAATTTTCTAGGCGTGCCGAGGGCAAACATTAAAATGGAAAACGACAAGTTTGTTATTGAGGAACTGGAATTGGGAATGAGGCATAGCTGGTGCTGGCCTATGAATCTGTAACTAAGGAGTGATTGAAATGAAGGCGGTTATACTTGCAGGTGGCTATGGTACGAGATTGAGTGAAGAAACAAGGATAAAACCAAAACCCATGGTAGAGATAGGTGGTTATCCGATTTTGTGGCATATAATGAAAATATATTCTTATTATGGAATAAATGAGTTCATTATATGCTTGGGATATAAAGGATATGTAATTAAAGAATATTTTGCAAATTATTATCTGCATCACTCAAATGTGACATTTGATTTTAATGAGAATAAAATGGAATTGCATGAAAATCATTGTGAAGATTGGAAGGTAACACTGGTTGATACGGGAGAAGGAACTTTGACAGGAGGAAGGCTAAAGAGGGTAAAAAAATATATAGGGAATGACACTTTTTGTTTTACATATGGAGATGGCCTTAGCGATGTGAATATTAATGATCTTATTAAACATCACAAGGATCAGGAAGGACTGGTGACCCTTACAGCGACTGTGCCTCCAGGAAGATATGGTGCGGTAGAACTGGTTGGGAACAGTGTTGATAAATTTAAGGAAAAATCACAAAGTGAAGATAGTTGGATAAACGGAGGCTTTTTTGTAATGGAACCTGAAGCTATAGATTTGATAGAAGGGGATCATATAGCTTGGGAAACAAGTCCTCTTGAAGAGTTAGCTAGGAGGGAGCAACTAAAAGCTTATAAACACACAGGTTTTTGGTTGCCTATGGATACGTTAAGGGATAAAAATAGGCTCCAGGAGTTATGGGACAGTGGGCAAGCCCCATGGAAGGTATGGTAGCAAATATGGAATTTTGGAAAGGAAAAAGAGTTTTGATTACGGGTCATACTGGATTTAAGGGGAGTTGGCTGTCATTTTGGCTTAGAAATTTGGGAGCCGAAGTAATAGGATACGCATTGGAGCCGCCTACAGAAACAAATCTTTTTAATATTTTGAAATTAGAGGATTCAATTATTTCAATAAAAGGTGATATAAGAGATGGTGAGAACATAAAACAAATAGTTGCAAAATATAAGCCTGAAATAATATTTCATTTGGCAGCACAGCCTTTGGTGAGGAAATCATATAATAACCCTTTGGAAACACTTGGAGTGAACATACTGGGAACAGCAGCTGTGCTAGATGCAATTAGAGGTTTTGAACATGTAAAAGTATTTATTAATGTTACAAGTGATAAATGCTATGAAAATAAAGAGTGGTTATGGGGTTATAGAGAAGAGGATGCATTAGGGGGGGATGATCCATACAGCTGTAGCAAGGGTTGTTCTGAATTGATTACAAAAAGTTATAGGAAGTCATTTTTTAAGGAAAATGATATTAGTATTTCTACTGCGAGAGCCGGAAATGTTATAGGCGGAGGAGACTGGGCAGAAGACAGGCTTGTGCCAGATATAGTAAGGGCTATAATTGAGAAGGATATAATAAAAATACGAAGTCCATATGCATTGAGGCCATGGCAACACGTGTTAGAACCGATATATGGATATATGGTTTTGGCTGAAAAAATGTGGGTTGATGCAAAATGCTATGGGCAGGCTTGGAATTTTGGTCCAAATGAAGAAAATATTATCGTAGTAAAAGACATAATGGAAAGAATGAGAGATATTTGGAACGGGAACATTAATTATGTTTTTGAAGAAAATGTTAATTTTCATGAATCGCAAATATTGAAATTGGACTCTGCAAAAGCAAAAAAACTACTAAATTGGAAACCGAGGCTCGATATATCTATGGCTTTGCTATGGACTGTTGAGTGGTATGAAAATTTCATGAGCGGTGAGGATATGGAAAAATTTACAGATTTACAAATTCGAAATTATGAAAAATTATTATAAATATATAGCCTCTTGAATAACTAAAACTGGAAGTTGCTGGTTTGCCTAAAGTACTAAATTACATGCTTAGAATTATTTTTATGAAAAATACGTTAAATCATGCAAAATCGCTATTTATCTACAAGGAAAAAATAGCTACTCAACAACCTAAATATAGATAAAAATTGGAGTGGTGATATGATATTCAAAGAGTCTAAATTCAAAGGGGCTTATATTATCGATATAGAACGAATAGAAGATGGGAGAGGTTTTTTTGCCCGTTCATGGTGCCAGGAAGAATTTCAAAAAAATGGACTAAACTCTTCTATTGTTCAATGCAATATCGCATTCAATAAAAATAAAGGGACATTAAGGGGAATGCACTACCAGTCGCATCCATATGAAGAAGTTAAACTGATTAGATGTACAAAAGGTGCTATCTATGACGTTATTATCGATTTAAGACCAGAGTCAAAGACTTTTATGAATTGGATGGGGGTTGAGCTTACAGAAAAAAATGGAAGGATGTTATATGTTCCAAGTAGGTTTGCTCATGGATATCAAACATTAGTCGATGATACGGAGGTTGCATATCAGGTATCGCAATTTTACAGTCCTGAACATGAAAAGGGAGTGAGGTGGAATGATCCTGTGTTTTCAATAAAATGGCCTATAGAAAATAATATGATTATTTCAGAAAAGGATAAGAACTGGGGAGATTTTATTCTATGAAAAAAGTATTAGTTACAGGGGCAAATGGTTTTATAGGAAGGAGCATATTGCCGCGATTATTAAAGGAAGGCTACGAGGTACATGCTGTAAGTTCTAGAATTATTAGAGATGATAATATAGTGTGGCATAACATAAATCTTTTGGATATATCAAAGATACAAGGCTTATTTAATGTTGTAAAACCTACTCATCTACTGCATCTTGCATGGGACACAAGGCAGGGGAAATATTTAAGTTCGATTGAAAATTTGTATTGGATACAATCTAGTATTGAACTAATGAAAAACTTTCACAAATATAATGGAGAAAGAATTGTATATGCAGGTTCATGCTTTGAGTATGATTTGAGCTATGGGTATTTAAAAGAAAGTGTTACGCCGATGAATCCTGATTCGTTATACGGAACTAGTAAGGCAAGCTTACAGCAAGTATTGCAAAAATTTAGTACGACTAATAAAGTGAATTTTGCTTGGGGGCGAATATTTTTTGTATATGGAAAATATGAAAAGCCTCAACGACTAGTGCCTTATGTTATTAATTCGTTAATAAAGGGTGAAACAGCGTATTGTTCTCATGGCGGACAGATAAGGGATTTTTTGAATGTACATGACGTTGCATCTGCATTTATCCATCTATTGAAAAACGACTTTACAGGCGAGGTGAACATTGGTTCGGGGAATCCAATTAAGCTGAGGGATATGGTACAGTTGATAGGACAAAAGTTAAATAGGGAAGAATTGTTAAGATTTGATAAAAAGATACCAGCTAATGAACCGAAACTTATTGTTGCAGACAATACAAAATTGAAAACAGAAATAAAATGGAGTCCAAAATATGATTTGATTGAAGGGCTAGATGAAACGATTGAATGGTGGAAAAATACAGGAGGTAAGTTGGAAAATGGATAACATCAGAAATTGTCCTGTGTGTAATTCTAAATCAACAAATACATTTTTAGAACGATACAATGTTCCGGTGCATCAGAATTTGATTTTTAAAGATATGCATAGTGCCATGTCAGTTAATCGTGGAAATTTGGTTTTAAATATCTGTGGCGAGTGTGGTTTTGTTTTCAATTCGAATTTTGACATAAGAAACCTTCAATATGGGGAAGCTTATGATAATTCACAAGAAAAATCTTTGATTTTTAGTAAGTATGTAAATGGACAAATAGAATACCTTATTGAAGAATGCAATATAAAAGATAAAACAATCTTGGAAATTGGATGCGGCAAAGGGCGGTATCTTAAGCAGCTAATTTTAAAATCAAACAGTATTGGTTATGGGTTTGACCCAAGCTATGAAGGTGATTTGAGCGTATATGATGGGAAAATAACATTCGCTAGGTCTTATTTTGATAGCAGTAAAACTCAACTGCAGGCAGATGTTGTTGTTTGCAGGCATGTTATAGAACATATATCAAAGCCGATGGAATTGATTGATAATATGTATAAGGCAATGGACGATGGGAATGATGCAGTCCTATTTCTTGAAACCCCTAGCCTAAGATGGATTTTAGAAAACAAAGTAATATATGATGTTTTTTACGAACATTGTTCATACTTTGACTATACTTCCATAATTAAGGCTTTTGAATTGTCGGGAATATATGCTAAAACTATGGAATATAAGTTTGATGGTCAATATATGTGGGTTGTTGCTTCAAAAAAAACTAGAGAAACAGGAGAAGATAGTGCAAAGTATAAGAACGAGGTTATGGGATTAAATGAGTTGGCTGAAAATTATGGGAAACATGAATTAGATATTACAAACTATTGGAAAAATGAAGTGATTGAGTTGTCTGAAATAGGAAATGTTGCTGTATGGGGGGCAGGAGCCAAGGGAGTCACCTTTGCAAATATTATAGATATTAATAGAGAGTGCATAAACTGCATTATAGATATTAATCCTAATAAACAAGGCTGTTTTATAGCAGGCACAGGACACCCTATTGTCAGTTTTAAAGAGATAGAGAACAGGCGTATAAAGAATATTATAGTTATGAATTGTAACTATATTAAAGAAGTTAAAAGCCTTTTAGCGGAACATAACATAGAGGTTAATTTGATTAGTGGTGAAGGAGTCTTTATATGAAATTAATTATTGATACGGAAGAAAATACTTTGCAGATCAAAGAAAACAGTGAAGTTAAAGTTATGAATTTGTATTCTAAGGAAGCATTTGAAATAATTTCACATCAGTGGAAAAGGATTGGGTGGAATGAGAAATATATATATACATTTAGCTGGTTAGGAAGACCGATTATCCAGCTTCCTGAGGATATGATACGAATTCAAGAGATAATATATGATTTGAAACCGGATGTTATAGTGGAAACGGGAATAGCGCATGGGGGATCATTGATATACTATGCTAGTATCTTAAATTCCATTGGAAAAGGGAGGGTAATAGGAGTAGATATTGAAATAAGAGATCATAACAGAAAAGCCATTGAAGAGCATGAGTTATTTTATTTAATTCACTTAATAGAAGGAAATTCAACCGATTATGATACGATTGAAAAAATTAAAAGTAGTCTATCAGAGGAAGAAAAAGTGATGGTATTGCTTGATTCTTGTCATACTCAAAAACATGTATATGATGAACTTGAAATGTATTCTAAAATAGTCTCAAAAGGATCATATATAGTTGTAGAGGATGGTGGGATGGAAGATTTATGGGATCTGCCGAGAGGAGATAAAAACTGGAAGAAGGACAATCCTGTAACTGCTATAAAAAAATTTTTAGATGAAAATAAAAATTTTATCTTGGAGGCTCCAAAATGGAGATTTAATGAGAGTAAACTAGATGTAAATATTACTCACTGGAATTCTGCTTGGTTAAAAAGAATTTTTTAGAGGAGAGGTGATAGAAAATGGATAGATTTCTTATGCAATTGAATAAGGATAGTTCAAATGTAACATTTAAACTGGCAACAAATCAAGGGCCTGTATCGTATATGAATGATGGACTAATTACAAGTCACAATTGTGATTTTTTAAAAGATGAAAGATTTAAAAAAGCTTATGAGCTGGGAAAGGCTACTGGATCATGGCCTAATGTTGATATTTTTTGGAGAGCATATGTTGCTTGTTGGGCTGGAAATTATGCTAAAAAATTAAACGGTGATTTTGTAGAATGTGGTGTATTTAAGGGCGGATATGCCAGGGCTATAATAGAATATATAGAATTTGACAAAATAGACAGGGATTTTTATTTGGTTGATACGTTTGAGGGATTAGATGATGCATTAGTAACTAAAGAAGAGCGTCAGTATGGGATAACAGCAGAAAATTATAATTACTATAAGAATGCCTATGAGAGTGTAAAGAATACTTTTGCTAGGTTTGATAAGGTACATATAGTTAAAGGTCGAGTGCCAGAAGTACTGCCAAAAGTTCAAACGGATAAGGTGGCTTACCTATCAATTGATATGAACTGCAAAATACCAGAAATTGCCGCAATTGATTTTTTTGGGACAAGCTTGTGGATGGAGCATTAGTATTGCTTGATGATTATGGATTTTACAATCATATTGAACAAAAAAAAGCCTTTGATATATTTGCAAAAAAGAAAAATGTAGAAATACTGACACTCCCTACAGGACAGGGGTTGTTAATAAAACCTCACAGCCTCCAAAATAAAAAAGCAGCGTATGATATAACAAATAAGTATAAACAAATTATAGATACGACAAATGAAATGGTTAACCATTTGGAATATAACTTGGAGCTGGATAAAATTGAATTCGCTATGGTAAATGATATAATAGATGCATTAATGCTAATACAAGAATTTATGAATAAAAATAATGTAAGTGAAACTTTAATGAAAAAAAGTGAACATATAAATGATAAATTGGTTTTAATTGTAAATTTATTCAATGAGGATAAATATGAAGAAGGGAAAATAGAATTAGAAGGTTTTATTAAAGATTTTTACTACTGCTATTGCAAGGTAAAGTCGGAATTGAATATATAAATTAGATGCAAATTGGAAGTAATTTTATTAAAATGTGATGAGGGATATCTAAAAATGAAAAATATTATAAATAAGATAGAGACTCAAAAATATACAATAGGCATTATTGGAATGGGGTATGTGGGTTTGCCACTTTCTTTGGCTTTTGCTGAAGCGGGCTATAGGGTTATTGGATTTGATATAGATCAAAATAAAATAGACAAGCTGTTGGTAGATAAAGAAAGTTATATAAACCATATTTCCAGTGATAGGATTAGATATATCGTAGATAATAAGAAAATAGACATTACATTAGACTTTTTGAGGATAAGCGAAGTAGATGCGATAATATTATGTCTTCCAACGCCGCTGAATAAATACAGAGAACCGGATTTGTCTTATATTAAAAGTACTATGAGTTCAATAAAGCCGTTTTTAAGAAAAGGCCAATTATTAAGTTTGGAGAGCACAACTTATCCTGGAACTACAGAAGAAGAACTAAAACCTATTATAGAGGAAATGGGATTTGAAGTTGGACAAGATTTCTTTTTGGTATATTCTCCGGAAAGAGAAGATCCAGGGAATGCTGATTTTAAAACAAGTACAATACCTAAGGTTATTGGAGGGGTAACAAATAATTGTTTAGAAGTTGGTATCACATTATATGGTAAGGTAATAAATAAAATGATACCAGTGGAATCAACTAAAGCGGCAGAGCTAACAAAGTTATTGGAAAATATATACAGAGCGGTGAATATAGGACTGGTAAATGAAATGAAAGTGATTGCCGATAAAATGGATATTGATATATGGGAAGTAATTGATGCAGCGTCTTCAAAACCTTTTGGATTTACTCCTTTTTATCCAGGACCGGGGCTTGGAGGGCACTGTATACCTATAGATCCTTTTTATTTAACTTGGAAAGCAAAGGAGTATGACATAAATACCAAATTCATAGAACTTTCTGGAGAAGTAAATACGATGATGCCAAAATGGGTTATAGGCAAAGTGATGGAAGGATTGAACGAACAAGAAAAGTCATTAAAAAATTCAAATGTACTGGTACTGGGGCTTGCGTATAAGAAGAACGTTGATGATACAAGAGAATCACCATCAGTGAAATTAATGGAGTTATTAATGAAAAAGGGCGCAAATGTTTTTTATTCAGATCCTCATATAAGTAAATTTCCTAATATGAGAGAATATTATTTTGATATAGAATCCATTGAAATAAATAAAGATACTCTAAAAAATATGGACTGTATATTAATTAGTACAGATCATGATGATTTTGACTATGACTTAATTTTAAAATATGGTAAGTTGATTGTGGACACAAGGGGTAGGTACAGAGAAAATTATAAAAATGTAATAAAAGCATAATGATATAAGGTTATATAAAAAATAGAATATGAAATATATGAGTTTAGAATAGAGGTTGGGGTGTGAAAAAAAGTATATTTGAGAATGTAGGAATTGTTTATAAATTTTGGTATCATTTTTTTGATATAGTAGAGCAGTGGTTGCCATATTCAATTATGAGGAAATATATTTTTAAAAATACAACTTCATTTTCGGATAAATGGGTGGTTATTCATACAATTATGAGCGTTGTTTTTATGTTGCTTATGTATAACCAGTTACTAGGAATGTTCAGCCTTGCAGTAGTAGGCTATGCATTCATACGTATTATGGAAATTGTAGTATACCAAGTCAATGTACTGCTATTTCATCCATACAAGGCTATAGTTGAAAATGGAATGAATTGTTATGAGTTGCAGAGCCCGTATAGATCAATTGTATTATTGGGCCATAATTTTATTGAAGTGATTTTTTGGTTTACCTGTATGACAGAATATTTTAGTGAAAACAACATATACTTAATTCAAGCAATAATGAATAATACTATTAGAATTTTTACATTTAATTACCAAATTGAGGATGGCGGAATAGGCAATGTGCAAATAATATTTTTTATAGAGGTTATTTGTGGCATGCTATTAACAATTATTTCACTGGCTAAATTTATAGGAGAATTACCTCATGTTAGAATTGAAGTTGATGAAGAATAAGTAGGAACGGAAAGCATATCAAAGAAAAGTTTTTAGATTATGATTTCAGTGTAAACTTTCGGATGATTATTCCGATAAATATATTAGAATATATATATTCATGAAGGCGGTGAAAATTGATGAAATTAGATGGTTCGGTAATAAACAGCAACATGCTTTCCCAAAGAAGTGAAATATCACATTCGGAAAAGGTTTCACCTGAAAAGGCGGATATGGTCAAGCAGTCTAAAGGAAAAGAGGAGCAGGCGGCCTATCCGGGGGAAAGAAAGCTTATAGAGGCTATAGAAAAAGCGAATCCTAATCTGATGGGAGCCAGTACAAATTTGGAGTTCTCAATACATAAGGATACCAAGCAGATAATGGTGAAAATAATCGATTCTGAAACGGAAGAGGTTTTAAAGGAGATACCATCTGAGAAGGTATTGGATATGGTGGCCAATATGATGGAAAAATCGGGATTCTTCATAGACAAAAGAGGATAATGCTTAACAGAGAGGTGAGGATATGAGCGGAATAAGATTTGGCGGAATAGCTTCAGGTCTAGATACTGAGAGTTTAGTAAAAGAGCTTATGAACGCCGAAAGAATGAAGGTGGACAAGCTCTACCAAAGCAAGACCACAAAAACATGGACGCAGGAAGCATACAATACAGTGAACAAAGACACGGCGAATTTCATAGTGGACGCCAGAAAAAGCCTGGGACTTACATCGAGCACAAGCTACGGAACATCGATTACGAAGTCATATGAAAGCTTTTCGTGGGTGAAAAGCGCGTCTTCTTCTGATGAGTCCGTATTTACGGCAAAGGCAAGTACGACTGCTCTTTCAGGCACGCACACCCTTGAAGTTACACAGCTTGCCGAAGGGGTTAATGTTGCGAGCGGGAGCGCTATTGAAAACAAGACTTTGGGAGAGCTGAAACCTGGACTAACAGACGGGTCGACTTTTGAAATAAACGGAACAACTGTAACTGTAAATGCCGGCGACGACTTAAGCGCTCTTGCGGACAAGATAAATGAAGTGTCAAAGGATACCGGGGTGAAGGCTTCATATGACTCAACAGCTCAAAGATTTTTCCTATCTACAACATCAACGGGATCAGAGGTAGGAATAAATATAACAGGTGCGAACAAGGACTTGTTTGTAGGAACAGATAGCATTCTTGATACGGATGTTACTGATGGAGGGATAGTTGGTCAGGATGCGCTAATATCGTTTGACGGAGCAAATGACATATCATATAAAACAAACCAATTTACTATAAACGGCATAGAGATAGACCTTAAGTCGGCTGAACCAGGAACTGTAAACACTATAAAAGTCGATACCAACATAGACGGTATAATGGACAAGATAAGCGAGTTTGTGGAGTCGTACAATAGTCTTATAGACGGCCTTAGCAGCAAGTTATCTGAAAAAAGTTATAGGGACTACCAGCCTCTTTCAGACGAAGAAAAGGCTGCCATGGACGAGGACACTATAAAGCTCTGGGAAGAAAAGGCCAAATCAGGGCTTCTCAGGAACGACAGTACGATAGACAGAATGCTGTCAAGGGTGAGATCAGGAACTTATGATGAGGTTGTTGGAGCTTCAGGTTCTTTCAGCGCATTGTATGAGATCGGGATAACAACCGGATCATATCAGGAAAAAGGAAAGCTCCAGATAGATGAGACAAAGCTCAGGGAAAAGCTCATGGAAGACCCTGACGGAGTCATGGACATGCTGTTTAAGACATCCGATTCCACTGATGACGATATAAAAAGAAGTGAGACAGGCATAATAAACAGGATATTCGACGACATGGCTGAAGGCATGAAGGGCATGATCGACAAGGCGGGAGCGGGAGACAACGCAAGCCTTTACAGGAAGGTCCAGTCTTCCATAATGATAGACTTTGTAACGGGCGGGTCCCAGAGCATGCTCGACAAGGATCTTTTGGATATTGCAAAAAGGATAGACAACGAAAACAGAAGGCTTTCAAGCGTGGAGGACAGATATTGGAGCAAGTTTACGGCGCTTGAAAAGGCCATGCAGGAAATGAATTCGCAGAGCGGGTGGCTTTCGCAGCAATTTGGCGGTTAACGTAACGACACAATATGAAAGGCAGGTAAGGCTTATGGCTATGGCAAATCCACATTTGAAATATCAGGAACAGGCTGTTATGACGGCTCCTCCGGAAGAACTTACGCTTATGCTATATGATGGATGCGTTAAGTTTTTGAGTAGGGCGGAAATAGGGCTTGAAGACAACAATATTGAAATGATAAATAACAACCTTGTAAAGGCTCAAAATATAATAAGTGAGCTTAACTCGACTCTCAATATGGACTATGAAGTTTCAAAAGGCCTAAGACCAATATACAACTATCTGCATTCGAGGCTTCTTGATGCAAATATGAAAAAGGACAAGGAGATAGTTGAAGAAGTGAAAGGGTTTGTAGTTGAACTTAGAGATACTTGGAAAGAGGCAATGAAAATAGCAAGAAAAACCTCTAGATAGGCGGTAG
>CBDULP010000029.1:0-24407 GCA_965368085.1 uncultured Peptoclostridium sp. | reverse complement strand
GTTAAGCTCCTTAGCGCCGAAGGTACTCGGATCGGAAGGTCCCGGGAGAATAGGAAGTGGCTGCGTGATACGCCTCCGATATTTCGGAGGCTTTTTTATTTTTTGCAAAGGTTCACAATCAGAGGCAGCAAGAACCCGGTAGGGATTGTATGCATCCTATTGCGCTTTCGATTTCACTTTCACTCATACTTTTTATACAAGAGCATGCCTTTTGATACGCGTCTTTTGATATGGTTTCGTAAGGCATGAGAGGGTAATATGAGTTTTCATAAGGCATAATACTTATTGCAACTATTTCATCCCAGTTTTTCCATATCCAATCGGATACATCATTCCATTCGTATTTTTTAACACTGATTGTAACTGAGCAGTTGTGGTCCACGTAGTGATTCATAAACATCCTGTAATTTTCGAGTTGCTGAATGGCACCTGCGGAACAAGCTGTGATATTTGAACTACTTTTGATTGGGAATTCAATGATGTCAAGGCCTTCAGAGGAGTCGTTGATTACAGTATACCCATGGGACTTGAAAATCTGAGAAAGGGCATTGCCGCAGTGAACCCGTATACGTCTTATATAGTATTTGGCATAGGGATAGTGTATTCCCTGGGAAGCTCCGGCCATCTGGCTGAGAGTACCTTCTGGTTTGATTGTTGTAACGAGATTTGGAAATGGCCTGCCGAGAGATTGGCAGTATTCAAAAGCCTCTTTCCTGGCTGTATGCCTGAGCTGTTTCAAAAGATAAATTTGCCTTTTAGTGCCCATGCCTGTGGCACCTACCATGTCATGCCATCCAGTAAGAGAGCAGCCTATGGACTGGTCTTTTTTTTGTACATTGTCCCACCTTGAGAGTTCAAGCGTAGCGCTGTTCATGCGAATTGCAGCGCGCACAGAAAGCTTTTGCGCAGTGCGAAGGGATTCGATATCAAGGTTATTATTTCGGACAAATCCCATGAGGTTTACTGTTGCAAGGTTGCAAACCCCCCTTGAATCGAGCAGAACTTCCGCACAGGGATTTATGCCTTTGAAGTTAGACTTTCGTTTAAGGGCGGACACAGAGTTTAGTATGCCGGGCTCCCCATTTTTCATTATCATTGATATGTGTTCATCGAGGTTTTGGCGTGAAGGCTTTGAAGAATAGTATACGGAATTGTTGCTTATGCGCCTGTGGGACAAGGCTTTATTGAGAATCCGCTTTTTACCATAGCATTTGTATATGTCGAGCTTTGAGGATATGCATTCACTGTCGCCGCTGTCTATTATTATCATTTCGGCGGAGCGTCTGACTCCCCCGGCTGAAACATTTTCGCCCACTATGTTTACAATGTCCAAAAGGTCTATGGGCCTTAGTTTTTGAACATTTCTGCGGGGGATTCTTCTCTTGATTACACTGCATATCTTTGAAAACATGTTCAAGAGGGTTTCGTGTCCGCTTGCGAAACCTCCAAATGTTTTGAGGGGTTCCCCCTTTTGACGGACATTATTATAGTCAAAAACTATCTTGCCTATGAATCTGTACTCATTTTTTGAAATGAGCTTTAACATGAAATCAAGGGCATTTGCCCAGCCTTCGCGACTGTCGCCGACTGTTATTACACAGGTGTTTTCTCCAACGAAGTCAAGCGATGTATTTGAGATTCTTTTGAGCTTGGAAACCGGCTCATAGCTCCTGTGAAAAATTTCAAAATCAGATCTGAAGGGCGGCATACTGAGCGAATCATCTTTTAGTATTCTTACGCCAACTCCGCATCCAAGCATAAGAAGGTAAAATATTTCCATGAGGCAGTCTGTATCATCAAGAACTATAAATGCACAGTTGTAGTTTGACATTGGACTTATTGAAGCCATTTCAGTGCCTCCTATCCAAAGTGTGCGCCCGGCCAGAAACTGCTTCATGAAAAACATATTGTCGAAGAGCATCAATTTTTCCCTCTCTTCAACCTGGACAAGGCCGCAGTTGTATTCGACTGCCCTTTTTACTGTCTCATGCCACCTTTCCATGCGTTTTTTGCCGCTGTCCCATCTTGAATAGGACTTGTAGTATACGAATTTGCCCAAATCATTCATGGGTGAAGGGGTATTTTTATATTTTTCGATGGAGTGCTTTGGAATGAGACATTTATCATAATCCATTGATCTATACCCCTTTCAAAAGAGACGAGTCCATTTCTTCGAAATTTATCCCGGTGCTTGAAAAAAAGTCAAAATCACTGTTGCGACCATGAAAGTCGGAGCCGCCAGTTGTTATGAGGCCCAGCCTTTTTGCCATGTATTTGTACTTTCGCGATACGTCCCTGCTGTGCGAGGAATGGTATATTTCAAGTCCGTCTATTCCCAAGCGGGCAATTTCATCTATAGAATCCTGGTTTGAAATCAAAAACGGATGGGCGATTACGCTGAGCCCTCCGGCAGATTTTATGACATCTATGGCATCGCTCACTGAAAGTTTGTATCTTTCAACATAGGCAGGCTTGCCAGAGCCTATGTATTTTTCAAAGGCATCTGAAACAGAGTTTATATACCCCTTGTCCACCAGAATCTGTCCTATGTGAGGCCTGCCTATTGAATTGACAGGGTATTTTTCAAGATCTGAATATTCCACATTAAATCCCATCGAGGCAAGCTTTTCGATAATAAGTTTTGCCCTTTGAACCCTTGCACCCTGCAAATTTTTGCACAGATCCAAAAGTGGCTTATATGTCCAGTCTATATTATAGCCCAGTATGTGGATTTCATCGTCATTATGAAAACAGCTGAACTCAATCCCTGGTATGAAAAGTATATTCTTGTCCTTGCAATATTCGACTGCCTCTGACAGTCCGTTCACACAATCGTGGTCTGTTATTGCAATTCCATACAGGCCTTTTTTAAGCGAAAGATCTATTATTTCTTTTGGAGAATACGTTCCGTCCGAATATGTTGAATGTATGTGCATGTCTACAAGTTTCATATCTTCACCCCTGCTGTATTATTGTAAAATACGGAAAAATATTGGAACAGGCAATCTCACCCCAATAAATATTTTGAAGTCCTGTTGATTGTCAATTACAGTTTAATTATACCCATAAGTCGGTTGGAAGTTTCAACTGTTATAAAAGCATGCAGTATGGGATGGAGCATGCATGCTTTTAAATGCTTGAGATTAAGCAAATTTAAATTGGGTATAAAAAAACGGATGTTAACGGTTACAAGAATGCATGTGGGAGTGCTTTGTGCATTTTTAAAATACATATCATAAAAGGGGAGATGAAGTATGAAAGTTTACGAGGCGGACAAGGTTAGAAATGTTGTTTTTTTAGGCCACAGTGGATCCGGTAAGTCGAATCTTACAGAGGCCATATTGTTTACAAACAGGATTACAACGAGAATATCAAAGCCCGATGAACAGTCGCAGATGACGTCGACTTTGAATCTTGTTCCGGTTGAGTGGAGCGGACACAAATACAATTTCATAGACACCCCGGGTTATTTTGATTTTGTGGGAGATGTGGTATCTGCAATGAGAGCGGCCGCAGGAGCCATAATAGTTGTAGATGGAACATCGGACCTGCAGGTGGGAACCGACAAGGCTCTTGAAATAACTGACGAAAAAAGCACTCCTAGATTCATATTCGTAAATAAAATAGACAGCGAAAAGGCTGACTACGAGAAAATACTTGATCAGCTCAGGGAGAGATACGGCAAAAAAATAGCCCCATTCCACATACCTATGGCAAAAGGTGACGATTTCAAGGGATTTGTAAATGTAGTGGATTTGTTTGCAAGGGAATATAATGGCGATGACTGCGTCACTGTGGATGTGCCTGAATACATGAACGACAAAATAGAGCCTATTCGAGAAATGCTACTCGAGTCTGTTGCCGAAAGTGACGAGTCTCTAATGGAAAAATATTTCGAGGGAGAAAAGTTCACCGTGGAGGAGATACATGCAGGGCTTAGAAAAGGTGTTCTAGAGGGGGACATAATTCCTGTGCTTTGCGGATCCACTGCTAAGAATATAGGAATACACACTCTTTTAGACATGGTTTGGGACTACATGCCATCCCCTATAGATGCGGGATATGAGCATGTCACTGACAAATTTTCGGGATTTGTATTCAAGACCATATCAGACCCATTCGTGGGAAGGATGTCATTTGTAAAAGTCAGCGAAGGAGAAATACATGCAGACAGTGAAATTTACAATGTCAGCAAGGGTACCAAGGAAAAGATAGGGCATATATATACCACAATAAACGGCCAGCAGGTTGAAATAGAAAAAGCCATGGCGGGAGACATAGTTGTGCTCTTAAAGCTTTCGGACACTCAAACGGGAGACACTCTTTCCATAGACTCTGACCATGAGGCTTTTGAAAGGATAGAGTTTCCGAATCCTCAGATATACTTTGCACTGAAGTCGCTTGGCAATGGGGATGAAGACAAGGTGAGCACAGGGCTTCACAGGATAATGGAAGAAGACCCTTCAATACAGTGGTATAGAGACAGCGAGATAAAGCAGACCCTTATAGGTGGCCAGGGCGAGATACACATAAACAGCATAAAGGAACAGCTGAAGAAAAAATTTGGAGTGGAAGTTGAACTGGTGGACCCGAAGGTTCCATACAGAGAGACAATAAGGGGTAGTGCTGATGTCCAGGGTAAACACAAAAAACAAAGTGGAGGGCATGGACAGTATGGGGATGTAAAAGTAAAATTTGAACATTCAGATGAAGATTTTGTATTCGAGCAAAAACTATTTGGAGGGTCTGTTCCAAAGGGATATATTCCAGCGGTTGAAAAGGGAATTAGGGAATCGATGCAAAGTGGTGTTCTTGCTGGATTCCCAGTGACCAATATAAAAGCTACTCTTTATGACGGCTCGTACCATGATGTGGATTCGTCGGAGATGGCATTTAAGATGGCAGCAAGCATTGCATTTAAAAAGGGAATGGAGATTGCACAGCCGGTGCTGTTAGAACCTGTCATGAAAATGAAGATAGTGATTCCTGAAAACTACATGGGAGACATAATGGGAGACATAAACAAGAAAAGAGGCAAGATTCTCGGCATGGAGCCATATGGAAAGGGCAAGCAGGTCATATATGCAGAGGCGCCTCAATCTGAGACTTTCAAATATGCAATAGACCTAAAGTCGATGACACAGGGAAGAGGATTCTTTGAGATGGAATTTGCAAGATACGAGGAAATACCGTCTCATATGGTCGAAAGAGTAATAGAGTCTACGAAAAGTGAAAAAGAAAAAGTGAAGCTTTAATTTTCTGCCCGTGAAAACTAAAGGTAAAAGGTCAAATGCATATGCATTTGACCTTTTAATTTTCAAAAAACGCCAAATACATTGAACCTTCGGCTGTGACCGATTCAATTGACTGGAAAAGCCACTTAAAAAACGGCGCAGGTGAGTATAAAAGGCCAAGTATCATACGGCCTGACACAAAAAATAGTTAAAAGCCTCAGAGAAAGGGAAATAATAACAAGTAGAGAAGAAAAAATAATGCTTGCGGCGCTGAGCGACATGGAGATCGGCATTCAGCTCGAAAAGGAGAGGAATCTCATAAGGGCAAATATCCTTAGAAATATACTCATAAATATAATTTGAGAAGGTGGGGTGCTACAATGCTTTGTGAAAAATGTAATCAAAAACAGGCGACTTTACATCTTACAGAAATAAAAAACGGAATTAAAAAGGAAAGGCATCTTTGCGAAGACTGTGCAAAAGAGGAAAAGAGCATGAAAATGGATTTTAGTATTCCTTTTTCAGTACAAGACATTTTTTCGAGCATAATGGATGTGGACATAGACAATGTCTTTTCTGTAAAAGAGGAGCAAATATGCCCTAACTGCAACAGCACATACAACAGATTCAAGAATGTAGGCAGGTTTGGATGTCATGAATGCTACAATACTTTCAAAGATCAGCTTTTTCCGCTTGTAAAGAGAATCCAGGGATCAACCCAGCATGTGGGAAAAGTTCCTAAAAAGGCTGCTAGCAGCCTGAGGATAAGAAAAGAAATAGATGTGCTTAAAGAGCAATTGAATGATGCAATTGCAAGTGAAGACTTTGAGAATGCGGCAAAGATAAGGGATGAAATAAAAAAACTCGAAAAAGATATGGGTTCAAACATGTAAAGGGGGGAAAACAGTGCCTAAATGGATGAAAGCTAATGAAGACGAGTTGAATGTTGTTATAAGTTCAAGGATAAGGCTCGCAAGGAATCTTTCAAATCACTATTTCACCAATAAGCTCAAGGTGGGAGAGGCTGCAGAGGTTGTTAAAGAGGTCGAAGGCGCTATTATAAAAGGAAACAGCGCACTTAGCGATCAGTTCAGTCTCAGTGCCATGAGGGACATGGATGAGGTTGACCGTGTAATGCTAATAGAAAAGCATATGATAAGCAGGGAACTTGCAAAAACTGAAACGGGGGCAGTTCTGATAAAAGATGATGAAACCGTAAGCATAATGCTGAATGAAGAGGATCACATAAGAATTCAGACAATACTCCCGGGACTAAATCTGGAAAAGGCATGGGATGTTGCGGACAAGGTTGACGATGTGCTTGAAGAGCGTCTCAGTTATGCGTTTGACGAAAGGTTTGGATATCTTACGGCCTGCCCTACAAATGTTGGAACAGGAATGAGAGCTTCTATAATGATGCATCTTCCGGCTCTTGTGGAAATGGGGTATATGGACGGAGTTTTAAAGGCTGCAAACCAGATCGGTCTTGCCATAAGGGGAATATATGGGGAAGGCAGCAATTCAAGAGGCAATATATTCCAAATATCAAACCAACTTACACTTGGAAGAAATGAAAAAGAGCTGTTTGCAAACATAACAGGTCTTGCAAAGCAGCTTGTGTCAAAGGAGATTGAAGCGAGAAACTTCTTGAAAAAAAATCAGGGCATAAAGCTTGAAGACAAGATATTCAGATCGCTTGGAACGCTTAGAAGCGCAAGAGTCATAGATTCAGCTGAAGCCATGAGCCTGCTTTCAAATGTAAAGCTTGGAATAGAAATGGGATATATAGAGGGCATTTCAACAAGAGATATAGACATGCTGTTTATAAGGATACAGCCGGCCCACCAGCTAAAGATGTTCAGTCCAAAGACATCTGGTGAGCGCGATGTGCAAAGGGCTCAGTTTATAAGGAATCAGGTTGAAAAAATGATTGAAAGCGAATAGATAATAGGGGGGATGTGACATGCTCAATAATTTTACGCAAAGAGCCAAAGAGGTACTAGATCTTGCGGGCAAACAGGCAAGCAGTCTTGGTCACAATTTTGTGGGAAGTGAACACCTGCTTTTGGGGATACTTGCAGAAAAAAACGGTGTGGGCGCCCAGACTCTTGAAAAATTCGGGGTATCGCTTGAGGGCGTAAGGGAAACTATACAGGAAATAGAGGGAAAAGGAACTCCTGGAGTTCAAGTTCTTGGATTTACGCCGAGGACAAAGAGGATATTTGAAATAAGCGGCATGGAAGCTCAAAAACTCGGACATAGCTATATCGGAACAGAGCACCTTCTGCTTGCAATAATAAGGGAAGGAAACGGCATAGCGGTGAGAATACTTCAGGAGATGGGGATTAACCTGAATATGCTTGTAAACGACATAGTAAACGTGCTTGGAGGAGGTGGCAAGTCAAGCGACAGCACAGAGACCTACCAAAAATCTTTTGCAAGCACTCCTACGCTGGATAAGTTCGGAAGAGACCTTACGGTACAGGCTGATGAAGGTAAGCTGGATCCAGTGATAGGAAGAGAAAAGGAAATAGAGAGGGTAATACAAATACTCAGCAGGAGGACAAAAAACAACCCTGTCCTGATAGGTGATCCAGGAGTTGGGAAGACAGCCGCGGTAGAGGGGCTTGCCGAGAAGATAGTAACGGGAGATGTTCCTGAAATCCTGAAAAACAAGAGGATAGTCGCGGTAGACATGGCCTCAATGATAGCGGGAGCAAAGTACAGGGGAGAGTTTGAGGAAAGGCTCAAAAAGGTCATGGAAGAACTCATAAAGGCAAAGGATGTAATACTGTTCATAGATGAATTCCATACCATAATAGGAGCAGGTGGAGCCGAAGGGGCGATAGATGCTTCAAATATACTAAAACCGTCACTTGCAAGAGGCGAGATACAGGTCATAGGCGCCACTACAATAGATGAGTACAGGAAGCATGTTGAAAAGGATCCGGCACTTGAAAGAAGATTCCAGCCTGTTATTGTAGAAGAGCCTGACATGAAGGATTCAATAGCCATACTACTTGGGCTTAGGGACAGGTATGAGGCGCACCACAATGTAAAGATATTGGACGAAGCTATAAGGGCCGCTGTGGAGCTTTCACACAGATATATAACAGACAGATTCCTGCCGGACAAAGCCATAGACCTAATAGATGAGGCCGCTTCGAAAGTGAGACTTAGAAGTCATACGGCGCCAGATGGAATAAAACATCTGGAAGACAGGATAAAGGTTCTCGGCCAGGAAAAGGACGAGGCCATAAGTATGCAGGACTTTGAAAAGGCTGCAAAGATAAGGGATGAAGAGAAAAAGCTCAAAGAAGAGCTAAGTACGGTAAAGGACGAGTGGAAGAAAAAAAGCCAGGGAACGTCTGAAAAAGTTACAGAAGAGGACATAGCTTCAATAGTATCACTGTGGACATCCATACCTGTAACAAAGCTTCAGGAGGAGGAGTCGCAGAGGCTGCTAAAGCTTGAAGATACGCTCCATAAGAGGGTAATAGGCCAGAATGAGGCCATAGAATCTGTCGCAAAGGCGATAAGAAGGGCCAGGGTGGGCCTTAAAGATCCCAACAGGCCTATCGGTTCATTCATATTCCTTGGACCTACGGGAGTAGGTAAAACAGAGCTTACAAAGGCCCTCGCAGAGGTGATGTTTGGAGATGAAGACCTCATGGTTAGGATAGACATGTCAGAATATATGGAAAAACATGCTGTATCTAAGCTCATTGGATCTCCGCCAGGATATGTAGGCCATGACGAAGGAGGCCAGCTTACTGAAAAGGTAAGAAGAAAGCCGTATTCGGTAATACTGTTTGACGAGATAGAAAAGGCCCATCCTGACGTGTTTAATACTCTGCTTCAAATACTTGATGACGGAAGGCTTACAGACTCGAAGGGAAGGACTGTAGACTTTAAAAATACAGTGATAATAATGACGTCGAATGTCGGGGCCAGCACTATAAAAAGACAAAAATCGCTGGGTTTCACTCCGGACATAGATGAGGAGAAACAGGAAAAAAGCGAATATGAAAAAATGAAAGACAATGTGACAAATGAACTCAGGAAGAGTTTCAGGCCTGAATTTTTAAACAGAATAGACGATATAATAGTATTCCATGCCTTAACCCAAAAGGACATAGGAAACATAGTGGAGATAATGCTGGGACAGCTTAGGAAAAGACTTGAGAATATGGAGATAGAAATGGAGCTTACAAGCGAAGCAAGAGAATTCATAGCTCAAAAAGGATTTGACCCTGAATATGGGGCAAGACCTCTTAAAAGGGCTATACAAAAATATCTTGAAGACAGGCTGTCCGAGGAGATGCTCAAAGGCACCATAAAGAAGGGCGATCATTTTGTAATAAGCATGGAAGAGGGAGCGCTTAAATTCAATACAAAGGTATTGAGTTAAATACCAAATGGACAGATTTTACAAAATATCACGGGAGCCTTACAGGGCTCCCATTTTTATATTGTTATTATACGGATTAATTTTTATTATAGGCAACATACCTATGTAAATATGGAATGAATTTTGTTATTCTATAAATAGATTATTATTAAGCGTGTACGAAGGCGTGAAGGGTGGTTGTTTTTTTGGCCAAGATAAAAACAAAATTCATATGTCAAAACTGCGGGTTTGAAACTCCAAAATGGATGGGGAAATGCCCGGAGTGTTCGAGTTGGAACAGCTTTGAGGAGACTGTAAGCCAAAAGGAAAAGGTCAAGCCATCTCTTTCGACTGTGGGCAATGGTATAAGCCGTGCAGTGCCGATAGATTCGATAGAGGCAAGGGATGAAGACAGGCAGAGCAGTGGGATAAAAGAGCTGGATAGAGTACTTGGAGGAGGAATAGTGGAAGGTTCTCTCACGCTTGTAGGGGGCGATCCGGGAATAGGAAAATCAACAATACTGCTTCAGCTGTCCCAAAATCTTTCACAGAAGAATTTTAAGGTTCTCTATATTTCGGGTGAGGAGTCAGCCTACCAGCTCAGCATGAGGGCAAAGAGGCTGGGAATATCGAGCCCGAACCTTTATATAATGGCAGAGAGCAATTTGGAGGTCATAAGGCTGCAGGTTGAAAATCTGAATCCGGACTACATGATTGTAGATTCAATACAGACTATGTTTACTCAGCAGATAACATCCACGCCGGGAAGTGTAAGCCAAGTAAAAGAGGCGACATCGCTCCTCATGAAGATATCCAAGAGTATGGGTATAGCAACATTCATAGTGGGTCATGTCACAAAGGATGGATCAATAGCGGGTCCAAGGCTTCTGGAGCACATGGTGGATACGGTGCTTTATTTTGAAGGCGACAGATACAACACATACAGGATGATAAGGGCTGTAAAGAACAGGTTTGGATCGACAAATGAGCTGGGAGTATTTGAAATGAGTGGGATTGGGCTTATAGAGGTTGAAAATCCATCTAAAATACTGATTTCTGAAAAGCCAAAAGGGGTTTCGGGATCTGTAATAGTTTCCACAATGGAAGGCACAAGACCGATGCTTGCTGAAATACAGGCGCTGGTATCGCCAAACAGCTTTGGAATTCCAAGAAGGATGTGTACGGGAGTTGACAGCAGCAGGATGTCCCTGCTTTTGGCCGTGCTTGAAAAGAGAGCCGGAATGCAGGTTCAGGGACAGGATGTATACCTCAATGTTGTAGGCGGGATAAAGCTGGCGGAGCCCGCAATAGACCTTGGAATAGTGCTTTCAATCGCATCGGGATTTAGAAACCGCGAAATAGACCAGGGCCTTGTGGCAATAGGAGAAGTGGGGCTTACCGGAGAGGTAAGAGGTGTGAACTTTATTGAAAAGAGAATAAAAGAATGTGTGAAATTAGGATTCACAAAAGCCATTGTTCCAAAAAATAATATTAAGGGGATCGAAAAGATGAAAGGGATACAGTTATTTGGGGTACAAAGTATAAGAGAAGCTTTAGACGTTATTTTGGGAGGTTAGGCATGCAGACTATATTTATGAAAGATAAGGAAAAACTAAAGTCTCTCAAAATGATAGCACCAGGCACTCCGCTTCGCGAAGGCCTTGAAAGCATATTGAGAGCCAAGACAGGGGCTCTTATAGTCGTAGCTGACAGCGAGGATGTAATGAGCATAGTGGAAGGCGGGTTCAATATAAACTCCGACTTTTCGCCTGCATATCTTTACGAGCTTGCAAAGATGGACGGCTCAATAATACTGAGCAGCGATGGAAAGAAGATACTGTATGCAAACACGCAGCTTGTACCGGACCCTTCAATATCATCAAAGGAAACCGGAATAAGACACAGAACGGCGGAACGGGTTGCGAGGCAGACCGGTAAAATGGTCATATCTATATCCCAAAGACGAAACATAATAACCCTATACCAAGGTTATTCGAAATATATAGTCACTGTGATATCGGAAGTTCTTGCAAAGGCAAACCAGGCAATACAGACACTGGACAAATACAAGTCGGTGCTTGATCAGGGGATGATAAACCTCAGTGCTCTTGAATTCGAGGATTTTGTAACCCTGTATGATGTGGTCACGGTGATAAAGAGAAATGAAATGGTAATGAGGATAATGGACGAGGTTGAAAAATACATAATAGAGCTTGGCGATGAAGGAAGGCTTGTAAGCATGCAGCTTGACGAGCTGGTTGGAAGCGTAAAAGAAGACGGGGAGCTTTTGTTCAAGGACTACAACATAAACCAGGAAATAGACTATGAAGAATTTAAAAAGTCAATGAGGGGGCTTTCTTCAGAGGATCTTATAGACCTTTCGAATATAGTAAAGCTTCTTGGATACTCGCAAATAACTTCAGACTTGGATCTTTCAGTATACCCTAAGGGATACAGGGTTATAAACATGATACCAAGGCTGCCAAGCAGCGTGGTTTCAAACCTTGTATCGGATTTTAACGGGTTCCAATCAATACTCAAGGCCACTATAGAAGAGCTGGACGCTGTTGAGGGAATAGGGGAGGTAAGGGCGCAGTCCATAAGAAACGGACTTAGAAGAATACAAGAACAGGTGCTTCTTGACAGACATATATAGAAGTGAAAAGGACATTTCAAATAGTCGAAATGTCCTTTAAAGATTAAAATTGCAAAAGACCCTAAAGTAGGGAATATTTTCCTAGAGCTCCTATTTTATCATATTCTTTTTTGACTATACTTTCGAAATTCACATCGAGAACATTGCACAGTGAAGCCACATAAAACAAGTGGTTTCCAAGTTCAGTTTCTACGACATCTCTGCAGTTTTCACAAAGAGCCCCGCTCATATGGCTGTCTAGGAATGAAGACAGTTCACTATATGAGATTTCATCCGGTATATCCTGTTTGCTTGCGCATATCTGTACACATCCACAAGCGGTTGCGGACTTGACTATAGCCCTGTTCACCTTTGAAGTGCTTTCCTGCAATTTTGTTATTATGTCTAAAATGCTCTTATGTCTGACAAGCGAATCTTTTACTCTTTCCTCGAATTCATTAAAACTAAAATTGGACATAATCAACTCACCCCTGAATATAATGTTTTGTATAATAAAAAGATAAAAAGAATTTAAAACCTAAAAATAGTATAATACTTAATAATGTAGTTGGTCAAATTAGATTTGACAAAACAAATATACAAATAAAGTAAAAGCACTAGGAAATAAGTGATGAATATTAAGCTAACAGGGTATATATACCCTGTTAAGCAAACATTAAAAGGTGCAGGCTAGTTTTTTTAATGAATTTCTAATGCTGTATATTTTGACAAAACCGAATAACTGTTATAAAATTGAGTATATTTAAGAGGCAATGAAGTTAATAGTCAAAAATAGTTTGTTGGGAGGTGAATCCGTGATAGGAAAGGTAATAAGAGGGCTGGCGTCGCTTATAGGTATAACAGTCGGCGTTGCATTGTATTTTTACGTTTTGAGATTTTTTCCAGGGCTTGTAAAAGACTCGCAGGTATATCAGATACTGGGGGCTGCGATTTCTGGAATAATAATGGGATTTATATTTTTTATAGTGTCTCCATGGATAATAAAAGAAGGCAAGGATATGGCCAACTGGGTGGAAGGTGAAATGTCAAAGCTTCCTCCGATGGAGATAATAATGGGATCAATAGGACTTATAATAGGGCTTGTAATAGCATATCTTATAAGCCAGCTTATAATGCAAATATCGGTTCCTATAATAGGGACTACAATATCCGTAGCTCTTTACATATTCTTGGGATATGTTGGAATGAACCTTGGAAGACGTATAGTCAATAAGAATACAGAAGAAATATTCAATTTAGCCGGTGTTCTAAGCAGGCTTTCAAATCCTAAAGAAAAGGATTCAAAAGAAAAGAGCTGTGGAGAATTTGAGGCAATGCCAAAAGTATTGGATACGAGCGTCATAATAGACGGAAGGATTCTGGACATATGCAAAACCGGATTCATAGAAGGAAAACTCATAGTGCCTACATATGTGCTGGAAGAACTTAGGCACATAGCTGATTCTTCGGATGATCTTAAAAGGGTGAGGGGAAGAAGGGGGCTGGACATACTCAATGCGCTCCAAAAAGAGGAGGACATTGAGGTAGAAATATACGAAAAGGATTTTGAAGACATAGCGGAAGTGGACAGCAAGCTGCTTAAGCTTACAGAAGTACTCGGTGGAAAAGTTGTGACTAATGACTACAACCTTAACAAGGTTGCCCAGTTCCAAGGAGTCAAGGTCCTCAATATAAACGAACTGGCAAACGCGGTAAAACCTGTTGCAATTCCAGGAGAGCGCATGACAGTCCAGATAGTCAAGGAAGGAAAGGAATCCGGTCAAGGTGTGGCTTATCTTGACGATGGTACCATGATAGTTGTTGAAGGCGGCAAGAAGTATATGACAAAGACTATAACAGTACTTGTAACGTCTGTGCTCCAAACTGCCGCGGGAAGAATGATATTTGCAAAGCCTGGAGAATAGCAGTTGCTTAACGGTTCAATACAGATTGGAATGCGTATAATCGGGTATGTCATATATTAATATGGCATACTTTTTTTATTGCAAAATTTTCCGGATTGGGGGTGCGGGTTTTGGGGAAAAAGAAGATAAGTAAAAAGCTTCATGCATTTATTAAAGGGGAAGTGGAAGAATATCAAAGCCGTGACATAATAGATGAGAGCCAGCAAGCCCAGATCATGGACATGTATGAGGTGAGCGGCGAAAACAATTTTGTAAAGATAGTGGTTACAGTAGGAGCGGTTCTCATAGGACTCGGATTCATGAGTTTTATAGCCAGCAACTGGACTTACTTTTCAAAGCCTGTGAAATTTTCGGTGGTAGCTGTTGCATTTTTGGCTTCCATGTATGCCTCATACAGGCTTGAAGATGAATATTCCAAAATATCTGCAAGTTTACTTTATCTGTCGGCGCTGATATTCGGGGCTGGAATTTTCCTGAACGGGCAGACATTCAACTATGGAGGGCATTTCAGCAGCGCATTTTTGCTCTGGGGCATTGGCATAATTCCGATGGCGGCATTTTTCTCAGACAGGATACTCTTTGTGTTTTCTCAGATACTTGTAATGGTGTATCTGGGCGGACGGTTTGAATTTTGGGAATTGGCATATCCTGCACTTCTGCTCATACCTTTGTACTACTATTTGAACAGGTATGTTGAAAATTCCAGAATAGGCACGTTTTTCACAAATCTGTTACTGGCAGATTTCATAATATACATGGCAGACAGGCAAGATCTCGAGGGGGTGTACACTTCTCTTTTGATATTTGCGGCAGGGCTTGCAATGTATTATATTCCTATAAAGCTCAACAGGCAAATATTCAAGCTGGAAGGGATAATATTCATGGGGATTTCGGGAATGATTCTCACATACAAGTATGTGTGGCAGGAACTGCCATATATATCAAACCCTAATACATTGGCGATAACAGTTGGGATTTTACTCATAGCGTGGTTTTTGTGGCTTGCAAGCAGGCCTCATGTGACTGCAGTGGTGTTCATATGTCTCATAATACTCAGGTACTATTTCGATACATTCTATGACTTTTTGCCAAAGTCCCTGTTTTTCACGGTAGGAGGCATTGTGCTTATGGGATTTGGATATTATATAGAAAAGATGAGAAAGCGAGGTGAGGCAGATGCCAGGTGATAAGAAGATGAAATTTGTATATTCATTTTTGCTGCCCATCGCTATACTGCTTTCAATGACTGTAATTCCGATATCTGCAAAGCTCGTGGGAGATGAAGTGATTGTTGAGACTGTTCCATATGATCCAAGAGATGTATTCAGAGGGGATTATGTGGCTCTTTCGTACAAGATAAACGAAGTTGAAATAGAAAAGCTTCCGGATGAGATAAAAAATGAAAGGGACACAGAAGAACTTGAAAAATATAGAAACCGCACTGTATACGTGGTTCTCAAAAAAGAAGGAGCATTTCATGTAGTTGACAGGGTGAGTCTTGAAAGGCCCAAAAGCGGAGTATACCTAAAGAGTAAGATACGTAACGTATACGCTCTTGAATACAGAATCGAGCAAACGACGGAGGAAAAAGATGAAGGCCGGTTTGCATATGACACCATATTTTTAAGATACAATATAGACAGGTATTTCGTGCCGGAAAACACGGGAAAAGACCTTGAAAACATGTCGAGAGAGGGGACTCTTGCGGCAAGGGTCAAAGTGTACAGGGGGTATGCCCTTTTAGAGGAGATATTCCCGAGCGAAGAGCTTTAAAACTGAAAAAAGTCAATTCAAAACAAGCCGGTTCAATCCAATGCACATGGGGAGAGCCGGCTTTTTACATAGTACATGTTTCAATACGGGCGCTTAACATGGTATAATTAATAATTGTGTAGAATATAGAAACTGCAGTTTTGCGAAGTTATTTTGGAGGTTTTGGATTTATGAATATTGGAGTAGTGGCGCCGTCTCTTATAATATCTTTTTTATGCGGATCGATTCCAAGCGGGTATTTGATTGTCAAAAAGTTCAAGGGAATCGACATAAGAGATACGGGAAGCGGCAATATAGGATCAACAAATGTTAAAAGGGCTGCGGGCAAGAAGCTTTCGGCACTGACTCAGGCAATGGATGTTTTAAAGGGAGTGCTTCCCGTGATCATTTCAATGATCATATTCAAAAAATTTGATGTGGACATGGAAAAAAGCTATTTTATAGCACTCAATGCCTTTTTTGCGATACTAGGGCATGACTATACTCCATTTTTGAATTTCAATGGAGGAAAAGGGGTTAACACTACGCTTGGAGCATTTCTTTTAATAGAGCCTGTATCTGTATTTTCAGGGCTTGCTGTGTATTTTGGCCTCAGGCCGGTTACGAGCATAGTGTCCATAAGGTCTATGACTCTTGGCGCGGTAATTGCAATTGTGACGTTTTTAAAGGGGGCTCCACAGGGGAATGTTATATTCACATCCCTTGCAGCGGCGCTCATAATATGGAGGCACAAAGAAAACATAAAAAGGCTTATAAGGGGACGTGAAAAATAGATTTGGAGGCCGCTATATGAACAGTGCAGTAATACTTTGCGCGGGCAGAGGAAAGAGGATGAAAAGCAGCATAAATAAGATGTACATGGAAATAGAAGGAAAGCCGCTTATTCTAATGACACTTGAAACCATGATTTCAGTTCCTGAAATAGATGAACTCGTCGTTGTAATATCAAAAGAAGATGAGTCCATGTTCCGTGAAGCGGTCATGGGAAGGCTTGAGTGCAATAAGAAAATCAGCATTGCATACGGAGGAGATGAGAGGCAGGACTCCGTATATAACGGACTTCAAAAGACCGGCAGTGGCTGTGAAATAGTGCTTATACACGACGGGGCGAGGCCTTTTGTGACACGCGATATTGTGAATAGGACAATTGAGTGCGCAAAGGCTGTGGGCGCATGTGCGGCGGGAGTTCCAGCAAAAGATACAATAAAAATTGTAGATAGTGACGGAATTGTAGTCGATACGCCGGACAGAAAAAATTTGTGGTGTATACAGACACCTCAGACATTTAAACTAGACACAATAAGAAGTGCCTATGAAAAGGCGGTGCGTGAAGGATATTCTGCTACAGACGACAGCATGGTCGCGGAATACGCAGGAGAAAAGGTTGAAATAGTAATGGGAAGCTATGAAAACATAAAGATTACAACGCCTGAAGACATTCCGTTTGCAAAGGCGATACTGGAAAGGAGAAGTTAGAGTGAGAGTTGGAATCGGATACGATGTGCACAGGCTCGAAGAGGGGAGAAGGCTAATACTTGGAGGGGTCGAAATACCCTTTGAAAAAGGTCTTTTGGGACATTCAGATGCCGATGTGCTTGTACATGCCATAATGGACGCTCTTCTTGGAGCTGCGGCACTTGGAGACATAGGCATGCACTTTCCAGACACTGACGAAAAGTACAAAGGGGCAGACAGCATTGCTCTTTTGCAAGAGGTCGGAAACATTCTAAGCGGCAAAGGATATTCAGTTGTGAACATAGACTCTGTAGTCGTGGCCCAAAGGCCTAAGCTTGCACCGTATATGCAGGATATGAAAAAAAACATATGCAGGGCTCTGGATATCGAGGAAGACAGGCTGAACATAAAAGCCACAACCACAGAAAAACTGGGATTTGAAGGAAGAGGAGAAGGCATGTCGGCAAAGGCTATTTCTTGTATTGACAAGCTGTAGAGTTTTAGTATATAATACAAAAAAATTGCAAAAAATAATTTTAATAAATGCTTTGAAAGGGAATAGTAAAAAGATGAAGCTTTGTAGAGAGGGGATTGCCTGGTGAAAAATCCTCATGATGGAATCTTTTGAACCCGCCCTGGAGCAGGAAGGCTGAAAATATTAGGTCTTCACGGTTTGTGCCCGTTAAAGCTTTTCAAGAGGACGCATTTTGCGTCAACTAGAGTGGTACCGCGAATATTACCGTTCGTCTCTATTTTTTTGAGATGCGCGGTTTTTTATTTTTTGTGAATTAAAAACGACTTTTAAATATCAGCAGTTAATTAATGGGGAGGAAATGTAAATGGCAAAAAAGGATAAGCAATTTGTCGAGGAAATAACACCTATGGAGGTTGACTTTGCAAGATGGTATACGGACGTCATAACAAAGACGGATCTTGTAGACTATTCTCCAGTAAAGGGATTCATGGTAATAAAACCTTATGGATATGCTCTTTGGGAGGGAATACAGGAGTATGCGGACAGAAGATTCAAGGAGACGGGACACAAGAACTGCTACTTCCCGCTTCTAATACCTGAAAGCCTTCTTAAAAAGGAAGAGGAGCACGTTGAAGGTTTTGCGCCTGAGGTTGCATGGGTTACTCACGGAGGAAGCGAAGAACTTGGAGAAAGACTTTGCGTAAGACCTACATCTGAGACTATAATATGCTCTATGTATGCAAAATGGCTTAACTCATACAGGGACCTTCCATACCTTTACAACCAGTGGTGTTCTGTAGTTAGATGGGAAAAAAGCACAAGACCTTTCCTTAGAACTTCGGAATTCCTGTGGCAGGAAGGACATACTCTTCACGAGACTTATGAAGAGGCAAACGAAGAGACGCTTCAAATGCTTGGAATATACAAGGAGCTTTGCGAAGAACTACTTGCAATACCAGTAGTTTGCGGAAGAAAGAGCGATAAAGAAAAATTCGCAGGAGCTGAAGCGACATATACAATAGAGGCTCTTATGCATGACGGAAAGGCTCTTCAGTCTGGAACAAGCCACTTCCTTGGACAGCACTTTACAAAGGCGTTCGATATACAGTTTACAGACAGAGATGGCGGACTTTCGTATCCTTACCACACTTCATGGGGAATATCTACAAGACTTATAGGAGGACTTATAATGGTTCACTCTGACAACAGAGGTCTTGTGCTTCCGCCAAGAATTGCTCCTATACAGGTTGCAATAGTGCCTATAGCTTCTCACAAGGGCAATGTAATGGAAGTTGTTGAAGGAATCTATTCAGACATAAAGGCTGCTGGAATAAAGGTAGAACTTGACGACAGAGCAAACTACAGCCCAGGCTGGAAATTCAACGAGTGGGAAATGAAGGGTGTGCCAGTTAGACTTGAGATAGGGCCAAGAGACATAGAAAACGGACAGGTGACTGTATTCAGAAGGGACACTCTTGAAAAGACTCAGGTTCCAATGGAAAACCTTGCACAGACAGTGACAGAGCTTCTTGAAAACATACAAAAGAGCCTTCTTGAAAAAGCCCTTAAGATGAGAGAGGAAAAGACAAGCGTGGCTCTTGACATGGACGAGTTCAAGACAGCTCTTTCTGAAAACCCAGGCTTTGTAAAGGCTATGTGGTGCGGAGATGAAGAGTGCGAGCTGAAGATAAAAGAGGAAACAGGCGCTACGATAAGATGTATGCCTTTTGAGCAGGAAAATCTTTCAGACAAGTGCATATGCTGCGGCAAAAAAGCTGAAAAGATGGTTTATCTGGCTAAAGCATACTAATAATGAAAATGACTATATGATTTTGGGCGGCCGCATGGCCGCCTTTTTTACAAAACAGCATACTATCAAGGGGGCGTAAATATGAGACTTTCAAAGTTTTACATGAAGACATACAAAGCTTTTCCATATGACATGGGATTGGAGTCCACAAAGCTTTTATACAGAAGTGGACTTGTAAAGTTTTTTGAAGACGCGAGTTTTTCATACACTCCAATGGGAAAACTTTTCGCAGACGGCCTAAAGGCTAGAGTTAAAAGAGAATTTGAAGAATATATGGATATTGAAATCGGCTCCGGCGAACAAAAAAACATAAAAGCATATTCAAACGACATAAAGTCATACAAGGAACTTCCACTGAATGTGTCTTATGAGTCGAAATGCAAAAATAGAGGCTATAAATTTAAGGACGGGCTTTTAAACCCTAAAACAGACATGCGCATAAATATTTTAAGCCTTGCATGCGAAGAGGATGCGGCCGTAATATACGGCAAAGTAAAAGAAAGTATCTCGAATATACTCGAAGGATCTGGAATTGGCTACAAATGCCTTGAAGAGGGGGAAAAATCGACATTCATGCTGCCTGTGGATTATCCACTAAAAAGCTTCGTGTGCTGTGAACACTGTGGATATGGAGGAGCGGCTGACGAGATAAAACCTGTGAACTGCGATGAGTTATCCACAGAGACAGAACTTGAAATGGAAGAAATCCACACACCTTCAGTGGGGACAATAGCTGATCTTGAAGGCTTTTTCAACAGCTCTGCCTCAAGCTTCATAAAGACACTGCTGTTTGACGTTAAGGGTGAGATAGTTGCAGTTCTCTTGAGAGGCGACAAGAGCATCAATATAAATCTGCTTGCCGAGCACATCGGAGTCGATGTGGATATGATTCAAATGGCAAATGAAATCCAGGTCAAAGAGGCTACATCAGCTGAAGTTGGATTTGCAGGGCCCATAGGACTTAAGGCGGGAAGACTTCTTTGCGACGAGCAGGTGCTGGGCATGAAGAATGCCGTGGTAGGGGCAAACAAGACTGACTACCATATAAAAAATGTAAACATAAACAGGGACTTTAAGCCTGACGAGTTCGGGATTTTCAGAATGGCGGAAGAGTGTGATGTCTGCCCTGTGGACAAAGAGATTCTCAAGACGATACAGGGAAGTGATATTGCGAAGGTGAAAATATCACAGGCGGGCTCAAAATACCTGAATGAACAGGGAAAAGAAGCGGAGCTGTTCGAGGTGAGCGCCCACATCAACCTGGACAGGGTGATTGCTGCAACAGTTGAAAAAAACAGAGATGATATGGGCATACTCTGGCCAAATGGACATGCTCCTTTTGAATACTATATAATAATCGGGAATGCAAAAAAAGAGGAAGAAGTTGCGGCGGGAGAGAAGATATACAAATACCTTCTGGAAAAGGGCATCAGTGTGATACTTGATGACAGAAAGGAAAGGATAGGCTCAAAATTCAAGGACAGCGAGCTTTTGGGCATAGAAAATGTAATAGTTGCAGGAAAGCTTGTATCTGAAGGAAAAGTGGAGCTTAAAAACAGAAGGACATCTGAAAAGGGAGAAGTGGAAACAGAGCAGTTTATAAAGTAAATTATATATCACAAACATGATAGGCATGAACTTTCCGGACGTCTTGCACTTTGGAGCTGATGTATACCTCATTTTGTCTGACGGCTGGAAACCGTTTGAAACTCGCTATGCTCAAACAAGTCAAAGGTTCCAATCGACCATCAGGCAGAATTTCAATTAGCAGCCCTGCAAAGCGCAGAAAGCCGGATGCATTCATACATACACATGCATTTTGCTAGAGAGTTTTATTTTATTCTGAAGCGATACAACTGGTTGCATGATGCCTTGTGCATTTGCTTTTTTATTTTCAAATGGATGTGCACAGTGGTGCTAGTGCGCACTAATGTGTATAATATAATTAATAAAATGCCATTAAATGATGAAAGAAGGTAATAGCATGGAGGTACTTGAAATACTCAAGGCGCTTTCGGATGAAAACCGGCTGCGAATACTCAATCTTCTCAGATGGGGAAAACTGTGCGTAGGTGAAATTCAAAGTATACTTGGCATAACTCAGTCAAATGCTTCGAGGCATTTGAACAAGCTAAAGGGCGTCGGGATAATAAAATTTGAAAAGGATGCGCAATGGGTTCACTATAAACTGGATGAAGAGTTTATATCGAAATATCCGTTTCTCGGAGAGATAATATATAATCAGCTTCAGCAGATGGGGGAATACAGGGGCGATGTTGAAAAGCTGGCATCATATAAGGTCAGCGGATGCAACTGCCAGGACCTCAGGGAAGCAGAATTCGACTTGGACAAGCTGGATGTGGCTTCGCAAAAATAATTGCCACTTTATTTACCAAGTCTGGATTGAACTATTTTTGCATTTATAATATATTAATATTATGTGAAAAATTCAATATACATTAACTGGGAGGTTTAAGATGAGCGTTAGAGTGAGATTTGCACCAAGTCCTACGGGATTTGTACACATAGGAAGTCTTAGAACGGCACTTTACAACTATCTTTTTGCGAAAAAGCTAGGCGGAAAGTATATACTAAGAGTTGAAGACACAGACAGATCAAGATATGTAGAAGGCGCAATAGAGGGCATGCTGAATGCCATGAAATGGGCAGGAATAGAGCATGACGAGGGAGTATGCATAGACGAGCAGGGAAAGGTATTCCAAAAGGGAGAATATGGCCCTTACATGCAGTCTGAGAGACTGGATATATACAAGGAATATATACAGAAGCTGCTTGACGAAGGCCATGCATACTACTGCTTCTGCTCGAAGCATAGGCTGGAAAAGCTCAGAGAGGTTCAAAGAGCAGAAGGAAAAGTTCCAAAGTACGATGGTTTTTGTAGAGGGCTTGCGGGAGTATCAAAAGAAGAGATACAAAAGAGAATAGATGCAGGAGAGCCTTATGTAATAAGACTGAAGCTTCCTGCAAACAGGGAAATAGAATTCGACGACATGGTAAGGGGAAAGGTCAGCATAAATACTGACGATCTTGACGACCAGGTTCTTATAAAGGCAGATGGATTTCCGACATACCATTTTGCAGTTGTAGTTGACGATCACCTTATGAAAATAACTCACGTAATAAGAGGGGAAGAGTGGATATCATCAACTCCAAAGCACGTGTATCTGTATGAGGCGCTTGGATGGGAAGCTCCGACTTATGTTCACCTTCCAAACATACTGAACTCTGAAAAGAAAAAACTGAGCAAAAGACAGGGAGACGTTGCAGTGGAGGACTTCGAGAAGAAGGGATACCTTCCGGAAGGTCTTGTGAACTATGTTGCCCTTGTTGGATGGTCTCCTGAAGACAACAAGGAGATATTCTCTATGGAAGAGCTTATAGAGGCATTTTCGATTGACAGGGTTTCGAGAAGTGGTGGAGTTTTCGATACCAACAAGCTTAACTGGATAAACCAGCACTATATGAAGGATGCAGAGGACGAGATGCTTGCAAACCTTGCAATGCCTTATATAAAAGAGTCTGGAGTTTCAAATGGCGAAGATGTGGACATGGACACCCTTAAAAAGATAATGGCCATAGTGAAGGAAGGACTTCACTACATGGCTGAAATACCTGAAAAGATTTCGCTCTTCTTCGGCGACGATGTGCAAATTGAAAACGACGACGCAAAGGCGTTCCTTGCGCTAGAGCACATACCGTCTCTTATAGACGCGCTTGAAGACAAGATATCGGCAGCGTCTGAGATTACGCCTGAATTTGTAAAGGCGATGTTCAAGGAGATACAAAAAGAATGCGGCATAAAGGGAAAGAATCTTTTCATGGGAACGAGAGTAATACTTACTGGACAAATGCACGGACCTGAAATACCATATGTGGTAGAAATACTCGGAAAAGAAAGAGTATTGAGCAGAATAGCGTACGTAAAAAACAATCTTATATAAAACTTGCAAAACATAATGCCGCCGACATGGCGGCATTATGTTTTTGAAAAAGGAAAAGCAGAGTATAATATATGGCAAAAATGCTAAAAAGAATGTAAAATGATGATGTGAGAATTTTTACATTAAGCTTGCATTGTAAGGGCTAATAAAAGAAGAGGTGATTGCATATGAAGTTGTACAACACTCTTACAAGAAAGAAAGAAGAATTTGTACCAATTGAAGAAGGCAAGGTAAGGATGTATTCATGCGGGCCTACCGTATATAATTTCTTCCATATAGGAAATGCAAGACCATTCATAATGTTTGACATACTCAGAAGATATCTTGAATACATTGGATATGACGTGAAGTTTGTTCAAAACTTTACGGATGTGGATGACAAGATCATAAACAGGGCGAATGACGAAGGTGTTGAGCCTTCTGAAATTTCAAAAAGATATATAGCGGAATATTTCAAGGATGCCGATGCGCTTGGAATAAAGAGGGCGGATGTACATCCAACGGTTACGGAGACAATGGATGACATAATAGAATTTATAAAAGACCTTGTAGACAAGGGATATGCATATGAATCTGAAGGAGACGTATATTTCGACTCGCACAAGTTCGATGAGTACGGAAAGCTTTCGGGACAAGATCTTGAAGAGCTTGAACTGGGTTCTAGGATAGACATAAGCGACAAGAAAAAGCATCCGGCGGACTTTACTCTTTGGAAAGCCAGAAAAGAAGGCGAACCAGGATGGAACAG
>CBDULP010000028.1:0-24993 GCA_965368085.1 uncultured Peptoclostridium sp. | reverse complement strand
TTCATGAATGGATTTTTTTGAACCCAATCGTAAAAATTCTCTTTTAAAGCCTCCATATACTTTGAATTTCCACTTAAATAAAACGCCCTTGCAAGCACTGAAGTTTCAAAATGCCTGCCCAGCTCCCAGTTGACCCTTGCATCCCCTATATCGTCCCTCTGCCTGAATTCCAGTTTTGGAGAAAATTCAAGAGGCCACCTTTTTTCATCAGAAAATGCGCTCATCCAGTCCACGCCGTCTTCAAACTTCATCAGATTTCCAAATATGCTTATATTCCCCTCACATATCATGTCCGCATATTCAAATTCTAATTTGTCCTGAGAGCCGGCAAAATAGCCACGCTTCCCCCAAAGATCAACATAAAAAGCTTTTGGTATGAACCTCCTGCCTGAAAGGGCCATGCTGCTGCCGCCAAGAAGGTCTGCCTGAGTTATAAGGAAGTCTTTTTTTTCATATTTTTTAAGACTTATGATATCATTCTTTTTTTGACCTATCCTCCATACAACCTCTGCCGGACTCATGGCCTTAAGCCTCTCATAATACCACCCTATCCTTGACATATATCAACACCCTTTCAAGCTCAGATTATTCACATTATTATCACTATTTCTGCACATAATCCACAGCGTCCATAAAGCCAGAGAACATATTGCTTATGTGGGCAGTTCCCATAGCTGTTTTCTTTGCATTTCGCGACATTTCACTTAGCACATCCTTGTTTCTTATGATGTACATTATCTTTTCCTTTAGTTCTGTCCCATCTTCTGTCATAAATCCGTTATATCCATTTTTAAGATAGTAAACTTCCGGGGGGTGGTGAACATTCATTGTAACAACAGGCTTTCCCCAGAAAAAAGCCTCATTGAGCCCAAGCCCAAGATGCCCTGGTATCGAAAATACAGTTGCGCTATTGAATATAGAGTTGAAATCAACAGTCTCCCAGATTTCACCCAGATAATAATAGTTGTCAACTGAGTCCATAATGTATTTTTGCTCTGCACTTATCCCCTTTCCCACCACAACCACTGCGATGTCTTCATCTTTGAAATTGTCAAGAAGTACATCGAGCCTTTTGTTTTCTTTTATTCTTCCTACAAAAAGTACTATCTCCTCCTGATGTATTTTATATTTTTGCATTATCTTATCTTTTGGAATGATATTTTCTGTATCTACGTCCTCAAGGTTAAGCGTATTATATCCAACAAACAGCTTGTGTAAATTCTTGTCTGTTACATATTTCTTTTCATTCGGAGAATAAATAACTATTGCATCCGAAATATCGTGAATCCTCCTGAATATGGAATTTTTAAGCTTTGCATCCGGGGTCTCAAGGTTTATTCCATGATTCCAGTATATTACCGGAATACTCTTCATCCTGCAGTAAAGTGTGACAGGAAATATTACAATGTCCTTAAGGTGTAAAAAGGTTATTACAACATCCGGCCTTAATTTCGATATATGCGCTATATACTTCCTGCTGCTTGTATCTATTATTTGAAGATTGAATTTGGGCTCTATACCAATGTCCTGCCAGCTCGGAGCAAGAACTGAAAATTCATATCCCCTCTTTTTGAATTCTTCATAAAAATAATTGTAAACCTTAACTCTATAGTGAAAAACATGGTTTGAAACCAATAGTATCTTCTTCATCGGTCATCCCTCCTATAGCTTTTTAATAAACCTTTTTATTGGATAAAACCAATCCATGCTCACAAGAATTCCCTTGACAGTATTCTTAAAAGATGGATTTATCGGCTCCGAAAGAACCTCGGGCCAGAGCTTTTCCATCATACGCTTGTAAAGTGGGCATGTATATTTATTTCTATATGAAGGGTCAACAGATGCAAGCATTGACAAAAGATTTCTACAGCTGAAAGGAGTGTACTCTTCAATGGCTATATCAGTTTCCGTCCTGTGGGAAGCTTCCCAGCTGAGTCCTTCCTCCCAATAAAATAAAACCCCCATGTCAATATTCATATCCCTTGTAATTTGTATGTTATTATCTATCCACTCCTGGCATTTTTTTTCTACGTACTCATTGCCCGCTTTATATCCCACATATGTCGCAAACAGCTTTCCGTTTGCTTCTTTTATGCTTCCTCTGTAAAACCTTATTGTCTCGCTCACATGGCTGGATATGCTCATATATCCGGGGTGTTTTTTATAGAATACATTGTATATTCCCGTAAGGTTTTCCAATCTGCAGTACGCTGTGTTTTGGCGAAACACCTCCTCGAACCCCTCGTCCACGTGCTCCCCGGATTCGATTATTTCAAAATTCTTCCCAAGGCTGGACATAAGCCTTTTAGGTATGGATATATCCTCATGCTTCATGTCCATCCACGGAAATTTTATTATGAAATATTTTATTTCATCGCTTATGTCCTTTGATGCAGCCAAAAGCAACCTGCTGTCCCAACCCGCGGTGACTGGGATCATTATATTCCTTCTCATGTGCGCCGCCATTATGAAGCCCCTGAGCATTCTCGCCCCTTTTTCACTTGCCCATTCAAGCGATTTTTTCTCCAAGGGCTCTTTAGGCCAGTACCTTACCGCTTTTCCATTGTTAATATCCAGATAGAAATTCGCCCTTAACTCATTAGTATTACTGTATATGGTTTTTTCGCCCACCCACTGCTTTTTTGACTTTATGAAGTCATCGGACCTGTAAAGCGCAAGCGCCTCTTCATTGTCGGTCTCTTCAATCCCCAGGAATTTTTTCATTATGGGAAGCTGCGATGCGCATGAAACCCCGTTTTTCCCAATATGGTAATATACTTCCCTTTGGCCTCCCGCATCGTGAAACATCCTGCATATATAATCATCCTCATATATGACCGCAAACCTCCCGCTGTATTCAAATGTTGCCATGAGCAATTCGTCAAAGCTTTCATTTTCAAAAATCCTCTTTAGTATCTTCTCATTGCCGTATTCGGGATTTTGCCAGTCGAATATGTACCCTAAAAATATAACCTGCCTGAAATCGTCTTTCATCACTATGCATTCAAGTTCCGGGTGTACGTATAGCTTTTTTTCGCCTCTGCACACTTCATATTTGTTCCAACTGTAAAGTCCGTCTATATCCTGCGATGTCAGCAGAAACTGCTTCCTGTAAAGCAGTTTTTTATAGTCCGCTCCACTCATATATATCTCCTCCCATATACTCGCACCCTCATACCCCTCAAACTATTTTTATTTTTTATCCCCTGTTTATTTGAATTTTTTTACTTTGCGCATCCTCTTTTTTATTTTTTTTAACGGATACATTAATTTTTTTGAAACCAGTATTCCCTCCAGAGTTCTCTTAATAGAGGGATTTACTGGTTCTGAAAAAACCCGCGGCCAAAGCCTTTTCATTATCTCCTTGTACAATGCGTAGTCATATTTATTCCTGGACTACGGTTACCTGCCCTGTCTCAAATGGCTCTGTAAAGTCTTGATGTAAGCTCAGCTGAATTTCGCCAGCTGTACTTGCTTTCAACGAGCCTTTCTATCACTCCTTTGTAGGCAGATTTTTTTTCACTGTCCATGTCTATAAATTCGATCATCTTTCTAGCAAGGTCTTCATGATCCTCATTTTTGAATATCAGTCCCGTCATTCCACCTTCTGTCTCTTCCACAAATGTGGGTATGTCGCTAACTATGACAGGCAATCCGAATGTATAGCTCAAAAGAAGCGCCCCGCTCCCATAAACATTTGTATATGGAAATATACATGCATGTGAGGCCCCGAGCATATTTGCAACGTCCTCAGAAGGCAGGAATCCATTTATGAATTCAACGCTGCCTTGCGCACCTTCTCTTTTTATAAGGCCTTCAAAGTCAAATTCATACTCCTGTTTTCCCGCTATTATGACCTTGAACCTTCCACTGTACTCATTTGCAACAATACCCGCAGCCCTTACGAGTATTTCAGCTCCCTTGTATTTTCTTATCTTTCCTATTTGAATGAATTGTACAACTCCACTTGTGCTTACTTCATTTTTTATATCAATGCTCTTATAAAAATCATAAGTTCCATGGGGTATCACATTGATTTTTTTAGCCGCTGATGCAAACTTTCCCTTCAAGACTTCTGCTGTCGATTTGTTGTGCACCACGAGAGCATCGCTGATTCCATACATTATTCTGTAAAAAAAGCCGTCCAACATGCCTGCTTCATGCGGAATCACATTGTGAACAGTGTGAACCAGCTTTATCCCGAATAGCTTCAAAAACGCATACATGAGTATCTCAATATACGCAATTCTGAATGTCTGCACATGTATAACATCATATCCTCCAAAAGCGGCCTCATGGAGAGTTTTCATAAATCCTTTGAAGTAAATTCCCACTCGCTTCAAAAGGGTATGGCCGTATCCACAAAGAACCTTTTTGCATGCATAAGGGGTATTCCATTCAATCTTTGAGTTGTCCACAGTAAGCAGTGTCAAGTCCACATGTTTTGAAAGGTTTTCGCAAAGCTCAATGCTGTACTCATTTCCCGCTGAAAAATGTTCTATCATAAGCACTTTCATCGCATCATCCCCTTAATGTCCTCTCCGTTTCCCCCGATTGTATATTACTTTTCTTTTCAAGCATTCCTTCACTCATGCATATTGCGAGCATTGTGTAGAATGTCATATTGGGACTTTCAAATGCAAATATAGTTGGCATAGTGACTATTATATAAACCGTAAGCAAAAATAGCATATATGAGTTTTTTTCGCTCACTGCCCTCATTGAAACGCGCACCATATTCACCAGAATCAAAACAACCCACAATATCCCCACAATTCCAAAATAGAAGAAAAAGGCAAACACACCTATGTCTGAAAGGTAAAAATCCAGCTTCTCTCCAAGAGCACTGTTAGACTGCGGGTGCAGTTCATTTAGAACTCCCCTTCCCAGCAAGGGGCTCTTGAGCGCCTGGTTCATATAGAATTTCATCTCATCCACTCTGACATCATAGTTTCCGCTTCCTGAGGAAATCTCATTCACCGTGAGCCGGTACATACTGCTTGCAAGCGAATCCTCCATATACATGCCGTTTACAAATATGATCAATGCAGCAAAATACAAAATCCAGAGTCTTGAATACCTTTTTTGTAAAAACCAGAAAAACCCTGCTGAAACAACAAGCCCTAGCAATACGGTCCTTGTCTTTATCATTATGGTAAGCATGGCAAGCTCCAAAACGGCAATTGATAGGAATTTAAAAGACCCCTCCTTGCTCCCGGCCATTTTTGACAATGCTATGAAAAAACTCATTACTATAAGACCGATTTCTATCCTAAGCCTCGTCTGCCCGAACCTTTCTATATATTCAATACCCAATATCTGAACCCTATCCATCAAAAAGTACTGAATGAAATATACTGCACATAATGCAAATCCTCCGTACATAATGGCATTTGCAGTCCATTTCGAAGTTTTTTCATCTTTCATAATCTCCCTGAGCGGAAAGTACGCCGCAAAAATCAAAAACGCCCTTGAAGCCCTAAGCCCGAGCTCTACGGGCTGTGAATATAGCCTCATGCTGTTTACTGCCGCTACTGCGATAAATAAAAACATCACAAGTATGTATTTCGAAAAAACACCCCTGCTCTTTTCGCCGCTTCCTTCTTTTTTGAGCCTTTCGAGAATCCATCTTGCACTCATGGCAAAAATTATGATAAGCGCTCCATCCACATAAAGTCTGGATCTAAGGCCAGTGTGGGGCATAATGGCAAATATCATGTTTTCCAGCATGAATATGACACCTATTATAGCAAGCCTGGGCTGTTTAATTGCAAGAATCAAAGCTGCAGCCCCCGCCAGCGCAGCGGCAAAAATAGTATGAGACGCTCCCATATAACTCATCACCGCACTTGCCAAAATCACACCAATTACCGCTGCGTATTTGTTTTTAAGCATGCTTCTTCCATCCAATGATTCCACTGCCCTTTCCAATTTATTCACCTCCCCCTTATGATGTTCTTCAATGGAAAATATATCTTTTCATACATTGAAAATCCAATCCTTGCAAGCGCAATTTCAAATGCACTCGCCCCCATGTATTCCCTATGGTAATAAAGGCTTGAATCCAGCTTTATCTTTTGCGTTTTTATATACTTGAAAGACTTTTCAGTGCTGAGCCCGTGCTCATGAATTATTGAACATTCATCAACATAGTATGTCCTGTACCCCTTGTTTTCAAACCTCTCCGAAAGTATCATCTCCTCGCCGTACAAAAAAGTATTCTCATCAAACATACCCACTTCTAAAAACGCACTGCTTTTCACAGCCATGAACGACCCCATGACCCTGTATACATACCCGTTTTTGTCCATTATGTCCATGTCTGTGAATATGTTCTCCTTCCCCGCCGCTCTGTTTACAATTACCATTAAAGGCCAAAACAGATATGGGAATATATGCATCTTCCACACCCCTAGCTTTCTGTGAGGAGACTGCTTTAACCCGTCTGTTCCGGTTATTCTCGGTCCTGTAGCCGCAATAGCTTCATCATATTTCATAGGGTTTATAAGATCGTCCAGTAAAAAATCGCCTTCAAACAGTATGTCGTTGTTTGAAAACACCATGTAGTCATCTCCAAACACCTTCGCCGCCGCTCTTGCTCCTATATTGTTCCCCTTTGCATACCCTCCGTTTTCAGCTGACTGAATCAGCAAAACTTCCCCTCGCTCCCCTCTCATTCGTACGGAGCCAGTCACATATTCCTCAAGTCCCAATATATATTCACGGCACTCTTCGAACATTCCGCTTTTTGTAAAAACATCTTTAATCATATCGAAATTGTTGGCGTCCACGGAATTATCCACAATTATCATATTAATGTTCCCGCTGCATACAAGCCTTTCATAGGCATCCTTCACAAATTGAATGGTCCTTTCATATGACTTGTAATCTATTATTATAAAACTGACCATAAAACCGCCCCCCGGCAATACATACATATCGTAATACAGCCATATTTCGCTCGAAAGCTGAATATGGCTGCCCTGAAATTTCAACAATATGACCTTCCATGAATGTTTCTCACACCCCGCTATGACGCCGAATTGCTGTCGTTTAAAAGCGCAGGCACCGTTTTCAATATTATGATCATGTCAGTCCACATGCATCTTTCCCTTATATATTTAATATCCAGCGCAACCCTTTCATCGAAATCCGATATACTGTCACGCCCGCTTATCTGCCAATAACATGTAAGTCCCGGCTTTACGCACATTCTTTGCATCTGGAATTCATTATACTGCTCCACCTCTCTTGTAATAGGAGGTCTTGGCCCCACTATACTCATATCGCCTATGATTACATTTATGAGTTGAGGGATCTCGTCTATGCTGGTCTTTCTTATAAATTTTCCTGTCCTTGTGACCCTAGGATCGTCTTTAATCTTAAATACCGGTCCCGACAGTTCATTTTGATCCATAAGTTGTTCAACAAGCTGCTCTGCATTTGCAACCATGGACCTGAACTTGTACATTGTAAATGTCTTTCCGTTTTTGCCCACCCTTATCTGCTTGAATATTACGGGTCCGTTTGGATCTTCCGCTTTTATGGCTAGTGCAACCAGAATGAAAAGAGGAAAGAAAAACACTATGCCTACAACGGAAAGAATTATATCCAATGCACGCTTTGACACGAGGTATCCCTTGGTGTCAAGTTCATGTTCATTTGCAATGCTGCATTTTCCCATCTTGTCCTCAAAACCTTTAACATTCCTCATGCACTCACCCCCTTTTTTATCTGGGCCTGTGTTTAAATCAACTGTACAAATCAGTTTTTGCCATAATAGCTATAGTATGAGGAAGCCTCGCTCGCCCTGTTAAAAACTGCCCCCATTATCCTCGCATTGACTCCTTCAAGCTGTTCCTTGGCCCTTTTAAGCTCATCTATGTCTGCAATCCCAGATGAACACACTATAATTGCCGCGTCGCTAAAAGTCGAGACTATGCTGGCATCTGTCACAGCAGTTGCCGGTGGAGTGTCTACTATTATATAGTCATACTCATTTTCAATTTTTCTTATAAGCTCTTTTATACTTTCAGACTGAAGCAGTTCAGCCGGATTTTTAACAGAGTTTCCAGCAGTCATTATATGGAGATTTTCTATTCCTGTCTCTTTTACAAACTCCCTGTAGTCTCTCTTCGACATAAGCGCATCCGTTATTCCCACTGTGTTTGAAAGTCCAAATACCTTTCCAAGCCTAGGCTTTCTAAAATCACAGTCAAACAGCATGACTTTCTTTCCTATCCCACAAAGTGCAGTCGCCATGTTTGCACTGACAAGAGTCTTTCCCTCACCCGGAATCGCACTTGTAAACAGTATTGTTTTTATGTTCTGGTCCACATTTGCAAACTGCATGTTTGTCCTTATGCTCCTGAAAGCCTCTGCACCTGGAGACTTGGGGCTGCTTTTCATAATCACCTCGGAACCCTTTTCCCCCGACATTTTCAGTTTCGGAATACTTCCTATAACGCTCATCCCAAGGGCTTTTTGAATATCTTCAGCAGACCTTACCGCATTATCAAAGTATTCAAGGAGATACACCACAAAAATCCCTCCCATAATGCCGAAAAAAACCCCCGCTGACATGTTTAAAATCTTATCCGGCTTCGACGGAACCGCGGGTATCTTCGCATAGTCTATAACCCTTACGTTGTTGTCATTCATTATCCTGAATATTTCCTCCTGAAGCACCTGTGCAATCTCGTTTGCAATGGCCGCCGCAAGAGCCGGGTCTGTGCTGCTTGCCGATATCCTTAGAACCTCAGTCTCGTCAATCTGGTCTATTTTCACATTTTTCAAAAGACTTTGCGGGCTGATTCTTAAATTAAGATTGTCTATGGTCCTTTCCATTACAGTCTCAGATTTTGCAACCACTGCATATGTGTCCACAAGCTTTTGGCTTATTATGTATGACTCGTAATCTATATAGTTTTCATTGTCTCCCCTGGCCTTGTTGACCATAAGCGTTGTGGCGCTTGAATATTCAGGCTCTGATACATAAAAAGTCATTATTCCACTTACTGCAACCGAAACAGCCAATACAATAAAAAACAGCCATTTCCTTCTCTTAAAAATCCCTCTATACTTTTTGCCATTCAATTTAGAGTCCCCCCTTTTTCTTTTCAAATAAAAAACTTCTTAGTTTATAAATACCCAAAATAAGAACTTATATGTTCTATATACATCAAAAACACGCCTTTTAAACTATTTTGTCGAATCTCATTTTAAATACCCTTTTAACCACAAAAACCCCCGGCATGCTTAATCATGCCGGGGGTTTTTATATTGTAGCCTAAAATGCAGGTATTATTGCTCCCTCGTATTTTTCCTCTATGAAGTTCTTAACGTCCTCAGAGTTCAAGACCTCCATTAGAATTTTTATGTCTTCTCTTTCTATGTCTCCACCCCTCACAGTAACTATGTTCGCATAAGGAGAGTCTTTTCCTTCAATGAAAAGCGAGTCGTTCAAAGGATTCATGCCGGCTTTTAGCGCATAGTTTGTGTTTATAACCGCAAGCTGGACATCGTCAAGCACCCTTGGAAGCTGAGCCGCGTCAAGCTCCTTGAAGCTTAGGTTCTTTGGATTTTTTGCAATGTCATTTGGAGTCTGGCTCAAATTGTTCTCGTCTTTAAGCTCTATTATACCCTGGCTTTGAAGCAGCAAAAGCGCCCTTCCCTCATTCGTAGGGTCATTTGGAATTGCAACTATGGCTCCGTCTTCAAGCTCCTGTATGTCCTTTATCTTTTTCGAGTATCCTGCCATAGGCTCTACATGCACATTGCCCGCCGATACAATGTCGATATTGTTCTTTGCCGCAAAGTCATCCATGTAAGGTGCATGCTGGAAGAAGTTGGCGTCAAGCTCGCCTTCTGAAAGCGCAAGATTTGGTGTTACATAGTCGTTAAATTCCTTTATTTCAAGCTTTATTCCCTTTTCCTCAAGCTGTGGCTTTGCAAATTCAAGAATCTCAGAGTGCGGAACCGGAGTGGCTCCCACAACAAGAGTCTTCTCTCCCGATGCATCTGCTGCGTCATCACTTTTAGCACCGCACCCCGCAAGCAAAATTACAGATAGTGCAATCAATAGAGCTGATTTAAATAGTTTTTTCATTTCAACATCCTCCTTGTTTTTTCGTTTATTTTTTTTATATAGCCTATATACTTCTTATATGTAGACATCATATGCCTGTTGTCAGTCATAAATTCATCCGAAACTATATAGCCATATTACCTCCTGTCAAATCTGGCGCTGAGCATGTTTCCACCCGCCTGTATAGCCTGAACCATGACTATGAGCACTATTATGGTCGCTATCAAAATGTCTGTTTCAAACCTCTGGTAGCCATATCTTATGGCGAGGTCTCCGATTCCTCCTGCTCCTATCGCTCCAGCCATTGCGGAATAGCCAAGTATGTTTATTATAGTTATTGTCACACCGAGCATAAGCGACGGCAGAGCCTCCGGAAGCAGCACCCTGCTTATTATCTGAAGCCTCGTTGCACCGCATGCCATTGCAGCTTCGACTACGCCCTTGTCCACTTCCTTCAGAGAGCTTTCAACAACCCTCGCCACAAAAGGCGCTGCTGCTATCGACAGTGGAACTATTGCGGCCGTGGAGCCTATGCTCGTTCCCACTATGAATCTGGAAAGCGGGAATATTGCGATTATGAGTATTATGAAAGGCAGCGATCTCGCCGTGTTCACTACAAATCCTATCACCGCGTTGAGTTTTGGCATAGGCATTATATTGTCCTTTTCAGTCACTATGAGCACAACACCCAGTGCAAAACCGGTTATGCAGGCAAACACCGTTGAAAAAACAACCATGTAAAGAGTCTCCCAAAGAGACGGAACCATCAAACTATACAGCTTCTGCAGCTCTGACATCACCTGTCACCTCCAAAAATCTTCTCGCAGTCTCGCTCTGAGGAGTTTTTATAAGGTCCTTTATGGCCTTTTCCTCTGCAACTATTCCTTTTTCCAGTACCGCAACCCTTGTGCAAACTTTCTTTATAACGTCCATTTCATGAGTTATTATGACTACGGTTATTCCCAGTTCATTGTTTATGTCCCTTATAAGAGACAGTATCGAATCCGTAGTGCTCGGGTCAAGCGCCGAAGTCGCTTCGTCGCAAAGAAGTATGTCAGGGCTGTTTGCAAGAGCCCTTGCTATTCCGACCCTCTGCTTTTCCCCGCCTGAAAGCTGTGCAGGATATGAATTCGCCTTGTGGGAAAGGTTTACAATTTCAAGAAGGCTTTCAACCCTCTCCCTTATCTCATCCTTGCTCTTTTTAGCTATTTTCATTGGAAAAGCTATATTTTCAAACACGGTTGAATTCATAAGCAGATTGAAGTGCTGAAACACCATGCCTATCTTTTTTCTCTTCTCCCTTATCTGTGAATCACTCAGTGCCGTCATGTCCACACCTTCTATTTCAACACTTCCGCTTGTAGGCCTTTCAAGCATGTTTATGCATCTTAAAAGCGATGACTTACCTGCTCCCGAAAGCCCTATTATTCCGTATATCTCCCCGTCTTCTATTGTAAGGCTTATATCGCTCAGCGCCTTGAAGTCTCCCTCCGGCGAACTGTAGACCTTGCTGAGCTTTGTTATTTCTATCATTCCATACACCTCTTTCCATTTTTTATATATTATGTAAATAGATTTTTGCAGATCCCCCCGCTTGCCCATTCCCATTTGCATTCAATTGGAGTTTTTTACAAATTCAAAAGGCCTCCTTCGATAAGAAGGAGGCCCATAAAAAAACCCCTCGAAAGAGGGGTGTATGCTCGCATCACTACTCATCTTTCAGCCGATTAAAGCTGCTGGATTTAGCACCATGACACTATACTATGTACGTGTCGGTTGCCGGGCTTCACAGGGCCAGTCCCTCTGCCACTCTTGATAAGTTTGTATTCAATTTTTAAGCTACACAAAGCATCAAGAATTCTGTATACTTTGCTTGCTCGATAAAAAGAGTATATTCCATTCTAATTTGAATGTCAACAGTTAATTATTATTTTTTTATAAATTTGCCGAAGCCGCCCGCGACTTTTGACTTCAGTCGTGAGATGTTCAAAGTCTTATCCTCGCCATATGTCATATTCCCTTTCAAGTCTGTTGACAAGCCTTTTTCTAACATCAACGTGGACAAATTTCCCATACACCCCCACTCCCCTAAAACCAGCATTCACCGCGGCAGCCGCAACTTTATCACTTTCAACGCCAATGACCTTTATATCGGCCGCCCTTCCATACATGTGCTGTGAGTCTTTCGCCCCTCCGACACTTGCGTTATAAGAACGGGTCCTGTATCCGCTCGTTATTAATATGGGCCTTTTAAAATAGTCCCTGAGCTTTTGGAGCCTGACTACAAGCTCCATGTCAAACAAAACCCTGCTGCCGCCGTCTTTGCATGCAAATTCAGACACGCAAAAATTTTTCGAAAGCTTAACATCCTTTTCAAGCATATACATAATGTGCACCTCCAAAGTCCCTTTACATTTAATATTCATTTCAGAGGCAAAACCTACACTATTTTTTATGCATGTATAATTACACGCTGAATAATATGATATAATCTTAGTGATATATACAATTTTTTTCAAAATTAAACCCTGCAAACTATATTTTAAAATAAAACCCAAGGAGGATTACATGTCAAAGAGCACAGATGTTACAAAGGCCTCTGTAAAAATCGCCATATCTACAAGAGATGAAGAGAGCCAACTCGTAAAGCAGTTGAAAAAAGAAGGCATAGTATCCACAGGAGTTGACATCGGCGGAAACCTCTTGAATTCAATTCCAAAAATGATAGAAAGGGCCCTCGTTGCCGCCAAGAGAACTGGTGTCATAAGCGAATGCCACGTCCACGAAGGAGCCGTTATAGGAGCTACCCGCGAAGCCATAAACCAAGTTTCAGAAAAAGCAACAGGGTTTAATGTCGGAGGCAAAATAGGAATAGCTCGTTCCGGCGAACACATAAGCATATGCCTGTTTTTAAGCATAGGTGTGCTTCACCTGGACGACATAGTGATAGGAATTGCCCACAGGTCAATACCTGACAATTGTTAGGCATGTAATATCAATCCACTTATATATCCTCGTAAAGAGGCATTTACTTTTTATAATCATTAAGTTAGCAATCACATTAAAAGAGTCCGGCAAAACTGCCGGACTCTTTCATATTCATGCATCTATTCCAGTATCAAGGGTTCTATCTATAAAATCTTGCGCTGCAGCTGACTGCGCTTATGCACTCCATCTCACTCTTTTTCTTTTCATTGTACATTTCAACATCAGCAGCCCTTATAAGCTCGTTGAAGTCTTTTCCATCCTGGGGATAAACGCTCATTCCCATGCTGCATTTTATCTCTATCCAGTTTCCTTCTATTGAAAATGGATTTTCAAAACAACTTATTATACGCTTTGCAATTAAACATGCCGCATTCTTGTCCTCTATTCCGGAGAGGATCACACCAAATTCATCCCCTCCGAATCTTGCTGCGAAGTCATTCCCACGCACGGAGTTTTTGAGCCTTTGTCCCACCATGCTAAGCAGCTTGTCTCCTGTGACGTGTCCAAACCTATCATTTACCGTTTTAAAATCATCCATGTCTATGAATATAAGCGCAAACCCTGTATTTTCCCTGTCAGCCCTTTTCATTTCCTCTTCAATTTTCATCTTCAAAAATCTCTTGTTCGGAAGCTCCGTAAGCTCGTCGTGAAGCGCCATTTGAAAATATTTTTTCACCATAGGGTGTTCTTCGCCTAAACTGTCTCTGTCCATATTCATCGGAAACACAGCTATATGCAGGAGTATTTTACCTTTTATTTCAACCGGTGTTGAAAAAACCTTGGCGTCTGCAAAAGTTCCATCTGAAAGCCTGCTCTTGACATTGAATATGTTACTTCCTTTTACCGCATCCCTTAGTATTTCAAGCTCACCCTCAGACACCTCGTTAAGCTGTCCCATTTTCATTTCCAAAATCTCTTCGCTGCCGTACCCGTAAAATTCTTTTGCCGCCCTGTTTGCCTGGACAATGGCTCCCGTGAAAGGGTCCACTATGAGCATGACATTGGGATTTGCATGAAAAATCATCCTGTACATGTCATTTTCGCCTTCAACACTCTTATTTATGATGCCATCACTTTTCTTTTCAAAATCAAAACCATGCATAACAGTCCCCCCTCTGGACAAAAGCATTATTAAAATCCTGCCGATGTTTTTATAGTTATTTTCTCCTATTGCAATAATCAAAATTCACAATTGTTCGAATATAGCAATTTAATTTTATCACAATGCAGAGCTTTGTTACAGCATTTATCAATTAATATTTAGAGTCCCGACGACATATTTCAATGTTCAAGCCACATTTATATGTTTTAAACTTAAAATTCAAATCATTTTATCAAAACCACTTCACAGCATATATACGATATCCGTTTTATGTACTTTTTTGTATATGCCTCCAGTACTATCTAGCTCACGGCAGCCCATTCTCAATTATTTTCCACTGCATGCAAGTTTCACTATTGACTTTATTGTATACAGGATATATAATCTTTTGAAACGGTAGAATTTTTGTAGAGCCGCGGCTTGCGGCAGTAGGTATTTGTAGGATTTGTAGGGTTTGCATTAGCAAATTGGACTGCTTTTTTCAGTAGTATATCTAAAACTTAATCTTTAGGAGGATGGTAGTATGGCTAGGAAACTTATCTCTATTTTTTGTGTTACTCTTCTTTTGAGTCTGTCGGTGCTTACAGGTTGTTCAAACAACCAAGAGGCAGGCAGCAGTTCCGATTCAAATTCAAGTGAAACTTATAGCATAGGAATATCCCAAATAGTGGAGCACCCGGCTCTTGACGCTTCAAGGCAGGGAATAATAGATGCTCTTGCCGAGGAAGGTTTTGTAAAAGGCGAAAACCTCGACATAGAGTTCCAAAATGCACAGGGCGACATGCCTACGGCTCAGACAATAGCCGACGGTTTTGTATCTTCCAAAAAAGATATGATAGTTGCAATTGCAACCCCATGTGCACAGACAGCCCTCAATGCTACAAAGGACATACCTATAATAGTCACAGCAATAACAGATCCTGTAGGTGCTGGACTTGTAAACTCACTTGAAAAACCAGGCGGAAATGTTACCGGAACAAGCGATGCGACTCCAATTGACAAGCAATTTTCCCTTATAAAATCTCTTATTCCAAATGCAAATAAAATAGGAATCATATATAACACAAGTGAAGCGAATTCAGTGGTGCAGGTTGAAAACGCCAAAAAGGCCGCACAGGAGCTTGGATTTGAAATAGTGGAAGCTGGAATAACAAGCGTAAACGACATAGACCAGACGCTTAATTCAATACTACCCCAAATAGACGTGCTGTACACTCCCGCAGACAATATGATTGCTTCTGCAATGGCGCTTATATCAAACACGTGCACTGAAAGCGGCAAGGCCGTTATAGGAGCCGAGGAAGGCCACGTACAGGGTGGAGCTCTTGCTACCGAAGGAATTGACTACTACACACTTGGTCTTCAGACAGGAAAAATCGCCGCAAGAGTATTGAATGGCGAAAACCCTGGAGACATACCGGTTTCTCTTCTTGAGGAGACATCACTTGTTATAAATGAAAAAACAGCCAAAGCCCTTGCCATAGAAATACCTCAGGGCATTCTGGAAAGGGCTGAGATTTTAAAAGGAGATGAATAAAAGTGCTAGACTTTTCTATAAATGTACTTCAGCAGGGACTTATATTTTCAATAATGGTTCTTGGAGTATATATAACATACAAGATTCTGGATTTTCCGGATCTTTCAGTTGACGGAAGTTTTGTTACAGGGGCTGCGATATGCGCAGCCCTTCTGCCTAAAGGCATAAACCCCATAATTGTATGTCTCGCGGCATTTGCTACTGGCATGGTTGCAGGCCTTGCGACCGGAATACTCCACGTAAAGCTAAGGATTACAAACCTGCTTTCTGGAATACTCGTAATGATAGGCCTTTACTCCATAAACCTTAGAATAATGGGAAGGTCAAATATTCCGCTTTTTAACGAAAAAACTCTGTTTTCAAGTGATATTCACCCGCTTATAGTTATAGTGATTATGGCGGTTTTAGCAAAGCTTCTGCTTGACTTTTTACTCTCAACAAAGCTTGGATTTTTGATAGTGGCTACTGGAGACAACCCGGACATGGTAACATCGCTTGGAATAGACACCGGAAAGATGAAAATACTTGCGCTTATGCTCTCAAACGGACTTGTAGCGCTTTCAGGAGCTATAATGGCTCAATACCAGAGATTTTCAGACGTGGGAATGGGCACTGGAATAGTCGTAATGGGACTTGCATCAATAATATTCGGCGAGGCGATATTCAGGAAGATCCCTTTCATAATACCCACAACAATGGCAGTTCTAGGTTCGATAATGTACAGGCTCAGCATTGGAGCCGCACTTAGAATGGGCCTTTCCCCAACCGACCTTAAGCTTGTGACATGCATTATAATAGTTGCAGCGCTTTCGGCAGGAAACATAGGCCAGTTCAAGGGTCTAAAATCACTACTTTCCAAAGGAGGTTTTTCAAATGCTAAGGCTAAAAGATCTGTCCAAAACATTCAATAAGGGGACAGTAAATGAAAACAGGCTGTTTGACGGACTTTCCCTGGATGTTTCAAAAGGCGATTTCATAACAATAATAGGCGGAAACGGAGCGGGAAAATCAACACTGCTCAACATGGTATCCGGAAAACTCCACCCCGATGCGGGAGCAATATACATGAACGGAGATGAAATCACCAACTCCCTTGAATTCCAAAGAGCAAGCTCAGTGGCAAGGGTTTTTCAGGACCCATCAAAGGGCACTTGCCCTTCGATGTCCATATTAGAGAACATGTCCCTTGCATACAACAAGGGCAAGACTTACGGCCTGACAAAAGGCGTGTGCAAGGACAAGACAGAGCTTTTCAAGCAGCTCCTTTCAAGAATAGGGATAGGGCTTGAAGACAAGCTTCACACTAAAGTAAGCCTTCTTTCAGGAGGCCAAAGGCAGGCTCTTTCACTTATAATGTCTACGATGAATCAGCCCGAGCTGCTTTTGCTTGACGAGCACACCGCGGCTCTTGATCCAAAGACATCCGAGGTGATAATAAACCTTACAAGGGATATAGTTTGCGAAAATGAAATAACTACAATAATGGTTACACACAATATGAAACATGCCATTTCAATGGGCTCAAGGCTTCTAATGATGCAACGGGGCCAGATAGTCGTAGATGTTGGCGGTGAAGACAAAAAAAACCTCACTCAGGAAAAGTTGCTCCAGATGTTCGAAGAAGCAACGGGCTGCGGCGAGGTCAGCGACAGAATGCTGCTCTCATAAACCACATACCAAAAGCAGCCGCAACAAGCGGCTGCTTTTTTATATCTAAAGAGGGGATGCTCATGAGTAAAATAACGAAAAAACAAATCGCCAAGAGAAAAAACATAATACAAAAGGCATCTCATTTGATGGACGAGGTGGGTTTTGAAAACTTGACTGTACGCATGATTTGTGATTCTGCAAATATTTCTCCTGGGGTATTCTACCATTACTTTGACAACAAATCAGACCTTATAGTAGAACTGTTTTCTTTGATTGACAATTATTTCGAAGAAAATGTTCTCGATAGATTAAATGATGATAATGAGCTTACAAATATTGTTGAATTTTGCAAGGGTTTTTCTGAATTTGTAGTGCAAACGGGCGTGGTGAAGAGCAAGTTCATGAACTCCATATTTCCGGTATATAGCAGTGGTGGACACCATGCAGAGCGCGGCCGCATTCTGTACAGGGAGTTGAATCTACTCATAACAAGAGGTCAGGAAAAAGGACAAATCACCACCAGATATAATACCGACCGGCTAGCTGACATGATTCTGGTAATGCTGAGGGGATACTGTTTCGACTGGGCAAGGCGTGAAGGTTCGTATGATTTGGTTAAATACACAGAAGACATGATGTCACTATTTGTATGCGCCTTAATTCCTGAATCATGCGATATGAATGACACCATATGAAAACGAAAGCCATTGATAGCTTGAACAAGCTATCAATGGCTTTCATTTTTGTCGCAGCATGCAGCGCATGAAAGCGCCGCGAATTTTATTTTACGCCATTTTCTTTAGCTCCTGTGTATCAGTGCTGTCACTTGGCATTCTTCTTATAACCTCAAGGTTTCTCTTGATCTCCGCTTTTTCCTCGTACATCTTCTCGTCTGCAGCTTTTACAAGCACATCTATTTCGTAAGAATCCCTCTTGTTGAACTCTTCTATTCCATGGCTTGCGCTTATGATATAGTCCCTCTCCTCTGTGGCGTTTATACTTTCAATTTCATTATATATCCTGTCCCATACCTTTTCAGCCGTTTTTGCAGTTGAGCTCGGGAATACTATGAGGAATTCATCGCCTCCCCACCGTGCCACAAAATCGTTGCTTCTTATGCTCCTTGAAAATACGTCTGCACAACTCCTTATGAGCTCGTCTCCCTTTTCATGGCCCAATATGTCATTTACACTCTTGAGCCCGTTTATGTCGATAAAGCATATGCTGAGGAACTCTTCTCTTGTCTTGGACTCCCTTATCTTTTCAGTTAGAAGCTTCATTCCACTTCCCCTGTTATATACACCGGTAAGGCCATCATATGTCGCATTTATCCTTATGTCCTCCCTTGCAATCCTGTTTTTCATGTCAAGCACAGCTATAGTAAGCGCTGCCATTACAAGTGCAAATAACGCCGCCTTTTTGTTTCCAATTTGGACCATTATAGCTTCAAACTGGTTTTCTTCTACAAAAGGCATAGCGCCACGAGGAACATATGATACCATTTTCCAATGCCTGTCATGTATTCTTGATGTTCCTATCTCGTGCTTAGCATCGCTTTCTATGTGTATAGTGTCGAATGTAAAAAAACCTTTTTCAGTGTAAAACTGGCCCTTTTCCTGTTCACTTACTATTTCCCATTCTTCACTGAACTCATTTGAAAAACTCACGTCATTCATACCTTCATACATGAACGCCCACTGCTTCTCCTTCTCATCCGACACAATCCAGTATCCGTTTTCATCCAGCCAGAAAGACCTCCCGCTGGATTTTAGCACGGTATTTTCATACCTGTCTATGATTCCATTCGCCATATAATTCAGCAATACAATGCCCCGTTTTTGGCCTTTTGAATCATATGTCGGCACAGCAACCCTTATCATGGGTTTTACAGGTGTTTCTATCTCTCCGTTTTCAACATTCAAGTCAAGAGGCGATGTATATATCTGGTCTTCATCAATATCTATAGCGTTTTTAAAATAATACCTGTCGCTCTTGTCTTGAAGCTCATAGTCCGGCACTGCCGAAGGTTTTCCCCCATTGTAATTTATCCTTACTGCTTCCCTGCCCTCATTGTCTATGAACCTTATCTGGTCATATATCTTCTTTTCCATTGCAAATGAAATCAGCTGTCGCTCAAGAACCTGCCTGTTCGAGGAATCTGAAAGGTAGTCCTGCATCACCCAGCTATTTTCAATATACTTCATATCGACCAATATAACATCCATACTCGTTTCAATTATATTCTTTTGTATGGTTACAATATTTTTTTCGTTTTCACTCAGAATAAATCTTTTAGTGTTTACTTCCTTGCTTTCCACTATGTACATAACCGAAAGAAATATCATCATGCAGGCAATAAAATAGAGTATGGACCTTATGAAATTCTTTTTGATCCCAGTTTTGAACGTTCCAGTACCTCTGTTCAACGCCAACTCCTCCTTATAAATATTTTTTAATACCTTATATCTAAAAACTCGCTTAAATCAATAAAGACTTTTCATGGTGCTGAAAATCTCTGCTTTTTCAGTCTTAAAAGTCCACTTGAACATATTGTATCATATAGAAAAAGGCTTGAATACAGTGCATCCAACCCTTTTCCCCATATGATTACATTTAAATGCCAATCTCAATCTTGAGTCTCGATTCCCACATTGAGCAGCATTTTTTGCAAAAGCGTTTATCTATCCGTTCTGCCGTTTCCAAGAATCCTGACATCAAAACCGGCTTTTTCAAATTCATTGATGTCTATAAAGTTCCGAAGATCAAATATTACTTTGCGAGCAACTATTCTTGAGATATCCCTTGGTGAAATTTTTCTAAAAACATCATGCCCCACTCCAAGCACCACTATATCCGCATCTTCCGCCGCCCCTTCAAGGCTTTTAGCCTCACATTCAAACCCTGTTGCATGGGGGTCGTATGCCTCAACCTCATATCCCTTTTCACAGAGAATGTCCACAAGCTTGAGAATGGGACTTTCCCTAAGATCATCTACATCGGCCTTGTAGGTCACTCCGAGAATGCAAACTTTTTTGCCCTTGGGATCTCCCGTAATGCCTTCAATCCTTTCTGCCACAAACAGCGGCATTGAGTCGTTTGTATCCCTCGAAAGCCTTATCATCTTTGCGGTTTCTGGGTTTTTCTCGACCACGAACCACGGGTCTACCGCAAGACAATGTCCTCCTACTCCCGGACCTGGAGAGTGTATGTTGACCCTTGGATGCATATTGCAAAGCCTTATTACCTCCCATGCGTCTATGCCGCTGTTTTCACATATTCTGGCAAGCTCATTCGCAAGGGCTATGTTAACGTCCCTGAATGTATTCTCCATGACTTTGCACATCTCGGCCGTAGTCTCGTCAGTGACATATATCTCGCCATTCACAAATATCTTGTATATGTCCCTTATCTTCTCGGCGCTTTCCCTGCTTATTCCACCCACTATCCTGTTGTTGTTCACAAGTTCCATTAGTATGTGCCCCGGAAGCACCCGCTCAGGTGAATGTCCCACATATATTTCCTTACCCACTTCCAGATTGCTCTCTGCCAGTATCGGGCAAAGTACATCCCTTACCGTTCCTGGAGGCGACGTAGACTCCAAAACTACTATGTCGCCTTTTTTAACGCACGGAACAATGCTCTTTGCCGCCATTTCGACATAGCTCATATCCGCAGTCTTGTCCTTGCCTATTGGAGTTGGAACAGCTATTATGAACACGTCTGCCTCTTCGGGATGAAGAGAGCCAATAAGGTTTTCAGACTTGACCGCGGCCTGAACAAGTATGTCAAGATACGGCTCTTCTATGGTTATTCTCGCATGGTTGAGCGCATCTACAACATCCTGCCTTATGTCCACCCCTACAACCTTGTGCCCGTGAGTTGCAAACATGGCAGCCGTCGGAAGCCCTATATATCCAAGCCCCAGTACACATATTTTTTTCTTATCCATAAAAATCCCCCTTCTCCTATATATTGCCGCATCCAATGTCTCGCTAGTGAATGTCCCATGACTAAAGTCACGGGATTTCAAATTATCCCTTTACACTTAATGATACCTTGTTATATTAGAACTCAAACACTCATACAATACCCTGTATACTTGTTATGCATATGATTGTGTTTTTTATTATGCCTGATATGGTAATATCAATCAGTTTTTTTTCTAAAAACCCTTATATCATCATAATATACTATACTCTGCCCTGAAGAATCGCTTTTGCTTCGATACGTCCCTACCTTGATATAATTTCCGCTCACATTCATAAGTGTAGGATAATAGAGCCTATGTCCATCAAGCTTTGTAAACTCGTCATCCACACCATCCACATTAAACTCCACGGGAATATCATCTATCCAAGTCTCTACAAACCCCTCGCTTCCTTCAGACCAATTGATGTGAAATTTTATATCATGCCACTCACCAAGATTTATGGGATATTCTTTTGAACGTATTCCCTCTATTCCATATTTTTTGTTAGTTGCATTCAAGTATATTTGACCATCGTGGTAGACAACCGAAATTATTGGAGTTGAATTTATATAATCTTCAGAGTTATCCCAAGTCCTTCCCGGTGCAGGCTGCTGATGCCACTGTCCCAGTATTTCCCATGTCGAGTTATTTTCATGCTCTTTGTCCAACATAAATCTCCAGCTATACCATTCTTCTTCCCCTTCAGTCCCTCCTGTATACATTGCTATTTCGCTGCGCAAACCCAAGTTTACCTTTCTGTCATCATCATACAGCACAAATATTCCAACATTGTTATTGGAAACAATTGGATCTTTCACAATATCAAATGCATCTTCATTTGGCGTTTCATAACTCCAGACTGTGTCCAATCCATTTTCAAAATCATCTAGAAATGCATAATATTCATGCTCGTACTTCTCATTTAGCATCCATCCCATGTCACTATCATCAACAATCTGTTCATCAACAATCTGTTCATCAACAATCTGTTCATCAACATTATTATTTTGCTGTCTGCCAGAAACTCCCATCGCATATATGATAATTACCACTATTACCACAAATTCTGCTACAGACCTGACTATAACATATCTTTTCACCGTTCTCCCCTCCCTAGCAGAATTGAAAATCAGCCTGCACACCAAACTACTTTGAACCTTCCATGACTAAAGTCACGAGATTCATAAGAACACCAGCCTAACGGACAGTTTATTATTAGACTAACTCTGTAGTTACTGCAGTTAGAAGTCTTATGGCTTCATTTTTAAGATTTATGCTTGCGTTAATGTCTCTGTCATGGACTACACAACACTCTGAATATGTCCATTTTCTGACAGAAATATTCTTAACGGTTTTATTTTCAAATACCACAACCAATATTGATTTTTGCCTCCTCTCTATATAATTAATACCCAAATATATAGTAAAATCTAAAACCTTTGCTGATTCATCCCCCGACTAAAATCACAGTTGTTCTCGGCAAATCCATAAAAAAAAGAGCCATAACAGGCTCTTTAGAATGAAAAAATTTATGTCTTACTTAATACTATATTTACTGCATCATTGTTATCTTTAAATCGTCATAGTACACTATGCTTGCTCCTACCGGTGAACCTGTGTTACGGTATGTCCCGAGTTTTAGGTGGTCACCTGCAGAATTCAGAAGCGTAGGGATATTGAGCCTGTAATCGCCAGGAAGATTTATCTCATCCCAATTTGCATCATACTCCGTTACGAATGCCAGCGGAGTGTCATTTACAGCAAATTCTATAGAACCGTCATTTCCCTCTGACCACTTTATATTCGTCTTCAGATCAATCCATTGACCCTTCTCGATCGCATACTTTTCCGTTCTTATCTCAGTTACTCCAGCTTTCAGGTTGTGCACCACCATATACAGATATCCATCGTGGTATTGAATCGATATTGTAGGCCTTCCGTCTACATACTCGTCGGCATTACTCCAGTCTCCGTCTTCTGGCTGGGCATGCCACTGACCAAGTATCTCCCAGTCAGAGTTGTTCGAGTGCTCAGGGTCAAGCATGAATTTCCAGTTGTACATGATCTCGCTTCCAGCCGGCTCTGCCTGCCAGTCAGACGTAATTTCACTTCGACGCCCACTGTACACCTTCGGATCGGTATCCCAAAGCTCGAACCTTGCCACGTTATTGCTCGAATTCGTCGGATCCTCCGCTATTGTCACACCGTATGATGTCGAACTCTCTTTTAACCAGTTATCCAAACCGTCAAATTCATCTTTGATCAGCAATGTTCCCGGTATATCATAATCGCTGTCCGTTGATCCTGTGTCTGTTGAATCGCTGTCCGTTGATCCGCTGTCCGTTGAATCTCCATCTGTCAAACTGCTGTCCGTTGATCCTGTGTCTGTTGAATCACCGTCTGTTATCATTGCTATATTCAAGTCGTCATAGTACACTATGCTTGCTCCTACCGGTGAACCTGTGTTACGGTATGTCCCGAGTTTCAGGTGGTCACCTGCAGTATTCAAAAGCGTAGGAATATTAAGCCTGTAATCTCCCGGAAGATTTATCTCGTCCCAGTTTGCATCGTACTCCGTTACGAATGCCATCGGAGTGTCGTTTACAGTAAATTCTATAAAACCGTCACTTCCTTCTGACCACTTTATATCCGTCTTAATGTCAATCCATTCACCCTTTTCGATCGCATACTTTTCCGATCTTATCTCAGTTACTCCAGCTTTCAGGTTGTGCACCACCATATACAGATATCCATCGTGGTATTGAATCGATATTGTAGGCCTTCCGTCTACATACTCGTCGGCATTACTCCAGTCTCCGTCTTCTGGCTGGGCATGCCACTGACCAAGTATCTCCCAGTCAGAGTTGTTCGAGTGCTCAGGGTCAAGCATGAATTTCCAGTTGTACATGATCTCGCTTCCAGCCGGCTCTGCCTGCCAGTCAGACGTAATTTCACTTCGACGCCCACTGTACACCTTCGGATCGGTATCCCAAAGCTCGAACCTTGCCACGTTATTGCTCGAATTCGTCGGATCCTCCGCTATTGTCACACCGTATGATGTCGAACTCTCTTTTAACCAGTTATCCAAACCGTCAAAATTATCTTTGATCAGCAATGTTCCTGGTATGTAAGAACCACTGTCCGTTAAATCTCCATCTGTCAAACTGCTGTCTGTTGATCCACTGTCCGTTGAATCTCCATCTGTCAAACTGCTATCTGTTGAACCGCTGTCAGTCAAACCACCATCCGTTGAATCACTGTCCGTTGACCCCGTGTCTGTTGATCCTGCGTCTGTTGAATCACCGTCTGTTATCATCGCTATATTTAAATCGTCATAGTACACTATGCTTGCTCCTACCGGTGAACCTGTGTTACGGTATGTCCCGAGTTTCAGGTGGTCACCTGCAGTATTCAAAAGCGTAGGAATATTAAGCCTGTAATCTCCCGGAAGATTTATCTCGTCCCAGTTTGCATCGTACTCCGTTACGAATGCCATCGGAGTGTCGTTTACAGTAAATTCTATAAAACCGTCACTTCCTTCTGACCACTTTATATCCGTCTTAATGTCAATCCATTCACCCTTTTCGATCGCATACTTTTCCGATCTTATCTCAGTTACTCCAGCTTTCAGGTTGTGCACCACCATATACAGATATCCA
>CBDULP010000027.1:0-26298 GCA_965368085.1 uncultured Peptoclostridium sp. | reverse complement strand
CCCACCGCGGCATGTGCATTCACCGGAAAAATGACAATCATAAGTGCAATTGCAATAATCAAATCCCATATCCTAATCCTGCCGTTCATATAAACTTCCTCCCATTTGTATTTTGCATCTGAATACACCATTAACCATAAAGACCATTATCTGTAAATCAGTATGCTTTTATCTCCGTAATGCATGTGTCTTCGTATTTCTTGCCTTCAATCGCATCAAGTATTGTAAGCTTAAGCGAATTTGTCCTCACAGGCTCTGCCAGGAAAATCTCAGTCTCTTCAAAGTAATATGAGTCCTTGCCTCTTCCACGCTCTTCATACACCAGGTATTTTCCATCTGAAAAGTCAATCCTGAATTGTTCTGCCGCCCCGTTGTTTTCATATGTTTCATGAGTCTTCCAGTACCCGTTTACCACATTGATATTGCCTATCTTTTCATATGTTGAGTTTTTTAATGCTATATACTCGCCTATCCCGTATCCAGACGCCCCTTCAACCCAGGCGGTATCGTAGTCGCCATCTGTGACGTTTTTGGGGCCATATTTTTCCATATTGGATTCAAGTGTACTTGAAGCCGACGCATCATTCCATATAACTTTTTTCTCTGGAAGCTCGCCCTCATACCTTGATGCTATATTCCCCTCTTTATCAAACAGCACCACCTGCTCCATTATCTCATCATTCCTGTCAACCGAACACTCGACCGCTATATTGCCGTCCATCATTCCAATTTTCGATCCCCAATATATGTCGTCATAATCCTTGTTCCAAATCTGCTCTCCGCTTTCAATGTCAACACATCTCAAAAGAGACCCGTATCCACCGAGCAGGTAAAGCCTGTTTTCATTTATGTACAGTTTATAAACATCGCCCACATTTTCCGAGGTCCAAACCTCATAGCCAGTATCAACGTCCAGTGCATACAGCGTGCCGTGCACCCATACGTATACCATTTTATTCCTTGCAACCACATCTGAAACAAAGTCTTCCTCGAACTCGCCAATCCGGTTCCATGTTCTGTTCCAAATAACATTTCCGTCCCTGTCATGAGCTTCAAATGCAACGCCTATTTTTTCATTTTCTCCCTCGGTTGAACAGGTGAAATAAAAAGCATTTTGCGGATCTTTTTTCATGTTCCCGGCATCTTTTGATTCCTCATCAGAAGACCTTTCACTTTCCCCCGGGTCTTCCTGCAAGGCTGAAGACTCCTTCTTCGTATTCACACCCTGTTCGCCACCCTTGTTCGTACAGCCTGTCACAATAACAGTCAATGCAATCAAAATCACTGCAATTTTTTTCATTCTCCACCTTTCCTTTCTTTCAAGTCTGCGTTCATTGGAATTTCAGATATACATATTTTTACCTTCTATGTATATTTAATCCTATTTTTCTTTTTTGTCAAGCCTTCCATACACACTGCCCTTGTGCAAATTTTTGCATTTAAGCAAGCCCGCTCCTCCCGTTATGCTGTTCTCGTTGTTCCTACAGATAGCACACTCTGGTCAAACAAAAAAGCACATCTGCAGATGTGCTTTTTTGTTTGCATTTATATTAAATTTGCATGTGGATCATTTCAAATTCACTGATCTTTCAATGCATTGTATTGCAATTACTGGATCTTTTATGCTTTTGTACATGATCTTACAAGAATGTACTCTTGCTGTAAGTAAATAATAAAATTTCAAAATATATTCTATTAAGATTTCGCCTTGCCGCAACATTTTTTATATTTCTTTTTACTTCCGCAAGGACAAGGGTCATTTCTTCCCACGCTTCCGTGAACTGGCTGTTTTTGCTTCATCGAAAGCACGTCTAAAAACGGTACTTCGCTTGCACGTGTGAACTGAGAAGGCATGGCTCCACGCAGAACCCATCTTCTCATATTGTTCATAATATCCGTTATAAGTTTTGTAAGCTCGGCCTTTTCGCCTGCCTCTTCAACCGGATACCCGTTCTCTTTAAGAATCATTTCAGCGGCTTCATAAGTATATTTTTCAGTTATGCCCATGTATAGAATTTCATTTACAATGTCCTGTGCCTTTTTTTCATCTTTGAACCTTGCTTTAATAAAGCCTTCGAATTTTTTATACTGAAGCGTGTCCCTGTCAAATTCATTTTGGGAATAGAAGTTTATTTCCGTCTTTGTAGGCATGTAGTACGGTCTTTTTGCCAATTTCTTCAAAAACGCACTGTACTCCGCTTCGCCTTGAATACGGTTTGATATTATACAGTCGTCCTCATACCTGAAATGCTCCTGGCTTCCCGCATGCATATCCATGTATGCCCTTGCTTCGTCAAACGTCATTTTTTCCTTGTTGTGGTTGTTCCAAACAATCGCAAACTGATCAAGCCTGCATGCTCCATATATGTTCACAAGAGCTCTTGCATATGAAATCTGCTTGCCTTCTTCATTTGAATCCTCTTTTGATTTTTCATTCGACATGCCGCTAAATACATCTTCAAGCATTGGCGAAAGTTCCTCTGGAATCACAGGGTATATGTCTCCTTTAAGGTTGTAAAAGAATGCATTCCCTCTTTTTTCCAGAGCATTGTAGTCTTCATATCTTATCTCATTCACAGCCTCTGCAGACCTTCCAGCTGTGTCTTTCAAAAATTCCACTGCATTTTTGTCCAGACGGGCTATATCCTCTTTAAAATTCGCTACTATGTCCTCTGATAGTTTTTCGCTCATTTTTGATTTTGTCCAGCTTACAGCAACTTTTGTTCCACGCATGTTTGCAATTTCAATAAGTTTATTCTTCTTGCAAGACATCAAACAATCCATAAGACCGCTTTTAGGCTCTCCCTTTATGCAGTCAAGCAACACCTTTTCCTTCATTTAAAAACCATCCTTTACTATCTAAAATGCTAATTTATAATTTAATTTTTTATTTTACAAGATATCCTTTTTCTATGCAATCATATATCATGTTTTTTGCAAAGTTCCAAAGCTCCTTTGAGCCATTTTCAATATGTGCATTTCTTTCAAGAATCTGCTTCGATTCTATATCGTGATCCCTCCACGATTTTCCATTTGTGGCGTAATTCAAAAGAAGGGGCTGAAGCCTGTCCAAAGATGCGGCGTATTTTGACTCCGCAGTTTCCATCAGCTCAAACTCCTCCCAAAGGGATATCATATCGTCGCATTGGTCTTTTGGAAGCATTCCAAAAATTCTCTTTGCAGCCTTTTCCTCCCTCTCCCGCTTGTCATTGTGGCCTTCTTTATCATAGCAGTATGTGTCCCCTGCGTCAATTTCAACTATGTCATGTATAAGCAGCATCTTTATAACCCTTAATACGTCTATATCCTCATTTGAATACTCCGACAGCAAAATTGCCATCAAAGATATGTGCCACGAGTGCTCTGCATCGTTTTCCCGTTTTTTGCCGTCCGTAAGTATGGACTGTCTGAGTATCCTCTTTAGCTTGTCCACTTCAAATATGAATTCTATCTGTTTCTTAAGCCTTTCCATGTCAATTCCTCCAAAACAAATTGCAATTTCCATGAAATCAGCAGGCTCTTCAGAATCCCGCCAACTTCAAATCTATAAGCTTTTGTACTACATGTTGCTCAAAAATCCTCCAACAAGCCTTCCCACTTCATGCCTGTATTCACTCTGGAGGACCTGGTGCCCCCCGCCCTCGACATACTCGAGGCTTTTTATGCCCGATGATATATTTTCGTATATGTAGTTTGAACTGGTTTTTCTGACTGTGTCGTCGTCTAAGGCTTGAATCACAAGAAAAGGCGTTTTGACAAACGGTATCATCCTCTTTGTCTTTCTAAGCAGCACCTTGAAATTCAAAAGTGCCGTAATCGGAAATTTACCCGAAGATTTGACATATCTTTTAATATTCAAATACTCTCCCCTTTTTATATCGGTTGCAATATTCTTTATTATTAGTCCCATGTCCCAATAATATACCGGGGTATTTATTGTTGTCAGCGAAGCCACGCTGTATTTGATCGCAAGATTTATTCCTATGAGCCCTCCCATTGAAAAACCAACTATGTGCACGCTTTCGCATTCATCCATAAGCTTTTTGAGCTCAGTTTCTGCAGAGTTTATCCACTGGGCATACCCCACATTCCTGAGGTCTCTCTTATTTCCCGTATGCCCTGCAAGGCTTGCGCACCTTACAGTGAACCCGCATTTTTCGATACATTGAACTATACTTTCTATCTCGTAATATCCGCCTCCAAATCCATGGACTACAAGGCAGCCTGTCTTATTTTTGCGCAAAACAATCAATCCCTTCGCAAAAATCTGCTTAAATTAAAGTATACCTTTTCACCGCTTTCACAACTTTCTATATAGAAGCTAAATTCTCTGCTGGATGCACTCCCGCTAAAATCTCCCGGGTCATTGATCTTCGGATATTCAAGCTCTAAATGCCTTTCGTTTTTTGGCATAATACTTATTTCAGCCCGTCCGTCCTCAATCATTACGTAATCGGCTCTCTTTTTATGGGCAATCCCGTCAATTATCACATTGAATCTGACCTTTTCACTTCCCTTGTTCTCAAAAACCAGGACGCACTTAAGATTTGCCATATCATTATTTTCGTCAAATTCGTATGTAATCATACTTTGGTCCTTATCACAGTATAATGCCTTTACGTCCTTTTGAAAAGACCTTCCAAGCTCTTCCGCCCCAAAATAGGCTTTAGGCAACGCAATCGCCAAAACTATTATAAAGACGATTATGTTTTCAGCTATGATTTTGTAAATCCCATACTTATTTCTCCAGCATCTTTTGAGATTTCTGCCAAATATAAAGAGCAGTGCCAAGCCTAAAACAGATGAATAATTCAACCCGCTTTCCCCTGCGCTCCACGCGGGTATCCCCATGGAGTTAAAAAGCCTGTCCATAAGCACCACTGAACTTCTGTTTGTCGAAAGACGTCCTGCCAGCGTAGCTACAACAAGCAGCGCATAAATCCATCCCTTTATATCGTCCTTAGTTTTCATTCTCCCCTCCAGCCAGTGCCGTTTTTAAAGCCTCCTCTGCTCTTTCAAAATCAGATTTGTCCATGTACAAAAACAGCCTTGTGAAATTTTCCCTCAGAAGCTTTCTTGAAATCATGCCGTTTTTGACGTCAAACGAGAGCTTTAGCCTCCCTCTCTTATTCTTTTTTCCCGCAATGTCAGTCCATTCATAAGAACATATTTCGTCCCATTTGTACTTTCTCCTTCCGCGTATTATTCCGTCGGCATGTATTTCGCCTTTTTCAAATATGGTCAGCCCCTGTATAATCGAGGTCACGAGATAAATGACACCCGTGTAAAGTTTGTACAGGTCCCCTTGATATATCATAACTTCTCTTAATTCATCCCGAAATTCCTCTGATTCGTTTAAGAGTTCTTCTTCAAGGATGTTTACCTTGTCAATGTCAAGCGCTTCATATGGGCTTTCCATGTACTTTGGCACCGCAAAGTCTGTAAACCGAATATAAGAGCTCCAAAATTCACTTATATTCAAAATTCCAGCCATCAAAAAAAAGCAGCAGGCTATTACAGTTGCAGCTTCAATTTTATTTACGCCTTGTGCAATTAGCGTTGAATCGTCTCTTGCGACCCTTTCCCTTATCTTTGCCGCTATACTCATAGCCAGAAGTAATACGGCACCCAACAGCGTTATATTGTATTTATTAATATTCAAGCCCTCTTTTCCAATTCAATTTATGTAGATTCAGAATAATGTCAGGGCTCATAAAATGTACTGTACAAGGCTTAACATTATTCCGATATTATGTATTTCTACTATATATTAACACATCAATGCAAAAAGCCAAAGGGTCCCGCTGCTTGCGGCGATCCTTTGGCATATATGCTCATTATTTTTTTGACGGCAGTAATTTCTATATATATTATTTTGATGTAACCAATGTCTTCCCTTCTACGGCCTCTCTAGTTATGTCTTCTCCATAGAATGCAGCCTTGTATATCACTGCAACTTCTTCAGGGCAGCTCTCTTTTGGGTTTGTAAGTGTACATGGATCTTCAAAAGCGTTCTTTGACATTCTCTCAAGCACTTCATTGAATTTGGCTTCTGATATTTCAACCTCGTCGACATCCTTGAATGAAAGCGGAATGCCCAGCTTTTTGTTAAGGTCTTTTATTGCTTCAGAAAGATCTTCAATTCCAAGAGCCCTTTCAACATCCGTATATCTGTCAGTTCCCATTTTGTTGTACTGAACTATATAAGGCATGAGTATTGCATTTGCAAGTCCATGTGTAACGCCGAACTCTCCGCCTATCTTATGCGCAAGACTGTGAACAAGTCCAAGCGATGCATTTGTAAACGCCATTCCCGCAAGAGTAGATGCATTGTGCATGTCATCCCTCGCCTTCATGTCGTCAGGATTTGCATATACCTTTGGCAGCTGCTTGAACACAAGGTCTATGGCCTTAAGCGCTATAGGGTCTGTATAGCTTGTCGCATTCGTTGAAACATATGCCTCAAGAGCATGCGCAAGAACGTCCATCCCTGTATTCGCAGTAATATGGGCAGGCATTTTTGCAGGTAGTTTCGGATCGAGTATCGCAACGTCAGGAGTCATTTCATATGAAACTATAGGATATTTAATATGGTTTTTAGTGTCTGTTATAACTGAAAAAGCTGTTATTTCAGATGCGGTTCCGCTTGTTGAAGGTATAGCGACGAATCTAGCCTTGTTTCTAAGCTTAGGCATGCTTCCAGGCTCTATTATGTCTTCGAATTTCAACTCCGGATGTTCGTAAAACGCCCACATTACCTTTGCGGCGTCAAGAGCGGATCCTCCACCTATTGCAACTATCCAGTCCGGCTCGAATCTTCTCATCGCTTCAGCGCCTAAAATAACTGTATCAACAGACGGGTTTGGCTCAACTCCATCTATTATATCAACTTCCATTCCTCCCTTTTCCAAAAGAGCTTTGGCTTCATCCAGGAATCCAAACTTTTTCATAGAGCTTCCGCCTGTTACAAGCATGGCTCTTTTTCCTTCAAGCTGCTCAAGATATGCTAATGATCCTTCTCCGAATACTACGTCCTTTGGCACTCTAAACCATTGTAAACCCATTTCTACCACTCCTATTCAGTATATTTTTATTTATGCTTTTTAATATGCTAACAGCAACAATTACAATATAATCATCATCTGTCATTCTTTTATATATTTACCATGTTTTACATTTAGTAAACTTTTTTATAAAATATTTTTTGACCGTAAATGAATTTTTATTCCCCCTTTCAAATATTTTGTACCCATCTTTAACTTGAGCAATTTTCATGCCAAAAATAAAATGATAGTTTTTTCACTATGTCTAGCGTTTCTATTTTCCTTGTGTAGGTTTTCACTACAGCTACGCTCGGTTTTATTGCGGTTTTTTACTGCATATTGTAGGTTTTTACTACATCCAGGTATTGTTTATGATTTATATATATTCATGCATTTGTTCTGAAATATATTTAGTCTAAAATATTTAAATTTCAAATTATTGTTTTTGCAATATTCCTTCTATTTGACATCGGCTTTCCCCACGCTCTATGCCCTGCATTTTTATAAGTCCGGTTGCTTTTTATTATTTCATAAATTCTTGACAATCTCTTCATCTAATTGTTAAATTATTACTATGATATGTTTGCGAAGGGGTGCTAATATGAAACGTGATAATTTATCAAGTATAGACTTCAAATCCATAATAGAAAGATCTCATGAAAGGTGTAAAATCTTTGGAATAGACAAGGGCATGGAAAGGCCCCAAAACATACTGACCGGCAAAAAGCTCCAAGACATTCTTGACAAAAATGACGATCTCATAAAAATCGCCCTTCCCTTCATGAAACTGCTCTACAAGTTTTTCAAGGGTTCGGGATTCATTATAGACATAGCTGACAAAAACGGATACATACTATCCATAGTAGGAGATGATGACGTAATAGCCCTTGCCACAGACATGGGCATGACCGTGGGCACTGACATGAGCGAAAAAAGCTGCGGCACAAATTCCATAGGAACAGGGCTTCATGAAAAATGCCCTTTCCAACTTGCACAAAACCAGCACTTTATAGACATATATCATTTATGGACATGCTCCTCCTCGCCCATACGCGATACCGAAGGCACTATAATAGGCTGCCTAAACCTCACTGGAATTTACAACCTTGTTCATCCCCACACCCTGGGCCTTGTATTTGCAGCCGTAGAATCCATAGAAAATGAACTGAGGATAAGGCGCTCAAAAGAGGAACTCTCACAGATGCACCAGTACAACAACACCATTGTAAATTCAATAGACTTTGGCATTCTCTCAATTGACAGCAAGGGATATGTTCAGTCTGCGAACAACAAGTGCCTTGAGATATTCTCTCTGAGCGAAAATAAAATAATAGGCAAAAAAGCCGACGGAATCATTGGAAACTGGAAGGAGATATTCTCCTCAATCGAAAAGGATGACACATACAGCAATATAGAATTTGTATACCTAAATGGCAACAGAAAGAAAAGGTTCAACCTCAATGCCTATCCAATAAAAAACAGCTTGGGAAAAATATCCGGAATGGTAATGATGCTAAAGGACATAGAAAATGTATATAAACTTGTAAACAAGTATTCAGGAAAAAACGCCTACTACACATTCGACGACATTGTGGGAAAAAGCCCCCAGATAAAAGAGGTAATAGACTATTCAAAGACCATAGCCAACACACCGTCCACAGTGCTTATACAAGGAGAAAGTGGCACAGGCAAAGAGGTCCTTGCCCAGTCAATCCACAACAGCAGTTCCAGGAAAAACGGGGCTTTCATAGCCATAAACTGCGGTGGGATTCCCAAAAATCTTATAGAAAGCGAACTCTTCGGATATGAGGACGGAGCTTTTACAGGATCAAAAAAAGGCGGCATGCCCGGAAAATTCGAACTTGCCAACAACGGAACAATATTCCTCGATGAGATAGGCGAAATGCCCATAGACATGCAGGTAAGCCTTCTCAGGGTCCTTCAGGAAAAATGCATAACCAGGGTCGGAGGCACAAGGCGAATCCCCATAGATGTTAGGGTCATGGCCGCCACTAACAAAAATCTAATAGATGAGATAAAAAAAGAAAACTTCAGGCAGGACCTTTACTACAGGCTCAGCGTAATACCCGTATACCTGCCGCCACTTCGCCAAAGAAGGGATGACATAAAGCTTCTTATAGACCATTTCCTAGAAAAGAAATCCCAAAGGCTTGGCATACAGTCGCCAAGCATAAGCCCTGGAGATTATGAACTCCTGATCAGTTACAACTGGCCTGGAAATGTAAGAGAGCTAGAAAACAGGATCGAAAACATAGTTGTAAACGGGAGACTTCCCATGGACTTTTACAGGCTGTGCTGCGATGAAAAAAAACCTGTCCAAACGGGAGAAAAATATGAATATACAATGTGCTCACTTTCAGACTGGGAAAAAATCGCCATAATTCAGTGCCTTCAAAACTGCGGCGGCAACATATCCAAAACTGCAAGAGTGCTTAAAATCGACAGGAGCACTCTGTACAAGAAATTGGAGAAGTATTCCATATCTTAGCGGATATTGCCTCTTCATGGCAGACTCATTGACAATACATGATTACAGTCGTAATATGATTATAGAAGATTATGACACAATGGAGGTGTTATATATGAAAAGTGTTCCAAGCATATCTTCAAGCGAATGGAAAGTTATGAAAATAATATGGCAAAGACATCCCATAACTGCAAATGAAATCATTAGCATTCTGGAAAGCGACTCTGACTGGAAGCCCAAGACAATAAAAACACTCATAAACAGGCTCAAGACAAAGGGAGTCATAGGCTATTCTGTCGAGAAGAGGACATACAGCTATTTTCCGCTTTTTTCGGAGGATGAATGCATACAGGAAGAAAACAAGAGTTTTTTACAAAGGGTTTACGGAGGTTCTTTAAACCTCATGCTCGCAAACTTTTTCAAGCAGGAAAACCTGACTTCCGATGAAATTGAGGAGCTCAAAAAAATACTCAACGAAAAAAAATCCAAAGACAAGTAACATAAGGGGATATTTTTATGCTTATTATTTGCGAGATATTTAAAGGCGTGCTCTACTCTTCAGCACTGGCAAGCGCGGCTTTCCTCGCGGTGTTTGCAATTAACAAATGTTTTTCAAGCAGGCTCCGCGGGGAATGGAGCTACATACTATGGTGCATACCTGTAATGAGGCTCATTCTCCCTAGCTCTTTTAAGTGCAGGTTGAGTTTTTACAATATTCTGCCATTTAAAAACATTTCAATAAATGCATCAAAGCTTACAAATGCGCATCCAATTTCTAATATCAAGGGGCCTTATATGCAAGATGTCATTTATTCAACTTCTATACCCTCTTTTGACGTTGCAAGCATAATTGCCGTATTTTGGATTTGTGCGGCTCTTTTTATACTTGCATATATTACATACTGCAATATGCTGTCTTATTATGAATTCAAAAAATGCAAGCCGTCAAAAAACGTTCATGCATACGACCTGCTTGAAAAGGCCAAGGACATAATGGATATAAGCAAAGAAATAAAAATAGTGGAGTCTAAAAGCATAGTCTCCCCTTCAATATACGGCCTGGCAAGACCGTGCATAATAATGCCCGAGGGCTTTTTTGAATCCGTTTCCGATGAATCAGCTAAACACATACTCATACATGAGCTTGCCCACCATATAAGAAAAGATATCTTTGTAAATATAATAACCTCAGTTATTCAAGCTTTTCACTGGTTCAATCCCATAGTCCATATCTGCATTTCGACAATGCGCAATGACATGGAAAAGGCATGCGATGAGCTTGCGCTTTCAAATATCGAGTCTTTTGAAATAGACAGTTACGGAAACACATTGATACAATTTGCCTCCCGCTTTTCAAGCACGCATTCGCCATTTGCCGCGGGATTTTTGGGCGTGGCAAAAAACAAATCTCTTACCAGGGAACGGATTTTAAACATTGCCCACTACAGTGAGTTTTCTGACAAGGGAAAAAACGCGCTTTGTCTTTGCCTGTTTCTTATGCTTTCAATGTTGTTTTTGACAGATCCCCTGTACGCACAAAATGTGTCAAAGCAAACAGACTGCATATCATATAAGGGCATGGATTTCGATTTTCCAATAGATTCAAAGTTTTCAAAATCTTTCCCGCATAAATATGGATACAATATAAAATGCAACAATCCGCTTGAGCCCATAAGGGCTTCACATGATGGCAAGGTGCGACTCACAGGCCGGGACTACGAATATGGAAAATATATACTAGTTGACCACGGCAAAGGCATTTCAACACTGTATGCACACTGCGGGGAAGTAAATGTCAATGTCGGCGACTTAGTGGAGGAAGGCTTTGTCATTGCAAAAACCGGCTATATTTCAACATCCAACAGAGGTGTTGGCATATACTTCGAAATCAGGAGAACTGAAAATGAAAAGCAGTAGAGTCAATGCCGAATACGATGTTTTTTCAAATCACGGCGCAATAGCAGTTCTTTTTTGTTCAATGGTCGGAATAGGCAACATATGCTCGTTCCCATATGTTATAGGTTCAAACGGAGGCGGCGCATTCATAATTGTCTACTCTGCAATCCTGCTCGCCTTAGGCATTCCATACATAGTGTGCGCGCTTTCGATAGGAAGCCACACAAAAAGCTGCATGTTGAATTCTTACAGCCAACTTTCAGCCAATCGGTTTTGGTGCAGGGCAGGCTGGTTTTCAATTTTGGCATGTGTTTTTATAATGCCTTCATACTCTCAGCTTGGGGGCACACTCATTTCATATCTTTTCAAGTTCATGCGCGGTGATTTTTACAATGCCTCAACAGTACAGGTTGAATCGATTTTCAAGGATGTTTTGAACTCACCTTTGGAGCTTTTAGTGTGGCAGAATGTATTCATAGTGCTGTCTTCAGCTGTCATTTCATTTGACCTGAAGAATGTCTGGGAGAGAATATGCAGTATATGTATGCCTATCATGCTGCTATGCATAGGAATCCTTTTGGCATACTCCTATAATCTTTACGACTTCAAGGCCGCGGCTTCATTCATGCTTATTCCACGCTGGAAAATGCTCTCGGCAGAATCTTTCAATCTCGCGCTGGACTTTGCGGTGTATTCTCTCAACCTCGGCCTTGGAATACTAATTTCAATAGGAATCCATATTAGGGACAGCAGGCGTATCTTCAAAATCGCATCACTTTCAATATTGCTGGACACTATGGTGTCAATACTTATTGGAATAATAATATTTTCACTTGTTTTGAGTTCAGGAAGCAATATGGGAGGCGGGCCAGGACTCATTTTCATGGAAGTTGTAAAATCATTTTTGTATTTTGACAAAAGCGGCATGTGGGCTTTTTTGTTCTTTTTGCTTGTAAACACCGCCATACTGACATCCTCTGCCGCACTTATAGAGTCCCTTTCTCTTTCGGCTATGGATATTCTCCAAGTTGCAAGACCCAAGGCTACAGCTCTTGTATGCATATTCATGTGCCTTTTTTCAAACGTGTACAGTCTATTCCTGCCAATGCTCAGGCTGAATAACCGCATGAGCTTTATTGCAAGCGAAATGCTTTCATTTCTTTCTGAAGGCTTTTTCATATTCACATCCACATTCCTGCTCATAGTATTTGCTGGATGGTGCATCGACCATTCGATTATGAAAAAAGAACTTGGAAGTATTCAAATGAAAAAAAAATACATGCCACTATTCACATTCACACTGAAATTCATATCACCTCTTATGATGTTTACATCATTAATGATTAAGCTCGGACTCATACATCTGTAATCCCAGCGAAAAGCCGCTCCTTCAAAAATTGAAGGAGCGGCTTTTTCTCGAATATTAATTTCAAATGCCCATTGCATTTATATTTTAAATCCGTCAGTCAGGCTGTTTAATGTTTGCGCTATCGCAGCCTGGTTTTCAGCTGATTTCGCCAGTTCATCTATTGCCATTGCTATTTCATTTATATTGCTTGAAATGTCTCCGGAATTTTCGCTAGTCATATCTATGCCGTCTATCACCGAATTTATGGCCCTGTTCATATGCTCTATGGAATCTCTTATCTGCTCGCTCGATTTTGTGAAATCCTCAACTACATCGCCTACAATTTTAGCATCATTCATATAATCCATGCTTGTATTCTCCATCATGTCGTAGTCGCTTGCCAGTTTCTCGTCCATGAAGTCCATTATCTCTTTTGTGTTTTCAGAAAGATTGTAAAATGCGTTTTGAACCTGTCTTATGGTCTCTTGAATGCTTGAAACGCTTGAAGAGGATTGTTCCGCAAGCATCCTAACCTCGTCTGCGACAACTGCAAACCCCTTGCCCTGCTCTCCAGCCCTTGCCGCTTCTATTGCAGCGTTAAGAGCCAGAAGATTCGTCTGCTGTGCTATATGCGATATCCCGTCTGCCATCGCCTCTATTTCTTTTACGACTTCCCCTTCCTTTATGGCCTTTTCAATCTTTTCATTTTTCTCCCTGTATGTTTCGTCCGCTATGCTTCTCGATCTTTGGACGTTCGCCCTTATCTGTTTGCTTCTTTCTACAAACTGTCTCACTGTGTGGTCCCCATCTTTTGCCCTTTGAGACAATGTGCTTATCTGGTCGTTTATTGTCTCGCTAATCGAACCAAGCTGCCTGCAGTGCTCATTTGTATTCTTTATGAGGGTGTCTATATCCCCTATGTTTGAATTTATGCTCTGGCTCTGGGCGCTTACCTCCTCTAATGTCGCATTGAACTGCTGGCTCGAGCCGCTGACTTCTATGCTGTTTGACATTAAGTCTCCTATGAGCCCCTTGAGATAAATTGTCATATCATTGAATGCATGTGCCAGGATTCCAACCTCGTCATTGCTTTTTATGAGGACTTCTTCTCTCAGATCCCCATCCGCTATGCTTTGTGCGTGAACGGCAAGCGTCTTCAGCGGCCTTATAGCCCTGCCTACTGTCAGAGCCATCAAAATGCCTCCCGCTATGAACACCATGGCTGAAACCATTATCGACCTTGTCACTATACCTTTTATAGCATGGTTCATGTTTTCCATTGAAAGACCTACATTTACAGCCCCTACGTGCTCATCTCCCCTGTAAAATGGAACTATGACGTCATACACCCACAGGCCTTCCTTATCATAAAAATAGTTTCCCGAATACTCTTTGCCTTCAACCGCCGCAATCCTGCTGCCCTCATCTGCGGCCTGCTGCCCAATTCTTCCCCTGTCGTTGTGAGCCAATATGGAAAGGTCTTTGTTTATCACAAGCGCATATACTATGTTTTCATCCTCGGCTGCATTTTCAACTATGCTCTGGGCATTGAAAAGAGCCTCTTTTGACTTTATGTACTCTGCCGACATCCCCACCTGCGCAACATATCCGTTTTCAAGTGAAACAGCTCCATACTTGTAGTATTTTCCGTCCACTGTACTCTGCCTTATGTCCTCCATCACCTCCTGTTGCCCTTTTGTAATAACTGAATATGTCCTGTGCTTGGGCTCAAACTGCCAGCCTATGTTTGCATCAATATTCGAATATACAATTACCCCGTTTGAATCTATTATGTTTATTTCAGCCGCGTTGGCCCTTTGCCCTATTTTCCTTATGTATTCATTTGAATATACAGACTGAAGCCCCAAAAGCTGTGATATCGTCCTTATTCTCGCTTCAACCTCCAGCTCAAGTGCATCTATCCCCGTGCTGCTGCTTTCTATCTGGTTGGCTATTCTGTTTACAATCGCAGTCCCGTCCGCTTTCATCTGTCTGGCTATCTCTTTTTTTGCAGTGCCAACTGAAACCGTAGTGAGAACCGCAAATGAAGCCAGTATTAAAATAAGTACAATGCTTGTTATCTTGAATCCTATTGATGACTTCAACCTTTTTTTCAATTTCAACTTCATACCTCCTGAAAATAAAATTATAATTCCACATAACCATAGGTCTCTATGCCTACAATTTCAAAATGTAGAGATTATTAATTATACCACCTGCAATACTGCAATTCCAGTTTTCACTGTATATTAACAAAATTTTCGCATAAATTCCCGTATGATTTTCCATTTCATCAATTTTAAACCATATATGGTTTCATTTTTACTTGCAGCGGATATATTTTTTGATAAAAAATTTTTTTCAGAAAAAATATTTACAAATATTCTTTGCGGGTGTATTATGAAATTACAAAATATACATTCTATTCGAAATCTTACAACAATTCAAGCTGCGGCCTCATTCCCTTGAGAGGCCCTTTTCCCGAATGTATGTTCCTTATCATTTCAATTTTACAATATCCAAGGAGGTTTGAAAATTATGTTAGAGATTCGCTGGCACGGGCGAGGGGGGCAGGGAGCAAAAACTGCAGCCCTTTTGCTCGCAGATGTTGCCTTCAGCACCGGTAAATACGTACAGGGATTTCCGGAATACGGACCGGAGAGGATGGGCGCTCCTATAACCGCCTACAATAGGATTGACAACGAGAATATCACTATACACTCGAATATATACGAGCCCGATTTCGTGGTTGTAGTCGATGAGACCCTTCTTTCTTCCGTAGACGTTGCAAAGGGTCTTAAAGAAGAAGGTGCACTTATAATAAACTCGGATAAGAGCGCAGATGAAATAAGATACCTTTTGGGCAACTACGGTGGCATAATACATACGGTGGATGCCCGAAAAATATCTGAAATCTGCCTAGGAAAATACTTCCCCAACACTCCCATGCTTGGAGCGATAGTGAAGATAAGCAACATAATGGACACCGAAAAATTCCTGTCTGAGATGAAGTCTTCTTTTGAGCACAAATTCGCGTCAAAGCCCGAGGTTATAGATGGCAACATGAAGGCTCTTGAAATGGCAATAGAGGAGGTGGCTTGTAATGGGTAAAATGCCTGAAATAAACGAGTCAATAAGCTGGAAGGACATAACTCCAGGCGGAACGGTATACGAAACTGGAAACTCAGTAAAATTTATTACGGGCGATTGGAGAAGCATGAAGCCCGTATTCATAGAGGAAAAGTGCAAGCACTGCCTTTTATGCGCTCCAGTCTGTCCGGACTGCGCGATACCCGTAAAGGACGGAAAAAGGCTTGGCTTTAATTTCGACTACTGCAAGGGATGCGGAATATGCGTAAAGGCATGTCCATTCAACGCAATAGATTTTGTAAAGGACGAAAAATAGGAGGACTTGTTATGGCTATAAGAGATAGATTGTCAGGAAACGAAGCAATTGCAATTGCTATGAAACAGATAAACCCAGACGTGTTTGCGGCCTTCCCTATAACTCCTTCCACTGAAATACCACAGTATTTTTCAAGATTTGTGGCTGACGGGGAGGTTGAAACGGAATTCATAACAGTCGAGTCCGAGCACAGCTCCATGTCCGCATGCATAGGCTCTCAGTCTGCGGGTGCAAGGACAATGACTGCAACATCGTCTGCGGGTCTTGCTCTAATGTGGGAAATGCTTTATGTGGCGGCTTCATGCAGGCTTCCAATAACTCTTGCATGTGTCAACAGGGCCCTTACAGGACCTATAAACATAAACGCAGACCATTCTGATTCAATGGGGGCGAGGGACACAGGCTGGATACAAATATACAGTGAAAGCAACCAGGAGGCATATGACAACTTCATACAGGCCATCAGAATCGGAGAGCATAAGGATGTTCAGCTTCCCGTGATGGTATGCCAGGACGGCTTCATAACAAGCCACGCTGTTGAAAACATAGAACTTATAGAGGATGACAAGGTAAAGTCATTCGTAGGCGAATACGAGCCCGAACACTTCCTGTTGAACACCGCAGAGCCTATAGCTGTCGGACCTTATGACACTGCGGGATTTTATATCGAACACAAGAGGCAACAGGCCCAGGGAATTATGAACGCAAAGGAGGTTGTTCTCCAGATTGCAAATGAGTTCAAGAAGATGACGGGCAGGGAGTACGGACTCTTCGAAGAGTACATGCTTGAAGATGCAGAGCGCGTAATAGTCGTTATAAACTCTACTGCAGGAACCACAAAGGCCGTTGTAAAGGAGCTTCGTAAAAAAGGCGAAAAGGTCGGACTGTTAAAGGTAAGGCTGTTTAGACCGTTCCCTATGGCTGAAATGGCAAAGGCCCTTTCAAGTGCAAAGGCCGTGGCTGTGCTTGACAGGTGCGAGGGTTTTTCTGCTGCCGGAGGACCTCTTTTTGCAGAAGTCAGATCTGCTCTTTACGACCTCGACTCTAGGCCGCTTGCAGTAAACTACATATACGGACTCGGTGGAAGAGACGTAAGGACAAGCGACATAGAAAAGGTGTACAGCGATCTTTCTGATATATTGAATAATTCAAGCGCCGGGGATACATACAGGTATCTTGGCGTTAGGGAATAGGGGTGATGCAAAATGGCGTATAATTTCAAAGATGTAATGAGCAAGGATGAAAGGTTCAACGGAGGCCACAGGATGTGCGCAGGCTGTGGAGCTCCTATAGCTGTAAGGGGAGTGCTCAGAGCTCTCAATGAAGAAGATAGGGCCGTAATAGGATGCGCCACGGGATGCCTCGAGGTTTCAACATTCATGTACCCATACACTGCATGGAATGACTCATTCATCCATACAGCGTTCGAAAATGCCGGAGCCACTACAAGCGGAGTTGAAGGCGCGTACAACGCATTAAGGAGAAAGGGAAAGCTTGACGATAAGTTCAAGTTCATAACATTCGGCGGAGACGGCGGAACATACGACATAGGATTCCAGTCGCTTTCGGGTGCAATGGAAAGAGGGCACGACATGGTTTACGTATGCTATGACAACGGAGCCTACATGAACACAGGGATACAAAGGTCTTCTGCTACTCCCAGGTTTGCCGACACCACTACAACTCCTGCAGGGAAGGAAATCCCCGGGAAGCAGCAGTTTCGTAAGAATCTTACGGACATAATGGTTGAGCACAACATACCTTATGCGGCCCAGACGACATTTATAGGGAATTTCAAGGACCTTCACGAAAAGGCCCAAAAGGCCATATACACAGGCGGGCCTGCGTTCATGAACGTTCTTGCTCCTTGCCCAAGAGGCTGGAGATATGAGGCTTCCGACATAATGGAAATGTGCAAGCTTGCAGTGGACACGTGCTTTTGGCCTATGTTCGAAGTCGAAAACGGAGAATACAAACTAAGCTATGAGCCCAAGGCAAAGCTCCCTATAGAAGACTTCTTAAAGCCTCAGGGAAGGTTCAAACACCTTTTCAAGAATGGAAACGACCACCTCATAGAGCAGCTTCAAAACGAAGTCGATAGACGATGGGAAAAGCTTCTCAAAAAATGCAAATAAAAATTTTATCATCTACTCTTTAATATAAAAAAGGACCGCGGAAATATCTTTTCCCGCGGTCTTTGCATTCAATTCTGTATACTCATAAAGCCGGGCTTTCCGCCCTAAAATGTGGATATATTAATATGACCCTTGGAGGCTTCACTTCGACTATCTTTACACCCGGCATCAAAACCCCTGCTCACAGTAATTAAACATCCCGTCTACGTCTTTAATTTGAACCTTTCAGCCTTTAGCGCCCTGCATGACAGAATGAAGTTCATGGTCTCCCTTCTGAAGTCTTCTTTTCTAGTCCACATAAGAGGATGTCCTCCCCGTGAAAACATCACCACTTTGCAGTTCTCAATTTTTTTTGCCATTTCGCATATCCTGTCGGCAATGTTTTCTATAAGCCGGTCCCTAAAACTTCCCGTTATTAGCACACAACACTTTATCTCCCCAAGTCTGCCGTTGAAAATACTTCCTTTCATTTTTGCAGTTTCAAGAAGCATTTTAGAGTCCATGTCCACAACAAACTGCCAATCCTCCCCATTGGCAAAACTCCAAAAGAACTTGAGTTCCTTTTCAGCATTGTTCCTGGAGTCTATCTCAGCTTCAATCTGATCCTTGTCTATATACTCCCCCACTATGCTGTCGGCTATGACGCAGTTAACACCTTCCGGGTCAATTATAGCCAAATCAAGTGCCGTCACCCCACCCCCGCTGGTTCCAACAACCGTATAGTTTTTAACCTCTATGCTATTCATGAGCTGCTTGCACATTAGTGCATTTTCCCACCATGAGTTCGCAGGAAGGCTGTCCACCCTGTCTGAATTTCCATATCCCAGATAGTCCGGGCATATAATCCTGAAGTTCCTTGAAAAATACTCTATTTCAGATCCGTGGACCGCCGATGTTGCTGTATTTCCCGGAAGAAGCAGTATCACGTCCCCCCGGCCCTCATCCACGTAAAAAATTTTTTTGTCATTGTATTCAAAATATGGCATAACATACCCCCAGCAAACTTTTTTATATATGATATGTCTGTTTTGTATAATAAATACCCAGCCAGATTGTAAACAGCTATTTAATTTCCTCTGACCTCTATAATGCTTATCTGGCTTCTGTTAAGCATTCTCAGTGGAAGAGTACTTGTCCCATACCCGCTGTCTATATACAGCACAGTTCCACCGCCCACTTCATACAGTCCCTTCAGGTATTTTGGGAAAAGCCCCTGACCCGGTGCTACCACTCCTCCAACTATGGGAAGCCTCACCTGTCCTCCGTGGGTATGGCCTGAAATCATGAGATCGCATCCCATATTCTCTTCATACGCTACTATGTCAGGAGCATGAGAGAGCAAAAGCGAGTATTTCGACCTGTCTATATCCGATACAGCCGCTTCAAGGTCACTGTGCCTTGTTTGAAAATCATCTATTCCGCCTATGTTCACAGTAAATCCGTCAATGTCAATAACTCTTTTGTCATTGTCAAGTACTATAACCCCTAAGTTTTCTATGTTACGGGCAAAGTCAGGATTATGTGGATTTTCCCATTCATGGTTTCCACTCACATAAAATACAGGCTTTCCCCCGACTGCAAGCTTTTTCACAAATTCATAAACGTGCTCTATATCCCCGCTTTTCCTGTCTATTATATCCCCAGTAAGCGCTACAATATCGGGTTTTTCCTCTTTGAGCCTTTTAATTATGAAGTCCGTATTTTTGCTCGAATGCATGTCCGTTATCTGGAGTATTTTCAGCGTCTTTCCCTTTGGAATCCTAGAGCTTTCCATATCAACTCTGTTTAGTTTTGGAAAATTCACATCAAAGACTACATCTGCCGCAACAATCACAATAAACGCAATTAAATAAGCCATTATTTTATTGAACATGAATATTCACCTCTGCCATAGTCCCTGATTATTATCCCGATATATTCATACATTCAATTAACGCACTTTTTTATGTCATATATTTATCTACCTCAGCCTCTCCTTGTATATGCTGGAGGGCAGTGCCCAGCCAATTAAAAACATGCCACACACGAGTATTATGTTGTTTTTTAAATATGGTGCAGCCGGGTCCATATACGGCTTTATAAGTTGCGGCGTTGAAAGCGATATGAAATGCATAGCTGAAACAAGTATTCCAGTGAAAATGAATATCGAGAATTTGCTCCACTCGAACATCCAGTATCCAGTGTATTTTTTCTGCTCGAACAACCCTATAAGTCCTATCAAAGCTCCAAAACCAACAACCCAAATCATATAAGAAACATTTGTAACAGCTGCACCCGGATCTTCAGGTGGCATTTCAGTCGGAGCGCCAGTCCAAATTCCCGATGCAATTATGTATGCGGCAACAATCAATCCATAAAATATGTAAAACTTCACATTTTTTCTTTTTCTCATAAGCAGCTTCCTCCCTCTATTGATAACTTGCAAGTCATTTTATACCTGCATATAATGCTTATGTATCAAAATTCCAGCGGATAACCCATCGAAAAATCACTAGTGTCTATATGTATACTCCCATCTTGTTTGCAATCCCTATCGCCCAGTCCATAGCCTCCCTGGCCTTTTTAACATCTCCCTTTACTGGCTCCCTGAAGCTTTTTTCGCCTATGAATTCCACATTCTCATCACCCAATGCATTTTTCATTTCTTCAAATGCATTGCCCGCGTTCATGCCACAGCATGCAAAGAAAGCTATTTTGATTTCTTTAGAATCCGCAAATTTAGCGTGTTTTAAAAATGTCTTTATGGCAGGAGCACAACTCGAAGCCCATACGGGAGTTCCAACAAATATCATATCGTATTCCGAAATGTCTTTTTCGCAGTCTTCAATTTCTGGCTCATATCCTCTTAAAACCTGCCTTCCCCCTTGTATGTATTTCATAATGCCCTCTCTTTTTATGTCGTTTTTGGGTCTTATCCTCATTACATCTGCACCGGTTGCCTCTGCTATGCTATTTGCTATATACTTAGTACTCTCGCTTAATGAATAATACACCACAAGTTTTTTCATATAATTTCCTCCCGTGCAATAAATGTCATGTGCCTTACTTGTTATTTATATCCATAATCACATTAGAAAAACACCTTATCCATATTACAGCGCACTTTTTTCAATATGTCCATGCATTTAAGCTAATGTTAAGACTTAATTTGGACAAATTTCAAAATGTTTCAAAAATTTTTTTAAAAATATATTTATGGCTGTTTTCCTTTTAAATGCTGCCGAATTATAATATAATTTATTGTGTATGCATTTGATATTGACGAAAAGCAAAGTGACGGTTGGCCGCCAAAGCCAACTTGCACTAGCGCTTATAATAAACATTACTGAAAGGAAGCTGTAGATGAGCATTTTAACTGTAAAAAATCTAAGCCATGGCTTTGGGGACAGAGCCATATTCAACGACGTATCATTCAGGCTGCTGAAAGGCGAACACATAGGCCTTATAGGAGCGAATGGCGAAGGAAAATCCACATTCATGAACATAATAACTGGAAAAATAGAGCCTGATGAAGGTAATATTCAATGGTCAAAACGTGTAAGGGTCGGCTATATGGACCAGCACACAGCCCTCGAAAGCGGAATGAGCATAAGGGACGCCTTAAAGGGAGCTTTCAAATACCTTTTCGATCTTGAAAACGAGATGAACGAAATATGCGACAAAATGGCGACAGCCTCTCCTGAAGAGCTGGAAGGCCTAATGGACGACATGGGCACTATACAAGACATACTCACTCTAAACGACTTTTATATAATAGATGCAAAAGTCGAAGAGGTTGCAAAGGGTCTTGGGCTTTCAGAAGTCGGGCTTGACAAGGACGTGTCGGATCTTAGCGGAGGTCAGAGGACAAAAATACTTCTTGCGAAGCTCCTTCTTGAAAAGCCTGACATACTCCTGCTCGACGAGCCTACAAACTACCTCGACGAGCAACACATAGAGTGGCTCAAAATATATCTTCAAAACTACGAAAACGCATTTATACTGATATCACACGATTTGCCTTTCCTAAACAGCGTTATAAACCTCATATACCATATGGAAAACCAGGAACTCAACAGATACGTCGGAAGCTACGACGAGTTCATGCAGGTGTATGAGGCTAAAAAGCAGCAACTTGAATCTGCTTACAAGAAGCAGCAGCAAGAAATCGCAGGCCTCGAGGACTTCATAGCAAGAAACAAGGCCAGGGTTTCAACAAGGAATATGGCAATGTCAAGAAAGAAAAAGCTCGACAAGATAGACAGGATAGAGCTTGCAAGGGAAAAACCTAAGCCTGAATTCAACTTCAAGCCTGCAAGAACTTCAGGAAAGCTTATATTCGAGACTAAAGATCTTGTAATAGGATACGACGAGCCCCTTTCGAAGCCTCTCAACCTGAGGATGGAAAGAGGCCAGAAAATAGCAATAATGGGTGCAAACGGCCTTGGAAAGACCACACTCATAAACAGCATACTCGGAAATATAAAACCCATATCCGGAGAAGTCGAACTTGGCGACTACCTTAACATAGGATATTTCGAACAGGAAATAAAAGGAGCCAACTACAATACATGCATAGAAGAGGTTTGGCAGGAATTCCCAGGCTTTACGCAGTATGAGATAAGGGCGGCTCTTGCAAAATGCGGACTTACAACAAAACATATAGAAAGCAAAGTTCTTGTCCTGAGCGGTGGCGAGCAGGCCAAGGTAAGACTTTGCAAGCTTATAAACAGCGAAACTAATGTGCTTGTGCTTGACGAGCCTACAAACCATCTCGACGCTGACGCAAAAGACGAGCTGAAAAGGGCGCTAAAGGAATACAAGGGAAGCGTGCTTTTGATATGCCACGAACCTGAATTTTACAGAGACGTAGTCACAGATGTTTGGAACTGCGAGGCTTGGACTACTAAGATAGTATAAATATTATATTGACATAAGCAAAATACCATAAACTCAATTCAAACCCAAAGAGCCAAGACTCGGAATAGCATCCATGTCTTGGCTCTATTTAGTGTTCCTTTGAAATTTTCAGCTTAAGTGCACATGCATGCCACTGCGAATCACACAAGATTCAGCAGGCTTATTCACAAAGTGCCGAATCTTCTGATTTACACTGTCTTTTAGCGATATAAACCTTGTTTTTTTGAATCTTTTTGCCCTCTATAAGTGCCATGTCTGCGTGGAAAAAGAGGTCTTTTTCATTATCCGTTGTAAATGGGTATGAAGCTATTCCTGAAGTTATTGTTATGGGAAGACATACTGACTTGAAATGTCTTTCCACCTCACCTCTAATGCCTTCCATTACTTTTTCCATGACATTAATGTCTTCATGTAGAATTATTATGAATTCGTCTCCCCCATACCTTATTACATTTCCTCCATAGGGCTTTACCGAATCAAGCGCCATTTGAGCTATCTTTACAAGGACCTCGTCCCCTTTTTTATGCCCATGGTAATCGTTGACATATTTAAAGTTGTCTAAGTCATACACTGCCATTGAGTATATCTTTGAACTGAGCTTTTTAAGGGTATCATCATAATATTTCCTATTATAGCACTTTGTCAGAGTGTCTTTTTTTGCAACGTCCATTATCTCCTCATAAAGTATGGCGTTTTCGGCAACCACTGAAATCTGAATTGCAACAGTATTGAAAAATCCAACCGACTTTTCAGTAAAGTAATCTTCCATACTGTGCTCCATTGCAATAAATCCGATCTGGCTGTTTTCCTTGAAATTGAAAAGCGGTGTTATAAGCAGCGAAGCCGGATCATCTCCAGATAAAATATTTGCAAATCCCTCTATCTCATCCCGTGGAACACTCATAGACTTTTTGACATTTATCATTTCCACGCCTGGCTCGACCGTAGAGCGAAACCCCCCGCCTTTTGAGATTTCCCTTGAAAAGCACTTCATTATGTCTTCAGCTTCTATGTAAATCTTGCATGAATTAACTCCAAACACGCCCATCAATATGTCTGTAAGCGACTCGAACAGGTTTTCCAACGTCGTAAGCTCGCCTGTATACTGAAGTATCTGCTCCAGCACCCAGTATTGCCCGTGCTCCTCCTCCATCTTATATCGAAGGTCAAAAATTTGCGATTCCAGCTCACATATTATCTGCTTCAATTCATATGGATCATTTATTTCCGATGTATTTTTAAAAATTTTTTCAAATCCCATAAAATGCAGCCTCTCTTTAACAAAACAAAATATTATTTAAATTTAATTATACTATACACCTTGTATGTTTGTCGAACTTAGTGGTTTCAATGCGAATTATTTTTTACAGCATACTTTCCAAAAGCTCCACTGCGTATTTTATAAGACCTGTGCAGACAGTATCTCTGAGGTCGTTTTCAGCCGCATATTCCTTGCCCTCTTCAGTGGTCGTATCGCACCCAAGAAGTTCCCTGCAAATTATAGATCCGTACTTTTCCTTGAATGAGGCGCTAAAGTCCTTTACCATCTGCCCCATTTTTTCTTTTGAATCCGAATCATCTTCCTTAAAATGTCCATACTTGAGTCCGAGTGCCATAACCGCTCCGCTTACTGCTCCACAGATTTCCGCGTTTCTCATGCCGCCTCCGAATCCGCTGGAAATCTTAAGAGCAGTCTCCCTGTCTAACCCGAGTTCCTGTGCAAAAGGCACAAACACAGCCTGGCAGCAGTTAAAACCTCCGTCAAATATTTCAATTGCCTCTTTAACCTTGTCTATTTTAGTCATTTTGATTCCTCCGCATTCTATTTTAAACAATTATCCATAATTTTTTTCTTATCATTAACAATAATTTTAGCATATCTCTAGTTATATTAAAATAAAACCATTCCTTTTTCCGGCTTTTTTAATGCCCTCTGCACCAAAACCTCACATTGGAAACTGGTTAAAGTGTAAATTCCAGTCATTTGTGGTACAATATAATTCTACAAATATTGCTTAAAAAGCCTGTATTTCAAGCGGCCAAGTGAATTTTAACTTCCACTGCAAATACTGCTTTCATATAGTTAATGTAAAGGACGGTAATAAAATGATTGTTTTAACAGCTGAAAACCTATCTAAAAGCTACGGAGAGAAAACCCTTTTCAATGACATATCCCTGACTATTGCATCTGAAGATAAAATAGGGCTCATAGGAGTAAATGGCACAGGTAAGTCAAGTCTTCTAAAAGCCCTTTCAGGAAAAGACCCTGCCGACTCCGGGAGCGTAAACATACCTTCCGCAGTAAGAGTCGAATACCTCTTCCAAAACCCAGATTTTGAAGAAGACTGCACAGTGCTTGAACACATATTCAGCAGGGGTGATTCACCTGAAATAAAGCTTATACGAGACTACGAAAAAATGCTTTCGGACATAGGCAAATATCCAGAGGATGAAAACCTTCAAAAAAAACTATTGAAACTCACTGCCGACATGGACTCGCTTGATGCATGGGAGCTCGAAAGCCAGGTCAAGACCATACTCACAAAACTCGGCATAACGGATTTCGACCAGAAATTAAGCACGCTTTCGGGAGGCCAGAAAAAAAGAGTGGCCCTTTCAACTGTTCTTATACACCCTTGCGACCTTCTTATACTCGACGAGCCCACAAACCACATGGACAGCGACACCATAGCATGGCTTGAAGAATACCTCAAAAACAGAAAAGGCGCCCTTTTAATGATAACCCACGACAGATACTTCCTCGACAGGGTTGTAAATAAGACAGTCGAGCTTGACGGAGGAAATATATACACATATCCAGGCGGATATTCGCAGTTTCTCCAAAAGAAGGCCGAAAGAAAAATCCTTGAATCCTCAATGGAAAGAAAAAGAGAGAGACTCTACAAAAAAGAACTTGAGTGGATAAGGGCGGGCGCGCAAGCCAGAAGCACAAAGCAAAAGGCCAGGATTCAAAGGTTCGAAAAGCTCGAGGATTCAAAACTGGATATAAATGATGAAAAAGTTGAAATATCAGTTGCCCACTCAAGGCTCGGAAGCAAGATTGTGGAAATAGAAAACATATC
>CBDULP010000026.1:0-26805 GCA_965368085.1 uncultured Peptoclostridium sp. | reverse complement strand
GAATAGTATGACATTATTGCAAAACATACAAATGCAATAAAAGCACCCATCCATGCGTAGTTTTTGCCTATGAACTTCTTAAAGGAACCGATTGTTCCAGTCTTACCTTTTTTTCCTATTACCATCTCCGCCATCAAAAGAGGTATTGACCAAACCAAAAGTGCAACAGTCCAGGCTATTATGAAAGCGCCTCCGCCGTTATTTGCCGCAACCCTTGGGAAACGCCATATATTACCTGTACCTATAGCCATTCCTATTGTAGCAGCTATGAATCCCCAACGGCTTGACCACTTTTCACCGCCCTGGGAATTTGAAGAATTACTCAATAAAACCACCTTCTTTTCAATTTTATTTTAATGTAGATGTTTGGCATGCATTAAATTTGAAATGCACAAAAGAAATAATAACTTTACGGGTATAGTAAAATGCAATGCAAATCAAGCCGCAGCAAAAAATACGACAGGCGCACTTCAAAAGACCCAAGTTAAAAAAATATCACGAAATAGGGGATGTATTCGACAAGAAATAAGCGGATAGAAGGGCTATTCCACGAAAAAAAAACACTTCATAAAACTATTATATCAAAAAAAATTATTAAACTCAAAAATAAAAAAAAATTAGTATATATAAAAAATATAGAAACCAGCGTATGTAGCAGTTGAATACTGGTGTATGCGCTGGCAACGGGGCATAGGATGCAATGTTATGGGATTAGGGAAATGCAAAAAATATTTTCATTAAATGCAGATGAAACACCGAAAATATATTGTTTTTAAAATAACGACATATAAAAGTCTGTAGAGCTTGAAAGTTGTAAGTTATTTAAAATATATTATAAATAAGTTGAAAGTTAAATGAAACTAATTTAAAATTTAAAATAGAATGTAGACATTATTTATGAAATGGAGTAGGTATTTTTTTATGGAAGTAATTATAAAGCAGGGTGAGAGAATAGACGACCTTCAGGTCAAAGGCCTGAGGATAATACAAGATACAAATGGATTTTGCTTTGGAATGGATGCGGTGCTTCTTGCGAACTTTACAAAGGCAAATTCGAAATCAAAGGTTGTGGATCTTGGAACGGGAACGGGAATAATACCCATACTCATAGCTGGAAAGAGCAGTGCGAAAGAAGTCACAGGTATTGAAATACAATGTGATGTAGCCGAAATGGCAAATAGGTCCGTAATGCTCAACGGGCTCGAAGGCAGGGTGAGAATATTAAACGAGGATATGAAGGAGATATTAAATCATTTGGATGTCAATTCTTACAATGTGGTCACGTCAAATCCTCCGTACATGCATCCTGACGGCATTAAAAACCCAAACGATAAAAAGGCGATATCAAGGCATGAAATAGCATGCAGCCTGGATGATGTGATATTCACTGCGGCAAGGCTTTTGATGAGCGGAGGTAAGTTTTTCATGGTTCACAGGCCTACAAGGCTTGCGGACATAATGTGCACGGCAAGAAAATACAAGCTTGAACCGAAGGTCATAAAATTTGTACATCCGAGCGCGGGGAAAAGCCCTAACATGGTGCTTATTCAGTTTACAAAGGGCGGGAAACCGGAGCTTAAGATAATGGAGCCTCTTTATGTATATAATGAAGACGGAAGCTATACGGACATTATAAAAGAAATATATTCGAGCGAGAAAATAGGGGCGATATAATATGAGCGGAACACTGTATGTTTGTGCAACTCCAATAGGAAACCTTGAAGACATAACGATAAGGACCATAAATGTGCTTAAGAGCGTAGACTTTGTAGCGGCGGAGGACACAAGAAGGACCCTTGGGCTTTTAAACCACTATGAAATATCAAAGCCGCTTGTGAGCTATCATGAGCACAATAAAAATACAAGAGGTCCGGAAATAATATGGAGAATAAGTGAGGGGCAAAGCGCAGCGGTGGTTTCAGATGCGGGAATGCCTGGAATATCCGATCCTGGAGAAGATCTTGTGAAACTGGCAATAGAAGAAGGCATAAGAGTCGAGGTTCTTCCCGGACCGAGCGCATTTGTCACAGCTCTTGTAGCGTCAGGGCTTCCTGCCGGCAGATTCATGTTTTTGGGATTCTTGGGCAGGGACAAAAAGGAGAGGCGAAAACAGCTTGAGGGCATTTCCAGGGAAAAATGCACTATAATATTCTATGAAGCCCCACACAGACTTTTGGGGATGCTTGAGTCATGCCTTGAAGTATTGGGCAACAGAAAGATATCGGTTGCAAGGGAGATTACAAAGGTGTATGAGGAGACCATAAGAGGAGACATAGCGGGCTGCATAGACCATTTTAAAGTTTCAAAACCAAGAGGAGAATTTGTGGTCGTTATAGAGGGTTCGTCCAAGTATGTTGAGGATGAAGAGAAGGACGAAATGGAAGGGCTGACTCACCTGGAATGCGTTGTTAGATTTATGGAAAAAGAGGGTCTCAGCAAAAAGGACGCCATAAAAAAGACGGCCAAGCTGAGGGGAGTGCACAAAAACGAAGTATACAAGGAAGTTTTGGAAATATAAGCCTAATGCATACAACTGAATTTATTTTTGACTATAAAAAAAGGCGGACAATTTTGTCCGCCTTTTAAAATTCAAATATTAAAGATTTGCCAGTGTATTTAGGCACTCAGGGCAGATGTTTTTACCCTGGTAAACTTTTATGTCCTTTGCATTTCCACAGAATATGCATGCTGGCTCGTATTTTTTAAGGATTATAGATTCACCGTCAACATAAATTTCAAGAGCGTCTTTTTCTGCGATTGAAAGATTTCTTCTAAGCTCTATTGGGATTACTATTCTACCTAGTTCGTCGACTTTCCTTACAACACCTGTAGATTTCAAATTAAAGCCCTCCTATCAAAATTATAAATACATTTTTCGACAAATTTCATCTAATAAAATAATAGCAGTGCTGGTAATAAAAGTCAACATCATTTTTGAAATTTAACATAAAAAATTGTGCGGCTAGGGGACTGTAAGCATATTTACTTTTTTAGGGAATTAAAAAAGACGGGATTACTTTGCTTCCCATCTTTTTGATCCTAAATATATTCTATTTCAAATTATAAGCATATTTACTGCTGTGTTTTAACTTCACTTAGCATATGTCTTTTCAAAAGCCAGAGTTTTTCTGAAAGGTCAACTTTGTATGACTCTGGAGACGTTATCCTTTTGTACTGCGGCCAGAGGGTCTGAAGTTCGTCCTTGCAAAACTGCCTTATCTCCATTACGCTCTTTTCCTCATGCACACATTTCCCGCCTATGAAAAGAGGTTTCAGAAGTTCCTTTACATGATAGTTTGCAAAAGTCTTTTTCTTCCAGTTGTATACGGGGTGGAATATTGTAAGCGGCTTACTTTCGTCTATTGTCTCGTCGTCAAGAGCAATTATATCGGCTTCAGCCATATTGTTAGACCCGTATAATCTGACAACTTTTTTGTATCCGGGATTGTTTATCTTTTCAGGATCTTCAGATATCTTTATTTTAGGAACCAGATCTCCGCCTTCTTGGGCTGCGCTGAGTTTGTACACTCCTCCAAGAGAAGGCCAGTCGCTTGAAGTTATGAGCTTTGTTCCAACTCCCCATGAATTTATTTTTGCCCCGAGATTTTTGAGCTCGAGTATCTTGTATTCGTTCAAATCGTTGGAAGCGGTTATGGATACGTTTTCATACCCTGCCTCGGAAAGCATTGCGTGCGCTTTTTTGGAAAGGTATGCAAGGTCGCCCGAGTCTATCCTTATTCCAAGCGGCTTGTATCCTTTTTTGCTTATTTCGTCAAACACGCGGATTGCATTTGGAATACCTGTGCCAAGCACGTCGTAAGTGTCCACGAGAAGCAGGACTTTCTCCGGATAAGAGTTTGCGTATGCAGAAAATGCCTCGTATTCGGAATCGAATTTTTGAACCCAGCTGTGGGCATGAGTTCCGACAACTGGAATGTCAAACATCTTTCCAGCAAGCACATTTGCGGTTCCTGTACAGCCCCCTATTACTGCAGCCCTTGCGCCGTAAATTCCAGCATCAGGTCCCTGGGCCCTTCTAAGTCCGAATTCCAGAACAGGGTCTCCCTGAGCCGCGTTGCATACCCTTGAAGCCTTTGTGGCTATAAGGGACTGGAAGTTTATTATATTGAGCAGAGTGGTTTCTATAAGCTGAGCCTGGAATATAGGGGCTTTCACCCTTACTACGGGCTCATTTGGGAACATGAAAGTACCCTCTTCGACCGCATATATGTCTCCCGTGAATTCAAAGTCCTTGAGCATTTGAAGAAAATCGTCTGAAAAAACTCCTAGGCTCTTTAGGTACTGTATGTCGTCATCCTCGAACTTGAGATTTTTTATATACTCCACAAGCTGCTCTATTCCGCACACTATTGTATACCCGCCGGCAGACGGATTTTTCCTGAAGAACATGTCAAATACCACAACGTCTTCATGAAGACCTTCGTTAAGGTATCCATTCATCATAGTAAGCTGATAAAGATCTGTAAGCAGGGTTAGATTTCTCATAATTACCGTCCTTTTTAAAATTTATAAAACTGCATAATTCTTTATTTCTATGTTAATACTATGTCATCAAGACAATTATAACATAAAAAAAGTAAATTTTAAGTGGGTAAGGTATTAAGTATTTTATTAACAAAGGACGGCTATACTACCTTGTAGCTGCGTACCCATTCTTTTTTTATCTCCCATATCGCGGCCTGCATAGGATAGGGGATTACACCTGTACTTTTGATCTGCGAGTCGAACCTGAATAACTTTTGCCAGCTCTTTTGTATTTTGGATTTGAACTGGGGGTAAAAAGGAGTTAAGAAGACTTCTGATTCATGCTGTATTCCGCATTTTTCAAGTGCCCTTATATGCAAGAGCCTTTCAGGCTCACTGTCTCCTATATAGCTCATGTTGAGGACTTTGTTCCAGTCTCCCTTGTCGAAAAATACTGCGCTTTCGAGAGGGACTTCAAGTTCCATGAAATAGTCTCCCCAAAATCCTTCGGTTATCTTAGGGTCAGTGAAAACCCATACCGCATATTCGGCGCCCTCGGGCCTTGGAGCTATTTTTTCGGCATTCGATATGAACCAGTCGTATGCGTGGAGAAACACTTTTGAGGACTCCTGGTATTTTTGTGTTATGAACTTCTTTTTCACAAGGTAGACTCCTTTTTCCTGTATGGTTTCCCAGACTATGGGATGCTGGCAGGCATAAAGAGTTACGGTATTATTTTGAATTTCCATCCATATCACCCTCGCTTTTTATGATATTTGTGATCCATTCTCTTTTTATCTCCCAAAGTGTTGCCACCGTAAGGTCTGAAAGCTTGAAGCTTTCGTCAAAAAGGCGGTCCCAGCTCTTTTCGACTTTTGACTTTAAAAAAGGGTGATAGTTGTTTAGAAAAATCGAGGCCTCGTTTGATATTCCATACCTTTTGAGCTCGCTTTCGTGATTATCCTTGTCCCTGCCATCCCGGGGGAGATACCAGAAGTTTACTATATATCCCCACTTTTCCATGTCGAATATGAGGGCCTTTTCGCTATCCACTTCGATTTCGAGTATTACATTGTCGTCCGTCAGCCTCATTCCAAATTCCTCCGATGTCGAAAGCCATATGGGATATTGCGCGCCTTCAGGCATTGGAACCAGGGTCTTAGCTTTTTGGACATACCAGTTGTACGCCTTGAGTACGACATCGGTGCACCCACCGAATTTTTGCTGTATCACCTCCTTTTTGGCATAGTAAACGCCATCTCTTTCAAGAATGTCGAGTATGGCCCTGTTTTGTCTTGTCCAAAGCTTTATCTTAGTCAAAGAAATCAACCTCCTCATAGATATAATCGCGATTGTGAAATACTTATTTAATATCAACGATAGCATAAACTGAAAATTTCATCAAATTTATACCAGACGTGCATAAAAGTATTTAATGCATAAAAGATGCGGTGAGTATTCATGGTAATTATTCCCCGAACTGTGAAACAGTAATCCGGCCATATTGAGCAGAGGTGTTTTATATATGTTTATTTTTATTATATAATGGTAGCAGTATTAATTGTATGATATGAAATCCAATTCAAAACAGAGACAGCATGAGAGGAAGATATATTTGAAATATACGGTGTTTTGCGATTTTGACGGGACAATAACATTAAACGATACGTGCGTTGAACTTACGAGAAGATATGCAAAAGATGGCTGGCAGGAGATAGAGAGGCTGTGGAAGGAAGGCAAGTATAACGCCGCCCAGCTGAGCCAGAGGATACTGGACCTTATAGAAATAGACGAGAAAGAGCTTGAGAGATTTGCCAGGAGCATGAAAATAGACCGGCACTTCAAAAGGTTTGCACAGATTATGGAAAACAGAGGAGTGGACGTTTACATAGTGAGCGACGGATATGACAGGCTCATAGAGCCTGTACTTCTTGAAAATGGACTTTCTCACATGAAATATTATGCAAATAGGATAGTATTTGAAAATGGCGGTATGAAGGCGGATTTTCCAAACAACAATCCGGATTGCGGCTCGTGCGGAAACTGCAAGAGCGATATAATAGACAGTTTGAGAGAAGACGGAGCCATATATATATATATAGGCGACGGGTATTCAGACAGATGCGCGTCAAAAAACGGAGACATAGTTTTTGCAAAGAGGGACCTTGCTAAGCTTTTAAGGAATCAGGGAAAAGACTTTGTTCCATTTGAGGACTTTTCGGATATAATAAGATATGTGGATGAAAATATAATGGACATGGAATAATATGTACATGCGTTATTGACATGGAAGTGAAAATAATATAATATTTAAATCATAATTTGACAAAGGCGTTGAAGGGAAGAGTAGGCAAAAGAGGACCGTACAGAGAGCCGGGACAGGTGAAAGCCGGCAGGGACACTCAATGCTGAACATGGCCCCGGAGCTTTCCGTCTGAAAAATGGATTAGGATGGAACGGATTTGGACACGTTAAAGTCCTCGAGAGATGCCCAGCAGCAATTTGCAGCGAGGCAGACAGGGTGGTACCGCGAGAATATAAGCTCGCCCCTTCTTTGGGGCGGGCTTTTTTATTTTTTGAAAAATAACAATTCAAGAAGAGATTAAAAGGAGGAACAATTTATGAGCGGAAAGACTTTTTATGTAACTACGCCGATATATTACCCAAGCGGCAAGCTTCACATAGGCCATACTTACACTACAGTGGCTGCGGATGCTATATCGAGATTCAAAAGATTCATGGGATATGACGTGAGATTCCTTACAGGGACTGACGAGCACGGACAAAAGATTCAAAAAACTGCAGAGGAAAAGGGCATGCAGCCTAAGGAATACCTAGACGGAATGATAGCCGACATAAAGAAGCTTTGGGAGACTATGGAGATATCTTATGACGACTTCATAAGGACTACAGACGACAGGCACAAGGATGCGGTGAAAAAGATATTTGAAAAGCTTTATGAAAAGGGCGACATATACAAGTCTCATTACGAGGGATGGTACTGCACTCCTTGCGAGAGCTTTTGGACTGAGACTCAGCTGCTTGAAGGAAACAAGTGCCCTGACTGCGGAAGGGAAGCCCAGCTTGCAAAGGAAGAGGCTTACTTTTTCAAGCTTTCAAACTACAAGGACAGGCTTATAGAGTATTTTGAAAAGAATCCTGATTTTTGCTTTCCGGAAGCCAGAAAAAATGAAATGCTGAGCAACTTCCTTAATGAAAACCTTGAAGACCTTTGCGTTTCAAGAACTACATTCGACTGGGGAATAAAGGTTCCATTCGATGAAAAACACGTTGTTTACGTTTGGCTTGACGCGCTGTGTAACTATATAACGGCGCTTGGATACATGTCGGATGACGAGAGCAAATTCAACAAGTACTGGCCTGCTGACGTTCACATAGTTGGAAAGGAAATAGTGAGATTCCACTCAATAATATGGCCTGCGATACTCATGGCGCTTGACCTTCCTCTTCCAAAGCAGGTATTCGGACACGGCTGGATACTGTTTGGGGACGACAAGATGTCAAAGTCAAAGGGAAACATAGTGTATCCTGAGCCGCTTATAGAAAGATACGGAATAGATTCGCTCAAGTACTTCCTGCTTCGTGAATTCACATTCGGAAAAGACGGAAACTACACAAACAGAAACTTCCTTGGGAGGCTTAACTCAGACCTTGCAAACGACCTTGGAAACCTTGTCAGCAGAACTGTGACAATGATTCAAAAATACAATGACTCGAAGCTGCCGTCTCCAAAGGTATCTGGAGGATTCCATGACGAGCTTAAAGAGCTTGCAAACGGAGTTCACATAGAATTCGAAAAGGCCATGAATGCACTTCAGTTCAGCGAGGGGCTTGAAAGCGTATGGAAGCTTGTGAGAAGGACTAACAAATATATAGACGAGACAATGCCTTGGGCTCTTGCAAAAGAGGAAGACAAAAAGGACGAGCTTGACACTGTGCTTTACAATCTTGCAGAATCAATAAGGATGATAGGCGTTCTTATAAGTCCTCTTATGCATGTCACTTCAGGAAAGATATTCGGTCAGCTTGGAATAAGCGGACAAGAGGAAATACTCAGCTGGGAGAGCGTGAAGGAATTCGGAAAGATGCCAGAGGGCTCAGTTGTTTCAAAGGGAGAGATACTTTTCCCAAGACTCGACGTGGAAAAGGAGATCGAGGCGCTTGAAGAGATTTTCGCTCCAAAGGAAGAATCAGCTACAAAACCTATAGAGCACAAGGAAGAGATAACAATAGACGACTTTGCAAAAGTAGAACTTAGGGTGGGAACTATAAAAGAGGCTTCAAAGCACCCCAAGGCAGACAAGCTTCTTGTCTTCAAAATACAGGTTGGAAGAGAAGAAAGACAGATAGTTTCAGGAGTGGCGAAGTTCTACAAGCCGGAAGAGCTTGTAGGAAATAACGTGGTTGTGGTTTGTAACCTCAAGCCGGTCAAGCTAAGAGGGGTTGAGTCCCAGGGAATGATACTCGCAGCTTACAATGACGACGATTCGAAGCTTGAGCTTGTGTCTGTTTCAGATATAGAAAATGGATGCGAGGTGTCTTAATTGCTTTTTGACACACATGCGCATATAACCGACGAAAAATTCGACTCGGACAGGCAGGAAATCCTAAAGGCAATAGAGCAGAGCCAGGTGGAGTACGTTGTAAACCCCGCAGTTGACATACCTTCATCTGTACAGGCGATAAAGCTTGCACAGGAAAATGACTTTGTATACGCGGCAGTTGGAGTCCATCCTCATGAGGCAAAGGATTTTGACGAGGATTCTATAGATGTGCTAAGAGAGCTTGCGAAATCGCAAAAGGTCGTGGCGATAGGAGAGATAGGGCTTGACTACTACTATGACTTTTCGCCAAAGGACATACAAAAGAAGTTTTTAAGGATGCAAATTGAGCTTGCAAACGAGCTGGGGCTTCCAATAATAGTTCACGACAGGGATGCACATGCCGATACAATGGACATTATAAAAAAGGTGAAAAGGCCTGAAACGGGCTGCGTGCTTCACTGCTATTCTGGAAGTGCTGAAATGGCAATGGAGTACGTAAAGCTAGGCTGCTATATATCGATTGCAGGACCCGTGACTTTCAAAAACAACAAAAAAGGGGAATCTGTGGTAAGAGAGGTTCCGATTGAAAGGCTTCTAATAGAGACGGATTCCCCATATCTCACACCTCATCCATACAGGGGAAAGAGAAACGATCCAACGAAGGTGGAGTTCGTGGCCGACAAGATAGCACAGATAAAGGGCATATCTTATGAAAAGGTTTGCGAGATGACAACTGAAAACGCAAAGAGATTTTTTGGAATAAAATAAATGACATGAAAAAGGAGCGCTTGCAATGCATGCGCTCCTTTTATTATGTCATTTGCCGTTTTGTATTAATTCTTAATACACTTTAAGTTTTTCAGGAGTATGTTTTTGGATTATGTCGACTATGCCATTTTTTTGATCCCCTGGATTTTCAACTATCAGTATAAGCTTGCCCCGCTCTACGTCAAAATTGTTCTTGTGCGTGAAATGCCTTGCATACATCATTACCAAAAGCCCTATCATGCTTCCGGAAGCGGCAAAAGCTATTACCGTTATTATCACCATGGTAAGGTGAGGTATTGATTTTAAAAGCTCTGTCGAAACACCCAAGGATACCAAGATACCGATTGCAAGACCTGCAAATCCGCCTACTTTGGTTGCTATTTTAAACCCGGTTTTTTTAGTCTCCACAAGATCCTTTTCTTCTTTCGAATACTCCTGTTGTGCGACAGTATAGGCCTTTGCATCCTTAGGGATGTTTTTTCTAACATCGCTTAGGCAGTTGTAAGCCTTTTTGGGTTCATTGAAAAAAGCTAAAATGCTGGGCATATATATCCCCCCCTCGTGTATAGATTATATTTTTATTATTTATACCCACATAAGCGGACAGTACCCATTGAATGCGTCAAAAAACAAAAATGGTTTGACAAGAACCCAAAAATGAAATAAAATAGACCGAGGTTCAGAAAAGAGGAGGTGATTTTCATGAAGTCAAGACTTGACATTTTACAAAAATATAGAAATTATGTAGTTTTAATCATATTCATAATTATGGCCGCGGGCATATATGACATGGGAAATAAAAGTGTAAATCTGTTTGTGGACGGTAAAGAGATGGAAGTGTCCACTTCGGCATACAATGTGAAGAGTTTGCTGGAGCAAGAGGGCATAGAGCTTTCAGAATGCGACAAGGTTTACCCCGGTGTTGAATCAAAACTTTCAGATGGAAGTATTATAAGAATAGACAGGGCTTTTGAAGTGATAGTGATTGAAAATGGAAAGGAAAGCAAGGTTAAAACCGCGGAAAAGACAGTTGAAGGGCTTTTAAAGCAGGAAGATATGAAGCTGACGGAGCACGACAAGGTGGAGCCGGGCAGAGGAGAAGCGATAAAGGCAGGAGACCAGATAAGCATAACTAAGGTGAAAATCCAAAACATGGAAATTGTAGAGGATATGCCATACAGGGTGGAAGTTGTATCGGATGACGAGCTTGAGGCCGGCAGAACGGCTATTGTGCAAAAGGGAAAAACGGGAAGCAAAAAAGTTGTATATGAAGTGGTTCTTGAAAACGGAACTGAAGTTAAGAGAAGCAAAATAGACGAGGAAATAATTTCTGAACCTTCTGAGGAGATAGTAAAAAAAGGAACTAAGAGCTTTGTCATAACTTCAAGGGGAGAACCGAGGAATTTCAAAAAAGTCATATCCATGAGCGCGACGGCGTATACTGCTGGATATGAAAGCACAGGCAAAAATCCAGGACATCCTGAATATGGAATGACTAGAAGTGGAACTATGGTAAGACCGGGAGTTGTGGCGGTGGATCCAAGGGTAATACCTCTTGGCTCAAAGCTTTACATAGAGCCACTTGGCATAGTTGCTAGCGCGGAGGACACCGGAAGTGCTATAAAGGGAAACAAAATAGACATATATATGGAGAGTTTGAGCGATGCCAGAAGATTCGGCAGAAAAAATGTGAAGGTTTATATACTAAAATAAAACTTGCTCAAGATTATAAATACTGTTAATATTACTGAGGAAGGCATATAATGCCTTCCGTTTCTGTTTCAAAAAACATGCCGCATTGAAAGACGTGCGGTTTGGGTAATTGTATAAGAGGTGATACTGTTGATCATAGATGAGATTATAGTGGTAGAAGGACGGGATGACATATGCGCCGTGAAAAGGGCTGTAGATGCCGAACTTATAGCAACTGGAGGCTTTGGATTCCCAAGGGGAGTTGAAAAACGAATAGTCCAGGCGGCAAAGAGAAAGGGCATAATAGTATTTACAGATCCTGACTTTGCAGGCGAAAAGATAAGGAAAAAGGTTTCAGACATGGTGCCCGAGTGCAAGCATGCATTCCTGCCAAGGGCTGAGGCGATAAAGGGCGACGACATAGGCATAGAAAATGCGTCTGAAGATAGCATAATAAGAGCCCTTAAAAAAGTCAGGACTGAAAAAAAGGAAGCGAGATGCGAATTCAAAAAGACTGATCTTTTGTCTAACGGGCTTGAAGGGTCAAAAGCGGCCAGTGCAAAGAGAGACTTTGTTGGAGCGCTGCTTGGGATAGGTTATGGAAATGCAAAGCAGTTTTTAAACAGGTTAAACAGATACGGGGTATCAAGAGAGGAATTTGAAGAATCACTTAAAAAGTATCAGGAGGAGTTTAATGGATAGATTATCGTCGCCAAGCGCTACAAAGAGAATAGTTGAAAGTCACGGGTTCAAGTTTTCAAAATCACTTGGGCAAAACTTCCTTATAGACTCAAATGTGGTTGACAATATAGTTGAAGGTGCAAACATAGGCCCTGAAGATTACGTGATAGAGGTCGGTCCGGGAATAGGAACCCTTACAAGGGAGATAGCAAAGAGGGCTAAAAAGGTAATAGCAGTTGAAATAGACAAGAACCTAATACCGATACTTGGAAAGACTCTTTCAGACCTTGAAAATGTGGAACTGATAAATGAAGACATACTCAAAATGGACGTAAAAAAGGTCATAGATGAAAAGCTTGAGGGCAAGAGGGTGAAGCTAATAGCAAACCTTCCCTACTATATAACAACTCCTATAGTGATGAGGTTTATAGAAGAGGAAATTCCCGTGAGCGCCATAGTGGTAATGATACAAAAAGAAGTTGCGGACAGGATGAATGCATCCCCTTCGACGAAGGAGTACGGTTCGCTTTCAGTCGCAGTCCAGTACTACTGCGAAACTGAAATAGTGACAAATGTTCCAAAGACAGTGTTCATACCACAGCCCAAGGTTGATTCGACTGTAATAAGGCTGGATGTCTTGGAGAATCCGAGGATAAAGGTCATGGACAAGAAGCTGTTTTTCAAGGTCGTAAAAGGCGCCTTTTCAAAGAGGAGAAAGACCATACTCAACTGCCTTGGCAGCTATGACATGGGAATGCCAAAGGAAGACATAAAGATAATACTCCAGTCGGCGGGCATAGACCCTGTCAGAAGAGGAGAGACATTAAGCATAGATGAGTTTGCAACGCTTGCGAATGAGTTTTATAAATTCATCCAAACGGGGGCTTAAAAATGGACGGAAGATACAAAAAAGCAAACAGAATAACCATAATGTCGATATATATAAATGTGTTCCTGTCGGCATTCAAGATAGCTGTCGGTATACTGGGGAATTCAAATGCCATAGTGGCAGATGGTTTTCACTCGATGTCTGATGTCATAACATCAATTGGGGTGCTCGCCGGAATAGTTGTGGCGAAAAAGCCAAGGGACGAGGACCACAACTATGGGCATGAAAAGGCTGAGACTCTTGCGGCATTTGTACTTTCGCTTATTCTTATCTATGCGGGCATAAAGATAGGGCTTGGATCCATAAGACTCATACTGAATCCAGAGACAATCAAAAAGCCTTCATATATAGCTTTGTTTGCAGCAGTGATATCGATAATGCTAAAAGAAGTCCAGTACAGGATAACCGTAAAGGTTGGCAGGGAGATAAATTCGAAGGCGCTAATAGCGGACGCATGGCATCACAGATCTGATGCGCTATCATCTGTTGGAACGTTAATAGGTGTGGGCGGAGCTATAATGGGATACAGATTTCTTGACCCTCTTGCGGGAATAATAGTTTCGCTTTTGGTTCTCAAGGTCGGATTTGAAATATTAAGGACAAGTGCAAATGAGCTCATGGATGCATCAGTGGGCAAAGAGACGGAGAATACAATAAGGGAAACATCGCTTGACGTCGATGGAGTGAAAAATATAAGCAGCTTAAGGACCAGGATACACGGCTCGAAGGCATATGTGGACATTGCAATATGCGTCGATCCGAATATGAGCGTTTATGACGCCCATGACATTGCAGAGGACGTGCAGGACAAGGTCAAGGAAAAACTTCCTTTGATAAAAGAGGTAGTGGTTCACATAGATCCATGCAGAAGAGAGCAAAGACACGATGCCTGCCTTAAAATTCAAGGATGCGACAACCCATCATGTGAAAAAGGCTGCGGGAAAATATCTGCAAATGACAGTGAAGATTAAAAAATATGAAAAAGCCAGACGTTAGTCTGGCTTCTTTTTATGGCTATTATTTTAAAATGATATCATTTATCTTGTATACGTCCCCGGCTCCCATCGTTATTACCATGTCACCGGAAGCGGCATTTAGGGCTACATGAGATGCGATGTCTTCGAAGCTTTGCATGTATATGGCGCACCCACCGTTTTCAAGTATCATATTGACAAGGTCTTTTGAGTGAATCATTCCGCTGTCTTTTTCCCTGGCTGCGTATATGTCGGAAATTATTACATTGTCTGCATCGGCAAATGAATTGGAAAATTCCTCGAGCAGAAGCTTTGTCCTTGTGTATGTGTGCGGCTGGAATATGCACCAAAGCTTTCCCTTGCAAAAGTTTTTGGCAGCTGAAAGGGTTGCTGTAATTTCAGTCGGATGATGGGCGTAGTCGTCTATAAATTGTACTCCGTTTAAACTGCCCTTTCTTTCAAATCTTCGGCCTACTCCCCTGTAAGTTTTTAAAGGAGATGCGATTTCATTTTCGCCTACTCCACCAAACAAGGATGACAGTATTGCCGCAGCGGCATTGAGTACATTGTGAGTTCCAGGCACAGAAAGTGAGAACGGCCCGAGATTTTTGCCTCCCATTGAAATGGAAAACGACCCCAGCCCAATATCGTCAAAGAACACATCCTTTATAACGGCATCATTTGAATCTGAAAAGCCGTATTTTAAGATATGGGCGTTTATGCCGCCGGAATATTTGCTGAGCATGTCTTTTATGTTGTCGTCGTCCCCGTTTGCAACTAGATATCCGCTTTTTGGAACTAGTGATGCGAATTTGCCGAATGAAGACTTTATGTGGTCGATATCCTTGAAGTAGTCTAGATGGTCGGCATCTATATTTGTGATTACGGCTATTTTAGGGTGAAATTTAAGGAAGCTGTCCACATATTCGCAGGCCTCTGTTATAAAGTTTTGGGACTGGCCAACGCGTACATTTCCGCCTATGCACGAAAGATTGCCACCTACAAGTATGGTGGGATCGAGATTGCACGATTGGAATATAACCGAAACCATTGAAGTTGTGCTTGTCTTTCCGTGAGTTCCAGAAATGGCTATGCAGTTATTGTATTCTTTCATTAAAAGCCCCAAAAATTCGGCTCTGTCCAGGAGTCTTATTCCTTTTGCGGCCGCGCTTTTAATTTCTGCGTTTTCAGGTGAAACTGCGGCAGTGTATACTACGGTATCGACATCATCGCAGACGTTGGTGGATTTGTGGCCTATATGTATTGCGGCTCCAGCGGACCTTAGATTTTCTGTCATCTCGGACTCCCTGCAGTCTGAGCCAGACACGCCAAAACCTCTGTTCAGGCATATCATGGCAAGTGCGCTCATTCCGATGCCGCCTATTCCGATAAAATGTATATTCATATTGATAACCTCCGCTATAAAAATAAAAGTGAACATTTAAGCTTGAATAAAGCAAAATTTTCGTATATAATGTAAAAGATTAATGTGATGCAGCCAGCAACACGGCTGGTCATGCGCCAGACAGTCTTTTAAATTATAGCATAAAAAGGCTCAAATATCATGATAATACTAAAACTTAAAATATAATATTTTTGGAATACACAATTTAAAAAGGAATTGAATTTTTAAGGAGGTTTCTTAATGAAGTTCAAAAGAAATGAAAGAATTGGGGGTATAGTAAAAATACTGTCTGATAGTCCAAACAAGATTTTTACACTCAGTTATTTTACACAAAAATTTAACGCGGCAAAATCAACCATAAGTGAAGATATTCTCATAGTGAAAAATGTTTTTGAAAAACTCAATCTTGGAAGGGTCATAACGATAGCAGGAGCGGCAGGCGGTGTAAAGTATATACCAAAGGTAAGCAGCGAGGACGCAATAGAGCTTTTAAACGAGCTGTGTAACCAGATAAATGATCCGGAAAGGATTCTGCCTGGGAAGTTTCTGTACCTTATAGACCTTATATACAGCCCTCAGATAGTATCCAAGGTGGGCAAGCTTTTTGCGTCATATATAGACTATAGCGGAGCGGACTGCGTTGTGACTATAGAGACCAAGGGGATACCGCTTGCGCTTGCAACTGCAAATGCAATGAACCTGCCTCTTGTCATAATAAGAAAAAACACAAAGATATCGGAAGGTTCATCGCTGAGCATAAACTATGTATCCGCTTCAAAGGAAAAGATACAGACAATGTCGCTTCCGAGAAAGTCTCTTAAAGAGGGATCGAAGGTAATACTAATAGATGACTTCATGAGAGGCGGAGGGACTCTAAAGGGAATGGAAGACCTTATGAGAGAATTCAAAGCTGATGTGATCGGAAAGGGAGTGCTCATATCTACGGATACTCCTCAGGAAAAGCTTGTTGAAGGATGTATTTCTCTTTTAAGGCTTATAAAAATTGATAATGATTCTGTAGAGACAATTCCAAATGAGCATGTTATAAAGTAAATTAAAAGAATATATAGGAATGGCAAGGGCATGAATTTGAAAATTATGGATTTATGCCCTTTTATTTTGCGGAAAAATAAAAATAAGAGTCAGAAAATTTAGAAGTTTCTTGAAGAATGGAGTAGTTTTTTGTAGAATAGTAAGTGTATAAATCTTTTAAATAATCAAACAAAAGACTGAGAAACTGACATGCCCGAGAGGAGTGACTGGCTTGAATATTACGGACATAAGAGTTAGGAAGGTAATTGAAGAGGGAAAGATGAAAGGAGTTGTATCTGTTACTTTTGACAATGCGCTTGTAGTGCATGATATAAAGATAATAGAGGGCAAAAGCGGATTTTTTGTGGCTATGCCGAGTAAGAAGCTTGCAGAAGGCGGCTTTAAGGACATAGCGCACCCAATAAACATGGAAATGAGAAGCGAGCTCCAAGATGCAATACTAAGAGCATATGACGAAGCGAAAAATATGCAGGATATCCAAGAAAGCGTAGAAGTATAATAAAGAGAACCCGTGAGGGTTCTTTTTTTGTCTGAAAATAAAAAAATGAATAATATATATTTAAAAGTGTACATTTTTTATAAAAAGTGCTATATTAGTTATGGAAATCCTTAAAAATCACGATATTTTGTGATAGAGTATAGTCATATGTTCGTCTAAATAAGGAGTGTTAACCGGTATGAAATTGAAGACTATTATACTTGCTGCAGGCAAGGGAACAAGGATGAAATCCGAACTTCCAAAAGTAATACACAAGGTTTGCGGAAAAGAGATGGTAAACCATGTTATAACTGCTTCGCTGAAAGCCGGTTCGGCTGAAAATGTTGTCGTGGTTGGACATGGAGCTGAAAAAGTCCAAGATGTGCTTCCTAATGAAGCTGTAACTGTAACTCAGGAGCAGCAGCTGGGAACGGGACATGCTGTTCGAATGGCAGAAAGATACATAAATGACAATGAAAGGATTGTCGTGCTGTGTGGAGATACTCCTCTTATAAAGGCTGATACAATATCTGACTTTGTGAGATTTCATGAGGACAACGGCTATGCGGTAAGCGTGCTTTCAGCGCATATTGAAAATCCTTCGGGATACGGAAGGATAGTCAGGGGCGCAGACGGTGATTTTTTGAAAATAGTAGAGCAAAAAGATGCCAGCGAAGAGGAAAGGCTTATAAGCGAGATAAATTCAGGCATATACTGCTTTGAAGGAAAAGCCCTAAAGTCTGCTCTTTCAAGTCTTTCAAACGAAAATGCGCAGGGAGAGTATTATCTCACTGACGCTATAGAGATCATAAGAAGCCAGGGAATGAAGGCAGGAGCGTATGACAGCGCATGCGAACAAGAGATAATGGGAGTAAATGACAGAGTCCAGCTTGCAAAGGCTGAAACCATAATGAGAAAGAGAATAAACGAAGGCCATATGGTATGCGGAGTTACAATAATAGACCCGGCAAATACGTATATAGAGTCTGAAGTAGAAATAGGAACTGACACAATAATATATCCGGGAGCCACAATATCAAAGGGCAGCATTGTGGGGAAAAACTGCATCATAGGCTCTGGCACCAGGATGGAAGAGTCTGTAATAGAAGATGGAGCGAACATACAAAATTCAACAATAATAAAGAGCAAAGTCGGCGAGGGCACATCCGTGGGTCCATATGCATATTTGAGGCCGAACAGCGTAATAGGCAAGAATGCCAAAATAGGAGACTTTGTAGAAGTTAAGAATTCAACATTTGGAGATGGATCTAAGGCATCACATCTTTCATATATAGGTGATGCGGATGTTGGAGAAGGCGTCAATATAGGCTGCGGGGTAGTTTTTGTAAACTACGATGGCAAAAACAAGTTTAGATCGAAGGTGGGAGACAAGGCGTTCATAGGATGCAATGTCAATCTGGTGTCGCCTGTAAGTGTCGGTGACAATTCGTATATAGCGGCCGGATCAACCATAAACAAAGATATTCCAGCGGATTCATTTGCAATAGCCAGAGAGAGGCAGACTGTAAAAGAAGGTTATTTGAATAGTGAAAAGTGGAAATCTAAAAGGTAAACTGTAGCATATTTTTATTTTTAAGATATAGATTTTGGGAGGTTTTAAAAAATGAATTTTAACTGTAGTTGCAGCGAGATCAAGATTTTTACGGGTAATTCCAATCCTGAGCTTGCTCAAAAGATAGCTCAGCTTGTGGAAGTCCCTGTAGGAGATGCTGTTGTATCTACTTTTAGCGATGGAGAAATTTCTGTAAATTTCAACGAATCGGTAAGGGGAAGAGATGTATTCTTGGTCCAGTCTACAAGCGCGCCTGTAAACACTAACATAATGGAGCTTCTTATAATGATAGATGCTCTAAAAAGAGCGTCTGCCGGAAGAATAATAACCGTAATACCATACTACGGATATGCAAGACAGGACAGAAAGGCTAAGGCAAGAGATCCAATCACTGCAAAGCTGGTTGCTGACCTTCTAACAGCGGCAGGAGCAGACAGGGTTCTTACTATGGATCTTCACGCAGCGCAGATACAGGGATACTTCGACATACCTGTTGACCATCTTCTTGGAGTGCCTATACTTGCAGAGCATTTCAAAAACAAAGGACTTAAAGATGTCGTTGTAGTGTCGCCAGACCTTGGAAGTGTTACAAGGGCGAGAAACTTTGCAAATCACCTTGACGCGCCTATAGCTATAATAGACAAGAGAAGACCAAAGGCCAATGTTTCAGAAGTCATGAACATAATAGGTGACATAGAGGGCAAAAACGTAATACTTGTTGACGACATGATAGATACTGCAGGTACGATAACAAATGGAGCCAAGGCCCTTAAGGATCTTGGAGCAAAAGAGGTTTACGCATGCTGTACTCACCCGGTTCTTTCGGGACCTGCGATGGAGAGAATAAAGAATTCGGTTATAAAGGAACTTGTGGTTCTTGATACTATACCGCTTTCAGAAGACAAGAGGGCAGACAACATAATAGTTGAATCTGTTGCACCACTGTTTGCACAGGCAATAAAGAAGATATTCCTAAACGAGTCTGTAAGTAAGCTTTTTGACTAATAGAATACTACCGATGGGCGCATTACTAGTAATGCGCCTATTTCTGATTTCAATATAAGGTCGCGGCGAAATGGCGGTGGCCTTTTTTTATGTTTGGCAATATTAAGCAGGGAGGATGTAAAATGTATGTTATTGTAGGACTTGGAAACCCGGGAAGGCAGTATGAGGGAACAAGGCACAACGTGGGTTTTGATGTTATAGACATACTGGCGAATGAAAATGATATAGACATGAAAAAATTAAAGCACAAATCGCTTGTAGGAGAAGGGCGAATAGGAGGGCAGAAAGTGCTTCTGGTAAAACCGCAGACATATATGAATTTGAGCGGAGAGGCGCTTCTTGACATATATAACTATTACAAGGTAGACCCTGAAGAGATAATAGTCATATATGACGACATAGACACCGACCTTGGAAAACTCAGAATAAGAAAAAAGGGAAGTGCAGGCACACACAATGGAATGAAGTCCATAATATACAATTTGCAGCTTGATACCTTTACAAGAGTGAGAATAGGGGTTGGCAGGCCTCAAAAGGGCAGGGACCTGGCTTCTTTCGTGCTTTCTAGATTTGAAAAAGAGGACATGGATGATGTGACGAGCATGCTCAAATCGGCAGCCCAGTCGGTGGAAGTAATAATAAACGATGGCGTAGATGCCGCTATGAATAAATTTAACGGTTGACAAAGGTGATGAAAAATGGCTGATATTTTTTTGGACCCGATTAAGAGATCTTACGAATTCAATAGGATGATTGAAGGCATAAAGAGTAGAACTACACCCATACATGCAAGCGGGCTCGTACAGAGTCAAAAGGCTCACATGGCATGTGCGCTTTTTAAACAGCTTGAATCTAAAAGTATGGTAGTGGTTGCCTACAGCGAACTTGATGCAAAGATCATATATGAAGATGCTAGGTTTTATGTCGGGGAAAAGGCTGCATACATGCCTTCAAGCGAAATGTTTTTCTATTCGATGGAGGCCAGGGACAGAAGTGAAGAGGTAAAGCGAGTAGAGGCCCTTTCAAAGATGGCAAAAGGTGAAAGGTGCTTGATAGTAGTAAGTGTAGAGGCGCTTATCAAAAAGTATATGCCAAAGGATGTGCTTGTAAAAAGCATAATAGGCATAGATTCTGAAGATACATTGGATGTGCAGGATATTTCAGCAAGGCTTTCTCGAATGGGATATGAAAGGGAGGCCAAGGTGGAGGGATTCGGCCAGTTCAGCGTAAGGGGCGGCATAATAGACATATTCTCGCCTGGCACCGAATATCCAGTTAGGATAGAATTGTTTGGAGATGAGATAGACTCCATGAGAAGTTTTGATCCCATAAGTCAAAAGTCGCTTGAAAGAATAAAGAGTTTTGAAATACTGCCGGCAAGGGAAATCATATATGAAGACGATATGCCGCTTCTTGAGGGAGTGGAAGACGAGATAGTCGGCAAAAGCAGTGAAGATACAATGCGCAATATACAGATGATAAGGGACGGAATATACTTCGAGGGAATTGAAAACTATGTCGACTATATATATGAGAAGCCAGATACGCTTATAAGGTACCTGCCAAAGGATGCAACTGTAATAATGAATGAGCCTTCGAGGATAACAGAGCGTGAAAAAAATTATAGGAAGGAATTTGGAGAACTATTTATAAATTCTTTTGAAAAAGGAAGTGCGCTCAAAGGCCAGTCGGAGCTATTGCTTGGAATTGAAGACATTATGGATGATATTGGCGAGAGGCCTGTTGTACTGATGTCCATGCTGCCAAAAAATGTTCAGGGTTTTGGGAAGGCAATTTCGGTGAATTTTGCCGCAAGGGAAATCCATCCGTTCGGGGCGAAGCGGGACATGTTTATAAGCGAGCTAAAGTACCTGAAGGACAAGGGGCACAGCATACTAATATCTATTGGGGACAAGGACGCGGCAAAGAACATATATGACATGATTGAGTCGTCTGGACTTGCATGCAGCATACTCGAAAGGCGTGACATCAATCTCAAGCCGTCCCAAATAGCAGTTACAAAGGGTGACGTGGCCAGCGGCTTTAGTTATTCGGATGCAGCATTCACGCTGATAACGGACAAGGAAGTGCTTGGAGCCCATAAAAAAAGTGGTACAAAGCGTAAAAAGAAAATAAAAAATGCAAGACAGATAGAGAGTTTCCTCGAGCTTTCGGCAGGGGACTACGTGGTTCATGAAACACACGGCATAGGAAAATATGAGGGTATGAGCCAGCTTGCCGTGGGAGATATAAAGAAAGACTATTTGAAGATAATATATGCAAGTTCAGATTCGCTTTATGTTCCTACGGACCAGCTCGACAAGGTCCAAAAATATATCGGTTCAGACGGGGAACGCGTGAAACTCAGCAAGCTTGGCTCGAATGAGTGGAACAAAGTGAAAAAGAAGACACAAAAGGCCGTAGAGGACATGGCCAAGGAACTTGTAGAGCTGTATGCAAAGAGAGAGGAAAGAAAAGGCTATGCATATGGACCGGACACGACATGGCAGAGGGAGTTTGAAAATCTGTTCCCTTATGAGGAGACTGAAGACCAAAAAAAAGCCATAGAAGATGTTAAAAGGGACATGGAATCGGACCGGATAATGGACAGGCTCATATGCGGCGATGTGGGATACGGCAAGACAGAAGTCGCGATAAGGGCCGTATTCAAGGCCTGCATGGACTCGAAACAGGTTGCGCTCTTGGTTCCAACTACAATACTTGCACAGCAGCACTATACAACTTTTGCAGGGAGGTTCGAAAACTTCCCCATAAGAGTTGAGGTGCTCAGCAGATTCAAGACTGAAAAACAGCAAAAGCAGATAATAGAAGATGCAAGGCGGGGGCTTGTTGATGTTCTCATAGGAACCCATAGAATACTTTCAAAAGACATAAATTTCAAGGACCTTGGACTTTTGGTGATAGATGAGGAGCAAAGATTCGGAGTTAAGCATAAGGAAAAGATAAAAAAGGTCAAGGAGACTGTGGATGTTCTGGCGCTTTCAGCAACACCCATACCAAGAACCCTTCACATGTCGCTCACCGGAATAAGGGACATGAGTGTTATTGAGGAGCCTCCTGAAGAAAGGCATCCTGTGCGCACATTTGTCGTAGAGGCTAAAGAGAGCATAATGGCAGATGCAATAGAGCGGGAAATAGCAAGAGGCGGGCAGGTGTTTTTCGTATACAACAGGGTAAACGGAATAGAGGACATTGCCGCCAAGATAAAAAGTATTGTGCCGTCTGTAAATCTGGACCTGGGGCATGGACAGATGAGTTCGAGACAGCTTGAAAAGGTAATGATGAGATTTCTCCAAAAGGAGACCAATGTTCTCGTGTGCACCACAATAATAGAGACCGGAATGGACATATCAAATGCCAATACGATAATAGTCTATGATGCGGACAAAATGGGACTTTCACAGCTTTACCAGCTCAGGGGAAGGGTAGGAAGGTCATCGAGGCAGGCGTATGCATATTTCGCATATGAAAAGGACAAGGTACTGAGCGAGGTTTCTGAAAAAAGACTCAAAGCCATAAAGGAATTTACGGAGTTTGGATCGGGATTTAAAATAGCCATGAGGGACCTTGAGATAAGAGGCGCCGGAAATCTTTTGGGATCTCAGCAGCATGGTCACATGGCTTCCATAGGATATGACCTTTATGTGAAAATGCTCTCGAATGCAATAAAGAGGTTAAAGGGAGAGGAAGTTGTACAAGAGGCGGATGCAGATATAGAACTAAAACTCGAAGCTTATATACCGCAGGGGTATATAGACGACGAGTCGACAAAGATAGAGATATACAAAAAGATAGCTTCAATAGAAGACAAGAAGGACATGTATGATATACAAGAAGAGATAGAAGACAGATTCTCTGACATACCACTGCCGGTAGGGACCCTAATAATGGCTGGATATGCAAAGGCGCTGGGCAAGAAGCTAGGGGTGAAATCCATAAAATGGCGTGACGAAAAAATATTCATAGAGCCGTACTATATATTCAGACCAAAAGAAAAAAATCATTACAAATTGATTACAGAAATTGCCGAGGTAATGGAAAAGATGATAGAATAGACTATCAGATAAAACTAGAGAGGATGTTTTGATATGAGAAGGTTAATTAGCATTTTGACAATAGTGGCTGTAATGTTTTCGCTTATGGCTTGCAATGGAGGGAATACGCAGGACGCAGTTGCAAAGGTGAACGACACCCTAATAAAGACTGCTGAATTCGAGAAGAACCTTGCGCTTGCAAAAAAAGGGTATGAAGCTATGTACGGAGAGGAAATCTGGACAAAGGATGCGGGAGATGGAAAGACTTTTCTTGAAGTAGTAAAGTTTCAGATACTGGACAAGATGATAGCTGACGAGGTCAAATACCAGGAGGCTGTAAAGAAGGGCATAAAATCTGAAGAGTCGGAAGTAAGCGATCAGATGGAGCAGTTCAAGCAGAATATAGAAAAAGACGATGAGATAAAAAAATTCATGGAGGAAAACGGCATAGACGATGAATTCCTAAGGGCGCAGATACAAAAAGAGCTTATGGTTATGAAACTTGAACAGGATTTCAAGGATAACTTCAATGTGGAGGATTCAAGTGCAAAGGAATTCTATGAAAAGAACAAGGAAAGCTACAGGAATAACCAGGTAAAGGCATCCCACATACTTATAAAGACGGTGGACGGAAGCTTGAACCCTCTTCCTGAAGATGAAATAGCTAAAAAGAAAGAGATTGCACAGGATGTACTTCAAAAGGCAAAGGGTGGAGAGGATTTCGCGCAGCTTGCAAAAGAGTATTCGGAAGATGAAGGCTCGGCTCCAAATGGGGGAGACCTTGGCTATTTCAAAAAAGGTGTAATGGTGCCTGAATTTGAAAAGGCGGCGTTCGGACTTGAAAAAGGGCAAATTTCTGAGCTTGTTCAGTCTCAGTTTGGATACCATATAATAAAGGTTTATGATGAAATTGATGAAACACCTGAATTCGACGAGGTTAAGGATTCGATAGTGCAGCAGGTGAAGCAAAATGAGTATGGAATTTATGTTGAAAAACTAATGGAAGAAGCAAAAATAGAAAAATACATGGAAGAAAACAAGTAAAAAGACTAAAGCTGATAGGCTCGGGTATACACCCGGGCCTGTATAAATTAAGTCTATATGGGAGGAAATTTGGATGAAAAAAGATTCCTTTTTAAAAGGAGCCTTCATATTGGGTTTGGCGGGAATATTGGTTAAGGTTATGGGAGCGTTTTTTAGAATACCGCTTGTAAACATAATAACCTCTGAAGGAATGGGATATTACTCTACGGCATATCCGCTTTATGTGCTGCTTCTTGTAATATCCACGGCAGGTTTTCCGACGGCAATATCAAAGCTCGTATCTGAAAAAATTGCGCTTGGAGACAGAAGAGGGGCCCACAGGGTTTTCAAGGTATCATTCAGGGCGCTTATAAGTGTGGGCGTAATAACATCGGCGATACTATTTTTCGGGGCGGATTTTCTGGTTGTAAACTGGTTCAAAAACCCCAAGGCGCTCTATTCCATGAAGGCTATAGCTCCGGCGTTGCTTTTTGTGCCTATAATGTCGTCGTACAGGGGGTATTTCCAGGGGCTTCAAAATATGAAGCCCACGGCAATATCGCAGCTTATAGAGCAGTTTTTCAGGGTGGGACTTGGACTTACACTGGCGTTTTACATGTTTGAAAGAGGCAAGGAATATGGCGCCGCGGGAGCCTCGTTTGGAGCTACGGCAGGAGCTATATTCGGTGCGATATTCATGGTAGGTATATACATGAGAAGCAGAAAAGATATAAAAAGAGATATAGAAAGCAGTGCATGCATATCTGAAGACAACGAAACCACAGGAGACATAATAAAGAAACTCCTTGGCGTAGCAATACCTATAACAATAGGTGCGGCGGTAATACCTATAATGACATTCATAGATACGGCCATAGTAATGAGAAGGCTTCAGGAGATAGGCTTTAGCGTTGAGGAGTCGTCGAGCCTCTATGGGCAGCTTACGGGAATGGCAGCAACTCTTGTAAACCTGCCTCAGGTTCTTACTGTAGCTCTTTCCATGAGCCTTGTGCCTATAATATCGCAATGCATTGCCGTTAAGGATATGAAAAAGGCAAAAGAGCAGACTCGAATATCAATGAAGGTCGCAAGCGTGCTTTCGTTCCCAGCCGCGATAGGACTGGCTGTGCTTTCGGTGCCTATAATGCAGCTCCTGTTCCCGAACGAGCCATCATCTACAGGGCAGATACTCTTGGTATTGTCTTTTGGCGTAGTATTCCTTTGCTTTACACAGACATTTACTGGGATATTCCAGGGGATGGACAAGGCTCATATACCTGTAATAAACATTGCAATAGGTGCAGTGCTTAAAATAGCAATAAGTTATGTGCTTACTGGAATACCAGCCATAAACGTAAGGGGTGCGGCTATGGGAACCGTGGTTGCCTATGCCGTAGCTGCTATATTGAACTTTATACAGCTTAAAAAGTATATGGATATAGAGCTTAACTTTGTCGATTCCGTAGGAAAGCCGTTTGCAGCATCTGTAATCATGGGGGTTGTTGTAAAGCTGACGTTCAGCGCTGTGCACGGGGCTGTGGGCAACGATATCGCCTGCATAGCCTCAATAGGAGTGGGACTAGCTGTATATGCAGTGCTTCTTTTCAAAGTAGGGATAATAACGAGCAAAGAGATAATGACCCTTCCAAGGGGCAAAAAGCTTTCTAAAATACTTGTAAAGCTAAGACTTATTAGTGGAAAAGAAGTTTTGGCAGTAGATGAAAAAAGAGCATAACAATAAAACTATAAAAAAGAGGTCCTGCCGTTTTGGTTTGGGCCTCTTTTTTATAGTGATTTGAAATGAAAGATTGTAATTAAATATAAACGCGGCATTATCATAAAGACATTAATGCGAAATATAAAGCTTCGCGACTGGCTTAAAGTTCGAAAATAAACGGACTTAAACGCTTTATTTTTGTGCAAAGTTTACATAAAAAAGATAAATTAAAAAAGTGATAAAAACCTGTTGACAGTATTTTAGAAAGTTGGTATAGTATTACTTGTCGCCGGACAGGGCACACGGCAAACAAGCCGGAAGCCAAAAGAACTTGAAAAAAGTTCTTGACAGAATGAAGGCGATGAAGTAGAATAATAAGAGTCGCTGCAAGGCGGCGCACATTGAACCTTGAAAACTAAACAGCAAAACCATAGACTGATTT
>CBDULP010000025.1:0-27685 GCA_965368085.1 uncultured Peptoclostridium sp. | reverse complement strand
GAGCTGGAAAAGCGGCTGCACAAGCAATAGACAAATACGTTCAGAGCAAATAGTTTATTCGAGGGATAAATGAGAAAAATTCACCAAATCCAATTGTTCAGCCAAGACAGTTTGTTTTGGCTGGACATGAATATTTAACTGTTTTGAAAAGGAGGAAAAAATTATGAGCTATGCACTTAATTTGGAATATGGAAATTTAAATTCTGAAAGTAAACCTAAACAGAGGAAAAGAAGAAAAAAGAATCTTTCACCTATATTCAAGTGGACAAGAGATGAAAAATATATAATTGAAGAAATCCAAAAGCACATGCCAAAGAGTTTTTCAAGCTACTGGGACGCATATGTAGGGGGCGGGACACTTCTATTCAATGTCCAAAGCAGAAGAGCTGTTATAAATGTATGTGATGAGGAACTCTACAATATATACAGGGTAATAAGGGATAATGTTGACGGGCTCATAGAAGAGCTTAAGAATCATAAAAATGAAAAAGAGTACTATTATGAAATGAGAAGCAGGAACATATCTGAAATGACTCCTGTTGAAAGAGCGGCGAGGGACATATATCTAAGCAAAACGTGCTTTAACGGTTTTTTCAGAAAAGATGAAAACGGACAGTTTGACGTACCATTTGGATCATATAAGAATTCGCATGTTACAAATAAGATAACACTAAAGGGAATAAGCAGATACTTGCAGGAGCAGAATGTAAAGCTTATAAGCAGAAAGTTTGAAAGCTTTGCTGATAAGATAGAAGAGGACTCGTTTGTATATATAGCTCCTGAGAACAATTTTGAAACACAAAATATCTCGAAATTTCAAGAAAGTACAAGACTTAAGCTGATTTGTGACAGACTTAATTCAAGAGGAGTTAAATTCCTGATATCACATTCATATAACGAGCTTATGAACGACATATTCAGCCAATATGAGATTATAAAGGTCGATGTCAACAAAAATATTAGATCTATAGGTGCAAAGAGAGAAAATCCAAAAGAGATAATAATAAAAAATTACTAAAAAGTATTTTTGTACTTTGTAAACTCGAAAAAACTTATAACTTTTTTCATAGATCATAATATTAGGGACAATGAAAAAGGGGTGATGGAAGTGGTATTCGAATGGTACAATATAAATTTGTTCCTATTTATAAGGATGCAAAAGAAGGTTACGATTGAAGAAATAAAAAAACAGTTTCCGCTTGCAGATAAAAAGGATTTGGAAAAATTGATAATTTTAGGTAAAATAGTATATAATGACAAGTACTATAGGACATCGTAAAAAATTACAAAACAATTGTTCTCAAAAAGTAATTGAATTGAAACTGTTGGCGGAAAAAACTTGAAGTGGAGATTGACAATTATATTATGAAAATATATGATCAAAGCGCTCGCGCAAGTCTTGAAACTGCATTGGATCATAGGGACTCCTATTTCATGGGGATAAGAGGCGCTGTTTGCGGGGAAGAATGTATAAATAGACTTTTACAAACGGACATGCGGTTATATAGGGAAATTCTGACTAAATATTTTCTTCCATAGGCGCCTTATGCTTTTACATGTATATAATAAGAAATGCCATAAGGGCTTACCGGATGCATCAATATATTCCACTTTTACTTTTCAACGGGGCTTGTATATTAATGACAGCTTTAGGTGTTAAATTTACCGTTTCTTATAAAAAACTAAATGAAGATATCAGCAGGAGAAACAAGCTCGTAATGCGTGAAAAGGAACTGCTCATTCAAACGGTACAGGAATTTGACTGCAAGGAGTAAGTCTATGCAAATGCATGGGCTTTTTTTATTTTTTGTAACGAACGATACATAAAATCATGCTGATCTCGCATACAATAGAATCATGGAAAATAAAGATTGCAGGAGCTGTAAATTTAGCATTTGTATGGGATATACGGACCTATTTATATGAGAAGGGTGAGTGGAATATATGAACAACAGCGATATTAAGAAAAAGATGAAAGACAGTATAGGATATGTGCCGCCGGGAGTAATGGTTGCACAGCAACTGGGTGAGGATTTCCAAAACATAATAGGAATGTACAACGATCACATATGGTCTGAAGGTGTCATACCGTTAAAGTACAGATATTTGATAGCACTCGCAACGGCTATATTCGACAATAATGAAGCCAGGGCAAAACTTGAAATGAACAAGGCTATAAAATACGGAGCGAGCAAAGAAGAAATAGTAGAAGTTGTAAAGCAGCAGGTATGGATGAAGGGAGCACCTACACTTGTCCAGGTTGCACCTCTTATGCAGTTTATGAAGCAAAAGTTTTCTCGAATGACGGAAGACAAATAGAAAATATAACGCCTAATACCTTGCATAACTGGGGAAATAACAATTGAAAATGCTGCTTGAAAGCAGTGGGTGCGCAGGAATAGATGGGAAGAGACTTGAATATGATGATCCAAGTCTCTTTTGCATTGTCATAAAAAACACGGAAAAAGGGCTTATTGTTCTTCCCAGTGCATTGATCTTTCAACGGCTTTTTTCCATCCACTGCACAATTTTTCCCTTTCCACGGTGTTCATTGAAGGGGTGAAAGTCTTCTCAATCGAATACTTTTGGCTTATCTCGTCAATACTGCCCCAAAATCCAGATGAAAGCCCTGCGAGAAATGCGGCTCCTAGGGCAGTTGTTTCTGTGACGGCAGGCCTTTGAACCTCAACACCCAGTATGTCGGATTGAAACTGCATGAGGAAATTGTTCCCCACGGCTCCGCCGTCGACCTTGAGCTGGAACAGGCTTATTCCGGAATCTTCCTGCATGGATTCTATGACGTCGCGGCTTTGATATGCTATTGCTTCAAGAGTAGCCCTTATTATATGGTTCTTGTTTGAGCCCCTTGTAAGTCCTAAAATGGCTCCTCGGGCATACATGTCCCAGTACGGTGCGCCAAGGCCGGCGAATGCGGGAACCATGTAGACACCGTTTGTGGAATCGACTTTGCCTGCATAGTATTCGCTCTCGGAAGCATCATTTATAAGCATCATCTCGTCTCTTAGCCACTGAACGCACGCTCCACCCATGAATATGCTCCCTTCAAGAGCATAACAGACCTTTTGCCCTACTCCCCATGCTATGGTCGTCAGAAGGCCGTTTTTAGATGAAATTACGTCTTCTCCCGTGTTCATCAGCATAAAGCATCCCGTGCCGTAGGTGTTTTTTGCCATTCCCGGCTGGGTGCACAGCTGACCGAAAAGCGCCGCCTGCTGGTCTCCTGCTGCTGAGCATATTGGTATATGGGAGTCTTCAAACAGTCCCCTGCCCGTGTGTCCATATACATGGCTTGATGGCATGACTTTTGGAAGAATTGAGTGTGGGATTTGGAGAATATCAAGTATTTTTTCATCCCACTGAAGTTTCTTTATATTGTAGAGCATTGTCCTGGAGGCATTTGAATAGTCTGTAACATGGGCTTTTCCCCTTGTCAGATTCCATATTATCCAAGAATCCACAGTTCCAAATAAAAGCTCACCTCTTTTGGCCTTTTCTTTTGCATTCGGCACATTGTCTAGTATCCACTTTATTTTTGTGGCTGAAAAATAGGCGTCTACTACAAGTCCTGTGCTTTCCCTTATGTAGGATTCAAAACCCATGTTTTTTATGTTTTCGCATATATCGGCGGTTCTTCGGCACTGCCAGACTATGGCGTTATATATTGGTTTTCCGGTGGATTTTTCCCAGACAACTGTCGTCTCCCTCTGGTTTGCTATACCTATGGCAGCGATTTCAGATGGTGAAATCCCCAGGCTTTCGATTACTTCGTTTGCAACGGAAGACTGAACCGCCCATATCTCCATAGGGTCATGTTCCACCCACCCGGACTTTGGATAAATCTGATTTATTTCCTTTTGTGCTATTTTTACTATTTTCGCATTTTTGTCAAAGAGTATGGCCCTAGAGCTTGTGGTTCCCTGGTCCAGCGAAAGAATATATTTTTTATCCATCAATTGTTTGCACCTCCTGAAAAACTAAAAGAATATGGGATTTTCACATCAATTGGAAGTCTGATTCCAATAATAAGGTGATATAATTATGATATATACAATAATATATCATAATCGGAGGCTTTATCATGAAAAAAGAACAGGCAAATGAGGCAGCTCTGGAATACGTTATTTTAAACGGCAATATCAAAAGCGCAGCTGACATTAACCCTATGGAGATTGCAAACGAGCGCCCGGTATACGAAGTCATAAGAATAAAAGAAGGCGCAGCCCTGTACCTAGAGGAACATATGGAAAGGATGAAAAAATCCGCAGAGCTCATAGGAATGAATATAGATATGGAAGACATTGAAATAAAGGGCCATATCAAAAGGCTTATTGAGGCTAATGGAGAGCATGACATGAATGTAAAGCTTTTGGCTGCCAATTTCTCGGCTGGAAGATTTGACTTTATGGCATATTTCATAAAGAGTTTTTATCCCCCAAAGCAGATGTATGATGAGGGCATTCACACAATATTATATAACTCGGAGAGGGAAAATCCGCATGCCAAGATTGTAAACAGGGTGCAACGGGAGAGTATAAACAGAAAAAGAGAAAAAGAGGGGGCGTTCGAGGCCATTCTTGTAAATGAAAAGGGATATGTTACTGAGGGCAGCAGATCGAACCTGTTCTTTGTGAAGGGCTTGAAAGTGCATACTCCGCCTTCGGGAGACGTATTGCTTGGAATAACAAGAAAAAAAGTGCTTGAAATATGCAGAGAAAATGAAATAGAAGTTGTAGAGCATGAAATACACGCAAACAGCCTTGAGAAATATGAGGGTGCATTTATAACAGGGACTTCAATCAATGTATTGCCCATAGGGTCAATAGATGACATAAAACTTTGCTCTACTTCGAATAAAATCATAAAACTTCTCGTTGAAAAAATGAATGAAAATGTGAATGCATACATTGAAAACCATAAATTGTAAAATGACTACGGAAGGGAACCGCTATATATTGCGTGTATCCCTCTGAAATCAAGGGATGTATTGGTTTGGGATGATATTTCGATAATATGTGTTACAACACTTGTGTAAAAAGGTATAAATATATATAGTAAAGATGTTAAAAGAACACTGTAAATCGAGACATATGTCCTTTTTCGGTGGGGCTTTTGCAATTAGAATAGTATATTGTGAGAGGTATATGATGAATATAAAATGGAACAAAAAGCTTCCGCTTTTAAAGCTGATGTGCGATACAATAGATGAGGAATTTTTGAAAAAATGCAAAATTTCAGAGTATAGTCCTGGACAGACTATATGCAGGCAGGATCAGGTGTACGACAGTTTCTATGTGATACTTTCGGGATGCGTGAAAGTATGCCATACATCTGAAAAGGGAAAGGTCTATTCGCAGGCAGTAAATAAAGAGGGGGATTTTTTTGGAGAAATTGAGGTAATCGATTCCCTACCGTTCATATGTGAAATTAAGGCCATAACAAAAGCCGGCATAATACGGATATTCAGAAAGGATTTTTTAAAGTGGATTGAAGAAAATCCGGATGTAATGATGTACATATTTAAGGCGATGTGCTCCATATCGTATAAGACGTCCAAAAAAAGTATAGAAGACACTTTATATTCGCTGAAATTCAGAGTGTGCGACTATCTGATAAACTGCAGCCGGGATGAATTCCTGAGTAAAAATCCGCACATATTCCTCAGCAAGAAGTATATGAGTGAAAATTTCGTGGTTACCAAAAGGAGCATAAACAGGGTGCTCAAGGAGCTAAGGGATAAAGGTCTTATAGAGGAAAGTGAAAAGGAGATAAAAGTTCTGGATGTCGACGGGCTTGAAAGAGAGAGGGAAATCGAAAGATTCAGTTGATATGCAAGGCATGTGCCTGTATATAAAAAATAAGGAGGGAAATATTATGAAGAAAAAAATTTCAGTTCTTTTAAGCATTATAATGATGCTTACATTTGCACTTGCCGGATGTGGCGGACAAGAAGAAGCACCAGCAACAGACGAATCAAAGCTTAACGTGGCACTTGTAGTTGCAGGCGGACTTGGAGACCGTTCATTCTACGATTCAAGTAATGAAGGATTTGAAAAGGCAAAAGCTGAGCTTGGAGTTGAAGGCAAGGTATTCGAGTGTAAGAACGATCCGGGCCTTTATACAGACCAGATGATCAATGCAGCTCAGACAAGCGATGTTATAATAGCTGTAGGTTTCGAATTCGATCAGACTCTAAAAGAAGTTGCACCACAGTTCCCTGACAAAAAATTCATATATATAGACAACGTTATAGAGGGAATTGACAACCTTACTTCGATAGACTACATGGAAAACGAAGGGGCATTCCTTGCCGGAGCGCTTGCGGCACTTGAGAGCGAAACTGGAAAGATAGGAATGGTAGGGGGAGCAGACATACCTGTAATAAGAAACTTCAGAGTAGGGTATGAAGCAGGAGCCAAGTATGTAAACCCTGACGTTCAAATAGAAGTAATATTTGCAGAGAGCTTTGAAGACCCTGCAAGAGGAAAAGAAAGTGCACTTGCTCTTTACTCAAAGGGCGTAGATATAATATTCCAGGTTGCAGGAAAAACTGGAGAAGGTGTATTTGAAGCTGCAAAAGATGTAAATAAAAAAGCTATAGGCGTTGACTCAGACCAAAGATATATAAACCCTGATGTTATAATTGCCAGCATGATAAAAGGAGTTGGACTTTCAGTTTACGAGTCTATAGAGAGAATACAAAACGGAACATTTGAATCAGGAAAAGTTTACAAGTACGGCACAAATGAAAATGGTGTCAACATAGGATATGGAACAGAGGACATGCCTCAGCTTGTAAGCGAAGAAACAAAGGCTAAAATACAAGAACTTAAGGAAATGATATCGAAAAAAGAGATAGAAGTTCCAGAAGTTTAAAGTAATAAAAAATGAAGAAGCGGCCTGCTTCTTCATTTTTTTAGGAAAACTTTATACCGGGAGGTGCAGGTAGATAATATGCCAGAAAAAATAATAGAACTGAAAAATGTAACAAAGAGGTTTCCGGGAGTGCTTGCAAACGACAATATAAGCCTTGAAATAAACAAGGGCGAAATATTTGCTGTAGTGGGCGAGAATGGAGCCGGAAAATCAACTCTTATGAAGACCATGTACGGACTTCACCCTCCAACTGAAGGAGAAGTTTATATAAGGGGCAAAAAAATAGAGTCATTTAGCCCCAAAAGCGCCATAGAAAATGGAATAGGAATGGTTCACCAGCATTTCATGCTGGTACCGTCATTTACAATAGCGCAAAACGTTGTGCTTGGAATGGAACCACTAAAGGATAAAGTGCTTGTGGATCAAAAGAATGCGAATGAAAAAGTCAAGTCGGTAAGTGTCCAGTACGGACTTGAAGTAGATCCAACGGCTAAAATAGAGGACATGTCTGTTGGCGTCCAGCAGAGGGTGGAAATACTAAAAACCCTTTACAGAGGTGCAGACATACTTATACTTGACGAGCCTACAGCGGTGCTTACGCCTCAAGAAACAGAGGATCTTTTCAGGGTCATAAGAAAGCTTGTTGACGAGATGGGCAAGACTGTAATAATAATTACTCATAAGCTGAACGAAGTGCTTGCCATATCAGACAGGGTTGCTGTAATGAGACAGGGAAAGCTCATAGGAGTTCACCAGACAAGCGATATGACGGAAAAGTCACTTGCTGAGATGATGGTTGGAAGAGAAGTCCTTTTTGAAGACCTTGAGAGGGATGAAATAGATGGAGATGCTCTGATAAAGGTGGAAGACCTAATGGCCCTTGACAACAGAGGGTTTGACGGGCTTAAGGGGATAAGTCTTGAAGTCAGGGCTGGAGAGATACTTGGAGTTGCCGGAATAGAAGGCAACGGTCAGACCGAGCTTATAGAAACCCTTTCCGGAATGAGAAACATAAAAGGCGGAAATGTCTACATGAAGGATGTCAGAATAAACGGTATGAGCCCCCGCAAGATAAGGGATATAGGGGTTGCACACATACCTGAGGACAGACTTGTGATGGGACTTAGCAAAGACGACTCTATAACAGAAAACATGCTTATGGGCAGCCAGCATAGCGAGGAGTTTTCTAAAAATGGAGTCCACCTTAAAATGAACAAGATAAGAGAATTCACATCAAACCTTATAAAAAAATTCGATGTAAGAACGGCGGGACAGGATGTAAGCGCGGGTTCGCTTTCGGGCGGAAACATGCAAAAAGTTGTAATTGCAAGGGAATTTTCATTTAATACTCCAATACTTCTTATAGCGCAGCCTACAAGAGGTGTGGATATAGGAGCAATAGAGTTCATACACGAGCAGATAATAAAAAAGAGAAATGAAGGCTGTGCAATACTTCTTCTTTCAGCCGAACTGGACGAGATATTCAGGCTTTCAGACAGAATAATAACCCTTTACGAGGGGCACATAACAGGAAACTTCAAAAATGGAGAAATAGATAAAAAGGACATAGGCTACTATATGACGGGACACAGAGGACAGGAAGGTGTATAGAATATGAAGGAATGGATAAAGAGAAAAGGAGGCTATGTGGGGTCTCTTGCGGTTTCGATAGGCTTGGCGCTACTTCTTGGAGCCGTTATAATGCTGATTAACGGACAAAATCCCCTGCATGGATACGGAGCTCTTGTATACGGGGCATTTGGTACAAAATACAATATGGCTACAACTCTTGTGAAGACGATTCCGCTTATACTTACGGGACTTGCAACTGCAATAGCTTTCATGAGCGGCATATACAACATAGGAGGAGAGGGACAGCTTTATCTAGGAGCATTTGCGGCTGCATATGTGGGATTTACATTCACGGACCTGCCGGCATTTGTAGCTGTAATACTTGCTGTTTTGGCCTCAATGGCAGTCGGGGGGCTTTACGCATATTTCCCTGGCGTATTAAAGGTTCATTTTAAAATAGACGAGGTAATAACGACTATAATGCTAAACAGCGTGGCTATACTCTTTGCGGGATATCTTGTAAACTATCCTTTCAGGTCTTCACAGGGAAGCATGGGTGGAACCGATATGATAGCGGAAGGCTACAAGTTCCAAAATCTTATTCCTCTTTCAAAGCTTAACACGAGCATATTCTACACTATATTCATAGCATTTTTAATGTACTATCTTATAAAGAGAACATCGTTTGGATACAATTTCAAGGTGGTAGGGGCTAACAGCATATTTGCAAGGTATGGAGGAATAAACAACAAGAAATACATGCTTGTTGCAATGATGATATCTGGAGCGCTTTGCGGCATAGCAGGGGCTTTCGAGGTTTACGGAATACACTACAGATTCTTACAAAACATTTCAAAGGGCCTTGCATTTGACGGGATGCTTATAGCGCTTATAGTCAAAAACAGTCCAATAGGAATAGTGTTCATGTCAATATTCTTTGCAATGCTGAAGACTGGATCGACTGCAATGGAGGTAACCACAGGAGTTCCTTCAGAGCTTGTGCTTGTAATACAGTCCGTAATAATACTTTTCATAGCAGGTGAAAATGGGCTTAGAGAGATACTTATGAGGAAAAAACTCACTTTAGGAAAGAAGGTGAAGCAGATATGATTAAGGACATACTCAATCTTGCACTAATTCAAAACACGATAAGAACGGCAACCCCGCTTATACTTGCAGGCCTTGGAGGTCTTCTTACAATGCATGCGGGCATACTCAACATAGGAATGGAAGGAATGATACTCATAGGGGCTTTCTTTGGAGTCCTTGGAAGCTACTTCTTTGCAAGTTCTTTTATGGGAGTAGTAATGGCAATACTTTCTGGAATAGTAATGGGATTTCTTTTCGGATTTTTTGTAATAGAGCTAAAAGCTGACGAATTCATAATAGGAATAGCTATAAACATATTTGCAGGAGGACTTACTGTATTCCTTTTAAGGAGTATATTCGGAGTAAAGGGTGCGTTTTCGTCGCCGGACATAAAACCGCTTCCAGATGTGAGCCTTCCTTTTATAGACAAAATAGAATTTTTAAATACAATACTGAACAATCACTCAGTGTTTGTATATATAAGCTGGATACTTACTATAATAGTGTTCATATTCCTTTACAAGATGCCTTACGGCTTTTGGCTAAGAGCTTCGGGAGAGCATCCTGAGTCTCTTGAGACTGCAGGAGTAAGCCCTAAGAAGATGAAATACATGAGCTCCGTTATGTGCGGAGTGTTCTGCGGAATGGCGGGAGCTCACCTTTCGCTTGGATACCTCACTCTATTTACAGAAAACATGAGTGCAGGAAGAGGCTTCATAGCACTTGCAGCGATAATATTTGGAGCGTACAACCCTGCCAAGACATTTGCGGCGGCGCTTCTTTTCGGATTCTTCGATGCGCTTGGAATAAGGCTTCAAAGCATAGGCATACCTTCGCAGTTTACACAGATGATACCTTATCTTGCTACAATAGCAGTTCTATTTGTTGTTGTTCAAAGAAAAAATGCAAAAGGCCTCATGGGCCTAAAGGACGGGATGTGATACCATGCTTCAGCCTCATATAAGATGCAGTGAAGAAGACGTAGCGGAAATAGTGCTTTTGCCGGGAGACCCTGAAAGGGTTACAAGGGCTGCTCAGTATCTTGACGAATACAGGGAGATAGTCTTTAACAGGGAGTTTAAGACCATTACCGGAAAGTACAAGGGAGTTCCTGTCAGCATAACCTCTACAGGAATCGGAGGAGCTTCAGCGGCCATAGCGCTTGAAGAGCTGATAGCCTGTGGCGCAAAAAAATTCATAAGGATAGGAAGCGCCGGAGCTGTTCAAAAGGGTATAGAAATAGGAGACCTGATAATAGTAAACGGAGCCGTAAGGGAAGACGGAGCTTCGAAGATGTATGTGGACAGTTCATATCCCGCGGTTGCAGACCATGAGCTTTTGGAATCCTTAAGGATTAACGCACAGAACATGGAAATCCCATTCCATGTGGGCGTTGTCAGAAGCCATGATTCGTTTTATATAGACGAAGAGCAGGAGATAATGGAAAAGTGGAGCAAAAAAGGAATACTGGCTTCAGACATGGAGACAGCGGCGCTGTTTGTGGTCGGAAGGCTCAGGGGAGTCAAAGTGGCTTCTATACTCAACAACGTTGTAAAATACGGCGAAGATGTAAAGGAAGGAATAGACCTTTATGTCGACAGCGAAAAGCTTGCGAGCATGGGCGAGGAAAACGAGATAAAGCTTGCGCTTGAAGCTGCAATAACAATATAATAAGTTCTGTTTGTATATTAAAAACCACAGTGGCTTAGCGCTTAAAAGCCACATGTGGTTTTTTTATTTTGGTTGAGAAAATTTACAGGACATATTTTGCAGTATGTATGTGAAAAGGCATTGATGGACCATCAGAATCTGAATTTTACTGTCTTTTAAAATGAATTATTGACAATGTATTTGAAAAACAGTAGAATTTAAAGGGCGACATTTAAAATATATTTGAAAAACGGGGCAAACCTGCTGAAAGACAGGGACGCAAAGCTATGGGTCTAAGGAAGAAATTCTATGACTGCCAGGCTGCTAAAAAATCACTGTGAGTGGTTCTATTTTTGGTTGGAAATTTAGACGTTGAAACCACGGTGGCTTAGCAGTTTAAAGCCTCCGTGGTTTTTTTATGTCTATTTGAAAGGGGGAGCGTTAAAAACCGTCTGTAGGAATTACAGCTTAAATGAAAAATACAGAAAGGATACGGGCAGAAAAATGAAATTGACATCAAAGAGCGTTAAGAGCAAACTTATAGGAATGATACTGATTCCGGTAATAATAATACTTACATTGTTCGGTTATAGTGCATACAATATTGTATACGATCTTCTTGAGAAGAAACTTATAGTAACAACAACTCAGGCCATAGGCGAGACTGAAAAATATATAGACCAGTTTTTAGTGGGGACTGAGACGCAGCTTCTATCTGTAGCTAAAAATAAATCAGTAATAAATTTTGACGAATTTTCAGGAAATGAAGTCTTAAAAAGTTTAAAGGAAAGCAATGGGGAAATAATAAATGTATATTATGCAACCAAGGATGGAACACTACATATTTATCCCGAAACCGACCTTCCGGAAGGTTTTGATCCAAGGGAAAGGCCGTGGTATAAAGAAGGCCTGAAAAACATAAATACTGCGGGATGGACGAACCCGTATACTGATGCGGTGAGCGGCAAGACTCTTATATCTGCGACAAAGGCTGTTTTAGATGAAGCGGGAAACACAGTGGGAGTTGCGGGGATGGACATAGACCTTTCGGCGATTTCAAAGGGAATATCGAAGTCAAAGATAGGAACTACAGGGTATATATTCATGACCGATCCTTCGGGAATCATGATTGCCCATAAGTCTGAAGATGAGATAGGAAAAGACAGCATAACGAGCCTTCCTTTCTGGGAAGATACAAAATCAACTAAAAGCGGATTTTCAAGATACCAGTACGAGGGAGTAGACAAGTTCATAACATTTTTGACAAATGAAAGAACGGGATGGAAGATACTTGGCGCAATGGAGAAGGAAGAGCTTACCAATGACGCCAGCCGCGTGATGAAAGCGGTGGTGCTCAGCGTAATAATAGGATCAATAGTCGCAGTCTTGCTTGCACTCTACATAGCGAGGATGATATCAAAGCCTCTTGCCGAGGGCGTTGGGCATTTGAATGCGATGTCAGAGGGCGACTTTACGGGTGAAATTTCAAAAGGACTTCTTGCAAGAAGAGACGAATTTGGAAGATTTGCTCAAGCGCTTGAAAAGCTGGAAAGCGACCTTAGAAATATGATTTCCGATGTCAGAGGCTCTGCAAATGCGGTTGACGAGTCTTCTGCGATGCTTGCCAACATATCGGGGCAGTCTGCGGAGGCATCTGCAGAGGTTGCCAAGGCAATAGAGGAAATATCACAAGGTGCTGAAAGCCAGGCGATAGACACTCAAAACGGAGAAGACAAGATGAACGGCATGTCGGAAATAATAGAAAAACTTTCTGAAGAAACCGACAAGATGCAAGATGTGTCCCAAAACACAATAAAACTCGTTGAAAGTGGATTTGAAATTGTTCAAAAGCTTGATGAAAAGAGCAGCGAGACGGATAAAATGGCGCACAGTGTCAGCAAAATATTCTCAGAGGTTGTCGAAAGCGTGGGCGGCATAAGTTCAATGCTGGAAGTGATAATGGCCATATCAGACCAAACGAACCTGCTTGCGCTCAATGCAAATATAGAAGCTGCAAGAGCGGGAGAACACGGAAAAGGATTTGCAGTTGTTGCGGAAGAAGTCAGAAAGCTGGCTGAGGAATCTTCAAAATCAGCCGATAATATAAAGGGGATAATAAACCAGGTTCAGGAGAAGACCAAGACGGCGTTTGAATCAATGGAGAAGACTGCTGACGTTGTAAAGGAACAAAGCAGAGCAGTAGTGGAGACTAAGGATGTATTTGAAAACATATTCGAATCTATAGAGCTTTTGGTCAAGAACATAGACAAGGTAAAGACGGGAAGCAGTGAAACACTCAATATAAAAGAGGACATGGGGCTTATAGTTCAAAATATAGCATCAGCGGCAGAACAGTCATCTGCATCAACAGAAGAGGTGTCAGCGGCGGTGGAAGAGCAGCTTGCATCTATGGAGGAGCTTGCAGAACATGCACAAAACCTTGAAAGGCTTTCGGGTGAACTTTACAGATCGTTTGAAAAATTCAAGATATAGAGATTAAAGGAGCCGGGCGGATTTGCCCGGCTTTTGCAATTTAGGAAGCATCCTCCATGCTGCCGCTTTAAATTGCATATTTACTTGCATGTAATGGAATGAAACTCAACATGTAAATAATCATATAGTAGATTGCTATTTTGAAATATTGTTTGGAAAATACATAAATCACTCTGTATTGCTTGAACTACAATGGCTGAAGACTTTTGAAATTGCCAAAACCAGTTTGGCGTATGTTTAACAAAAAAATATAAATGGTATAAATATATAAAAATATTTGCTTTTTATGCAAATTTTGGAGGATTATATGAAAAACAGCATAAAGACGAGGCTATTTATATTTTTTATACTTCTATCCCTTGTTCCAACCATGATTATGGGAGGCGTTGGATACTACTTTATAAGGGCTGAGATATCAAACCATGCACAAAATACGGGAACAAATACAGATGAAGCTATTTACAACATTGTCGATACTTCTGTGGTGCTTTCAGACATGCTGATATTTATAGTGACAATTACCGTTTTGATATCAGTTATCGCAGCGTATATCATATCAAAAGAGTTTTTCAGGCCTGTAAATGAGATTATGAATTCCATGAAGCAGGCTAAAAAAGGAGATCTTTCAGCGAGATTTGACGGCAGCGGTTATAATGAGTTTCAATTCCTCAGCAGCTCATTTAATACAATGCTCTATACTTTTTCAATTTTGATAGGGAGGATAAAGGGCAGCTCTGAAGAGCTAAAGGGAGCATCAAACAGCCTTCTTACAGATCTCCAAAGGTCGCAAGATTCAATAGACGCAATTGAAAGGCAGGTTGAAATTCTAAGAGGGCATCAAAATGAAATGAGTGCTGAAAATATTATTTTTCTAAGAGATGAAATTGAAAAAAGAGTTGCAGGCAGTGAATTGTATTTGAAAAAACAGGGTATAAAAAAAATTGGAAACAGGATTGAATACAATAAACATATAAATAACCTGTTTGTAGAAGTTCAAAAACTGAAGCTGCTTTTAGAAAACATAGAATCATCTGCGGATAGGCTAGATGGAATAGCGGTTTCGCTCGATCGGCAGGTGAACACATTTACAATAGAAAATAATCCTTACGATGATATATATAAATAACAGACTTATATAAAATGTGCACTATATACAAAAATTGAAAATGCTGTTGTGGGGGATGAGAACATGAATGTCAGGGACTTAATGGACTGTATATTTGCCGAATGTATGGCAGAAGATACAATAAGGGATGCCGAAAAAAAGATGATCGACAAAAACAAAAACAGTTTGATGGTCGTAGACAGGGAGGGGAAATATGTTGGTATTTTAGATGCATCTAAGATTTTGGAAAATAGAGGGGATAGCTCGAAAAAAGTAAAGACTTTAGCGAGGTATGTAGAGCCTGTAGAGGAGATGCAAAATATAAATTCAATTAAAAATATAGGCTATGAGGTTATTCCTGTTGTAAATAAAGAAATAACGCCTGTTGGAGTTGTTCGCCTTGGTTGTCTTGTCGACCATTGCAGTTGCTTGAAGGAAAAACGAAGAGTCCGCGACTATAGAGGACCTAAATATACCATAGACAATATAATAGGCGAGACCGAAGCCATCCAAAATTTGAAAAAGCGCATAATAGCTGCTGCAAAAATCAAGTCTACGGTGCTTGTAATAGGTGAAACTGGAGTCGGCAAGGAGCTTGTTGCAAATGCTATAGTTAGTTTGAGTAAAAGGAGATATAAGCCCTGGGTGGGCATAAACTGCGCGGCAATACCTGAAAACCTGCTTGAATCTGAACTTTTCGGATACGAACAGGGTTCATTTACGGGCGCTGTCAAAGGCGGAAGCGTTGGAAAATTTGAAATTGCAAACGGAGGCAGCATATTCCTTGACGAGATAGGCGATATGAAACTTAATATGCAGGCCAAAATACTCAGGGTGCTTCAGGAAAGTGAAATTGAAAAAATAGGTGGCGCTTTTCCGATACCCGTCGATACAAGGATAATAGCTGCAACACATGAAAATCTTCCAAAGCTTGTAAAGGAGGGGCGGTTTAGAAAAGATCTTTTTTACAGACTTAATGTGATTCCGATAAACATACCCCCACTGAGGGCGCACAAAGATGATCTGCCTCTTTTGATGGAACATTTCATAAGCGAAATTTCAGATGAATTCGGAATTGAAAAGCCGCATGTTGAAAGAGATGTTTTGGAAATGGCATATGAATACGACTGGCCGGGAAACATAAGAGAGTTTAGAAATTTCATAGAAATGATGGTCAGCACTTCATCGGGAAATATAACGGCTGAAAGAGCAAGGGAGTTCTTTATGCACTATGCGCAGGATGATTTTGAGGAAGAGAAGAATCAGCTGAAAAGCAGTTCAAATGAAGTGGAAAAAGAGACAATAATAAGATCGCTGAAAATACATAATGGAAACAAGAACAAGGCCGCAGATTCACTAGGCATATCGAGAAGCACACTGTACAACAAGATAAAGCGGCTAAACATAAAAGAGGCCTGATGTGATTTGAAATTCATATGAGATGTAATAAAAGCGACTGGGATATTTTTTATCTCCAGTCGCTTTTATTGTATTTATATGCAGATTCGGAATGTTTTTTCCAAAAAAGTGGACGCATATCCAAAAAAATAGACATATTTATGCATAGTACAATTCCGGACATTCTCTGAAATGCTTGAAAGATGAGGGATTTGGACGAAACTGCAAACTTGGCACGGTTCTTGCGTTAATAGAATAACAACTAAATGATATGGAGGTGCAGTAAATGGTTAAATTTTCGAGTGTTGAAGAAAGTGTAAAGCTTATCAAAAGCGGCTCTTCTGTAATGGTAGGAGGATTTTTGGGAGTTGGAGCCCCTCTTAAAATGATAGACAATATTTCTGAAAGCGATGTTAACGAGCTGACACTGATGAGTGTTGTTGCGGGATACCCGGGTGGAGGATTTGACATCGGAAAGCTTACTGCCAACAAGCAGGTGAAGAAGTTCATAGGAGCACATATAGGAACAGACCCGGCGCTTGTTGAGGGATATAACAACGGAGACATTGAAGTTGAATTCAACCCAATGGGAACATTCGTGGAAAGGATAAGATGCGGGGGAGCCGGACTTGGAGCTGTTATAACTCCGGTTGGCCTTGGAACGGAAGTCGAAGAAGGCGCGTTGAAAATGGAACTCTTCGGAAAGGAGTACCTTGCATTTTCACCGCTTAGAGCAGATGTAGCCATAATAAAAGCAGTGAAGGCGGACAAAAATGGAAATCTCATGTACGACGGAACTTCAATAAATACAAATACCACAATGGCGACAGCTGCAGACATAGTTATAGCTGAAGTTGACGAGATAGTAGAGGTGGGGGAGATAGAGCCAAATGCCATAGGAACTCCGGGAATATTTGTGGACTATGTGGTAAAAGGATATGCGCCACAGGAGAGACGTTCTATTTTCGAAAAAATATGGGAAGATGGGAAAAAATTCAGAGGATAGGGAGGAATAGAATATGAATGCTAGAGAGATAATCGCAAGAAGGATTGCTCAGGAGTTTGAGGATGGAACTGTTGTGAATCTTGGATTTGGTATGCCTACTCAGGCGGCAAACTATATACCTGAAGGCATAAAGGTGATTCTTCAGACTGAAAACGGCGGGCTCATGTTCGGGCCAGCGCCTAAAAAGGGCGAGCATAGCCCGGATCTTGGAAATGCAGGAGGAGAGCCTATAACGATGCTTCCAGGAGGATCGGCGTTCGACCTGGCGTTTTCATTTTGCATAATAAGAGGGGGCCACGTAGATGCAACTGTGCTGGGGGCTCTTGAGGTGGACGCACTTGGAAATATCGCAAACTGGAAAATACCGGGCAAATTCGTTCCGGGAATGGGCGGTGCAATGGACCTTTTGGTTGGAGCGAAGAGAGTTGTTGCAGCGCTTGCACATACGGACAATAAGGGCAACTCAAAGGTGCTTGGAAGATGCACCCTTCCACTTTCGGCAGCGGGAGTAGTGGACAGGATAATAACCGACAAGGCTGTATTTGATGTTACAGGCAGTGGATTGAAATTGGTGGAAACAGCTCCCGGAGTCAGCGTAGATGACGTGAAAGGCTGTACCGATGCAATGTTTGAAGTATCTGAAGACTTGCATGAGATGAAATTTTAACTGATATATTGAGATTTGGTAGCGGCCACGGAGCGGTGACACATGCACTGCATCCATCCGGGCGCTGCCGCAGATTTAAGCATAATTCCAAAAACTCTTTAAAATAGACGGGAGGCAGGAAAATGAATTTTCAATTCACTAAAGAACAGGAACTTGCAAGAAAAATGGCGAGAGAGTTTGCTGAAAATGAAGTCAAGCCAATAGCGGCCGAAATAGACAATGAACACAGGTTTCCTATAGAGACGGTAAAAAAAATGTCAAAGTACGGACTCATGGGCATTCCATTTTCAACTGAATTTGAAGGTGCGGGAGGGGACTATCTTTCATACATACTGGCTGTTGAGGAACTGTCTAAAAAATGCGCCACTACGGGAGTAATACTTTCTGCACATGTATCACTCGGGGCGTCGGTCATAGAACAGTTTGGAAATGAACAGCAAAAGGCGAAATACCTTCCGGACCTTGCAAGCGGAAGAAAACTTGGAGCATTCGGGCTTACAGAGCCAAACGCCGGAACAGATGCATCGTCGCAGCAGACAGTTGCAGTAAGGGATGGAGACAAATATATACTCAACGGACAGAAGATATTCATAACAAACGGCGGATATGCAGATATTTTCATAGTTTTTGCAATGACGGACAAGAGCAAGGGAGTGAAGGGGATATCGGCATTCATAGTAGAACGGGGATTCAAGGGATTTTCAACTGGAAAAGTTGAGAGCAAGCTTGGAATAAACGCATCTTCAACCACAGAGCTCATATTTGAGGACTGCGAGGTTCCTGCTGAAAACCTTATGGGAAAAGAAGGAAAAGGTTTTGGAATGGCAATGAAGACACTTGACGGGGGAAGAATAGGAATAGCGGCTCAGGCTCTTGGAATAGCTGAGGGAGCACTTGAAGAAGCCGTGGAATATATGAAAGAGAGAAAACAGTTTGGAAAGCAGATTTTCAAATTCCAGGGGCTTTCATGGATGGCGGCAGACTGCAAGACAAGGATAGAGGCCGCGAGATACCTTGTCTACAAGGCCGCATACAACAAGATGAACGGGCTGTCATATTCGGTTGAAGCCGCTACGGCCAAGCTTTTTGCAGCTGAAACCGCTATGTTTGTAACTACCCAGTGCGTCCAGCTTTTGGGAGGCTACGGCTACACCAACGACTATCCGCTTGAGAGGATGTTCAGGGATGCCAAGATAACCGAAATATACGAGGGAACTTCACAGGTTCAAAAGATGGTGATTTCAGGAGCCTTATTCAGATAATATGTAAAATCAGATGAGGAGGGTTATATATGAAAATAGTGGTTTGTGCAAAGCAGGTTCCAGATACAAATGAAGTGAAAATAGACCCGGCTACAGGGACACTCATAAGAAAGGGAGTACCATCAATAATAAATCCGGATGACAAAAATGCCATAGAAGAAGCGCTCAGAATGAAGGATTCCATGGGGGCGCATGTTACAGTTGTCAGCATGGGGCCGCCTCAGGCTGAAGAGGCTTTGAGGGAGGCTCTTGCCATGGGCGTGGACGAGGCAATACTTGTTTCAGACAGAGTGTTTGCAGGAGCTGACACACTTGCGACTTCGCATGCGCTTGCGGGGACTATAAGAACACTTGAATATGACATAATACTTGCGGGAAGGCAGGCCATAGACGGGGACACCGCCCAGGTGGGGCCGGAAATTGCAGAGCACCTTGGAATCCCACAAGTTACGTATGTAGAAGAAGTGAATGTTGAGGGTGACAGGCTTAGAGTAAGAAGGGCCCTTGAAGACGGCTATGAACTTCTGGAAGTCAATATGCCTTGCCTATTGACCGCTATAGACACTCTGAACAAGCCGAGATATATGAATATGAAGGACATATTCAATACATTCAAAAAGGAAGTGAGAGTGCTGACTGCAGATGACATAGATGTTGACAGGTCGCTTCTCGGACTCTCAGGCTCGCCAACAAAGGTCAAAAGTTCTATGACCAAGGAGTCTAAGGGAAAAGGTGAAGTGATTGATGTATCGCCAAAAGAAGCAGGGGCATTTGCGGCATCCAGGCTGAAAGAAACTCACCGTATATAAAAGGTACTAGCCAAAACGGCAAATTACAATATGTGGAGGGATGAATGGTGAATATAAGCGATTACAAGGGAGTATGGGTATTTGCAGAGCAAAGGGATGGAAAGCTGCAAAAGGTGTCTTTGGAACTGCTTGGAAAAGGGAGAGAGCTTGCAGATAAACTCGGAGTTGAGCTTACAGCGCTTCTTATCGGAAAAGGCGGCATACAGGATGAAGCAAAAGAGCTTATGGCATATGGGGCGGACAAGGTTATATATGCGCAGGATGAAAGGCTTTCACATTACACAACGGATGCCTATGCAAGGGTGATGTGTGATTTGGTAAGCGAGAGAAAGCCGGAAATTATGCTTATGGGAGCATCATTCATAGGAAGGGATATCGGGCCGAGGGTTGCGGCGAGACTTTCAACGGGACTTACAGCCGACTGTACATCGCTTGACGTGGAAGACGGAACGGGGCATTTGCTTATGACCAGGCCGGCGTTTGGGGGAAACCTCATGGCTACAATAATGTGTACTGACCACAGGCCGCAAATGTCCACTGTAAGACCTGGTGTGTTCGACAGGAGCACAAGGGATGAATCGAGAATAGACATATCGAAAATAGAAAAAGTATCGCCTGGAATACTCGAAGAGGACATGAGAGTGAAGGTTCTTGACATTGCAAAAGAGGCAAAAAAAGTGGCAGATATAAGCGAAGCGCAGGTCATAGTGGCGGGCGGAAGAGGCATGGGAAACAAGGAAAACTTCAAAATGCTTGAAGAACTTGCAGGCGCGCTTGGCGGAACAGTTGCCGGTTCAAGGGCCGCAGTTGAAAACGGCTGGACGGACCAGGCTCTTCAGGTAGGCCAGACAGGAAAGACTGTAAAGCCGAAGATATACGTTGCATGTGGAATTTCAGGAGCAATACAGCATATGGCTGGGATGCAGGATAGCGACTATATAATAGCCATAAACAGGGATGCGGATGCGCAGATAATGAAAATTGCAGACCTTGGGCTTGTTGGAGATCTAAATAAGATAGTTCCAGAATTTACAGCCCATATCAAGTCTATTGTAAACAAATAAAAGAGAGATGCACATAGCATGAGGAATTTTGTTTGTATCGGACAGAAAAATTTTAACATCTAGAGGGAGGTTTACTTATGAATATTCCATTTTTTATAGTAGTACTTTACGTGGTTGCATTATTCGGAGTGTCATGGTATTCAACAAAACTTGCCAAGAGGGGAAATGGCGGAGCAGAAGGGTTTTTACTGGCAGGCAGGGGTCTTCCAACTGTGGTGATTGCCGTTATGATTGCTGGTTTGGCGGTAGGCGGAGCATCGACTGTCGGAGTCGCAGAAAGCGCCTATTCAAAAGGGATTGCAGCGGGCATGTATAATGCAGCTTGGGCTGCAGGTGCAATAGCGACTGGACTTGTAGTGGTTAAGAAATTCAGGAACATGACCATATCCACTGTTCCGGAACTGCTTGGCAAGTATTATGGCCCGACAGGAAAGCTTATAGGTGTGGCTGGACAACTGGTTATCCAAATAACAGTTACATCTCTCCAATATGTTGCGGGGGGATCAATACTTACGGCATTGCTTCCAAACATATTCACTTTTAAAACAGGGATGCTCACCACAGCCATTGTATTTGTTGGAATCAGTTTGATAGGCGGTTTCTGGGCGGCGGGTCTCAGCAATGTAATAAATGTAATAATGATATATGTAGGTCTTTGCATGGGTGCTATTTTTGCGATACACAATGTAGGCGGATTTTCAAATGTGGTTTCAGCGTTAAACCAGAGGCCGGAGGTTCCGTGGTTCAACCCGATCTCTGGTGTGGGCTGGGCGCTAATTATAGCATGGTTTGTTGTAATGGTGACTCAATGTATGTCAAATCAGTCGTGCGTCCAAATATCTTTTGCGGCCAAGGATGCCAAGACTGCAAAAAAAGGGTATATACTGGGCGGACTTATTATACTTCCTGTTGGGTTTTTGGCCGCATTATTTGGAATTATCGCGGCTGTTCAGTTTCCGGGACTTGAAAATCCGGCCATGGCACTGCCTAAGGTTGTAATGAGCCTTAATCCGGTCATAGCGGGACTGACCCTTTCGGGACTTTGGGCTGCAGACGTGTCAAGTGCCGTCGGGCTGCTTCTCGGAAGTGCAACGCTTGTGATCAACGATGTATGGAAAGTGTATGTGAAATCAGACTTGACAGAAAAACAGGAGCTCATGTTTTCGCGTGTTATTGTCCTGATTGTAAGTGTTATAACATATATACTGGCAAGCACGATAGTTGGAATTCTAAAGACAATACTAATAGGGCTATCTTTAACTACCGCATTTACAATAATTGTGTTGTTTACAATGTTTGCGCCAAAGCTGTGTAAAAAAAGCGCAGCTGCAACGACTTTGACAGCAGGAATACTGGTACTGGCAGTTTGGGTGTTCGTTCCGGCTAGCCACATAGTGTCACATCCGATATACCTAGAATGGCCTGTCTGCCTGGGAACTTTCCTGCTTACGAGCATATTCGACAAAAATTCAGCAGACATTCCAGACGATGCATTTGATAAAAAGACAACTGATGTTGCTTGATGGGAAACAGATGGATTAAAGTTTTATAATATAGAAAAAAGCAGCCTGAATGAATTTTTTCAGGCTGCTTTTTTGACTAGCGCACATTTTATCTCTTCCTTGAATGTTATGAAGAATACTGCCGCAATTACAAGCAGGCATCCAATGATTTTTTGAGGCGTAATTTCTTCGCCGAGTACAAAATAGCTTGTAGCCATTGTGATGGCAGGCATTATATTCATATATGCGGAAGATATGGTGACTCCGAGGTGTTTTATGCCCAATATAAAAAGGTAATATCCCGTTGCAGAGGCAAGTATTCCTACGAAAAGTACGTTTGCTGAAACCATCACCAATTTACCAGTGTCAAATCCAGAATTCATGATTTTTGGCAGATCATGTGCGAAAAAAGGCAAAAGCATCATGCTTGCAAATATATTTTGGTATGTAAGAACCTTCATGTCATCATATTTTGAAAGCAATACATCCGTCTTAAGGGTGTATGCAATCCAGGCGCATACTGCAAAAAGCATCAAGACTACTCCCCATATCGCAGATGAAGATGATGAGCTTGAACCCTGCCCTCCAATTACGAGATATACGCCATATGATGACATTATCAGTGAAAAAACGGCCATAGGCTCGATTCTAATCTTTTTTATGAAACTTTCAGAAAACAGAGTTATTATGGGAATCAACGAACATACAAGACATGCAACAGAGGCACTTATGAATTTTAGAGAAAATGAAAATAGAACATAATAGGCAAACATTCCCAAAAACCCAGTGAGGCAAAGCGAGGGAAGGTCGCTTTTTTCAACATGCAGCTTTTTCTTTTTGAAAACCAAAAAGGCGGTCAAAAAAATCCAAGCTATTGTAAATCGCAAAAATAGTATGCTCATTTCGGGCAGATTATCAATCAGAACTTTCATGGATACAAAATTAACTGCAAATATACCGGTTCCAAGACCTGCAAAAATACTTCCACGCACTTTATCCATAATATCACCCCTTGTGAAATATAGTTAAAAAATAGATAATTATAATCATAATATACCACATAATCATGATTTTTAATATTGGAAAAGTCAGAAAATAGGAAATATATTCAAATATTATAGTATGATTTGATATTTAATAAACAATAGTGAAAATGAAATGGGGATGATATATAATGAATAGGACTATATTTACAAGAGCGGTTATGATAGGGGGAATAAATTTTGAGTATACTTGTATTTGGCCATAAAAATCCCGATACGGATTCAGTGGCATCTGCAATAGGGCTTTCAAGGCTTAAAAACAAGCAGGGTGTAAAGTCAAAGCCATGCGTGCTTGATGAAATTGGAAGGGAAAGCCAGTACGTACTTGACAGGTTCGGGGCAAAATGTCCTGACATGATAGATAATGTAAAAATACAGATAAAAGATCTTGAATATGAAAAAACCCAGGCCATAAAGAGCAGCTCGTCCATAAGGCATGCCTACAGGATGATGGAGTCCAAAAATATAAAGATACTTCCAATAGTGGACGAAGAGTCGAAGCTAGAGGGGATAGTTACGATGAAGGATATAGCCATGGCCTTCATCAGGGGAAACCATTACCACATAGAGACCAACATGCATAATCTTATAAAAGACCTTGACGCAAAGGTGTTAACGGACAGGGATGACAAGGAGATAACAGGAGATGCTGTCATAGGAGCATTTTACCATGAAACACTAAAGAAGGTTAATCTTCTGGGAAAAAACAGCATAGTAATCGTTGGAGACAGGTATGACATAATAGACATTGCGATACAAAGCGGTGTGAGGCTTATTGTTATAACTGGGGGAAATGAGATTCCAGGAGAATACCTAGATACGGCAAATGAAAAAAGCATATCGATAATATCGACCCCTTACGATACATACACGACTTCAAGGCTGATATCCCAGTGCAATTACATTTCGCTTATAATGAAGTCTAAGGGAATAGCGAGCTTTAATGAGGAAGAATACCTTGATGACTTCAAGGAAGAGATAAAAAACAAAAAACATTCGAATTATCCTGTTGTATCAAGTGACGGCGCGTATTTGGGATTTGTAAACAGAAGGCATATACTTACTCCGGGAAGGAAAAAGGTGGTTCTTGTAGACCACAATGAATATTCCCAAAGTGTAAATGGACTTGAAGAGGCGCAGATAATGGAGATTGTCGACCACCACAAGATAGGCGACATATCGACTTCCATGCCCATATCATTTAGGAACATTCCGGTTGGAAGTACTTGCACAATAGTCTACAATATGTACGAAGAATCAGGTGTGGAGATGGACTATCAGACTGCTGGAATACTGCTTTCGGGGATAATTTCAGATACACTCATATTCAAGTCGCCGACGAGCACGGATGCGGACAAAAGGGCGGCGGGAAAACTCAACGAAATACTGGGCATTGATATTGAGGAGTTTGCAATGGACATGTTCAAGGCGGGGACTTCAATAGAAGGCAAGAGCATGGATGAAATATTCTATGGAGATTTCAAAGAATTCGTTATAGAAGGCCACAAGGTTGGAATATCACAGGTGTTTACGCTTGACATGGACCAGATATCAAGCAAGAAAGGGGATTTCATTGAGTATATAGAAGGAGTTCATAAAAAGGAAGGAAGCAGCCTCACGATGATGGTTGTCACGGATATAATCAAAAATGGCTCATATGCGATATTTGTGGAGGATGTGCCTATACTAAAGCATGTGCTTGGTGAAATCGAACAGGGAGACTTCATGGAAGGTGTGGTTTCAAGGAAAAAGCAGGTCATACCTATGATAGCGGAAGGCATAGGCATGCTTGGATAAAAAGAACATTCATATGCATAAGAGGATTATGACTTTTTTGTTTTGAAATTTCCATTAAATTCAGATACGCATGTAATCTGAATATTTCACATTAATATATAATGTCTTATAAAGACCATAATTGTAAAAGCATATAAAAAAGGCCCGCGCGGTATGAACTAATCCGCACAGGCCTTTTTTTAGCTTTATGTCATTAAAAAAGCAGATTAATATATTTGCTGGATCTCCACCGGAGGCATTATTAACCTCAAGTGGAACAACTTGCTTCGATGTTTAAATTGTCATTTTTGGAGCCGGCAATCATGCCGCCCTTTAGAGAGCATGCATTGTAACCTAGGGACCTTAAAATCCCGACAGTCTGACCCGCAGTCTGACCTGAATAGCAGATTACTATTATTTGCTCATCCTTGCTGAAAACATCTTCTTCTATAAATTCGCCAACCTCGCTCCACTCAGCATGAAAAGCGCCCTTTATATGGCCCTTGTCGTAGTCCTCCTGTTTGCGTATGTCAAGCATGAACATTTCGTCTTTTGCATCAATTTTTTTGAGCAGGTCATTTAATGTGATAAGGTTGTTTGATCCGCATTTGAGATCGATAAAATATTTCTGAATTTCTTGTGTTAGTGCTGCCATAATAAAGTCCCTCCTAATGTATTCTGAAATCAGTATAGGGTTTATGTATATAAGATGTCAATGCAATAGAGCTACTTAATAAAATATATTAAAAAGTCTGTTACGATTAATGTCCAAATCCTATGGCTGTCAGATTTTTAAAGCCATTTTTTTATAAATTGAACCAGCTTATGGTAATGAAAAGGCCTGTGTGGTAAATTGTAATTATAAAAGCAACAAATTCAAAAATGATATTTGTATTATTGCCTGAAAGGAAAAACAGTTATATTTGTCATTACATATGCAGATGAAAGGTGGGGAATTTATGAAAATGACTGGGGAATTAAAGAAAATTATTTGTATTGCTACAGTGATTTATTTAATCACATCCGCATCATATGCATATCCGGCCGTTCCGATATACAATGACGGAATTGTATGGACTTATGGTGAAAATGTGAAAGTTGATGATATTTTATGCGAATATGGAGACAGGCTTTATGTCAGAATGAACGACTCGGTTTACAGTGTTTCGAAAGATTTGAATGATTCGTTCAGATACGAAAAGCAATTTGAATGGGATGAGAGCCATAGCGGCGGAGGCGGTGAGAATATCGAGGATTCCAGAATAAGCCACAGAGATCACAAGCTATATATTGATGAAATCGAGCTCATGGATGTGACTGCCTATGAAGAGGAAAACATCAAAAGTTTTGAGGAGTACTATAAGGAAAAGGGGGGCGGCGAATATAATCCGGAAGATGCGGATATTGACATCTGGGCTGAAGAATTTGTTGTTGATGAAAACACAAAACTGGTAAATATAACAATATGGACGCAGGGATACATACCGCCTCCCTATACTCCAAGATACAGCTTTGTATTCCTGATTAGGGACAGCAGCTCAACTCTGCTGGACATCCCGCAGAGCGCAAGCCTGGAGACTGTAATTGAACGCGAGGACGGAAGCCTGATTTTGGATTTTAGCGTCAGGTATTTCAAGTCGAACACGGGCAATGACATAGGTGTTTTGGACAGTGAATACAATTTCACTCTTTTGTCAGAATCACTGGGCATTTACAATATGGATTTGATCAGGACATTCGATGATGTACTATATTTCGAATTTTTCACGCCAGAGTATTCGGGCGGTCAAGCTGACGTATCCAAAGGCATATACAGGTATGATTTCGTCAGCGGAGAATCCAAGCTTATTGCAAAGAGCGAATTCGAAGAGGATGAGTATTATGCGTCAAGAAAAGGTTATTATATTTCAGACGAAAGAAACATATATGTAATAAAAGACGGTCGCATAATCAATGTTTTGACGGGCAAGCAGCCTGATAGCGGTCAATTTATAGCCCAAGAGAAAACATACGCGAAATTAAGAGATTCTTTCGAGAATACGAGTTCAGGAAAAGACAAGTACTATATTATTGAGAATGGCTGCAGGTGGTACATAAAGGAAGGCAATTTGTACAGGGAAGTTAATGGGAAGAAAAAGCTGTATACTGGAAAAGACTTTATTCCTGAAGTCGAGTATGAGCGGATATTCAAACTTTTTAAGGATGAAAACGGAAATATATATGTGCTTAAGGATTCGGGGCTTTATATTCTTGAACCGGGAATGGACAAGCCCAGGCAGATCGAGGATCTGGCGACGTATAGGCTTGGTGAATTGCGATATGAAGGCGAAGAATTGTATGTAGACAACAAAGGCG
>CBDULP010000024.1:0-31310 GCA_965368085.1 uncultured Peptoclostridium sp. | reverse complement strand
ATCACTGACTTGTTTATGGTTTGACTGATTAAAATCAGTCTATGGTTTTGCTGTTCAGTTTTCAAGGTTCAATGTGCGCCGCCTTGCAGCGACTCTTATTATTCTACTTCATCGCCTTCATTCTGTCAAGAACTTTTTTCAAGTTCTTTTGGCTTCCGGCTTGTTTGCCGTGTGCCCTGTCCGGCGACAAGTAATACTATACCAACTTTCAAAAAACATGTCAACAAGTTTTTATAACTTTTTTTGTTTATATGTTTTTCCTGAATTTAATCCTTCTTTCCGTCGGATTAAATACGTTATTATGCGTATTTTAAACCGTGTACTCTACATTATATTTCGGCAACAGGCTTATCATACTGATTTTAACAATTTAAATTAATATAAAAAAGAATCCAAACAACAGACTTTTTATTCCGCCATTGGATTCTTATTTAACACTATCTGTTGTCTTTTCTACCGCTTTGTCCTTTTTTCACTTTGCCTTTGACCATTTTTTTAGCGTTTGTTTTTTTGTTCCCTTTATGCCCCTCGCCTTCACTAAACTGATCCTTATGCCTTGGCCTTATAAGCGCCAGATTTGAAAATCCAATCAAATCCTGCCTGTTTTCTTTTATAAGGGCTTTTTTCACCAGTTCATAGTTTTGAGGCTTTTTATACTGAAGAAGTGCCCTTTGCATTGCCTTTTCCCTCGGATCCTTTGGAATATATACGCTTTCCATTGTAAGCGGATTCGCTCCAGTATAGTACATTGTAGTCGACAGAGTTCCCGGAGTAGGATAAAAATCCTGTACCTGTTCTGGATAAAGTCCGCTATCCCTTAAATACTCCGCAAGTTTTATGGCATCTTTAATCCTTGAGCCCGGATGCGATGACATAAGGTATGGAATCATATACTGTTCCTTACCTATCTCCGCGTTTGTATTCCTGTAAAGCTTTACAAAATTATCAAACGTCTTTCCTCCCGGTTTTCCCATGAGTGATAGTACATTCTCACTTATGTGCTCCGGAGCCACTTTAAGCTGACCGCTGACATGATGGTTGCACAGTTCCTTCATAAATCCCTTTCTATTCTTGTCGGCCATAAGATAATCGTATCTTATGCCAGATCTTACAAAAACCTTTTTAACACCGTCTATTTTTCTGAGTTTTTTCAGAAGCTGGGCATAGTCGGTGTGGTCTATCTTCAAATTTTTGCATGGACTCGGATACAAGCACTGCCTGCTTTTACAGCTTCCATGCTTTAGCTGATTGTCGCATGCAGCATCCCTGAAATTTGCAGTAGGCCCTCCGACATCATGTATATATCCCTTGAAATCCGCATCCTTTGTCATGTCCACGGCTTCTTTTTCTATTGATTCATGGCTTCTCGACTGGACTATCCTTCCCTGGTGAAATGTTATTGCACAAAATGAACACGAGCCAAAGCAGCCTCTTTCCGAAGTTATGCTGAACTTCACCTCTGTAAGCGCAGGTATTCCTCCATCCTTCTTATATATTGGATGATACTGCCTTTTAAACGGAATCAGGTAAAGCCTGTCTAGTTCCTCCCTATTAAGGGGCATTACTGGGATGTTTTGAACCACATAGCTTTTTCCATGCCTTTGCACAAGAACTTTACTCCTTATTGGATCCTGGTTTTCATGTTGAATTCTAAAAGCCTTGGCATATGTTTTCTTATCCTGGCACACATCCTCATATGATGGGATTTCAATATACTCTCCCATCAAAAAATCCAATTCCCCGGTTTTAAATACTGTTCCATTCACATAATTTATATATTTTGCCTCTATCCCGCATGAAAGAGCGTCCGCTATTTCGATTATCTGCCTTTCTCCCATTCCATACACAAGAATATCAGCTCCACTGTCCAAAAGAACCGAGCTCCTTACCCTGTCATCCCAGTAGTCATAGTGTGCAAACCTTCTAAGGCTTGCCTCTATCCCGCCCACTACTATTGGTGAGTCCTTGTAAGCCTGCCTTATTCCATTGCAGTATGTTATAAGCGCCCTGTCAGGTCGTAATCCCCCTTTCCCACCTGGCGAGTAGCTATCTGTTCGCCTTCTCTTTTTAGCCACAGTATAGTGGTTGACCATGGAATCTATATTTCCCGATCCTACGAGAAATCCGAATTTAGGCTTTCCAAATACCTTGTATGAATCTGTATTTTTCCAGTCCGGCTGGGCTATTATGCCCACCTTGTAACCTCTGCTTTCTAAAACTCTTCCTATTATCGCCGCAGCAAATGACGGATGGTCTACGTATGCATCGCCGCTTACAACTACAAAATCAACTTCTGTCCATCCTCTTTGAACCATATCTTTTGACGATATGGGTAAAAAATCGCTCAATATAATCCTCCTCTAATATATGTGCACTAACTCTCATTCCAGCATTATCTTAATATATTTAAATATCGCTGTTTATACTGCTTTCAGTTTATTTATTTTATAAGCCATAATATAGCCCATAAACTGTAAAAAGTGTTAAAATCATTATATCAAATAATATATCTTTTAAATGTATTCATTTCTATTGTTTATTATACCTCAAAAGAAAGGTTGGTGAGTAAAGCTTTTGCACTTGCGCCTTGCCGTGAGCAAAAAGCCTTCATTTATGAAAAAGATGATAGTATCGCTGTGCATTATATCCCTGTCAATATTCTTTAAGCTTCCCGTTTACTACGGAATAGGGGGGGCTCTTATATTCCTGTATACAGCTGGCATTTTTTCGGGTTTTTCGCCTTTAGCACTCAACAAGAGCATAATGAGCGGAGCCCTTTCCGCAAAGAACGTTCTGCTTGTGCTTTCATCCATAGGCGTTTTAACATCTATGTGGATGATTTGCGGAACAATACCATATCTTATGTCCATGGGGCTTAAAATACTTAAAAACTACAACTTCATATTCTTTTCGTTTCTTATAATGTCTTTCATATCCCTGAGCCTTGGCACAGGCATCGGAAGCATTTCAACCATGGGAGTCGTCCTTTTGGGCGTTGGAAAGAGCATGGGCGTAAGCCTGCCTGTTCTCTCGGGAGCCATAGTGTCTGGAGCTTACCTTGGGGACAGGTCGTCTCCTCTTTCAAGTGCTTTCAATCTCGTAACCGAAATAACGAGTACAAATGCCCAGGCTAACATCAAAAGGATGAATTCGAGCCTTGTGCCTGCCTTTTTAATTTCTGGTGCCATATACTACATACTCGGAAGCTCTTATTCCTCGCTTGACTATTCCAGCATAGACGTGACTTTGATTTCAATAAAAGAGAGCTTCCACATAGGTATTTTTTGCATTGTGCCTCTTATGATACTTTTTTCATGCATAATGCTAAGACTGCCCACGTTCAAGTCCATATCCGCGTCAATACTGTCAGCCGCATTTATAGCTATGATTTTTCAGGATGTTTCAGCATCAGATATTCTAGGTACTGCAGTATTTGGATTCAAAAGGGAGGGCCTCGACATACCCATATCAGGCGGAGGGTTTTTATCAATGAAAGATGTTTTAATAACAATAGTGTTTGCGACATCATTTGCAGGTATACTGAATGGATTGGACCTTATATCAAGCATGATTCAAAATCTTTCAAAATCGATAAATTCCAAGTATTCTCTCATTGTCCATTCTGGTATAATAAGTTTCCTGCTCAATACAATGACATGCAACCAAACAATAGGCATAATAATACCTGGTAAGTTCATGAGCTCTCATTATGAAAAATTCAACCTTAAAAAGGAATATCTCGTGCAGTCTATCTCCGATGTTGGAACCATGACAGTCGCCATGGTTCCTTGGAATGTCAATGCAATAGTTGTGTGTGCTGTGCTCGGAGTGAAATATGTTGATTTTGCACCATATGCCCTTCTGTGCTACGTGCTTCCTATAGTGTTTTTTGCAATGTACAGAATAAAGGCCCCCGATTAAATATTAGGGCATTGCGTTTCCTTATCTGATTTTTGGTTAATAATACTAATATGGCAAAATATAATATAAAGGAGGTAGACTGATGAAGCTGACTTATCTTGGACACTCGGCATTCATATTTGAGACCGGGTCCCAAAAATGCATTATAGATCCATTTATAAAGGACAATCCGCTTTGCAACATTAAGATATCCGATCTTGGAAACATAGACTATATACTTGTAACCCATGGACATTCCGACCATATGGGAGACACGGTTGAAATAGCCAAGAAATATGGTTCTACTGTAATATGTAATTTTGAAATTTCAATATATCTGGACAAGTACAATATAAAGTGCCACCCCATGCACATAGGCGGGTCATTCGACTTTGACTTTGGAAAGGTGAAAATGGTACCCGCACTCCACGGCTCTTCAATACTGGAGGGAAATCATATACTACCTGCAGGAAGCCCCTGTGGATTTATAATATCTGCCCATAGCAAGAAGATTTACCATGCGGGAGATACTGGACTTTCAATGGAGATGACACTTTTAAAACGCGAAAATATAGATATTGCACTTCTGCCCGTAGGCGGAAATTTCACAATGGACATAGACGATGCCATATATGCACTACAGCTTATACAGCCGAAACTCGTAATACCAATGCATTATGATACATTCCCTATTATATGCTGCGACACCCCAACATTTGAAAAACGTGCAAAAAGCATTTGCAACGTGCGTATTTTAAAGCCCATGGAAACCATGGACTATTAATGAATGTTACAAGCATAAAAAAACAACCTCACCAGTGAGGTTGTTTTTTTATGCCTATTTTAAAAGGCTCTCTATCTTCTGCTTGTCAAATCCAACTATTTTCTCGTCGCCTATTATTATGACAGGCACAGACATGTATCCCATCTTCATAAGTTCTTTCCTTGCATTTGCGTCCTCCGAAACACTCTTTTCTTCGTAAGCTATCCCGTGTTCATCGAAATATTCCTTTGCCATGTGGCAGTAACCGCAAGTTTCACTTGTGTATATTATTACCTTGTTCAAAATAAACCCCTCCCCGAAAATAATCTTGTCTTAAAGATATTATATACCCCTTGCAGGTATTTTGCAAGTCTGCTTTATGCCGCTAATCACATTTAGTTTATTACCCAATTTCTATATGTTTTAACTTTAATTTCTTATCGACATATCTTTCGGTGAGCTTTTTTATCACTGCAAATACAGGCACTCCAAGGAACATTCCCAGAATTCCCATTGTGCCTCCACCTATTATTATGGCCAGTATTATCCAAAATGGACTGAGACCAACCTGGTCTCCCAGTATCTTGGGCCCAAGCACCCATCCGTCAAACTGCTGAAGAGCCAGTATGAATACAAAAAGCTTAAGCGCCATTACAGGATCGTTGAAAAGAACTATTATAACCGAGGGCACCATGCCTATGAAAGGCCCGAAATACGGTATCATGTTTGTAGCTCCAACTATTAGGGCTATCAACAGCGCATACGGAATCTTAAGTATTATCAATCCCACAAGGCATAGTATTCCTATTATAAGTGAGTCTATGAGTTTTCCTATTATATACTTCGAGAACACCTCGTCAATTTCCCGCCCAAGTTCAAGCAGAGAATCCCCATTCTTCTTGTCCAATATTGAATATACCAGCTTTTTGATGCCAAGTATAAACCCCTCCTTATCATTGAGAAGATATATGGATATGACAACCCCAAGAACTATTTTCAAAAATGTCGAGGTAAACCCTATGGCTCCCTTTACTATCTTGTTCAATATAACATTTAAAAGTTCGCCTGTCTGAGATACAATCTGGTTTAAATTTGTGTCCACATAATCTTGTATCCCATACCTTTCTATAAGCTTTGAATCCATTATGTTCTTGTCTATCCACGTGTTTGTAATCTTCAAATAGTCCGGTATCTGCTGAAGTATTTCACCTATGCTGCTTATTATCCTTGGAGACACGATTGTTATAAACAAAGTTATAACGCCCATTACAAAGAGGTATATTATTATTATCGAACCTATCCGCCTGGTTTTGAACTTTCCCTCTATATAATTCATAGCCGGGTTTAAAAGGTATGCAATGCCAAAAGCCCATATAAACGGTGATATAAGGGATATGAAGTAAACGAAATCCTGAACTATAAGTTCAAAATTATTTACACACCTGTAAATCACAATTACAAACAGCATTACAGGCACCCAGTAAATTATTTTTTTGTCTTTGAACATTAAATTTGCCTCCCGGTAATATTTGTATATGTCATCTTTAACTTTATCTTCTTTTATAGTAAAATTTATTCTAGAACTTTACAAGACTGTTTTTAAGCAAGTTGAACTTAAATAAATCCCTTCAAGGAGGATATAATGAAAAAAGGATTAATTCTTTCGGCTTCTACAGGGGCGGGACACAACAAGGCCGCTACAGCCATAAAAAACGCTCTCTCTGAAAAAGGCATACAGTCTGAAATAGTTGACAGCCTGAAGTTCACAGGCAGTGCGGTGGACATTATAATATCCAGAGGCTATGAAAAAACCGCCATGTATACCCCAAAGGCATATGGAAAGGTATACAGGCTTTACGACGACTGTAAGATAACCAATACCGAAAAAAAGGTGAGCATGTTTTTTGCACATATGAAAAAGCGCATAAAAAAACTAATTGCAACCGAAAAACCCGACTTTATAATAGGGACGCATCCGTTTCCTCTTATGGCCGTTTCCACGCTTAAGAAAAAAGGTCTGGTAGACATTCCTCTTGTATCAGTTCTTACGGATTATACCATCCATTCAACTTGGATTGAAAGTCATGTGGACAAGTATATAGTTGGCGATGAGTTCGTAAAAGAGCTGCTTATACAAGAAGGTGTTCATCCCAAGAAGATACATCCTTACGGAATCCCCATAGAAAAAAATTTTTCAACCCGTGAGGACTGCAGCATAAAGGAAGAACTCGGTCTTGAAGACAAGTTTACAATACTTATAATGGGTGGCAGTTTTGGAGTTGGAAATGTTAAAAAAGCCCTTTGCGAATTGCTTGATTCAAAACTTGACTTTCAAGTCGTTGTTGTAGCAGGTAAAAATCAAACATTGCGCGAAAAACTCGAAAAGATATCAAGCTCTCATCAAAAATCCAAAGACATAAAAGTGCTTGGGTTTACAAACAGGATCAGCGAGCTTATGTCATTTTGCGATGTCCTCGTGACAAAGCCCGGAGGCCTTACAACCACAGAAGCCCTTGCAAGGCAGATTCCCCTTATAGTTCCATATTACATACCTGGACAGGAAGAGGAAAACCTGGACTTTCTCTTAAACAACGGGCTCTGCCTAAAAACCACCGACAAGTACAGTCTAAAAATACTAGTGGAGCTTCTTATTCAAAATCCGCAAAGGCTCCAGCGCATAAGGGAAAACTTGAAACTCGTAAGCAAAAATGATTCAGCCCAGAATATAGCATCAATGCTCGACGAAATGATCCAATAAAAAAACAAAAACCGGCATCCGCCGGTTTTTTCTATGAGTTCAATACGCTAATAGTCAATATAATCATCAAAATCGTCATCAAATATATCTACATCTATATTTTTATAGTTGATATATTTGTTCTTTTTCTTTGATGGTGCCTTCTTTTTTGAAACCATCGCATCTTCAGAAGCTTCATTTTTTCTGTTACCCTTCAGGCCTTTCTTCTTGGTCCTTTTTTCCTTGTCTAGCTCGTGCTTTCGGTAGTCAAAAATCACTTCCTGTGTTTTGTTTGATGACATCTTTTTCTAACGCCCTGAAAGGCCAAGTGCCTTTCTCGCACGGTATTTCATGCCGTACATAATGCAACCTCCCCGTATTCGCATAGCTTGAGCAAAGCTTACTTTCTCCCTCCTCTTTAAAGTCTGGACAGCTAATCTCATATTAAGATACAGGGTACCTGCCAAACCTTTTATAATTTCACGGTTTATAACACCTGCAATGCTCAGCAGCCAAACCGGCATACTGTGCTTGCTAATGAAATTATACACCAATCGCAGGGAGACAACAATATATTTTATACTTATATAAGCCCCGTAGCTTTAAAGCTCTCTTCTTCCTTCCAATGCCTTTGAAATCGTGACTTCATCGGCGTATTCAAGGTCTGCTCCAACAGGCAGTCCATGAGCTATCCTGCTCACCTTTATACCCATGGGCTTTATGAGCTTTGCAACATACATGGCTGTGGCTTCCCCTTCTATAGTCGGGTTTGTAGCCATTATGATTTCTTTGATATCCTCATTTAAAAGCCTGTGCAGCAGTTCTTTTATCTTTATCATTTCAGGTGTTATTCCATCCATAGGCGATATGACCCCGTGAAGCACATGATATCTTCCATTGAAGTCCCTCGCCCTTTCAAGGGCCGCAACGTCCCTTGGATCTGAAACCACGCAAACTATCTGTCCGTCCCGGCTTTCATTCATGCATATTCCGCACTTTTCACCTTCTGAAATATTGCAGCATATGCTGCAGTACCTTACATTCTGCTTTGCATACGATATGGCCTTCGAAAGCATCATGGCATCATTTTCAGACATGTTTATAATGTGAAACGCAAGCCTTTGAGCCGTCTTCCTGCCTATTCCCGGAAGCTTTGAAAACTGTTCTATAAGCCTGTCTATAGGCCCCGTGTAATGCTGCAATCATATCACCCTTTTAATTAAAACATGCCCGGCATATTCATTCCGCCGGTAAGCTTTGACATTTTTGATGAAACCATTTCCTCTGCAAGCCTAAGTGCTTCGTTTACAGCTGCAAGCACAAGATCCTCAAGCATTTCCACATCATCCGGGTCTACAACCTCGGGCTTTATGCTCACACTCAGTATCTCCTTCTTTCCGTTCGCCCTTACAGTCACGGCGCCCCCGCCTACAGACGATTCAACTTCTTTCGCTTCCATTTCCTTTTGCATTTTTTCCATCTCTTTTTGCATCTTTTGGGCCTGCTTTAATATATTGTTCATATTCCCAGGCATTCCCTGAAAACCTCTCTTAGCCATTTTACATACCTCCCATATTTATATTCTTACATTTAAAACCATATTGAAAATTATAGCATAAATAAAGACCTAATGTGAATTGTATTTGAATTTTACTCATCATTTGACTCTATTACCTCTATCATGTCCGGCGGAAATATTCCCTCAAGCATTTCAAGGGCTGCATCCCCGCCAGGGTCGTTTCCTACGCTGCCTGAATCACCTATATTAACTTCAGATTCGAGGAAGAGATTTATTCCAATGTTTTCCCCTGTGATCCTCTTTAAAACCCCACCTATATATGAAATGGTTTCAGTTTTACTAAGGGCCTGTTTGTGAAAACCAAACTCATCCTTGAACACCACAATTAGCATTCCCCCATCTATTCCTTGTGGCTTTCCTTCCTTTAGCATGGCTTGAACAGGAACCTTCTTGTCCTGCTTTATAACCCTTAAAAGTTCCTTCCACAAGGATCCTGTGTCCATGCCATTCGATATACTTATTGTCTTTTCGATGCATTCATACGAATCACATTTGGATTTTGAGCCTTTGCCTGCATTGCCTTCTGTCGTCGCATTGGCCGCACTTGCCTTTTTGACTTGCCCGCAAGTTTGACTTTCAGACTGCGGCGATACATTTGCCGCCTGTATCCCTCCATTTTTCACAAGACTTTCAATCCTGGATATTCTGGATATCAGCCCGTCGACACTTTCATCTTCAACAGGAGTGCACAGCTTCATAACTGCAACTTCAAGCATTATCCTTGGATGGGTTGAGTACTTCATGTCATTTTGCACCCCGGAGAGTATCTTTATATTCCTTATGGCCTCCTGTGGCGTAATTCTTTGGCTCTGCTGTGACACAATTTCTTTCATATGTTCTGTAAGCTGTATCATATCGTCTTTTGAAGGTCCCATCTGCATGACCATTATATTCCTGAAATGCTCTATAAGCTTTTGTACAAAATGCCTAAGGTCCTTTCCCCATATGACCGCTTCGTTCACTATTTTGAGACACTCTTTTATATTCGAGTCCATTATTGCGCCGCTCATGTTCGATATCGTCTGATAGTCAACAGTCCCAAGAAGACTTACCACATCCTCATACCTTATGCACTCATTCGTATATGATATACACTGGTCAAGCACACTGAGAGCATCCCTCAGGGCCCCTTGCGCGCTCATTGCTATCAAAGAGAGTGCGTCCTCATCGGCATGTACGCCAGTCTGATCACATACATGACGCATCCTTTGGACTATGTCTTCCATACCTATTCTTTTGAATTCAAATCTTTGACACCTCGAAAGTATTGTCGCCGGAAGCTTGTGAGCTTCAGTCGTCGCAAGTATGAAAACTACATATTCCGGCGGCTCCTCAAGAGTCTTTAAAAGAGCATTGAATGCACCCTGTGAGAGCATGTGAACCTCGTCTATTATATAGACTTTGTATCTCCCCCTCGAAGGCGGGTATTTTACATTTTCCCTCAGCTCTCTTACATCATCCACTCCGTTGTTCGATGCCGCATCTATTTCAACTACATCCATTATGCTTTCTTCAATTATACCCGTGCATATCTCGCAGCTGTTGCACGGTTCAAAATCCACAGGAGAAATACAGTTTATACTCCTTGCAAATATCTTTGCCGTGGATGTCTTTCCAGTTCCCCTCGTTCCGCAAAAAAGATACGCGTGTGCCGTATTGCTATTTGCTATCTGGTTTTTGAGGGTTCTCGTTATGTGTTCCTGCCCTACGACATCAGAAAACGTCATGGGCCTAAACATTCTGTAAAGCGCCTTGTGCATCATATCACCTCTAAGTTTTTCCTGATAATAATTATATCACAAACCAAATGGGTCATCCCATCAAAACAACATCATACCCATGCCTAATCATCATTGTTTTGCATTTTAAATACGAACTGCAAATAACCATTTTCCCCAATATATCAAAATTCTATATATATATGCATTGTATATCCATTAGATTTTTGTATATTGAATTCATTTAAAAATGTTTTTTTATTACATTTTGTGGTATATAATTATATTTGTAATAATTACATATAAATGTTTTGATTTCAGCTATTTTCCAGATATGCTCTGGATTTTTTTAATTTTTGCACTTATTGTCAGTATATTAATTATTTTAAGGAGGTTTTTGCAAATTGGCAAAAGACAAAAAAAACAAATCGACATCAAAAGGGGTTGGAATAGGCCAAAAGCTAATGGCCGCATTCTTTTTGCTAATATCAATTCCAATAGTAATCATAGGGTTTTATTCATACTCAAAATCAGCATCCATAATGCAACATAATCTTCAAAAATCTGCAGAAAGTATATTAGTACAGACCGACAAAACCATAGTAAACTTCTTCAAGGGCACAGAAGAATCAGTCGTTCAAATGTCGCTTCACAAGGATGCCAGAGAACTTCTTTCCGATGACTCAAACGGCAAGTGGCTGGCTGAAAGCTTCAAGTCATTCATAGAAAGTCACAACAGCGCAGTTGCAATGTATATGGGTACAAACGACAAACATACTGTATCCTATCCAAAACTAAACCTGGCTGACGACTACGATCCCACTAGCAGGCCTTGGTATACGTCAGCAGTTAAATCTGGAAAAACCATATATACAGAACCTTATACAGATGAAAGTACGGGGAAAATGGTGATAACAATAGCAACCCCTGTATATGGCTATTCAAATGACCTGCTTGGAGTCATCGGTGTGGATATATCGCTTGATTCCATAATAAAAGAGGTCAATTCCATACAGCTTGGCGAAAAAGGATTTGTTTCACTTTCAGACAGATCTGGAAATGTCATGGCCACCATGAATAAAGATTTCATAGGAAAGAAAATCCCCGTGCCCGCACTCAGCGAAGCACTAAAGACCCAAAGCCTTGGAACGGTTGAATACTCAAATTTAGAAAATGGCAAGCAAATCAAAAAATTCTTGAGCTTCAAGAAGATGGACAGTCTCGGCTGGACCCTGTCCGGGACCATGTATGTAGACGAGATCAAAAGCAGCACTTCTGTGCTTTTAAAAGACACCCTGCTTATAGGCCTTGTTTCCCTTTTAGCCGCACTTTCAATATCATTCATGCTGTCCAAAAAAATTACAGATTCAATAAATCTTATACTTATTGACATGGAAAGAGTAAGGCAGGGCGATTTCACAGTGAGATGCCATGCAAGAAGCAGCGATGAAATAGGCATGCTGTGTGAGCACTTCAACACTACTATAGACTCCATAGGATCTCTTATTGGAAATATCAAGGATGTTATAGATCAAGTAAGCTCGGCTTCATGTAACCTTTCTGCAAATTCTGAGCAGACAAACGCCGCCTCGCTGGACGTTTTAAAAACAGTCGAAGAGATATCGAGCGGGGCTTCAGACCAGGCTTATGAGGCTGAAAAAGGAGCACACCTTGTAAGCGGGCTCTCTCAAAAACTCAACAGGCTTATTAAAAATACAGATGAAATGGAAAGATTCGCCGATGATGCAATAGATTCCAATTCACAGGGAATCGAAATGGTGAGCCTCTTAAAGGAAAAAACCAAGCTTAATGAGATTTCTACAGACAAAATAGAATCTGCAATACTAAATCTTGACAAAAACACCATAAACATAGGGAATATAGTAAGTACAATAGGTGCAATATCAGAACAGACCAATCTGCTTGCACTGAATGCATCAATAGAGGCCGCAAGAGCTGGAGATGCCGGAAAAGGCTTTTCAGTAGTTGCAGAAGAAATAAGAAAGCTTGCAGAGGAGTCAAAAACCGCAGCAGGTGAAATACACGAGATAATACTCAATATACAAAATGACAGCAAGAATACAGTTTCAATAATGAACGAAGTCAAAACAGTTACAAATGATCAGTCTAGCTCGGTTTTCAAGGTCAATGAATCATTTGACCTCATATCTGGTTCTATACAGAACATATCTCAAAAAATAAAGCTCGTATCCTCTTTTATAGATGAAATAAGCGCTGAAAAGGATGGTATCGTTTCGGCCATTGAAAGCATATCTTCTGTTTCAGAGGAAACCGCTGCAGCAACGCAAGAGGTTAATGCATCAGTTCAGGAACAGACAAATGCCATATCCGAAGTTGCCGGTCTAGCTGAGAAGTTAAGCGACATGTCCTCAAAACTCAAAAGTGAAATAGACAGATTTACAGTCTGATAACACATGCACATGTTGAAATGCCTTCATATTTTGATGAAGGCATTTCAATACGCAATTATTGTGAATTTTTATGCATTATTTTCATGAAAAAGGTTGTTACATGTTCTTTTTTGCTATATCATTGTATTTATTCCAGCGATATTATTTTGCTGGCATCTGTTTTAAGGGGTATTTTTTAGAATTTTTATTTTTTTGCAGGCATCATTAGCATGCCAATTATTTTGAGAGGGGGACTTGTTTACAATGACAAAAGACACAAAAATGCAATCGACATCTAAGGGATTGGGGATACGTCAAAAGCTCATAGCCATGTTTTTTTTGATGATATCTATCCCGATAGCTGTAATAGGATTCACCTCCTATTTAAAATCCGCATCAATAATGCAGGACAATCTTCAAGATTCTGCAGAAAGCGTATTGGTGCAGACAGAAAAGACTATAGGAAACTTTTTCAAAGGTGCAGAGCAGTCCGTAATTCAAATGTCTATACATAGAAATGCAAAAGAAATGCTCTCGAGCCAGCCTGAAAGCCATCTGCTTCTTGAAAATTTCAAATATTTCATAGAAAGCAATGACAGTGCAACCTCGATGTACATGGTCACAAGGGACAAGAAAACGTTTTTCTATCCAAATGTGGAAATACCTGCCGATTATGACCCCACAGGCTCGAGCTGGTACACATCTGCCGTTGAATCTGGAAACACTTCATATACGGAGCCCTATAAAGATACTGTTAGCGGAAAAACAGTAATAACCATATCACGTCCGGTATATGATAGTTCAAATGATCTGGTCGGTGTGGTTGGAATGGACATATCAATACAGGCTGTAATAGACGAGGTCAATTCAATAAAGCTTGGTGAAAAGGGATTCGTATCTCTTTCAGACAAGTCAGGAAATGTAATAGCAACAATGGATGAGAATTTAATAGGTAATAAAATTCCCGTTCCCGCACTCAGCGAAGCCCTAAAAACTCAAAGTGTCGGAACAGTCGAATACTCAAGTGAAGAAAACGGCAAACAAGTCGACAAATTCCTGAGTTTTAAAAAAATGGACAATCTCGGCTGGACACTGTCCGGCACCATGTATGTCGACGAGGTTAAAAAAAGTACATCAATACTACTTAAAAACACCCTTGTAATAGGACTAGTTTCTCTTTTAGCCGCACTTTCGATATCTTTTGTGTTCTCGAAGAAAATGACCGATTCAATAGGTATCATTCTTTTAGATATGAAAAGAATAGAGCAGGGTGACTTCACTGTAAGATGCAGCGTAAACAGCAGTGATGAAATAGGGCAGCTATCCGAACACTTCAACACCACAATAGACTCCATAGGCTCTCTTATAGGCAATATCAAAAATGCCATAATAAACGTGAGCTCCGCTTCCGAAAATTTAACTTCAAACGCAGAAGAGACAAATGCCACTTCGCTGGAGGTTTTAAAAACCGTGGATGAAATATCAAGAGGCGCATCCGAGCAGGCATACGATGCCGAGCAAGGGGCAAGCCTAATAGTCGGCCTTTCACAAAAACTAAACGTTCTTCTTGAAAATACCGATGAAATGGAAATATTTGCCGACAGTGCAAATTCTTCAAATTTGAACGGCCTTGAAATGGTAAGCCTGCTGAAGGAAAAAACCAGACTCAACGAAATCTCCACGGTTAATATAGAATCTGCGATACTAAATCTTGATAAAAACGCCATAAACATAGGCAATATAGTAAGTACAATAGGGGCCATATCGGAGCAGACCAACCTACTTGCACTGAATGCATCAATAGAAGCCGCACGGGCTGGCGAAGCCGGAAAGGGCTTTTCAGTAGTTGCAGAGGAAATAAGAAAACTCGCCGAAGAGTCAAAAATAGCTGCAAATGAAATAGGCGAAATAATAGTTAGTATACAAAATGACAGTAAAAATACCGTTTCCCTGATGGATGAAGTGAAATCCATAACAAAGGAACAGACCGATTCCGTATTCAAGGTCAATGAATCTTTCAATCTTATATCCGAATCAATACAAAATATATCCCAAAAAATAAAGACTTTGTCATCTTTTGTAAATGAAATAAATGCTGAAAAAAATGGCATAGTGTCAGCCATAGAGAATATTTCTTCTGTTTCAGAAGAAACAGCTGCTGCAACAGAAGAAGTCAATGCATCTGTTCAGGAACAGACGAGGGCTATTGAAGAAGTCTCTCTTCTTGCCGACAGTCTAAACACCCTTTCTTCCGATCTTAAAAATGAAATAGGCAAATTCACGGTTTAAAATACAAAACACCCTCGTATAAACTCGAGGGTGTTTTGTATCCAATATCAAGTATTTAATACAAGTAAAAACATATAAAAAACCCGTTTCACAAAGTGAAACGGGTTTCATTTTATAATTAAAGCTGTGCGGCCATAATTCGACTCAAATCCACGAACGTTACCCATGCAGTTAACTCAAACTAGGCACTCCCGCGGCACATGAAGATTATCACTTACCGCTGCTTCCTTCCGGATCTGACGGGGTTCATGAGTCTTCATTGCGCAGGACCCGGCTATCATCGCCACTTACACGGGGCTGCTCCGCAGCCTCTGAGCCTCAATATGGTGTTCGATCCTGCTACAGCGGATTGCAGGTTCAGGGCACCGCTACCTCCCCATCTAGCACAGCAAACTTTAAAGGCTTAATCATATATACGTAATGGCGGAGAGAGCGGGATTCGAACCCGCGAGACGGTTTCCCGTCTACCCGCTTTCCAGGCGAGCACCTTCAACCTCTCGGTCATCTCTCCATCGCACATTTTTTATTGTTAATAGATTTGTTTTCTCTTATAAATTTAAAAAAGTCAGTAAGCATACTTGAACACTCATCCCTCAATATGCCAAAACTGACATCAACATTGTGATTGAAAAGGTTATGCTCCAGCACATCCACTTTAGAACCACAGGCCCCAGCTTTTTCATCTTTAGAGCCTATAACAAGCCTTTTTATCCTGCTTTGGATTACAGCCCCAGCGCACATGCAACACGGCTCTATGGTGACATACATGGTACATTCGTTAAGCCTCCAGCCCTTGAGTGCCTGAGATGCCTTCTTTATGGCTATCATCTCGGCATGAGCCGTAGGATCATCGAGCGCCTCTCTCATATTGTGGGCCTTTGAGATGATATTTCCATCCCTCACTATTACCGCGCCTATTGGTACTTCGCCCATGAGATACGCTTTTTTCGCTTGTTTTAAGGCTTCCCTCATGTAAAAGATGTCTTCCATCTTTCCTCCATATAAAAAAAATGGTGCACCTGACAGGATTTGAACCTGTGACGCACGGTTTAGGAAACCGACGCTCTATCCCCTGAGCTACAGGTGCTTGACTCGCAAGATATATGATACCATACTTTAGTATATATTTCAACAAACCATTGATATATTTTTACAATCTATTGCATATTGCAAACCCCAACGGGGCAAAAGCCCCGTTGAAATTTCATTTGCTGCCCTATTATTTGTATCCCTTTATTACTTCCACTCCGCCCATGTAAGGTCTAAGCACCTCAGGCACAACTACAGATCCGTCCGCCTGCTGGAAGTTTTCAAGAATTGCAGCCACAGTTCTTCCAACAGCAACTCCAGAACCATTTAGCGTATGGACATACTCGGCCTTTGAGCCCTTGTCCCTTTTAAATCTTATATTCGCTCTTCTTGCTTGGAAGTCTTCAAAATTCGAGCAAGACGATATTTCAACATATCTTCCGTAGCTTGGCATCCAAACCTCTATGTCATATTTGAATGCTGCCGTGAATCCAAGGTCTCCACTGCATATCTTTACAACTCTGTAAGGTATTCCAAGCTTTTGCAGTACTGTTTCTGCATTTTTGACAAGCTTTTCAAGCTCTGCATAAGAGTCCTCAGGCTTTGTGAATTTTACAAGCTCAACCTTGTTGAACTGGTGCTGTCTTATAAGTCCTCTTGTATCCCTTCCTGCAGAACCGGCTTCAGCTCTAAAGCATGGTGTGTATGCACAGTAGTATACTGGCAGAGTCTCCCCGTCCATTATTTCATTTGAATGTATGTTTGTAACTGGAACTTCGGCGGTAGGAACAAGGTAGTACTCTTTTCCCTCAAGCTTGAACATGTCATCTCCGAACTTAGGAAGTTGTCCTGTACCAGTCATGCTGTTTGCATTTGCCATGAACGGAGGCAGAACCTCAACATATGAATGCTCTCTAGTGTGAGTGTCCAGGAAGAAGTTTATTATAGCCCTTTCAAGCCTCGCGCCAAGTCCTCTGTAAAGAGTAAATCTTGAACCAGTTATCTTTCCTGCGGTTTCAAAGTCTAGTATTGAAAGGTCAGTTCCTATGTCCCAGTGGGCCTTAGGATCGAATTCAAAATTCGTAGGCTCAGACCACTTCCAAACCTCAACATTGTCGTCATCAGTATCTCCACGAGGAACGTCAGCATGTGGAACGTTTGGTATTCTAAGAAGAAGATTTCTAAGCTCTTCGTCTACAACCTTTACCTTCTCGTCGATTTCCTTTATCTTGTCAGAAGACTCCTTAAGCTTTTTCATAAGCTCTTCAGTATCCTTGCCTTCTTTTTTAAGCTTTGGTATTTCCTTTGAAGATGCGTTTTGCTCCATCTTAAGGACTTCAACATCCTTTAGAAACTCTCTTCTCTTTTCATCAAGCTCTACGACCTTGTCCAGGTCGAAGTCCGCCTCCCCACGCTTTGACATGGCTTTTTTAATATCTTCAAGCTCCATTCTTATTCTTTTGATATCCAGCATTTTAAACCCTCCCGCATTATTAAAATTCAATATTATTTAAATGTTTTACAAAAAAATAAAAAGGCCCTCATCCCGAAAGGGACGAAAGCCTGTATTCTTCCGCGTTGCCACCCTAATTGGCCTAGTATTAGACCCTTCTCAAATCTTTAACGCAGATATACGTCCATGCCTACTGCAATTTCAGCCTGGAAGCTCCAGAGTGGATTCAAAAAAAGTTGACATGGGTTTTCAGCATGCACCCACTCTCTAAAAGACAACTGTTTTCCTACTAGTCTCCTTAACAGCATTTAGACTTCTCTAATTTTTTTGTAATTATATCAGCTACAGACGAATATTTCAATACATATTAGTAATTTTCACAAAACTTTTCAAAGTAAGGCTGCTCAACCTTGCATACAGGACATACCTTTGGTGCTGACTTTCCTTCATGAACATATCCGCAAACCCTGCATTTCCAAGCTGTGCCTTCTTCTTCTTTTGCAAATACAGCTCCCTTGTCCACATTTTCCGCAAGCTTTGTATATCTTATTTCGTGCTTTTGTTCAACTTTTGATATCATCTTGAATGAAGCCGCAACCTGAGGGAATCCCTCTTCTTCAGCCACCTTTGCAAATCCAGGATACAGATCAGTCCACTCTTCATTTTCCCCCATGGCTGCCGCCTTTAGGTTGTCATATGTATTTCCAAGAGCCACCGGATATGCCGCCTCTATGTTCACCATGAATGGAGCCGCTTCCCCTTCCATTCCATCTAGCATATGACCATAGAATATTTCAGCATGAACAAGCTCGTTTTCCGCAGTTTCCATAAAAAGCTCCGATATCTGCTCATATCCTTCCTCCGCAGCCACTTCTGCAAAATATGTATATCTGCTTCTTGCCTGTGACTCCCCTGCAAACGCCTTTGTCAAGTTCTCAAGAGTTTTAGTTCCTTTTAAGCTTTTCATGTTCAATACCTCCCAATATATTTTATAAATTTTAATTAAAACCCCTATCCTTACGGATAGGGGATATTCACTATTTCTTAATATATACCACATTTTGAGGGAATGGAATCTCTATTTCATTCCTGTCGAACTCAGATTTTATCTTGTCCATAATATTGAAGTATACGCTCCAGTAGTTGATGCCGTCCGTCCATAACCTTATGGACAGATTTATTGAGCTGTCTCCAAATTCAACTATTACAATATCCGGCTGAGGATCCTTGTGTATTCTCGAGTCGGAATCAGTAATCCCCCTTATAACCGACTTGACAAATTCCATATCGGAGTCATATGCAACTCCAACCCTTACATCCACCCTTCTTTTTTCAGACGAAGAGTAATTTGTAACATTGTCATTTATAAGCTTAGAGTTCGGTACTATTATAGTTTCGTTTCCAAACGCCTTAAGCACCGTATTAAATATTTGTATCTCCTCAACAGTTCCCTTCACTCCGCCTCCTTCAATGAAGTCACCCGTTGTAAACGGCTTCAGAGCAAGTATGAGCACCCCTGCTGCAAAATTCGAAAGGGATCCCTGAAGCGCAAGGCCAATGGCAAATCCAGCGGCACCAATCACTGCTATGAATGAAGTCGTCTTAATACCCATTTTTTCAAGCGATGCAATTGCCACGAACACCACTATGAGCACGTATATGAGCTGTGACAAAAATCCTACCAGCGACTGCTCTATTTTGGTCTTTTTCAAAAATCTTCTCGAAAGCTTTCTTGATTTTTTTGCTGCATATATTCCAACTACAAGTATCGCAAGTGCATACACTATATTAAGCCCATTGCTCAAAATGTATGCCTTTATTCCATCTACAAAATCCAATCTTAATCTCTCCCTTATAGTAAAGCTGTTTTTAAATTTTTACTAAGGCATTTGAAATATGCCTGCTTTTTCTTTACTGCTCCATCTCTTCAAGCTTTCTTATCGCATCTCCAAGAGCTTCCATCTTTTCTCCATAAAGCGACCAGTTGGCCTCTCTTAGTGCCTGCTGGGCCTCTTCATAAAGCCCCGCCGCCTCGGCTATAATATCTGCTGTAGTCTCTGAGACAACCTCTCCATCAGTTTCATCTGGAGCATTAGGTATTTGATTCTGCCCTTCACCAAATATCATGTCGAGTCCCTGCTGAAGCGAATCTGCCATTACAACCTGGTCTTCATATGCAACTATTATCTTCTTGACCTCCGGTATGCTGTCTGCAGAATCAGATTTTATATAGAGCGGCTCCACATACAACACTGAGTTTTCAAGCGGTATTGTAAGAAGATGGCCTCTTACAACCTTTGATCCTCCCGTACCCCACTGGGTAAGCCTTGTAGATATTTCCGGCTCGTTATCTATTTTCGACTCCACCTGGTATGGTCCTATTATGTTCTTATTCTTTGGCAGCCTGTATATTATCATCTGCCCATATTTATCCCCGTCATTCCTTGCAACCATGAACGAAACCATGTTCTGCTTTTGCTTTGGAGTGTACGGCACTGTAAGCAGGAATTCGGCCTTTTCCTCTTCAGGAAGCTTGAATGTTATATACGAAGGCTCCATTTGTATTGGCTCGTTTTGATTTTCAAATACCTCTCTGGCTATTTGCCACCTGTCTTCCTTGTTGTAGAAGACCTCTGTATTGTTCATGTGGTAGTCTTGATACATCTGAGCCTGTATGTTGAAGTATTTCTGTGGGTACCTTATATGCCTTCTTATGTCCTCTGGCATGCTGTCCATTGGCTTGAAAAGCCCCCTGAATATCTTTGAATAGGTGTTTATCATAGGGTCGTTTTCATCCACTAGATAAAAGTCCGTAGTTCCATCATACGCGTCTATTACAACCTTGAACGAATTCCTCATGTAGTTTAGCCCTGTTCTGTCAAACGGCTCCGAGTAAGGATATTTGTCAGTGTATGTGTATCCGTCTATTATCCAGTACAGCTTTCCACTGTCGGAAAGTACCACATATGCGTCCTGCTCAAAATCAAGGAATGGGGCTATCTTTTTAACCCTTCCCATTATGTTTCTGTTTAGTATTATCTTGCTGTCTGAATCTATCCCGCCTGACACGAAAAACTTCAGGCTGCCCTGGTTTATGGAGTATATGAGCCTGTTCAAAAAGTTCAGCTTCACTCCGGCCTTGCCGTCATATTCCGTTACGGCATTTGTATCCCCCTTTGGATAGTCAAATTCCTTTTCAGTGGTGTTTACGACCACATAGCCGTTCGCCATCTCCCCAAAGTACACCTCGGGCCTTGTCACATCAAGCCCTTGCGCACTTGACACTGGAGGTATGTTTTTTATTATGAGTTTTGGCTGACCGCTGCTTGTGATTTCATTTACAGGAGACATTACTATACCGTATCCATGTGTATATTTCAAATGCTCGTTAAGCCATGTCCTCGACTGGAGATTTTCCTTGTCGAGCTCTCTCGCCCCTATGAACACCTGTGTTATAGCCCCGTCTATAAGGTATCTGTCGACATCAATGTCATTGAACTTGTAGTACGTTCTTATGCCCTGTATCTGCTTGTATACCTCTTTTGTAGGCCTTATGTCGTTTATGCTTATGTTCTTTATTGTCTCTTCGTTGTCGAGTATGTCCTGGACTGTTATCTTCTGCTCCGCTGCAAAATTCTTTTCGGTTATGTCGTCAAGAGCATATGCCTTCTTTGTATAGTTTATATTGTAGTCTATATATTCTTTCTCTTTTGCAAGCTCGTTTGGAGACACTATGAAGTTTTGAACAGCCGTTTCCACTCCTGAAGAAACTATTGTAAGCGCCATTATGAGTATTGGTCCCACAAGTGCGATTTTAAGCTTGTTCTTCTTGTATGCATAGACTATCAGTATTGCCGATATTATCGAAAGCACCATTTGAATCCTGTAGACCCAGAGCGTCACGTTAACGTCGGTATAGCTCGCCCCATATGCTACTCCCCTTGGCGAATATAGCAGGTTAAAAGCCGCAAGGTAGCTCCTGAGAGCCACAATTATGAAAAATACTATGCCTATTACTATTATCTGGTTTATTGCAAGGCTGAGTATTTTTTTAGGCGTCGGCTCAATGTTTCTAAACCTTCTTATGTCCATCTCTATCTTCTTGTCAAACTTCCTTCCCTCACTGTCGGGATTCATGCTTATCATTATAAAATAAAAAACTGCCGTTATTACAAGTAAAAACACCAGAAAACCGGTAAGCGAGTTGAATATTTCATTTATAAGAGGAAGCTTGAAGACATAAAATCCTATGTCCCTTTTAAACAGAGGATCATCCACGCCAAAGCGCGTCGAATTCACAAACTTGAGTATTTCTATCCAAAATTTCGATGAAATGCTAAAGCTGTATCCAGATCCCAAAAGCAGTGATATTAAAAGTATTATCCTGTTCATCGGCTTTTCATGTTCTTTGTCTGTGACTATATTCATGTGTGAATAGTAGCTCTTTTTAATTCCCATCAAATACAGGAATATAAAAACCGAGAAGACTATGAAAAACGGAATCCCCACAATCAGTTTTGCGAAAACCTGCTTTAGATATACGGATGTATACCCGACTTCATTGAACCAGTTGTAATCTGCAAGAAAATCAACCAACTTTGAAAAAGAAGATGCCACAACTAGTATGACTCCCAGTATCACAAATAGTATTGCCCTCTTTTTATTGCTAATCAAGCTCCTTCACTCCCCTCCAATATACCCTCAAGGCCATATGTGCCCTAAGTCTTGTTTTTGTATATTTATATATAGTATAGCAAAAATCAGTTATGCCGGCATTATATTTGAGTATATTGAATTCAATTGCCGCTTATCCGCACATATATATTTATTCCCGTTTTTTATTTTTTTAAATTTTAATTTGCAGGCTGGGTATCATCTATTAAAAGGGGGTATACAAATGCTGTTTAAAAACAGAACTGAAGCCGGGCAGATGCTTGCCAAAAAACTTGAAAAATACCAGTCAAACGAAAATGCAGTCGTATATGGCCTTCCGCGCGGAGGAGTCGTTTTAGCTGCCGAGATAGCTAGTCATATTAAATGTCCTCTCGACTTGATACTCTCGAGAAAAATAGGCCATCCTCACAATCCTGAGTATGCAATCTGCGCAGTTTGTGAAAACTCACCGCCCATATGCTCAAGCGAGGTGCAACATATGGACCAAGACTGGCTTGAATCTGAAATTTCGCGTCAAAGGGATGAAATAAAACGCAGAGAAGTACTCTACAATATCGACCATATCTCCCCAAGCGGTAAAACTGCAATAATTGTCGATGATGGAATAGCCACGGGACTTACAATAGAAGCCGCCATTCACGAAGTCGCTTCATATGGTCCAAAATCCATAGTAATTGCAGTTCCAGTAACGGCAAACGATGCATTTACAAGACTTTCCAAAATGGTGGATGATTTTGTATGCCTTGAACTTCCTCAGTATTTTCTTGGAGCCGTTGGCTCTTATTATGAAAATTTCAGCCAGATAAGCGACAGCGAAGTCGTATCCATAATCAAATCGTTCAAAAAACCTTTATAGCATTAAAAAATCCGGATGCCCAAGGCATCCGGATTAGTTTTCAAGCTTCATGTCCGAGTGTTTTATATATCCTTTTCTTATCATATAACTGGATATTGCGAATGTCGTGGCCGCCGGCAGTATGAAGTGTATGAGAATTATTTTTGGTATTGAAGACATTCCCATAACCGAAACTGTCGCAATCTGGCCCACAAGTCCGGAAGTTCCCATTCCAGCTCCTATGCTGCTCGTTTCCATTTTCATAATAACCGTTGCAATAGGCCCCAGCATTGCCGACGCAAGTGTCGGCGGAATCCATATATAGGGATTCTTTATTATGTTTGGAACCTGAAGCATTGAAGTTCCAAGTCCCTGAGCTATGAGCCCCCCAAATCCATTTTCCCTGTACGATGCCACCGCAAAACCTACCATCTGAGTTGAACATCCAACAAGCGCGGCTCCTGCCGCAAGACCATCAAGCCCAAGTGCTATAGAAAGTGCCGCAGAGCTTATTGGCATTGTGAGTATCATTCCCATAGCCGCCGCCACCACTATTCCCATAGGCAGTGGCTGAAGCTCCGTAGCCATGTTTATGAACCCTCCAAGATTTTTCATGAATACCGACACTATTGGTGCTATAAATGCGCCTGCTGCTCCTCCACATATTATAGTCACTGCTGGCACAACTACAATGTCCACCTTCGTCTTTCCGGTTATGCGTCTTCCTATTTCAGCTCCTATAAGCGATGCTATATATGCACCTACAGGCTCTCCTATCCCTATCATTGCGCCTGCATCTGTGAGCCTTATGCTTCCTGCTCCAAGAGATCCTGTTATTATGGATGTGAATATTACAAGAGGCGGGCTTCCAAGGCTGAATGCCACTCCTGCGCCTATTGCCGGTCCCATAAGGTACTGAGCGCTCTTTCCAAACTGCGACAAGGCTTCAATCCCCAAAAGATCACCCGTCTGCTTTAATATAAGCCCTATTATCAAAGAGCCAAATAGCCCCAATGCCATTCCATTTAGTGTTTTCGTAAGATAATTTCTCAAATATTACACCTCTTCTACAGTTTCATTGATATATCAAGCGATTTAAAAGAATGTGTAAGCGCACCTATTGATATAACATCCACACCCGCATTTGCATATTCACAAATATTGCCTTCGTCTATGTTCCCAGATACCTCTATTACAACCCTTTCATCCATCTCCCTGCATATCCTTGTGCAGCTTTTAACCTCGTCAGGGCTCATATTGTCAAGCATCACTATGTCCACTTTAGACTCAAGCGCCTCTATAAGCTCATTTTGGTCCTTTACCTCCACCTCTATTTTCTCTGTATGACCTATTGAATCCCTTATTTTTTGAACTGAATTTTTTATACCTCCACATGCTTTTATGTGGTTGTCCTTTATCATGACACTATGGGACAAATTATACCTATGGTTGTATCCACCACCGCATTTCACAGCATATTTTTCAAGAAATCTCAGATTTGGAGTAGTCTTTCTAGTATCAACCACCCTTGCGCCACTTCCGCTTACGCTGTTTGAAATTCTTTTTGTCTTTGAGGCTATGCCTGAAAGCCTTTGAAGTATATTGAGCGCAGTCCTTTCTCCTTTAAGAAGGCTTCTTGTCTTTCCGCTTGCAACAGCTATTACCTCCCCCTTGCATATCTGCTGGGAATCGCTTTTAAGTGATGTAAATTCAATCTCATGATCTAAAATTTCAAATACCCTCTTTGCAATCTCAATTCCGCAAAGGACTCCGTCTTCCTTGCATATAAATCTTGAGCTTGAAACATCGGCTTCATCTATTAGGTTGTCGGTAGTTATGTCATAATAGTTTATGTCCTCCATAAGAGCATCCCTTATGAATTCATCCAGCTTTATTTTATTTGGAATTTGCATTTTCAATTATCTCCCCTAGTATCAAATTTGAAACCTGTGCCATATTGAGCGTTTCATAATACTCTCTGTCCCTGCAATATCCTTCACATTTCAGCTCTTCGGTTATTTCGCCAAGCCTTTTTACAGAGCTTTTCGATTTTTCCAAATCCGCATCTATGAAATATGAAGACTGCATCATATCCCTTATCTCCGACTTTATGCCTCGCTCTACATATTTTCCGCTGTCATTTTTAACAGATGAATCTATTTTGGCATATGCATGGCTTTGGAGGTTCATGCTGTTTACAGCCCTTCTTGAAAATACCATTCCCTCAAGAAGGGAGTTGCTTGCAAGACGATTTTTCCCATGAACCCCTGTGTTAGAACACTCTCCTACTGCATAAAGACCTTTTATTCCGGTGCTTGAATTGATATCCACATCTATTCCTCCCATAAGATAGTGCTGGCAAGGATATACCGGAATGCGCTCCTTCGTAATGTCAATCCCCCACTCCATACACTTTTTATATATATAGGGAAACCTATTTTTTATATATGCGGAAGACCTGTGTGATATGTCCAGATACAAACTGCTGGTATCCTGATGTTTAAGTTCTTTCATTATCCCACTGCAAACATCGTCTCTTGGCGCAAGCTCTTTCATGGGGCTGTATTTGTGCATGAACCTTTGGCCTCTTTCGTTTAAAAGGTATGCGCCTTCCCCCCTTACGGCCTCGGATATCAGTGGCCTTTCATCCGTTTCCACGTCAAGTGCCGTCGGGTGAAACTGTATATATCTCATGTTCTTAGTTTTTGCGCCAAGTTTTCTCGCCAGGCATATTCCATCGCCTGTCGCAATTGACGAATTCGTCGTGTATTTGTATATCTTGCCTACGCCTCCGGTTGCGAGGACTACATTCGATGAAATCACCGCATGCTTTTGGCCTTTTGGGTCAATCATGTATACTATGAATTCGCCATCTCTTTTTTCTATGTCATATACAAATGTATCTTCCATAAGTGATATATTCTGCATAGACATCGCTTTGTCCAGAAGCTTTTTTGCCACCTCCATGCCTGTTGAATCCTTACAGTGGACTATCCTTCTTATTGAATGTCCTCCTTCAAGGGTTCTCAAAAGCTTACCGTCACTGCCGCTGTCAAATTCAACTCCCATATCTTTAAGCTTAAGTATATCGTGAGGACCTTCCTTCACCATAACTTCAACGGCTCTTTTGTCATTTTCCGACTTGCCTGCGCGAAGTGTATCCTCAAAGTGGCTTTCAAAGCTGTCGTCCGCTCCAAGAACTCCGGCTATTCCGCCCTGTGCCAGATATGTGTTGCTGTTTAGAAAATCTGACTTGGATATCAAAAGCACATTGTATTCACGCTCTGCGCTTATGCATGCATAAAGTCCAGCTATACCACTTCCTATAACAGTTATGTCATAATGCATCTATATCACCCCTAGATGTTAAAATAGTTCTATGCTCCGTTAAATTTTATCTTCCTGAAAGCCTTATCATATTTTCAAGGCTTTTTAGCGCATTTTTCCTGAGATTCTCTTCAAGCTCTATTTCAACTCCGCCTTTTCCGGCTGCAGCATTATATACATCTAATAGAGTCGTTTTTTTCATGTTAAAGCATATAAGCGATGGAGACAGCAGTTCAAACTCCTTGTCTAGGTTGATGTTTCTGAGTGTGTGAAGCACTCCTGTTTCAGTGCCTATTATAAATCCCTTTTCTTTTGAATTGGTTGCATATTCTATTATTTCAGAAGTTGATCCTACAAAATCCGCCTCATCCAGAACCTCTTTCCTGCACTCTGGATGTACAAGCACCGGGTACCCCTCATGCTCTTTTCTCTTTTGAATGACTTCCTCTTTTCTCACCTTGTCATGCACATTGCAGTATCCATTCCAGGATATTATGTTTTTTCCCTCTACCTGCTCCGATATATAGTTTCCAAGGTTCATATCCGGAACAAACAGTATATTGTCTGCATCTATATTGTTTATTACATCGACTGCAACCGATGATGTAACGCATACATCCACCGCTGCCTTCACCTCTGTTGTCGTGTTGACATATGCCACAACGCAAAAGTCTTCATGCTCCTTTTTAAACTCAATTATGTCCTGGGCGTTTATCATCTTTGCCATAGGACACAGTGCATCCTCCACCGGAAGTATGACTTTCTTTTCTGGAGAAAGCGCCTTTGCAGTCTCTGCCATGAATTTCACTCCGCAAAATACTATCTGTTCGCAATCAACCTCTGCCGCAAGCTTGCTTAGGTAAAATGAATCCCCAACATAGTCTGCAACCTGCTGGACCTCGTAGTTTTGATAGTTGTGAGCAAATATCCTTATATTTTTTTGCGCTTTTAATTTATCTATTTCAATTTTCATTTGGTTTTCAGTCATTTTTCTCCTCCGTCTGTATATTCACATGTCTTGTCACTTATGATAAAAATATACCACTTAACCTCTATTCAATCAAGTATCCTTTTTCCTTTAGCACTCTTGCTATCTCATCAAAAGTCTCACTGTCCTTGGTTTCTATCGTATGAAGATGTACGCCTTCTGTAAGTGAAGATATTGGCTTTGCCCCATTTTCCTTCAACTTGCCAACAAAATTTTCAACTTCCCTTCTGGATGAAACGTTTATTCCAGATCTTATCTCTCCATATACAGAATGATCCACTATTACATCAATGATCCTTCCTCCATTGTCAACTATTGTAGTCAGCTCATCTTCAAGTTCATCAATTGATGAATGACTTGATATTATGACATCTGTATATTTGTCATCATCAACTGTGCCTGCAACAAAGTATCCTTGCGGAGTTGCTATTATGTCAATTCCCTTTGCCCTTAGTATGGCTATATCTCCCACTATCACTTGTCTGCTGACATCAAATACCGCTGCAAGCCTTGAACCAGTAACGGGCTCGTCAGACTCTTTTAAAAGGTTTTCTATCTGGCTTCTTCTCATCGCTGTATCCAAAATGCCACCTCCTGATTAATTCAATTATATACCATATTTTGTTTTTTATCCACAGTGCGTCCTGTATTGTAAAATAATACTCTTCTAAGAAAATATAGAATACGCAAAACCGGCAAATGGATATGCTCAGAGATTGCAAAAAATTTGTTCAAAAAAATAAAAGAACCTTCTGAAATGGAGTACGATTTTTTATCGTACTTCATTTCAGAAGGTTCTTTTAAATATAAATTCACTATCAGCTAAATTTCGACTACATTTCCTGAATGATTTTCAAAATATCCGCAGACGTTCTTTCTCATGTATCTTGCTGCGTCATCGCCTGTACAGTGTGACATGCCTATGTGCTGTATGCCCATTGACTTGATTTTATCGCAAGTGGCCTTTATCCTGTCCTCGTCAGAATCTACAAGGTGTGCTCCTCCCATGACAGCATATATTGGACGTGAAGTCCTTTTTTGAATACTCTGAAGCATATTCACTATGCCAGGATGAGAACATCCCACAAACACCACAAGACCCTTGTCCGAATCCACTGCCATTGCAATTTCATCACTGAAATCATCTATAATAAATTCTCCATCTTCCTTTACATAAAACATTGGTGCCGTTGATTCAAACTCCGAGTTTCTCTCAAAATTCGAAAAAAGATAAACTCCTTTAAATACTTCTAGCATGTCTTCTTTCACATATTTTATCTTTATTTTTTTTTCGTCCAGGTATTCTCTTGTAAAATTGGAACCTTTATATGAATACTTCTTCCCATTAAACGAATATTTTTTCTTGAAAAAGTTGCCGCCTAAAAAAACTTCAACATCACTATTTACATTTTCTATGAAAGTTACTAGACCATTCGCATGATCATAATGGCCATGGCTTATTACAACATGCTTTGCCTTTTCGATATCGACATTCATACTATTTGCATTTTCTATGAACTTCCCACTCTTGCCCGTATCGAATAATATTGAAAAATCTTCTGACTCCACGAAAAAAGAAAGCCCGTTTTCACATTCATCACATCTACCCGGCGAATCTTCTATAAGGGTAGTAATTTTCAAATTCATAAGTTCACCTTCTCTTATAATACTTTTACATAATTATACCATTATTTATAAATTCTTTTAATTAATTTATTTTTTAATATTACTTTATTTCCAAAATCGAATTAATGCGAATCTTAATATATAAAAATATTTAAAAGTTAAGAGCTATTCGTATTTTATAGTGATTATATATATATAATCATCGTATTGAAAAACATTTCACATTTTTTACGATAATTAATTCACAATTAGTGTGTATTAGACTATGCCCTGTTCACATATATATTTTTTAAGCTTTTGAAGGTCGTCAATATACACCGGCTTTAGATCTCTTCTGTATATTATTGATGCTGGATGATACAGTGGGAACAGCGGATACTCCTTGTCCCCTAGCTTTATTTTGAATATCTTACCATGAAGTTCTCCTATCTTTGACTTTTCATCAAGCAGCTGCTTGAGAGGGGTATTTCCCAAAGTAACTATTATTGACGGATCGACAAATGCAAGCTCGTCCTGTACAAGCTCTTTAAAGCTCTTAACCTCTGAAATACTAGGGCTTCTGTTCACCTTTTTTCCCGTTTTGGGACTTATTTTATAGGGCCTAAACTTTACTGAATTCGTTATATAAAGGTCCTCTCTTTCTATGCCTAAAACCTGTATGAATTCATCGAGGTTTTTGCCCGCCTTGCCTACAAACGGCTTCTTTTGAATTATCTCATTTTCTCCCGGAGCCTCTCCTATCAATACTATATTTGAATTTATATCTCCATCAGAAAAAACAAATTCTTCATCACCGCATATTTCAATACATCTTTTTATTAGCTCTTCCATGAACTTCACCTCTATATGTTTGATATTTTTGTTTTAAACAGGGTGCCTTGGATATAATAAATATAATTAAATTTAAAAAGGAGGATTTTTTATGGCTTATAAAATTACTGACGCATGCATCAACTGTGGCGCTTGTGAACCTGAATGTCCAGTTGAGGCTATCAGCCCTGGCGATGGAAAATATGTCATAGATGCAGACAAATGCATAGACTGCGGAGCTTGTGCTAACGTATGTCCTGTGGATGCACCTAAGCCAGAATAGAAAATTGGAAACAAAATTAAAACTGCTAAATTTTTTAGCAGTTTTTTATTTGAATTATTTATGCAACTCAATTTTACTATAACTACAATATGGATTTATTTATATTTCATCTATATATATCTTATGCATGAGCTTTAAATCGCTCCAAAAATATTTTTTCTTTGACTCATCCCTTAAAACTGCCGCTGGGTGATATGTTGGTATGATTTTGAAATATCCCTTCTCTATTACATTTCCTCTCTCCCTAGTTATTCTAAATTCGGGATTTATAATATTCTTGCATGCTGTTGAGCCTAGCAAAACTATTATCTTGGGCTTTATAAGCTTTACCTGCCATCTCAAATATTGAATGCAAGAAGATGCTTCGTCTAAGGATGGGACTCTGTTTTTAGGCGGTCTGCATTTTACTATATTGGCTATGTATACGCTTTTTCTGTCTATTCCAAGCGCAGCAAGCGCTTTTTCAAGGAGCTGCCCGGCTTTTCCTACAAAAGGCCTTCCTTGAATGTCCTCCTGCTCTCCCGGACCTTCACCTATAAACATTATTTCTGCATTCTCAGGACCTTCACCAAATACCACATTTTTTCTATTTATGCAAAGCGTGCACTTTTGGCATTCCATGCATATATTCTCAAGTTCGTACAAATTCAATTTTTATTCCCCCTAAAGAGACAGTATATCCTGATTATACCATAGCCCAGCAATTCTTGTATAACGATATAATTTCAGTAAAACTTCAAAACAAGTCGTTCTGTACTATGAATCCTTCTTTCTTCGGCTTTGCAAAAAATAAAAAAGCCTCCGAAATATCGGAGGCGTATCACGCAGCCACGTCCTATTCTCCCGGGACCTTCCGATCCGAGTACCTTCGGCGCTAAGGAGCTTAAC
>CBDULP010000023.1:0-31353 GCA_965368085.1 uncultured Peptoclostridium sp. | reverse complement strand
ATCAGTAAGCTTCTTATATAGGGTAGCATAAATTTCTACATCTACAAATACAAAATTTTCTTAAGCAGAAAAGCTTCTGCTTATTTGTCATGCAATAATAAGCATCAATACAAAGAAAACAGCAACAGAAAATGCTTAATGCATTCCGTTGCTGTTATTTTGAATTTCTCATTTCACTAACTTAATGACATTGGCCAAAAGGCTCTTTTTTTAGTACTCGTTTTCATATACCAGTGAATATTCTTTTGGCGACACCGACTCAAATAGCTTTTCGATATCGTCTGATAGAAGCGTGCTGACATCGCCGTCATATGAAAACTTCACCCCGATGCCGCAGTTGGAGCTGAGTTTTCTTGGAACAGGCATAAGCTCGGAAGGTATGTTGCCTTTCCTTAAAAACTTGTCGTATTTTATAGCACCCGAATGGGTGAAAAAAACTGCTACGTATTCAATCATTAAATCCCCTGCCTATTTTTTCGCTATTATAGTGCAGTCTTCACCGTGGTCTGAGAAGCTTATGTTTGAATAGCCAGAGCTTTTAAGGAATCTTTCTACATTTCCCTTTGCCGTATTGTTATCTACTATTACATGAACCTCTTTAGGCGCGTTTTTTACTGCGTTTTTAGCCATTAGAACCGGTTGAGGGCAAGACATGCCCCTTGTATCTATCTTATCCAACTTTTACATCCCCTTTCGATTTAGAAACAGAAGTTCTTTGAATATTTCCAAATGCTATTACAAGAACTGTCACAAGAAGTATCATAACTGCGATTTTTCCGTTTGGAGTAGGTCCCGTAGGGCTTGAAGCCAATCCGAAGTTGTGTGCAAATGCAGCTCCAACAAGCATTCCCATTACAGCAACTGCAGAGTCTGTATTTCCTTCACCTGCAAGTATAAGCTGTCTTAAAGGGCACCCTCCAAGAAGTACAGATCCCCATCCTGCAAGAAGCATTCCCATGAAGTTCCAAAGGGCGTCGCTGTGAGCAACGGGCTGTCCTTCAAATCCAAGGTTAAAGTATCCAAGTGCTACATTTCCTATAGTTGCGAAAACAAGTATTGAAAGGAATCCAGACAGAAGGTAAGAGTCTTTGAACATAACAATGTCTCTTATTCCACCAACCATGCAAAGTCTTGTCTTTTGGGAAAGAGCCCCCACTAAAAGTCCAACTGCAAGCGATATGAATATTGGTGCGTGCATTGCGCCAGGTCCCTTTTCGCTGAAGAATATGAATGCTGGAGCGGCAACAAGAAATACAAGCAGCGCAGCAGTCATTGCAGGGAAAAGATATCCTTCCATTTTAGAAAGCTTGTAGCTTCTTTTGAGGCTGAAGCCCTTGTTAAGAAATGCTATTCCAATAAGTATTCCGGCTGCAAACCCGCCTATACCGAACAGAGCGTTGAGGTCTCCGCCAGCAAGTCTTAGAACCATTCTCATAGGACATCCAAGGAACACAAGAGCTCCTATCATTACCACAATTCCAAGGAAAAATCTTGTGATAGGAGAAGATCCTCCCTTTGCATTGAATTCTTTTGAAAACATGGCCATTCCAAAAGCACCTACAACAAGGCCTATGATCTCAGGTCTTATGTACTGAACAACCGCGGCTCTGTGAAGTCCCACAGCACCCGCTATGTCCCTTATAAAGCAGGCTATACAAAATCCCATGTTTACAGGATTACCCAGCTTTACAAGAGCTACTGATAAAATACCAATGATAGCTCCGGCAATTATTATGCCTTTCTTCTCACCCATTTAAAAAACCCTCCTAAAAATATAAGTTTTATTCCAGTAAATTGTAACAATAAAAAGCAGAAAGGTTAAATTGAAAGTTTTTATACATATGCCACATATCATTGGTGATTTCTATGGATAAAAATTATAGATTGCATATAAATGATTTAAATGTCAGGTGTTTTATATTATCATAGTAGAGTGAAGGTTTTGGAATGTGCAAATCAATCATGTAAGCGGTTATGTACAGTATATTGCTGTACATTATTATATTCACTGATGTATACAAGACAACCCAAAATCAAATTTTTGAATTTGGGTAATATAAAGTATGAAGCGGAGGTATTTTCATGAAAAAGGTGTATATGGACAACGGAGCTACGGCTTTTCCAAAGGCTCCTGGCGTGGGAGAAGCCATGGCAAACTATATAAACAATGTGGGCTGCAATGTCAGCCGGGGCGCTTATGACTCGGCTTTTGCCGCAGAGAGGATAGTGCTTGAAACCAGAGAGATGATATGCGAGCTTTTCAATTTCGACAAGACTGAAAACGTGATATTCACAAAAAACATAACAGAAAGCCTAAATATAATAATAAAAGGGCTTTTAAAATCGGGAGATCACGTAATAGTTTCATCTATGGAACACAACGCTGTAATGAGGCCTATTGTGGGGCTTTCTGAGAGAGGAGTCGAATTTACAAGAGTACAGTGCAGTGAAACGGGTGAGATAGACCCTGAGGATGTAAAAAATGCAATAAAGCCAAACACAAAGGCCATAGTGATGATGCACGCTTCAAACGTATGCGGAACAGTGCTTGACCTTGAATCGGTGGGCAAAATATCTGCTGAAAACGACCTGTTTTTCATAGTTGATGCGGCGCAGACCGCAGGCGTGCTTGAAGTGGATATGAAAAAACTGAGTGCTGATGCCATAACATTTACAGGCCACAAGAGCCTTTTGGGGCCTCCAGGAATGGGCGGATTTGTAATAAGCGACAGACTTAATGAAAAAGTATCACCTTTCATAGAAGGGGGAACCGGAAGCCTTTCTGAGTCCGAGGAGCAGCCTAGCTACATGCCTGACAAATTTGAATCGGGAACTCAAAACATAGTGGGTATATACGGACTTCACGCGGCACTTTCATATCTTAAAAAGACAGGCATAGAAGGCATAAAAGAGCATGAAATGAAAATAACGCAGGCCTTCATAGACGGGGTCAAGGACATAGAAGGTGTGAAGCTCATAGGCAAAAATGACTCAAAGGGCAGGACAGCCGTGGTTTCAATAGATTTTCCGGAAAACGACAATGCCGAGATAGGATTTGCGCTTCAAAAGGAGTACAATATATCCACAAGGGTGGGCCTTCACTGCGCGCCATCTGCACATAAAACCCTCGGGACGTTCCCACAGGGGACGGTAAGATTCAGCTTTGGATATGCCACTACAATGGAAGAAGTTGAGTATGCTGTTCAAGCCATAAAAAATGTGCTTTCGGAGCTGGAATAAAAAACAGGTATACGAACTGAAGTATATACAAAAATACAATATCTTGTTTGTAGATAAAAGTTTATTTCGATACAAAAAAACAGGCATATTGACTATATTAATGAAGCCCTGCATAAAAGCAGGGTTTTTTTTGCCCTATTTGGCACAAAATTATATTTTAAGATTGATTACAATCCGTATATTTGATAAAATTATCCTTGGAGTGTTCGAATATTAATGAATAATATTTTAAAATAAAGAGGTGAAGAGATTGTCAAGTGTAATAGTAGTAGGTTCGCAATGGGGAGATGAAGGAAAAGGAAAGATAATAGACTTTCTTGCTGAAAAGGCTGAGGTAGTAGTTAGATACTCAGGAGGAAACAATGCAGGCCATACGGTTGTAGTTGGAGATGAAGAATACAAGCTTCACCTTATACCATCTGGAATACTTTACGGAGACCAGATATGTGTAATAAGCGCGGGTGTAGTTGTAGACCCTCAGGTTCTTCTTTCAGAAATAGAATACCTTAACAAGAAGGGAATAAGTACGGACAACCTTAGAATAGACGAAAGAGCTCATATAATATTCCCTTACCACAAGAGCCTTGACGTGCTTGAAGAGGAAAAAAGAGGAAGCGCAAAGATAGGAACTACTAAAAGGGGAATAGGCCCTTGCTACAAAGACAAGACTGAAAGAATGGGAATAAGAGTTTGCGACATGCTTTCAGACAGTTTCAAGGAAAAGCTTGAGAGAAATGTAAATGCTCAAAACAAGCTTATAAGAGCGGTTTACGACAACGACGGATTCAGCTTTGATGAGATATACGAGCAGTACAGGGGTTATGCTGAGCAGATGAAAAAATACGTTTCAGACACATCTGTAACAGTGTTCAATGCCATAAAAGAAGGCAAAAAAGTTCTTTTCGAAGGAGCTCAAGGTACTCTGCTTGACCTTGACTATGGAACTTATCCATATGTAACATCTTCAAACCCTGTTGCAGGAGGAGTATGCACAGGCGCTGGCGTAGGACCAACTATGATAAACGAAGTGGTAGGTGTTGTTAAGGCATACACTACAAGAGTAGGAAAGGGACCATTCCCTACAGAGCTTTTCGACGAGGACGGAGAAAGGCTTAGAAGTGTAGGACACGAGTTCGGAACTACAACTGGAAGATCGAGAAGATGCGGATGGTTTGACGCCGTAATAGTGAAGTACGCGGTGAGAATAAACGGACTTACATCAATGGCGCTTACAAAGCTTGACGTCATGAGTGGATTCGAGAAGATAAAGATATGCGTTGGATACAAAAAAGGAGATCAGATAATATCTGAATTCCCATCTAACATAGAGGAACTTTCTACATGCGAGCCTGTTTACGAGGAAGTTGACGGATGGAACGAAGACATAACAGGAGTAAACAAGTTCGAGGACCTTCCAGAAAACGCAAAGGCATATGTGAGAAAGCTTGAAGAGCTTTGTGGTGTTGAGGCAAGCATAGTTGCCGTAGGGCCAAAGAGAAAGCAGACAATAGTGAGAACTGAGATTTACTAAAAAATACAGTTGCAAAATAGTTATGAGTTTGTATGGAGAATAATAAAGGCCGCACATGTATATGTGCGGCCTTGTATTTTGTGCAAATAGATTTGAAGATATATTCAAAAAAAATTGGAAGAATATAATTTTATTGTTGACAGATATGGCCAAAGGCAGTAGAATATTAATTAGGCAATTCGAGAATGTGGCATGGGAGTATAGCTCAGCTGGGAGAGCACCTGCCTTACAAGCAGGGGGTCACAGGTTCGAGCCCTGTTACTCCCACCAATTCTTAATCGACTGTGGTATCACAGTCGATTTTTTAATGCAAAAAAAACCATCTGCGCAGCAGATGGTTTTTTTTGCATTTGATACGATAATGAAAAATACTGTTGAATCCAACTGTCTTATCTGTTTTCCCATCGCAGGTCTTTTCCAAAAAACTTCAAAAGTGTGAAATTGCTTGAAATCCTTGAAAATATCCTGTCGGTATACCTTTCAGAAAGCTCTCCGAGAGTCAGGTTTGTTGATATTACTGTTTTTTTGTCCGCAATTAATCTTGAATTTATTATGTGGAAAAGCTCGCTATCGGTGAATGAATTTTGGATTTCGGTGCCCAGATCGTCTATTATAAGAAGATCTGACTCAAAAAGAGAACGGTATGCATCTAATCCTATATACTTATTCCCTTTTTGGAACTTGTGGTTTTCAACTATTTCAAAAAGAGCGAACGCCGTTTGGTATATCACAAAATGGCCCTTGTCCAAAAGGTCCTTTGCTATGCAGTTACACATGAATGTCTTGCCAGAGCCGGTAGTTCCATAAAAAAGCAGGTTTTCACCGTTGTTTGCATCGAAATCTCGTATGAAGTCGTCGCATACTGCGAGTACATTTGCCATATTTTCTTTTTGCGAAATAGGCTCGTGTCTGTTTTTTTCATCTGAGAATATGTTGAAATCGAAAGTCGACATATTTTCCTTTTCCAATACCTTTTTAATGTTGGACATATTATAGGCTTCGCTTATTATTTCCTGTCTAAGACATTTGCATTTCTGGCCGTTTTTCAAAAAACCTTTGTCGTTGCAAAGCGGGCATTCGAATTTGATCTTCAGATAGTCGGGTGAATATCCATTTGATCTGAGTATGTTGTCCTTTTCCGTTTTCAGGGCTTCAATCTGCTGCTTGGACTGCATTACTATCTCAACTGTCCTGTTTGGATTTTCGAGAGCAAGCTTACTCATTTTAAGCCCTATATTGAATATGGTACTGTCTATTTGCTCTATTCGAGGGAATTTTGAATAAATCTCTTTTTTTCGGCGTTCGAGCATTATCTTGGCTTTGTCTCGTTTCTTTTCATACCTCAGGAGTATTTCTCTTATTTTTTGATCTTTCATTCTTTTCACCTACTTAAATTTTTTCTTTTGGTTTTCTAAAAGAATTTTTTCAAGCTCTTCATGTGTATACTTTGAGCTTCGCTGCTCCTTGAAGTGAAACTTTGTCTTGTATGGGTTGCCGGACTTTCTATACTGAGATTGCTTTGTTTCTGTATTGTTTTTTTGCTTTTCTCTTTCGGCATCTTCATTTTGAGTGTCCTCAACTGAATTGAACCCTTTGGAATGCCAGCTTTTCAAAATACCGTCGATATATGCTATTGATGGATTTGACGTATTTTTGGATTTGGAGCATGCCTTTAGTATAATGTCCATGTCGAATGAGAGATTGTCCATCCAGGAGTCAATGACTTTCCGCTCTTCCTGCGAAGGCTGCCTTGTAAAGCCCAAAGATCTGAAAACCCTGTTGTACAGAACCATTCTTTCGGAGCGCTCCTTCAGATATTCTTCAAGGGAGTCTATATCGGAAAGGTTCATATCGTACCAGTTTCTTATTATGCCTTCCACAAAATTAACGTTTTTTATTCCCTTTTTATTTTTTGCAAATGAATAGCCGGCCTTTATCATCTCACACGGCATGTTATAGCGCTCCATCATCTGGAGTATCTTTTGTTTTTCATTTGGAGCGAGTTCCCTAGATATTATTTCATTTACTGAGTTAAACATGTCTCTTATGCTTTCGTTCTCATTAAGCTGTATAAGATCGTCCACTCCGATTCTTCCGTTTGAGGAGTTTAATGAGTGGGGCTTTATGTTTTCAAGGTAGAGCCGCTTGAGGTCCATAAATTCCACGCTGTATTTACCATCATCAAACGCCGAGTCGACATGTCTTTTTACTATGCCCTTCTCCTCCCAAAACTCCCAGGCTGCAAGCACATCTGAAAGGGGTATGCCCAGGTTTTTTGATATTGTCATATTGCCAGGGGAATTGTCGCTGTCGTATGATTCAAGCGAGTATCTGTATCCGAGAAGATATACCATCACAAAAGTTCCATTTGCCATTGGCATGAATATGTCTATGAATATATTGTCAACAGGCGTTTGGCCGAAACTGACATCCGATTTTTCTTTATAAAACATTATTACCACCTCAATTAAAATTATATCACATGCAGACTATTACACTATCACAACATGGATGTTCATTTCAACTGAAAATTATGTGGAATTTGAATTTGAAAGAAATTTGTCATGACATTTATTTGAGAAAAAATGTCATATTACAAAAAAATAATATAATTTAAGCTGTAATTTGAAATAAGGTGCAGAAATTTGGTATAATGAAGTGTAGTTTGTATTGAAAGGAGTGTTAAGATGGATTCCAATAACGGGAATAAATGGGCGGACAGCATAAAGTCAGCTGCAGGAAAGGCCAAAGAGATGGCGATAAAAGGTAAAGACAGCATTGCAAACATGATGAAAAATATAAAGGGGTCAAATGGAGAAATCCTTATATTAGATAAACTTAAAGACGCATGCGATAAAATAAAAGAAGAGGTCAATGTGATTTTAGGGGCCAAAAACAAATGGTCGGCATTTTACTCAAACAAGAATTTCTTCTATACATGTACTGCATCGGCAGCAATACTGATTCTTGCGGGAACTACATATTTTTCGACACTTAACTATGAGGTGTACATAGACGGAAACATGATAGGAGTAGTGGACAGGAAGTCTGACGTATACAACCTGGTGGAAAACATAAAGGAAAGCGTTCCAGACCAGTTTGGCGGCGACCGGAAAATAGGACAGAGCATAGAACTCAAAAGTGTTCATGTTTCAAAGGCGCAGCTTATTGCGCAAGAGCAGCTTGAGGAGAGCATAAGACAAAGCATAGACGTTCAAGTGAATGCATTTGGGATAAAGGCAAATGGAAATATTGTGGCCTTAGTAAAGTCTGAAAAAGAGGCAAAGGGAATACTCGAAGAAATAAAGGAACTTTACAAGGATGATGAAGAAGGCATAGAAAGCAGTGAAATAGGATTTGTACAGGACGTCAAGATCGAAGAGGTTCAGGCTAACATATCTGACATAAAATCCAGTGATAACGCATTTATGTACATAGTGCAGGGAACTGATAAACTGGAGACTTACGAGGTTAAGTCCGGGGACAGTGCATGGAGCATAGCCAGGGCGCTTGACATTCATGTGAGCGACATAGAAAAGGCAAATTCGGACATAGATGTTGAGAAGCTTCAGATAGGACAGGAGCTAAATGTGACGGTTGCAAAGCCGTATATAAGTGTAAAGACGTCTCAGGAAATTACATACGAGGAAAAGATACCGTATGAAATAGTATATGAGGACACAAAGGCCATGTACAAGGGCGACAAGAAGGTCAAGGTTGAAGGCCATGAAGGTGTAAAGAAGATAAAGGCGAAGCAGGTAAAAATAGATGGAATTCTTTCCATGACGGAAGTAATACAGGAAAAAGTCGTACAGGATCCAAAGAGCAAGGTGGTCCTCAAGGGAACAAAGGAAAGGCCAAAGACCCTTGCATTTGGAAGCTTTATCAACCCGACAAGGGGAAGACTCTCATCTCCATTCGGAAGAAGATGGGGAAAAATGCATACGGGAATAGATATAGCAAACTCAAGCGGAACTTCGATATATGCGGCTGACGGAGGAAAGGTAACATATGCGGGCTGGAAAAACGGATATGGAAATGTTCTCATAATAGACCATGAAAATGGATACCAGACATACTATGCACACTGCAGCAAACTTTATATGTCGAAGGGACAAAGGGTATACAGAGGACAAAAGATTGCCGCCATAGGGAATACCGGAAGATCGACTGGACCTCACCTTCACTTCGAGGTCAGAAAAAACGGAACCCCGCAAAATCCAAAAAAATATGTGAGTTATTAAGCCCGTTTTGGGATTCTAAAAAGCTGTTGAATTTTCAACAGCTTTTTGTAATTAAAGCGCAAAAATAATAAGCTTGTCCGTAAATTTGTTGTCGATATGGAGCAAATTCCATATGATTTTGATGTATAATGAACCTAATTGAGGTGTGTCTTGGGAGGGAAAAATATGAGTAAAAAAATACTTGTGGTAGATGACGAAAAACCTATTGCAGATATACTTAAGTTCAATCTTGAAAAAGAGGGTTATAATGTAGAAATCGCATATGACGGAGAAGACGCCATAAAAAAGACATGGGAGTTCGAACCGGACATAGTGCTTTTAGACATAATGCTGCCGAAATATGACGGCTTTCAGGTATGCACTAAGATAAGGGAAAAATATATGATTCCAATAATAATGGTTACGGCAAAAGAAGAGGAAGTGGACAAGATACTAGGACTCGAACTTGGAGCGGATGACTATATGACAAAGCCATTCAGCGTAAGAGAGCTTGTGGCCAGGGTCAAGGCCAATTTAAGGCGGGTTGACATGACAAGTATTTCCGGCGGCAATGGCGACATGCTGCGATTTGGAGATCTTACAGTAGACCTTATGAAGTACGAGGTGAAAAAAGGCGGGGAGATAATAGACCTTACCGTAAGAGAGTTTGAACTTTTGAAATTCCTGGCTACCCAAAAAGAGCAGGTTTTTTCAAGGGAACAGCTGCTTGAACAGGTTTGGGGCTATGAATATTACGGGGATATAAGGACGGTCGACGTGACTGTGAGAAGGCTAAGGGAAAAGATAGAGACCGATTCTTCAAGCCCAGGATATATAATTACAAAGCGTGGAGTTGGATACTATTTCAAGGGGGACTAGAATTTGTTCAGCAGTATAAGATGGAGGCTCATAACAATATACTTCCTGCTTGTGTTCATAGCGATGGTTATAGTGGGGGTTTTTATAACAAACCAGTTTGAAACGTATTACCTTAACAAGGTCAGGGATGATCTTAGATATATATCAAACAATACGGTGAAAAAATTTCTGCCTGAAGAGGATTTGAGTGAAAACTACAAGAACATACAAAAAGACCTGTATAGAACGCCCCTTTCAATAGGGTATCAGATCAGCATAATAGATGTGGAAAACGACTTTAAGGTGATTGCATCTACAAATAAAGAAATTGAAAATCTCTATGCCATGGATTTTTTTGATGAATACGGAATACTTTTGGCATCTAAAGGCAAGACATATGAAAAAGACATAAACGAAGATGACAGAAGAAAATACAGGGTCAAGCACATGGCATTCCCCTACGAAGATGAAAAGGGGGAGGTAATCGGTATAATATACTGCATGGCCAATCTTGATGAGATATACAACATACTCGACAATTCGAAGATAATCTTTATAAAGGCCATGATAGTGGGGCTTTTAGTTACAGTGGTGCTTGGATTCCTGGTGTCCACGTCGATAACAAATCCAATAAACGATGTCACTAAAAAGGCACTTAAAATGGCGAAGGGAGATTTTGACCAAGTCGTGGAAGTACGTTCAGATGACGAAATAGGCCAATTGGGGCGGATGTTCAACTATCTTACGGCAAAGCTCAAACAGACCCTTTCAGAGATGTCGAGCGAAAAGGGAAAGCTTGACGCGATAATAAACCACATGGCGGATGGGCTATTGGCTGTAGACTTCAGCGGCCAGATAATGCACCTCAACCCGAGGTTCATGCAGCTTATGTGCCTTGAAAAAAGTGAGATAGAAGGCAAGAAGTACGACGACATAATGGGTAAATACAGCGATAAAATAAAGCTTTCAAATATAATGAAAAAGGGTCTGGAGTCAGGCAGTGACATAATAGAAATTTCAAATGGAACGGTAATAAAGGTGAGTTTTGTATCACTAAGGGACAGTCAGCAGGAAGTGGCGGGGATAATACTTGTACTTCAGGACATAACAGAACATCAAAAACTTGAAAACATGAGAAAGGAATTTGTTGCAAATGTATCGCATGAGCTTAAGACGCCTATAACGACAATAAAAAGCTATGCGGAGACAATTTTAAGCGGAGCTGTGGATGATATGGAACTTCAAAGCCAGTTTCTAAAAGTCATAGAGAAAGAGTCGGACAGAATGGCTATGATAGTAAAAGATCTTCTCAAGCTTTCAAAGCTCGACAACAAAAATATGGATTGGAATTTCGAGCCGGTTGATGCGGTTGGATTCATATCCTCAATAGCAAAAAAACTCAGCGTGGCATTCAATGAGAAAAACCATACATTCAGATATATATTTACAGAAGATTCTATAATAGTCAACATGGATTCTCACAAAATGGAACAGGCGATACAAAATATTTTGACAAACTGCATAAAATACACTCCAGACGGAGGAGAAATAAGCCTTTCTCTATCGAGAGACGAGGCTTGGGCCCATGTAAGCATACGCGACAATGGAATGGGAATCCCAAAAGAAGACCTCCCAAGAATATTTGAAAGATTTTACAGGGTGGATAAAGCCAGGTCCAGGGACATGGGCGGCACGGGTCTGGGACTTTCAATAACAAAGCACATAATAGAGGAACACGGAGGAATGATACATGTGGAAAGTGAAGTTGAAAAAGGATCCACATTCACAATATCCATCCCCACAACACATACTGTGTGAAAGCCTGTTGATAAGCCTGTGAAAATGTGGATAATGTAAAAACATTTTAACCAGTTTGTAATCATTTTGTAATAAAAATTGTGTATAATTTATGTTAAGTAGAGTTAAGATTTAGTAAAGTGAGGAGGATTGTGTCATGAAAAAACTAGCTTCAGGATTTATACTATGCCTGATGCTCGCGGGAAGCGGACTAGTAGCACATGCTGATTCAACAGATGTAAATGAGCCTGTGAAGATTGAAGACAAGTTTGAATTGAATAAGGAGCAGGCCAGCATAGAACTTATAAAGCCAGAGCCTGATTACATGGTCACTACAAATTCGACAGTTGTAATATCAGGCAAGGGAATAGAAGGCACATCTGTGGTATTGGAAGTATACGGACAGGAAGAAAAGGTCATAATTGAAATAAAGGATGAAGACGATTTAGACTCAATATCTGTGAATGAAGACAGCAAGACCGGCGGCGTTGAAGGTGAGAATTCTGATGCCCAGGACAAAAAGTCTGATGAAGATAAAGTGTCCAGCGAGCAGGGCCAAAGTAAAGGCGAAATATCCAAAAATCAGGACAAAAAGTCTGATGAAGCCGAAAAGTCAAAAGACCAGCAGAAAGAGTCTGATAAAGCTAAAAAATCAGATGAAAAGAAAAAGTCAAAACCTAAAAAATTCACTAAGCGCTTAAAAAAAGAGAACTTTGAAATAGGGTCCATGGGTCTGTTTGCAAAAGAGGTAAAACTTAATGTCGGTGAAAACAAAATTATATTGAGGTCAAAAACAGACGGCACAAAGATAGAGCGAATAGTCAATTACAAGAAGTTAGAAGAAGAGGATATGAAAAAATCCATGGACAAAATTCAAGAAAAGGGAATGACTGAGCTGATCAATGATATATGTTCTCAAAAATAACAGGAGTTGCTTTATATGTCTATGGAAAAACTGAAGACGATTTTATTGACAGGCCTGTTTCTGACAAGTATAGTGCTTACAGGGCTCAACCTCAATATAATAAACTATGGAAATAGCGGGGATGCACTTGAAAAGGTGGATGTGTATAAGGGCTTGGACATGGTGCTCAATCCCGAGCGCATATTCGTCCACTTTGGAGGTGGAGGCGGCAACAATATCGAGGTAATAGAGAGGAAGTCTGAGTACTGGCGGGAACTCAAGCACATATTAAAAATTGCCATTTCAAACACTGTCGAGGTGAGCGACAAGAACTCCAGTGAAAGTCAGGAATTAAAGCAGCTTAAATCGGTTGAAATTAAGCTCCCGTTTGAGACAAGCGGGAGCTTTTTTACAAAGGCGCTTGGAATGGAAAAAAGCAAGCTGGACAGATATGATGGCATAGAGTCAGTGATCATCCCTCTTGTTGACGATAATGGAATATACTTTTTATTGGCAGACGGGAATGCGGTCAGAATAGAAAGAAGCAATATAGAAAAATCTCAAACAGTACAGCAGCTTGAAAGTGAGTTTGAAGAAGGAAATCTGGTTAGATACTATATGATGAGCACGCTTTTCCCGGTGGAAAGTGACATGTTGATGCCAGTGGATGCGTCGGGTTACAAGTATCTTTATTTCAGGGGCAGGAATGCAATGCGAATAGAGGAAGAAGATAGAGTGGTTCAAGTGGCAAAGAACATATTTGGAGAAAAATATGATTTTGTAAACAGGGTTGTTGAAACAGGCGGAGCAAATACATTCATATATGGATTTGGAGAACGTGTCCTCAGAATGCAGCCTGACGGAGCCATTGAATATTTGGACGAGACGGTGAAGGGTTCGGGAATAAGCCAGGAAGATGCAGTTGCAAAGGCTATAGAATTCGCAATAAAAGTGGGGATCAAACCCTCGAGTTTCAATCTGAAATCGGTTGAGAAATCGCAGATATACGGGAAGAATTCATATGAATTTGTATTTTCATATAATATTGAAGGTCTCAAGCTCAAGTCATATGACAGAGACATTGAAGACATAGTTATAACGGTTTCAGGAGACAGCGTGTATTCATACCACAGCAATATAAAGAACATAGAGGACAACATGACGGTGAACTTGTTTTCCAAAAATGAAATACTCAGTCCTCAGACAATACTCAATGACAATTTTGATTTTCTTAAAAATGAGTTCGAAATGAAGTTTAAGGAAAGCAAAAACGATGAGATTTCAGCACACATACTGGAACGTATAAAATCAGTGGAGCTTGTGTACTTTTTGGCGGATACAAATGTATTCATACCGTCATGGTGTTTTTACATGGAAGGCCAAAATTATATATTCGATGCGTATACGGGAGAGATGTTAAATTATGGATTGGGCAAAATCTAAAGTTGTACTTATAGTTGCATTTTTAGTTACAAATATATTTTTGGCATACAATCTGTACTTGAACACTTCAAGGGATATTCAAAAATCTTTTACAGGGAATGAATACAGGGAGTATGTGGACAGTCTCCTTGAAAAAAAAGGTGTGGTTTTGAATGCAAAACTTCCAGACACTCTTCCAAAACTGGGTCCTGTAACAATAAAATATGAATCAGTAAATGCTGAGATGTTCAAGGAACTTTTGACAGCAAAGAATGCAGACCTGGATGTTATAAATGGCAAGAAGCTGCTAATTGTAATAAAAGATGAGCATATTAAGTATGATGGTAATTCGGCAAGGGACTACTCGGAAAAGTTCATAAAAAAGTACAGCCTGGACAAGGGAAACATGATGTTCAAGCATGCTGAGGAATATGAAAATGTAATCGAGGTGGAGTATTCATCGAGATATGGCGAGTACTTTCTTGAAAAAAGCTATATGAAATTTTATTTCTATCCAAATGGAGATGTAAGAATAGAGAGGCTTTGGATGGATGCGGTAGATGGAAATTTTCAAAGAAAAGCTGTTATAACCCCACTAGAAGCAGTGGTAAAGCTTTATGCACAGCTTGACGAGGGGTGTATAATAGAAGACATACAGCTGGGATATTATTTTAATCTCGGTGAGGATATGAAAATAAGAAACACTAAAACTGCAAAGGCATTTCCAGCCTGGAGGATAAGATTGTCTGACGGAACGGAAAAATATATTTCCGCCCTTGATTTATAATTTCAGGGGCGTTTTTACTGTGAAACTTTATGGATATGGATTATATATTTCAGTATAGGCCGTTAGTTAGGTCGACAGGATTCTTGGTCAGTGGTAAAATAATATTTAACCATATAAACTACGGGGATGTTTTGATAAAGTTGAAAAAAACGTCTTATGCCAGGGGAAAATCCTGTGGCTGTAATGTGGAATACTCATGTGATTAGTGTAGCCAAAGCAGTTAAAAAAATTAAAAAGGTGATATAATGGGAAAATTTATAGTAGAGGGAAAATCAAAGCTTACAGGTCAGGTAAAGATAGGCGGATTCAAAAATGCCGCAGTGGCAATACTGCCGGCGTGCATACTTGCAAGCGGGGAATTTAAAATAAATAATCTTCCAAACATAAGCGACATTCGGCTGCTTTGCAAAATGCTCCAAAATATGGGTGCAAAGGTCGATTTTGAATCGGGCAGTGCATACATAGATACAAGGGGAATAAAAGAGTGTGATGCCACGTTTGAAATGGCAAAAAAGCTCAGAGCTTCATACTATCTGCTTGGAGCAGGTCTTGCCAGATTCAAAAAGGCAAGAGTTGCATATCCGGGCGGATGTGAAATAGGAACAAGACCCATAGACCAGCATAAAAAGGGGTTTGAGGCCCTTGGCGGCAGTATGAACCTTGAGCACGGCGTGATAGATGTAAGCGCGAATAGCATTGAAGGATGCGATATATATATGGACGTGGTGAGCGTTGGAGCGACAATGAACATAATGCTTGCAAGTGTTTTGGCAAATGGAACTACGCTTATAGAAAACGCGGCAAAGGAGCCTCACGTTGTAGACCTCGCAAACTTTTTGAATGCTATGGGAGCAAAGGTAATAGGTGCTGGCACTGATATAATAAGGATAAAGGGAGTTGAAAAACTTTCAGGATGTGAATATGCTGTTATACCGGATCAGATAGAGGCTGGAACCTATATGGCTATGGCGGCTGCCACAGGAGGCGACGTGCTTGTAAAGGATGTAATACCGCTTCATCTTGAGCCGGTGAGTGCAAAGCTAAGGGAGATGGGAGTAACCGTTGAGGAATATGATGACTCAATAAGGATAGTAGGAAATGAAGACCTTGGCAGTGTAAACATAAAAACACTCGTATATCCAGGATTTCCAACGGATATGCAGCAGCCAATAACTCCGCTTCTTTTAAAATGTGCAGGAACTTCAGTGGTAACTGAAACCATATTTGAAAGCAGGTTTGGGCATGTTGACGAGCTGAACAGAATGGGTGCGGGAATAAGGCTTGAAAATGGAACCGTTATAATAGACGGATCAAAAAAGCTTTCAGGAACAAGTGTAAAGGCTTCCGACCTTCGGGCTGGTGCAGCACTTATAATAGCGGGGCTCATGTCTGATGGAAAGACTGAAATAGAAAGTGTGCAGCACATAGACAGAGGGTATGAAAACATACTTGAAAAGATAAGAGGCCTTGGTGGTAAAATAGAGAGAATAGGCGAGGAAAGCAAAGATGAATTTTAATTATGCTTCTGTAGCCAGCGGAAGCTGCGGGAACTGCCACTATGTCGGGTGTGACAGTGGAAGCATACTCATAGATGCGGGGCTTTCAGGCAAGAGGATAGAAAACAACCTCAAGAGCATAGGGAAAGACATGAAAGAGATAAGCGCAATATTCATAACCCATGAACACGGAGACCACATACAGGGTGCAGGAATACTTTCGAGAAGATATGATATACCGGTTTATGCAAATGAAAACACATGGATAAGCATGAAGGACAAAATGGGCAAGATGTCCGAGTCAAATGTAAGGGTGTTTGAAAATGGAAAAGGCATTGACATGGGAAATTTTATGGTAAAGCCATTTAAAATACACCATGATGCGGCTGATCCAGTGGGATACTGCATATGCACCGGCAGCAAAAAGATTTCAATAGCCACGGATACGGGGCATATATGCCAGGACATGAAAAAAGAGCTGAAGGGATCTTCTCTTGTGATTTTGGAGTCGAACCATGATGTTGAAATGCTTAAGATGGGATCATATCCATACCATCTCAAACGGAGGATACTTTCTGGCAGCGGCCATCTTTCAAACGATGATGCAGCATTGTTTTGCGTGGAACTTGCCAAGGAGGGCGTTGAAAACATACTACTTGCGCATCTTAGCAAGGAAAACAATTTTCCTGAACTCGCGTATCAAACGGCGTTTGGAACTCTTAAGATGAACGGTCTTGATGAAAGCGTGAACATAAAGGTTTTGAGAAGACAGGAAGCGTCACCTATCCATAGGATTTAATTACAGTTAAGGGAGTTGGTTTTTAATGAGCAGATTTTTTACGGGCCTTGTGGGAGCCGTTGTGGGCTGCCTTTTGACCCTCTATACAGTATTTTATGCTATGCCGGATTATTTTCTGGGGGATATCAAATCAAATCTTAAAAGTCAGGCGCAGTCCGGGGATATAGTAGTAACAGAAATGCCAAAGGATTCGACTGTATACAAGGCGGTAGCCAAAAAGGCGATGCCTTCGGTTGTGGGTATAACCACAGTGACAATAGAAGAGGATTTCTTCTTTGGAGCTAGAAAGACAAGCGGAGTTGGTACAGGAGTAATAGTGGATTCAAGAGGATATATACTCACGAATGCGCACGTCATAGGAGATGGAAATGCAGAGGATGTAAATGTGCTGTTTGATGACGGTTCGAACGAAAAGGCAGATGTGCTTTGGTATGATACAGTGCTTGATCTGGCTGTAATAAAGGTTGAAAAGCAGGGGCTTGTTCCCGCGGAGCTTGGAGACAGCGACAACGTTGAAGTCGGGGATATAGCAATGGCAATAGGAAACCCGCTTGGACTTGAATTCGAAAGGTCGCTCACGCAAGGCATAATAAGCGGACTCAACAGAAGCATACAGATAGACCAGTACCAGACAATAGAAAACCTTATACAGACCGATGCGACGATAAACCCTGGAAACAGCGGCGGGCCGCTTTTAAACTCAAAGGGCCAGGTTATAGGGATAAATACTGCAAAGATACAGACTGCAGAAGGCCTTGGATTTGCAATACCTATAAACATGGCTACGCCTATAGTCAACCAGTTCATAGAAAACGGCGAATTTGAAAGGGTGCTTCTTGGAATAAGAGGCGTCGAGGTGTCAAGATTTGAAAGAGTTACAGGTACTGAACTTTCAGTGGACGATGGGCTGTATGTAGTCGAGGTTTCTCCAGGAAGCGCAGCGGCAAAGGCCGGAATGCAAAATGGGGATGTAATAGTCAAGATTGGAAGCAAGGACATAAAGGTAATGGGAGATCTCATAAGAGAGCTCTACAAATATTCTTCCGGAGACAGCGTCAAAGTCCAAATAGTAAGAAATGGCCAGAACCAGGAAATAGAAGTCACATTTTAATCTACAGTGTAAAGTGGGCAGGTGGAGCATTCCGCCTGCCTTTTTCAATAAGGCGTTGAATTCAGGGTGAAAAAATGAGAAGATAAAGAAAAGGACTTGGCAATTTTTATTAATCATACATATATAGTTGTGGTGTGGGAGCGAGAGCTGACAAGCTGCAAAATAAAGCTTCGGCTAAATTTCAAGGGGGGACATTATGAAGAAAATATTGGGACTATTTATGGCAATACTATTGATGCTAGGAATGTTTACAGGATGCGACAAGACAAACGGAAAAGACACTCCGGATGACGTTGTGGATAAAAAGGTTGAATTTGAAGTTATAAACAATGTGGATAACATGCCTGAACATTTAAGCCACATGATCGAGGCGGCAAAGAAAGACAAGGGTTATATAGTTTATCCAGAGGAAGGCTATTCATACGTTGCAGTCTTGATGGGAGAAAAAAATACTGCGGGATATTCTGTGGATATTGAATCGGCAGAAAATATTGAAGGGTCTATATTGATAAAAGTTGTGGAAAACTCACCGGTAGAGGACGAAGCCGTAGCACAGCCCATAAGTTACCCATTTGTGGTAGTCAAAATCAATTCTGAGATTCAAAGCTTCAATGTGGAAACTGCAGACGGAGAGGCATATGAAGAGATAGAAATGATAAAAGAGGCCGAGGGCATACTTACAGGACAGATAGACAACAATTCGATAGAAATAAAAGTTGATGGCGAATTCAGGGCGTTTAGGCTTGACGAGCAGATGAAAGAGAGAATAGATAGTTTTGAAGACGGTTCTAATGTCAGCATAGTGTATTATGAGAACGAGTATGGGCAGTTAATGCTTATGGAGCTTGACAAGGGTAAGAAGTAACATATATTCTGGGATAAAAAGATCAACAGCATATATAATGCAGTGAATTGCAATATGAATAGGATATTGACGAGGACTCTGGTTGGATAAACTGCCGTTAATCTTACGTTTTGGTATTTCTACAATCTCATGAATGCGGCTCGCAGGGAAACGTTTGAAACTCACTTTGCTCAAACAGTCAAAGCTTCCATAGGCTTAGCCGATTCATTTTGATTAGAAATATTTCAAAACTCCATAAAAACGGACCGGTTAATCCAATGCGGAGTCCTTTTGCATGCAATTAATTAACGTGACTACAATTGCGAAAGCAAACCATCTTGGCATATGCGGAGCATGAAAATAGAAGAATAAGAGACTATATAAATATGGAAAGGCGGAAAATATTTGAATATAAATATAGTAGCGGTTGGAAAGATAAAGGAGAAATACTTGAAGCTTGGAATAGATGAGTTTTCAAAGAGGCTTTCAAAGTACTGCAAGCTTTCGGTAACTGAAATACCTGACGAAAAGGCACCTGAGAATATGAGCGAAAAGCAGGCCCAGATGGTAAGGGACAAGGAAGGCCAGAAGATACTTTCAGCTGTAAAGGACAACTCATATGTCATAACTCTTGAAATAGGCGGAAAGATGCTATCGTCGGAAGAGCTTGCAGGAAAGCTTGAAAATCTGGCGGTTACGGGTAAAAGCGATATAACATTTATAATAGGCGGTTCAATAGGGCTTTCAGAAGACGTGATGAAAAGATCGAACTACGCCCTTTCGTTTTCGAAGATGACATTCCCTCACCAGCTCATGAGGGTCATACTATTTGAGCAGGTGTACAGGAGCTTTAGGATAAACAAGGGGGAACCCTACCACAAATAACGGATAAAAATTTGATTTATTTTTGCAAATGAATGAAGAATCCCCTTTGATTGAGGGTTCTTCTTTTGAGTTTAAAATATTCTTTTGTAGTTCTTCATCAAATTTAAGTCTTATGGTTTTTATTTTTCTATCAGATTCGAGTACATAATGTCCCCGATTGTCAAAACACGAAAATCGATCTTTTAAGATAAATCCTTCTTCCGTGCTTTGATAGGCTATACAGCGACTTTTTTTGTTGAATGAAAGAGCCCACTAGGAGTTTTGTCATTAAGACCTTGGTGTTCTCGTTTATAGTTATAGCGTTCCATATAAGCATTAGTCATGTCTTTTACCTCGCGAATAGTTTCTAGGCGCAACAAATATAAGCGTTCCCATTTGAACGATCTGAAAAATCTTTCAATCATAATATTATCAGTTGCTCGCCCCTTACCATCCATGCTGATTTTAATACAGTCTATGTAAGCTTTTGAAGTGAATTGACTGCCTTGATCACTGTTGATTATATCGGGTTTTCCGTAGCGTTGAATTGCTTCTTCAACGGTTCTTACAACAAAATCTGTTTGCATTGTATTGCTTATCGACCATGCTACAATAAACCTTGAATGCCAGTCGATAATTGCCACCATATAAACAAACCCTGTAGGGGTTCCAATGTAAGTGATGTCAATTGACCATACTTGATTAGGTCTATTTATGTTGAGATTTCTGAGTAGATATGGATAGATTTTAGCCTTCTTATCTCGCTTGCTCAGATTAGGACCAGGGTAGAAGGCAACTATGCACATTTCCTGCATGTAGCGCCTTACAAGGCGTTTGCCAACCTTTGCAAATCTAAGCTTGCGAAGTTCATTAATAATCCGCCGGACACCGTAAGAAAATTCTTTGTAATGGATTATATCAATGGCATTTTTAATTGCTATTTCATCACAAGAAGGCTTTATTTCAACATTTTGATAGTATGCAGTAGACCTTGAAAGGTCTAAAAGCTCACATTTGCGCTTTATGGTTAAATTTGAGTTGTTACGCTCGATTAGAGCTTTTTTCTCCGCATTTGCGAGATTTGAGTTTGTTTTTTTAAAGCCAATCAACATCCAAAGTGAGCTGTCCAATCTTGTTTATGAGAACCTCCTTTTCTGCCTCATGTTCTTGTTTCAGCTTCTCGACTGTGTTGGTTTTTTTGTCAAAGACAGTGGCCATGTTTGTGAGAAACTCGGACTTCCATCTACTTATTAACTGTTGGCTTGCACCATATTTATTGGCGATTTCAATTAGAGTGCTTTCTTCACGAAGCACTTCAAGTACAATTCTAGATTTTTCTTCTGGGATCCAGTTTTTTCGTTTTTTAGTCATACTTTTAGTTTATCTTATTTTTTCGATTTTGTGTCCAACTACCTGAGTACATTATACTCGCTGCCAAAGACTGATCAAAACAGTTGTGCTGTTTAATATAAATTAAGAGAGTTCAAGAGCCAATGAGATCAGAAATCTTATTGGCTCTTATTAGATATATTGAGCGTATTTATTGTGAAAAACTTAAGTCAATTTCAGCTTGAGAATTATTAAAAAGAATACTCTTATATAAAATCATCCCAAGAGTCAGTGGTATCAAGGGTGAGATCAAGGAAGGCCTTTAGTGCAGGTGAAAGCCACTTTTTTCGGTGGTACGCTATTTGTGAAACCATTTTATTATGAATGGTGTTGTATGGAATAGCTATAAGCTTGCCATTATTAACTTCCTCTCGAACAGCTATAAATGGCAGGAACGACATACCAATTCCATTCATAACACATTTTTTAATGGTTTCCACACTCCATGTTTCCATAACATTATTTGAAGGAACACTGTTGCTTTTAAGAGCGTGTTCAAATATATATCTGTAGCTGCAGCCTTTTTCCGTCAGAAATATTGCCAGTTCTTCTGGTATGGCATCGAGTGAGATAGCATTGTACTCTGGTGGAAATATATAGCACATCATCTCATCGATAAGATTCATGGTTATAAGATTAGGGTCTTTGATTTCGTTGTCAAGAATGAAGGCTAAATCCAGCTCACCTTTATGTAGAGCTTCTAATAAACGTGATGAAGGTGTATTTTCAAGAATGATTGTAACATTTGGATACAGACTTTTATATGTCTTAAAGACCATATCAAGCCTGTACAACATAAGGGTTTCAGGAACGCCAATTCGAATAATTCCTTTTGGAGCATCGTCTTCTTGTCCGATGTTTTCAATTTTACTATATGCATCAAGAAGCTCATTCACATACTCAAGAAGCTGAATACCTTTTTCAGTGAGTTCAATCGTCTTTCCTATTCTATCAAATAAAAGGACACCAATATCGGATTCCAGAGCTTGTATGTGTGCGGTTATGCTCGACTGAGAATACCCTAAAACCTCTGAAGCACGTGTGAAATTGCCGAGTTCAGCGACTTTCTTGAATGTTATAAAATGTCGAATATTCATACTGATCCTCCTTCAGCTTTTTTAATAGTATATCATACATCAGAATTTCTGATGATGTATTTTAGATATTTTAATTTTACAGATGGATTGGCAGCATATATAATGTTAACAAGAAATGGAGCATTGAAGGAGGAACTTTTATGAGTGGTAAAATGAAAATAGTAATTGCAATGCTGATATATGGAAGTATAGGCGTATTTGTTCGCAGCATCGAGCTTTCGGCAATACAAATCGCTTTTTTAAGATCGAGCATTGGTAGTTTTTTTTTAGTCGTTGTAAGCATGGTTTTGAATAAATCATTGTCTCTAAAAATAGATAAAAAGAATGATGGTATTTATTTTCTTTCTGGTGCGCTGCTGGGTATCAATTGGTTTTTTCTATTCAAAGCTTTTGAGTATACTTCGATATCGAATGCGATACTGGTTTATTATCTCGCACCGATCATTGTAATTCTGCTGTCACCAATAGTTCTTGGAGAGTGGTTAACGGTGCACAAGATTTTTTGCATGGCAACTGCAATTATTGGAATGACAATGATCGTGCTGAATAATTTAGGAATGCAATTGTCAGGTAAAGAGCATCTTGAAGGCATAGGGTTTGCGTTATTAGCAGCTGTGTTTTATGCAAGTGTCATTCTCATAAATAAAAGGTATCCAAGCTCAAATGGTCTTGATATCACAATAATACAGCTATTGGCATCCGTTGTTGTTCTAATGCCAATTCTATTTGTGAATGAAGGATTTTCGAATCTTGTAGTACGAGGCACGTCTTTATGGATGATTGCAATACTCGGTGCACTTCATACTGGAGTTGCCTACTTATTGTATTTTTCATCCATGAGGGTACTTGATAGTCAGACGGTTGCGATTTACTGTTACATTGATCCCATTTCGGCAATGGTATTTGCGTGGATTTTCTTAGGTGAGCGAGTAAATTATATTCAAGCATTAGGTGGTATGTTGATCCTTGGCGCAACCTATTTCATTGATTTTGAGCGTAAAAACAGCTATGAACTGGAGGAGTTCTAGTGCCGGATTTATAGATAGTGTTTTTTAAAAAGGGTATCTTTGTTAAAGGTGATGAAGATGTCCTACCATTCAGAAGGGAGTTATAGATATGGTTGTTAATTTAAGAGAGGTAGAGTTTGAAAAGGTTCAAAACACCATTTTAGAGCAGTTAAAAAAAGGTGTGTTTCTTACAGTTGATGCAGACGGTGTGCTAAATACAATGACTATTGCTTGGGCAAATAGTGGTCGTATATGGGATAGGGACAACCTTAGCGTTGCCGTGAGGCATTCGAGATATACTTTTGATCTAATGGAAAATTCGGAGTATTTTACAGTAAGCGTTCCTAAAAAAGGTACGATGAAAAAAGAACTGGCTTACTGTGGAACAGTATCAGGTCGTGACAATAATAAATTTGAAGAGGGTGGCATTACAGCAAAATACTTAATGGATATTCCTGTACCAGTCATAGAAGAATGCGAGCTGCATATAGTATGTAAAGTGGCATATAAGCAGTCAATGGATCATTCGCTTATTAGAGCGGACTATGTCAAAAATAAGTATAAAACTAACGATTATCATACTCTTTATTATGGTGAAGTGCTAGGCGTTTATGAAAATAATAATCAAGTATTATAATTTCAAGCTCCATGCTACATTGTAAATCTCTTTATAATTATAACTTTTTCTGAAATGCAAATGAGGCAGTGAACGATAAGCCACGAAGGAGGAAGAAAATGAAACGCTCATATAAGCTCTATCAGGTGGATGCATTTACAAAAGAAAAATTTAAAGGTAATTCTGCTGGCGTAATATCTAATGCGGATGGACTGACAGAGTTAGAGATGCAGAAAATTGCAAGAGAACTGAATAATTCAGAAACAGCATTTTTATTCAATTCAGATGATCCTAGTTACGATGTTTATACAAGATATTTTACCCCTACAAGTGAAGTGCCGATTTGTGGACATGCTACCATAGCGTCACAATATGTTAGAGCGATAGAATCGAGGTGTGAAGATTCTATTGTCTATAATAAGACTGGGGCAGGAATTTTGCCAATAGAAATAGAGGGTACTGGCCGTGATGCTAAGGTCGTGATGACACAAGGAGAGGTTGAATTTGGAATTACGCTAAAAGGAGAAGTGAGAGAAAATCTATTATCTGCACTAAATATTGATGAATGTGACGTGTTGGAAGAAACAAAAATACAAGTGGTATCGACAGGACACTCGAAAGTTATGATTGGTCTTAAGTCGAATAAGACATTAAATTCATTATGTCCTAACATGGAAGAATTAAAGAGAATAAGTAGCAAAATCAATTGCAATGGTTTTTATGCATTTACTCTAAGCGATTTAGAGGATAAATATTTAGTCAGAGGAAGAATGTTTGCACCAGCGATAGGAATAAATGAAGATTCAGTTACTGGGAATGCAAATGGTCCTCTTGGGGTTTATTTGGTTAAGCATAAGATGGTTGAAAATGATGGTAAAACTTTAGAATTTAAAGCATTACAAGGTGAAGCAATGAAGCGACCAGGTGTTGTTGATGTTCAAGTTAGAATAAGTAATGGGAAACCTGTAGAAGTAAAAGTTAGCGGAAATGCTATTATTGTATTTGAAACTGAATTAGAATTGTAAAGTTGAGGCTTTCCTCGATTTAATGTAATAAAACTGCACTTACCCAACCGTACCACAAATAACGGTAAATTTCAATCTAAATGATTGAAATTACTTGCTTACAACTATATTGAAGTATAATGAGATTAACAATGAATATTTACAAAATATGTTATAATTAAGGATGTTGGATAAAATTTCAAACAAGCTCTTGAATATAAGGCAAATATGAATTTACCGACCTGTTTATTTGTGATTAGATATCAAAAAAATTTATATAATCCGTATCAATCACTATGGAAGTAGGTGAATACAGTAGAAAAGACATATAAGACAAGTGAAGTTGCAAGGATTATCGGAATTCACCCAAATACTGTGCGTATGTATTAGGAATTAGAGCTTATCCCTAAGCCTATACGAAAAGACAATGGAATACATGTTATTGGACATGAAAAGCAAATATTCAAACCCTCCACTGTAACACCAGACTTTTGGCTGGTGTTATTATTTTTGTATCAAACAAAAGCAGGACAATATGATGGATGACATAATCAAGGTGGAAAATCTATCAAAGGCTTACGGAGAACTTAAAGCAGTAAACAATTTAAGCTTTTCTGTTAAGCAAGGCACTGTATTTGGTTTGCTGAGTGCTAATGGTGCAGGAAAAAGCACAACTATTGAATGTATATTGGGCACAAAGGAGTTGGGTAGTGGTTCGGTGTCTATATTGGGGCTAAATTCCAAATTAAACCGCAAGGAACTGTTTGAAAAAGTGGGAGTTCAGTTTCAAGAAGCAAATTATCAAGAGAACATCAGGGTGGAAGAATTGTGTGAAGTGACTGCTTCGCTGTATAAAAACCCGGCTGATTACAATGAATTGCTTTCTCAATTTGGCATAGTGGATAAAAGCAAAACTCTTGTCAAAGAACTTTCTGGCGGGCAAAAACAACGACTTTTCATTATTCTCGCTTTAATTTCTAACCCTGATGTTGTGTTTTTGGATGAACTTACTACAGGGCTTGACGCAAGAGCCAGGAAAGATGTTTGGCAAATTCTAAGAGATTTAAAAGACAAAGGATTAAGCATTCTCTTAACTTCTCACTTTATGGATGAAGTAGAGATTTTATGCGACACTATTTGCATTTTAAATAAGGGAGAAACAGTTTTTTATGGAACAGTAAAGGAAGCTATTGAAAAAAGCCCCTATGAAAAATTTGAAGATGCATATCTTTGGTATACAGATGAGGAGGCAATGCAAAATGAAAACATTTAATACAATGCTGAAAACAGGACTTAAACATATCCCTGCGTGGCATGGATATGTTTATATTTGCAATTTGTATGCCGGTAATTGTTCTTGTAGCGCTTGGGTGTATTTATGGAGACAAACCTGCTTTTGCTGGTGCTGCCTATACATTTTTAGACCGGTCTTTTGGTGCAATAGCTTCTATTACAATCTGCGCAGGCGGAGTGATGGGATTGCCTTTGGTTGTTTCAGACTACAGAAGCAGGCATATTCTAAAAAGATTCAAGGTAACACCTGTTAAACCGGCAGTTATTCTGCTTGTGCAAGTAACTATATACGCTATTTATGCTTTAGTGTCTCTGATTTTACTATTAATTGTAGCAATGCTATTTTTCGGTTTTCAGATGCATGGAAGTTTTTTTCAATTCATTCTTGGTTGGGTTCTTGTTATGGTTTCTCTGTTTAGCATTGGAATGATGGTTGGTGGTATTGCAAAAAACTCAAAAATCGCGGGAATTATTGCAAGTGCTTTGTATTTTCCCATGCTTATTTTTTCCGGTGCAACATTGCCATATGAAGTAATGCTGTTAGCCATGCAAAATATAGTTGATATTTTGCCGCTAACACAAGGTATCAAAATCCCAAAGTCCGCCACTCGTGGTTTGCCTATCGGTAATGTCAGCATATCAATTATCATAATAGCTGTGATAGCTTTGGTTTGTTCGGTTATTTCCATTAGATTTTTTAAATGGGAATGAAAAGATTATGGTTTAAAAACGGATGCAATTTGATTTATTTTTGCAAATGAAAGAAGAATCCCCAGCTAATGGGGATTCTTCTTTTGAATTTGAAATATTTTTTTGTGATTATTCATCAAATTTAAATTATGACTTGACAACTCTACAAACTAAATATAAACTATATATAGTTTTAAAAATAAATATAAAGAGGCGATAGCATGTCTTATTCATTAGCAATTACACAAGCAATATCTATTATGATATATATTTCAGTTAAGATGGATCACGGCTGTTTTGAATATTTATCAACAAAATACATTTCTGAAAAGCTTCGAATTCCATCACCGTCAGTCACTAAAATTTTAAAGTATTTACTTTCAAGCGGGCTAATAGTAACAAAAGAAGGTGCTGGTGGAGGAATTCTATTGAGGAAGAATCCAAAGGATATTACATTGCTTGATATTTTTCTTGCTATAGAAAATCAAAAACCTTTATTTAAAAATGCAAATATAAGTTTAGTAAATGACGAGGCTAAAATGCTTGAAGAAAATATGATAAAAGCACTTGATAATGCAGAGCAAGCTATGAAAGATTCACTGAAAAGTACAACACTTTATGATTTAATAAAAGAACAAGACAGAGAGTGTTAGTCGCTAAATACAAATTTAATTGACCAGACAATACATTATTATTGTTTGGTTAATTTTTAGAAATAACTAGACATATTTTATATATAGTATATATCGTAGATTCGAAGAAACTAGCCGTATGTTTAAAAATTTTTGACAATAACTCGACAAAATAAATATTGAGTTTATTGTAAAAAATACTATTATACAAGGAGGAACAAGATTATGAGTATATCATTAGTAACAGGTGCAAATGGACATTTGGGGAATAACCTGGTAAGAGCATTATTAAAAAAAGGGGTAAATGTTAGAGCCGGAATTAGAAGTTTGGAAAACAGTAAAACATTAGAAGGTCTTGATTGTGAAATAGTACACTGCGACTTGTTAGACTCTGATTCGCTAAAAAAGGCTTTGGAGGGAGTGGACACATTATACCAAGTGGCAGCAGTATTTAAGCACTGGGCTGAAGATGAAGAAAAAGAAATTGTCGGGCCGAATGTGAAAGGGACAAGAGCCATTCTTGAAGCGGCTAAAGAAGCAGGCGTAAGAAAAATCGTTTATGTAAGTTCAATAGCTTCCCTTGAACAGACCAACAGGAACTCTAAGGGTGAAATATTGGATGAAGCATATAATGTCAGCGACCAAGGGAATCCTTACGTTAGAGCAAAAACCAGATCTGAGGAGGAAGCATGGAAGGTTGCTGAAGAGTTGGACCTGGACCTTGTGGCTGTATTGCCGTCAACAATCATTGGCGGGGAATACAAAAAACAAACAGAAACAATAAATGCATTTTCTGCAGTTGTAAATGGCAGGATGCCATTCACATATGATATGTATCTCAGTCTTATAGATGCTAATGATGTGGCAAAAGGGATGGTACTTGCTGCAGAAAAAGGAGTAAAAGGAAGCCGATACATATTATCTAACACAGAAGCTCTTTCAATGCGTAAAATAGTGGAAATAGCAAAAGAAATTAATCCAGATTTGAAACCGCCGGCTTTTCTTGATGAAAAGGCCATATATGATTTAGCTGCAAAGGCGGAAGAAGAAGCGAAAAGAACGAATACCAGACCTGCAATCATCAGGAGCAATGTAAAAAGAACTTTAGGCGTTGACTTCAAATTTGATCTTAGTAAAACAATATCGGACCTTGGATACTCTCCAAGACCAGCGGAAGAGGTCTTGAGAGAAACCTTGAAAGAACTGTATATAGGTAAATAAGTGCATATGAAAGGACAGTCAATGATATTCATAAAGGCGCGTATTGCTAATTGGTGAACTACATCATATATCAAAACAGTAAAACAAACAGGGAGGGATTATTTATGGTAAATATAGATAGAGACAAGTGTATAGGGTGCGGAATATGTGTTAAGGATTGCGTATTTGGAGAAATAGAAATGGACAATGGTAAAGCTAAGAGCAATAACATAAATTGCAATAAGTGTGGGCATTGCATAGCGATTTGTCCTAAAGGCGCAGTTTCAATAGACGAGTATGATATGGGAGACGTAAAGAACTATAATGAAAATGAATTTTCGGTTAATCCTGAAAATCTACTGAATTTGATAAAATTTAGAAGAAGTGTAAGACAATTTGAAAGCAGAGAAGTAGAGGAAGAAAAAATCCGTAAAATCATAGAAAGTGGAAGATTTACTCCAACTGCGACTAACATGCAAGATGTATCCTATACAGTTGTGAGAGAAGGACTGCAGGAGTTGAAGGCTATAGCCATAGAAACGTTGAATGAAATGGGAAAGCACATGTTAGTTGATTTAACTCCAGAAACCATGCCATTTGTAAAAAAATATGCTGAATTTTTTATGAGAATACATCAGGAATACCAAGAAAATCCCAACGAAAATGACAAACTGTTTTTTAATGCACCAACTGCTATAATAGTCACATCTAGGTCTGATTGGGCTATAAATGGGGCTTTGGCTTCTTCAAATATGGAACTTATGGCAAATGCTTTAGGTCTTGGAACTTTCTTTTGCGGTTTGTTTGTAAAAGCTGCAGAAGAGAATAAGAAAATTATGGAGTTAATCGGGGTTAAGGAAGGTGAACAAATTGTAGCCTGTATGCCAATTGGATATCCTAACGTTAAATATTCAAGAACGGTACCAAGAAAAAAAGTCGAGATATCTTGGCTGTAAAAAGCTATGAAATAGTATTAGCAAACGAATAGAGTAGCTTTTACTCAGAAGACCTCGTTTTTCTGTTGATTCAAGAGAATGGGGTTTTCATAGGATATGCAGAGTTTCTAATGTCAAATCAATATAACGAAGAGGCATTTCTGCTGGGGATGAATTATATACTGAATGAGGGTAAAAGGGTTAAAAAGCTTTCTGAGAAAATGATGGACTTAATACTGTGTAAGAGGGAAAACCTTATAATGAAAAAAGAGAATACAAAGGACATTAAGGTGAATTTTACCGATAAAGTTTGCATATATAAACCTACTTTAATATATGATAAAATGTATTGATTGGGATTTAGAAAAAGGAGGGTTCAAATGCAAAACTACAAAATGACTATAGCTTATGACGGCAGAAAATATAAAGGGTTTAATAAGTCAAAAGGTAAATCGGAAAAGAGTATTCAAGGTAAGTTAGAATCAATATTATCAAAGCTTTATGAAGAAGAAATAGAGGTTGTTAGTGCAGTCAATACTGATGCTGGAGTACATGCCAAAGGACAAATTGTCAACTTCAAAGCGCCAAATGGCCCTTTGGATGAAGAAGATATTTTTAACTATTTCGAAAAATATCTAACTGATGACATTATTGTATTATCAGTAGAAAAGGCTGATGAAAGATTTCAGAGTAGATATTTAATGAAAAGTGTAACTTATGAGTATCGTTTATGGAAAAAAGATGCTCATAATCGTCCGTTGTTTGAGAGGCAATATGTCAACTTAATGAATCAAACAGTAGATGTGGATAAAATTAAAAAAGCTGCAAAACAGCTTGTAGGTGAACATGATTTCTTAGCTTTTACTACTAATAAGAAAACAAAAAAATCAGTTAAAAAAATAGATTCTATTGATGTAAGAGAAACTGGAAATGAAATTATTATTACTATGACAGCAAATGGATTTTTATTAAATATGGAAAGACTAATAGTGGGTACGCTAATTCAAGTGGGTCTTGGTCAACTACCTATGAATACAATTGAAAAAGCTTTTAAATCTAAGGATATGAAGGATGTAGGCCACAAAGCTAGTGCAGGAGCACTTTGTTTATTAAGTGTTGAATACTAGTTCGTGTAAAAATCATATGAAGCACAACAATTAGAACTTGATATAATCAGGTTCTTTTTTTACTATTCATCTATTGATTAAACTACTGAACAGTAAAAGAAGAAAGCCTTAGATAATTTTGAGAAGGCTTACTTAGGGGCCGCTCCTTGCTGCAGCTGAGCAAATTTTCATATAAAATAAGTGCAATTTGATTATTAAGAGATTTATAAGGAGGCTATATTATGAAAAAATCAGAAAAAAATTTTAAGATACTGCCACCTAGAATACATGAGGAATTAATTGCAATTGAAAACATGGAAGAAGAATTGGAGGATGAAGATCAAATTTTTGAGAAGTTGATATCTAATTGCATTATCGAGGATCAAAGTGCTGAGAAAGTCAATTTCAAACAGGTTGTATTTAGAAATGTTATTTTTAAAAATGCCATATTCAGTAGAGCAGATATTGAAGATGTGCGGTTTGAAAATTGTGACTTGTCGAACATGGA
>CBDULP010000022.1:0-37046 GCA_965368085.1 uncultured Peptoclostridium sp. | reverse complement strand
ATAGACATGCTAAACGGAATACTCGACCTGCTTGTGGAAGAATCTGAAATGGCAATGAGAAAAGAGTCGGTTCAGCTAAAGCAGAAGACTTACAAGGGGTATCTTGGAAGATATGCGAACATGGTTTCTTCGGCAGCTCAGGGAGCAGTGGTTAAGAAGTGCTAACAAACAGCCTTGGGGGTGAACGTATTGAGAATAAGCGCATCAGACGCACTTATAGAGATAATACTTGAAAATGGAATAGACACAGTGTTTGGATATCCGGGAGGGGCCGTAGTGCCCCTTTACGATTCCCTTCACAAAAATATGGGCAGGATAAAGCACATAAGGACCGCGCACGAGCAGGGGGCAGTGTTTGCGGCGGACGGCTATGCCAGGGTGAGCGGAAAGCCGGGAGTGTGCATAGCTACATCTGGGCCGGGTGCCACAAACCTGATAACTGGAATAGCAGGAGCCCATATGGACTCCATTCCAATGCTTGTAATCACGGGTCAGGCGCCTTCGGCGCTGCTTGGAAGGGACTCTTTCCAAGAGATTGACATAACTGCAATGACTCTTCCGATTACAAAGCACAACTACAGCCTCACGGACTCTTCGAGATTTGTAGAGACTGTGAGGGAGGCATTTGAAATAGCGTCTTCAGGCAGGCCGGGTCCTGTGCACATAGACATACCGAGGGATGTATTCCTTGAAATCGTTGACTATGAAAAGGCATATCAGGGATCACATGCAAAAGACAATACAAATGATGAAGATATTGACATTGAAGCGATAAAGAAAGCTGCCAAAGAGATAGACAGCAGCAAAAAGCCAGTAATATACGCAGGCGGAGGAGTGACAAGATCAAAGGCATTTGAAGAACTTTTGGAGCTTGCTGAAAAGTGCGACATACCCGTTACAAACACGCTTATGGGGCTTTCGTCATTCCAATCAAGCCACTATCTTTCTCTGGGGCTTTCAGGTATGCATGGTCATCGCGTTGCCAACATGGCTATAGCTGAAAGCGACCTCATAATAGCAGTGGGTGCAAGGTTCAGCGACAGGAGCGTATGCAAGGGGGACGCGTCTGGAAAGACTGTAATACAAATAGACATAGACGAGACTGAAATGGGCAAGAATGTTCAAAACACAATATCAATAAGAGGAGAAATAAAGGCGGTGCTGCCAAAGCTTGCTGAGATTTCAAAGAAAGCTGACAGAAGCGCCTGGATAGAAGAGGTAAAGGGCAGGGAAAATGAGATAAAGTCAATGCACTCGGGAATTGACTTCAATGCAAAGGGGATAATATCGAGGGTTAACGGGAAGTTCACAGATGCAGTTGTGGCAACTGACGTTGGGCAGCACCAGATGTGGACTGCACAGCATTGGAAGTTTGAAGCAAAAGGCGGCTTTTTAAGTTCGGGGGGACTTGGAGCCATGGGATACGGACTCGGCGCGGCAATAGGCGCAAAAGCCGCGGGAGCAAAAAGGGTGGTCCTTATCACAGGAGACGGAAGCTTCAAAATGAACTTCAACGAGCTTGCGACAATGAATGCATACGACATTCCTATAACAGTAGTTGTATTAAACAACAGCGCGCTTGGAATGGTAAGGCAGCTTCAAAAGGTGTTCACAGAGGAAAGGTACAGCGGGGTGGATGTTATAGACAACACGGATTATTGCATACTTGCAAGGGCTTTTGGAATAGACTCATTCAGAGCGCAAAGCTATGGCGAGCTTGAAGACGCGCTTTCAAAAGTGGACGGGTCCAAAAGTGCCATAATAGAATGTGTGATAGAAAAGGAAATGAACGTCGAGCCAATGGTAAGGCCGGGCGGCGGAATTTGGGATATGATATACGTTTAATGAGCATGTATAATTGTTTGAAAATATAAAATTTTTTTTATTTTCAAAAAAACTATAGACAAGAGTATAATATCCTGATAGAATACAAAACTATAACATAACAAAACACGAAACAAAACGTGTTTGGCAAATGCATTGAAGGAGAGCGTATCTTACGATCAGCTTAAAGAGAGTCGGCGTTTGGTGGGAGTCGATAGTGTGGAGAAGATATTACTAGCTCTGGAGCACCATCCTTGAAAACAGTAGAGGGTGGCGGATGAACCCCGTTAAAGGTTAAGGCAAAGCCGAAAGAGGAGCCGCTTATGAAAAACATAAGAGGCAATTAGGGTGGTACCGCGAATATTATTCGCCCCTGAACTGTATAGTTCAGGGGCGTTTTTAGTTTAACCTATTCAAAAGAGTGGAGTAAATTAAGAACGTGAGTATCACAGACAGGGCAGGCCGAAAGAGAGGTTTTTTGCAAATTGCAAAAGGCAATTAGGGTGGTACCGCGAAATATTCGTCCCTGAACAGATTAGTTCAGAGGCGTTTTTTTATTACCAAAAATGAAAATACAATCAGAATGAAAATGGCAGGTGTGCTTTTAGTCACCTAAAATGGGTTACTGCACGCTGGAATAATGTATATAATATCCGAAATACAGTATACAAATGGAGGGGTTAACATGGCAAAGAGAATAAAGATATTCGATACAACTCTTAGAGATGGAGAACAATCACCGGGATGCAGCATGAACCTTAGTGAAAAGATAAAAATGGCAAAGCAGCTTGAAAGACTTAAAGTGGACGTTATAGAGGCGGGATTCGCGGCAGCTTCAAAGGGAGATTTTGAATCGGTAAGCGAAATAGCTAGAAATATAAGCGAGTGCAGAGTTGCAAGTCTCGCAAGGGCTCTTAAGAAAGACATAGATTTTGCATGGGATGCAGTAAAAGGGGCTAAGCACCCGAGAATACACACATTCATAGCAACATCGCCAGTACACATGAAATACAAGCTTAGGATGAGCGAAGATCAGGTTCTTGAAAGAGCTGTTGAAATGGTAAAATACGCAAAGAGATACTGCGAGGACATAGAGTTTTCAGCGGAAGATGCAACAAGAAGCGATGTCAAATTCCTTTCGAGACTTTTCGAAGAAGTAATAAAGGCCGGGGCTACGGTACTGAACATTCCCGACACGGTGGGATACACAACACCTGACGAATACTACAGGCTTATAAGCTCGATAAGGGAAGATGTAAATGGAATAGACAGAGTGGACATATCGGTTCACTGCCACGACGACCTTGGAATGGCTGTTGCAAACACCCTTGCGGCTGCAAGGGCTGGAGCGACTCAGCTTGAATGTACTGTAAACGGAATAGGGGAAAGAGCTGGAAATGCGGCGCTTGAAGAAATAGCAATGGCGCTTCACACCAGAAAAGACATATTTAATGTGGACTGCAGAATCGAAACAACACAGATAATGAAGTCAAGCAGCCTTTTGAGCTCAATAACAGGAGTGAAGGTTCAGCCTAACAAGGCAATTGTAGGAGCAAATGCATTTGCACATGAATCTGGAATACACCAGCACGGAATGCTTCAGGAAAAGAGCACTTATGAGATAATGACACCTGAGTCTGTGGGGCTTAAGGAGAACATGATGGTTCTTGGAAAACACTCTGGAAGGCATGCATTTGAAAACAGGCTTAAAGAGATGGGCTATGAGCTTTCATCAGAAGAACTTCAAACGGCATTTGAAAAGTTCAAGGCTCTTGCAGACAAGAAAAAGACTGTATACGACAAGGACATAGAGGCTCTTGTAGTGGACAGCGCCTATGAGATTCCAAACGAGTACACTCTTGAAAGATTCATTATAAACAGCGGAAATGCAATAACTGCTACAGCGTCAATAGCTCTAAAGCACGAATGCAATATAATTGAAGACGTGGCAGTTGGAGACGGTCCTGTAGATGCGGCGTTTAACGCAATAGAAAAGATAGCTGGAAAGAGCATAAAGCTTGAAGATTACACTATAAATTCTGTAACACAGGGAAAAGACGCACAGGGCGAGGTTATAGTTAAGGTTGAATGTGACGGCAGACATTACAAGGGCAAGGGACTTAGCACAGATATAATAGAGGCCAGCATACTCGCATATGTAAATTGTATAAACCAGATAATGTATTATGACGAAAAATTCGAAAAAGAGATATCATAAGAAGCTGAAAACAGCATATTAGCGGAATAGAAAACAAATAGAAAATCAGCGACACAAAAATAGATTGATAATTCGAAATCTTCAAAAAGCGGAGGTAGTAAAAATGGGAATGACTATGACTCAAAAGATACTTGCAAAACATGCGGGGGTTGAAAGCGTAAGCCCGGGACAATTCATACAGGCGGATACGGATATGGTGCTTGGAAATGACATAACAGCACCGGTTGCCATAAAGGAATTTAAAAAGATGGGAGCAGAAGAGGTATTCGACAAGTCGAAGATTTCAATAGTTCCCGACCACTTCACTCCAAATAAGGACATAAAGACTGCAGAGCAGTGCAGGATGATAAGGGAGTTTGTAGGCGAAACTGAAATAGAAAATTATTTTGAAATAGGAGAGGTTGGAATAGAGCACGCACTTCTTCCAGAAAAAGGGCTTGTAGTTGCGGGAGACGTTGTAATAGGAGCAGACTCGCACACATGCACATATGGAGCGCTTGGAGCATTTTCAACAGGTGTCGGAAGTACTGACATGGCGGCTGCAATGGCCACTGGAAAGGCCTGGTTCAAGGTTCCTTCAGCTATAAAGTTCAACATCACTGGAAAGATGCAAAAGTGGACAAGCGGAAAAGACGTAATACTTCACATAATAGGAATGATAGGCGTTGACGGAGCGCTTTACAAGTCAATGGAGTTTTGCGGAGAAGGGATAAAGAACCTTTCAATGGACGATAGATTTACAATAGCCAACATGGCAATAGAGGCAGGCGCCAAAAACGGGATTTTCCCAGTGGACGAGCAGACAATAGACTACATGAAAGAGCACTCAAAAAGAGAGTGGGTAGAAATGTCGGCAGACGAGGATGCAGAATATGAAAAGGTGTACGACATAGACATTTCAAGCATAAAGCCTACAGTGGCATTCCCTCACCTTCCTGAAAACACAAGGACCATAGACAATGTGGGAGATGTCAAAATAGACCAAGTTGTAATAGGTTCTTGCACAAACGGAAGAATAAGCGACCTTAGGGAAGCGGCAAAAGTATTCAAGGGAAGACATGTTGCAAAGGGCATAAGGACGATAGTGTTCCCGGCAACTCAAAAGATATACCTTCAGGCAATAAGGGAAGGGCTTATGGAGATATTCATAGAGGCAGGAGCTATAATAAGCCCTCCGACATGCGGACCTTGCCTTGGAGGACATATGGGAGTACTTGCAGACGGCGAAAGGGCAGTGGCTACTACAAACAGAAACTTCGTTGGAAGAATGGGCCATGTGGGCTCGGAAGTTTACCTTGCAAGCCCTGCGGTTGCAGCAGCTTCAGCAGTGGCAGGAAAGATTGCGGGACCTGAGGACATAGGGGCGTAAAGACGCATATGAAAGTCAAATCGGATGAGTGTTTACAAAGAGGAGGAAAAAGGGATGAAAAATGAGAATAGAGAGTTCAAGAGCATAGATGTAACGGGCGGAGCACATGCAGGATATGAAGAGACAAAGGCAAAGCAAGAGATAAAGGACACGTTCTACAAGGATCAGATGCACGTGCCGAATTTCGGAATGAACTATTTTGGATGCAAGGGCAGGGGGGATTACTAATGAGCATTGAGTCGAGAGTTTTTAAATACGGGGACAACGTGGATACTGACGTAATAATTCCGGCAAGGCACCTTAACACATCAGATCCCGCTGAGCTTGCAAAGTACTGCATGGAGGACATAGACAAAAGCTTCGCAGGCAGGGTTCAAAAGGGTGATGTGATTGTTGCGGGGGAGAATTTCGGATGCGGCTCTTCAAGAGAGCACGCTCCTATAGCCATAAAGGCAAGCGGAATATCATGTGTAATAGCATCGTCTTTTGCAAGAATATTCTACAGAAACTCATTTAACATAGGGCTTCCAATATTCGAATGCAAAGAGGCGTCAGAGAAAATAGAAGACGGCGACAGTATAAGCGTTGATTTTGAGACAGGAATAATAAAAAACATCACAAAGGGCGAGGAGTACAGGGCGCAGCCTCTTCCGGACTTTATGAGATCGATAATAGAAGCGGACGGACTTTTAAACTATATTAAAAAACAGGTGGGATGATGACATGGAATTTAAAATAGCAGTTGCAAAAGGAGATGGAATAGGACCTGAAATAACGGACCAGGCCATAAAGGTTATGGAAAAGGTTGGCGAAAAATACGGCCATAGATTCAAATTCAACAATGTAGAGGTGGGGGGAGACGCGCTTGACAAGTTCGGCGACCCGCTTCCAGAGTCTACACTGAGTGCATGCAAGGAAAGCGACGCTGTTCTTCTTGGGGCAGTCGGAGGACCAAAATGGGATGCATTTGAAAGTGAAAAGAGACCTGAAAAAGGATTGCTAAGGCTTAGAAAAGGACTTGGACTTTTTGCAAACATAAGGCCAGCAGTGCTTTACAAGCAGCTGCAGGACGCCTGCCCTTTAAGAAGCGACATAATGAACGAGGGAATAGACATATGCGTGGTAAGAGAGCTTATGGGCGGAATATACTTTGGAGAGCGCGGCAAGTCGGAAGGTGAAAACGGCAAAGAGGCTTTCGACATAGAGACTTATTCAGAGATGGAAGTCAAAAGGATAGCAAAAGCCGCTTTTGAAACGGCAATGGGAAGGGACAAGAAGGTCACAAGCGTCGACAAGGCAAACGTGCTTGAAAGCTCAAGGCTTTGGAGAAGCGTTGTTGAGGAAGTCGCTAAGGGGTATCCGCAGGTAGAGCTTGAGCATATGTATGTTGACAATGCGGCAATGCAGCTTGTCAGAAGGCCAAGCCAGTTCGACGTAATACTTACTACAAACATGTTTGGAGACATACTTTCAGACGAGGCAAGCATGATTACAGGGTCAATAGGAATGCTGCCGTCGGCAAGCCTTGGAGAATCAGGGGTTCACATGTATGAGCCTATACACGGATCGGCTCCCGACATAGCGGGCCAGGACATGGCAAACCCAATAGGAACAATACTTTCATGTGCAATGATGCTTAGACATTCATTCAATATGGAAGAGGAGGCAAGGGCCATTGAAGCTGCTGTTGAAAAGACTCTTGAAGATGGCTTTAGAACAGGAGACATAATGAGCAGCGGCATGAAGCAGATTGGCACATGCCAAATGGGAGATGAAATAGCAGGCAGAATATAGCCTGAAATTAAAATATGAAAAGGGGTGTAGAGCATGGCCAGGAGTTTTGAGATAAGGGCAGAAAACGGAGTGGAATCGCTACTGAGGATTGTTGGGATACTCAAGAGAAAAAGATTTGACATAAAAAATGTCAACATGGAGCATGTGGAGGGTATGGCTTCTAGCCTCATGATAACGCTTGGCGATGACTCTGAATACGCGCCTGAATATGCAATGAAACATGTTAAAAAACTTTTTGGAATATCAGAAATAAAAGAAATCAAGGGGGAAAACTAAAATGGCGAAAATGTACTATGAAAAAGACGGAGAGATCAATGTAATAAAAGGCAAGAAGGTTGCAATAATCGGATATGGAAGCCAGGGTCATGCCCATGCGCTAAACCTCAAGGAAAGTGGAGCGGATGTTGTAATAGGGCTTCACAAGGGAAGCAAGTCTGCAGACAAGGCAAGACAAGATGGATTCCAGGTATACGAGGTTGCAGAGGCTGCAAAGATTGCTGATGTAATAATGATGCTTATCCCGGATGAAAAGCAGAGAGAGGTTTATGAAAATAGCATAAAGGACAACCTTAAAGAAGGCGATGCGCTTGCATTCGCACATGGATTCAACATCCACTTCACTCAGATCAATCCGCCTGAAAACGTAGATGTGTTCATGGCAGCGCCAAAGGGACCAGGTCACCTTGTAAGAAGAGTCTATACAGAAGGCGGAGGAGTGCCGGCTCTTATAGCAATCCATCAGGACTACAGCGGAAAGGCGAGAGACCTTGCGATGTCTTATGCTATAGGAATAGGATCTGCAAGAGCGGGAGTGCTTGAGACAACTTTCAAGGAAGAGACTGAGACAGATCTTTTCGGAGAGCAGGCAGTGCTTTGCGGAGGAGCTACAGAACTTATAAAGGCAGGTTTTGACACACTTGTAGAGGCGGGATACCAAAAAGAAGTTGCATATTTCGAGTGCCTTCACGAGCTGAAGCTTATAGTGGACCTTCTTTACGAGGGAGGATTTGAGAACATGAGATACAGCATCTCTGACACTGCGGAGTATGGAGACTATATGATAGGAAGAAGAATAGTTACAGACGAGACTAGAGCAGAGATGAAAAAGGCGCTTACTGAAATTCAAAACGGAGAGTTCGCAAGAAACTGGCTTATGGAAAATGCTCTGAACAGACCTAACTTCAACGCTATAAAGAGAAACGAGCTTGAGCATCCTATAGTGGAGGTTGGAAAAGAGCTAAGATCTATGATGACTTGGATCAAGGGCTAACATTCATAGCCTTGGGGGTGAATGACATTGAGAATATGCGCATCAGACGCACTTATAGAGATAATACTTGAAAATGGAATAGACACAGTGTTTGGATATCCGGGAGGGGCCGTAGTGCCCCTTTATGATTCCCTTTACAAAAATACGGGCAGGATAAAGCACATAAGGACGGCACACGAGCAGGGGGCTGTGTTTGCAGCGGACGGCTATGCCAGGGTAAGCGGCAAACCGGGAGTGTGCTTTGCGACATCGGGGCCGGGTGCCACGAACCTAATAACTGGAATAGCAGGAGCCCACATGGATTCAATTCCGATAGTTGTAATCACAGGCCAAGCGTCTTCGGCACTGCTTGGAAGGGACTCTTTCCAGGAAATTGATATAACTGCTATGACCCTTCCGATTACAAAGCACAACTACAGCCTCACGGATGCGTCGAGATTTGTAGAGACCGTAAGAGAGGCCTTTGAAATAGCGTTTTCAGGCAGGCCGGGTCCTGTGCACATAGACATACCGAGGGACGTCTTCCTTGAAATCGTTGAGTATGAAAAGGCAGATCAGGGATCACATGCAAAAGACAATGCAAATGATGAAGATATTGATATTGAAGCGATAAAGAAAGCTGGCAAAGAGATAGACATCAGCAAAAAGCCAGTAATATATGCTGGCGGAGGAGTGACAAGGTCAAAGGCATTTGAAGAACTTTTGGAGCTTGCTGAAAAGTGCGACATACCTGTTACAAACACTCTCATGGGGCTTTCGTCATTTCCATCTAGCCATAGGCTTTCACTTGGGCTTTCGGGCATGCACGGGCACCGTGCAGCCAACATGGCAATAGCTGAAAGCGACCTAATAATCGCCGTAGGCGCAAGGTTCAGCGACAGGAGCGTATGCAAGGGGGACGCGTCTGGAAAGACAGTCATACAAATAGACATAGACGAGACTGAAATGGGCAAGAATATTCAAAACACAATGTCCATAAGGGGAAGCATAAAGTCTATTCTGCCAAAGCTTACTGAAATTTCAAAGAAAACTGACAGAAGTAGCTGGATAGAAAATATAAAATCAAGGGAAAATGAGATAGAGTCAATGCATTCGGGGATTGACTTCAATGCAAAGGGGATAATATCGAGTATAAACGGGAAATTCACAGATGCCGTTGTTGCCACGGATGTCGGGCAGCACCAGATGTGGACTGCGCAGCACTGGAATTTTGAAGCTGAAGGCGGCTTTTTAAGTTCGGGGGGACTTGGAGCCATGGGATATGGACTCGGTGCGGCAATAGGCGCAAAAGCGGCAGGAGCAAAAAGGGTGGTCCTTATAACAGGAGACGGAAGCTTCAAAATGAATTTCAACGAGCTTGCGACAATGAATGCGTACGACATTCCAATAACAGTGGTTGTGCTCAATAACAGCGCGCTTGGAATGGTAAGGCAGCTTCAAAAGGTGTTCACGGATGAGAGATATAGCGGAGTGGATGTTATAGACAACACTGACTACTGCACGCTTGCAATGGCTTTTGGGATAAGTTCGTTCAGGGCGAAAAGCTATGGCGAGCTTGAAGATGCGCTTTCAAAAGTTGATGGGTCCAAAAGCGCCATAATAGAGTGTGTGATAGAAAAGGACATGAACGTCGAGCCAATGGTAAGGCCGGGCGGCGGAATTTGGGATATGATATATGTTTAATATGAATACTGTATGGATTGGCAGATAAAATAGGTCTCTTCGCTTAAAATGTTTTTTTAAGCGGGGAGATCTCTATTGAAAATATGGATATATGAATTTAAAAACATAAATTGTCAGTATTCATGGAGCTATAAAAATTTTTGTGAATTTAGAAATCGTATATGCATGGGTTATTTATGGTGCGTTTATTGCCTCGAATTTTCAGTGTGAATTATGGATTACAGATGATATTTACGAAAGTTTTTATGGTTGAATAATAAAATATTCGCGAAATACTGTATTCACGAATAACATTGCAATTGCATAAATGTAAAAAAAACTATACGTAAAAAAATAGAATATTCTGAAAAAAGATTTTAAAAATCTATTGACTTATAGAAAATGCGTGGTAGAATGGACTACAATATAAAAATTTGTAGAACTTATGAAATTGTAGAGAGCACGATGATTATGTCAAAAGCTCAAGGGAGGATGCACTTATGAAGAATCTTATAGTAAACAGAATGAATGCACAATATGAACTCTATTTTTACTTTTTTAGCTGGGGCTTTTATTTTATTAGCGCTGGTTACTTTGCATTCAAAAATTCATATGAGCTGTTTACAATGAGATTAAAAGAGAATTTAGGCTGCAGATTGCAGGTGGTCTAAAGGACATACGATTAAGGGCATACATGAAATTGCTGTTAGGGTCTCATTGAAAAATCAATGGGGCCTTTTTTAATTCAAAAAATTTGATAATAAAACAGGGGGTAGGAAAATGAAGGTTAAAGTAGCTGTTTTATCAAACGCAGGAGAGGTTTTGGAGTCGACAAGGGATGGCCTTAGAGTGCTAAAGAGGACAGGCGAAGTGTTCGGCCACAGGATCAACATACAAAAGCTTGACGCGATGTGCGAAAACACTCCAACAGAGTGCACAAAGAGCGACGCAGTGGTCATAGGACACAGAAACATTGCAGACACAAATATAGAAAACCTTAAAAAGAGGCTGAGAACATTTGCAAAAGTTGTTCCTCAAAACGGCATGGGCGCATCAAACCCAAACACCTGCGATATAGGGCTCAGAGTAAAAAGAATATGTAGCGGCATAGATGTATCGGGAGTCGAAATGCGAGGATGCGAGTCGATCGTAAAGACCAGAATCAATGAAAAGCTGATTCCAAATGGAAGATCATCGACATTTGTAAATGTAGGATCAAGCGGAATAGACATACACGGGAGTGAAGGAGACTCGATCAGGGAAAGCATAATATCATCCATAATGATGCTAAGATGCACGCTGGACATGAAGGAAGAGGCTCAAAAGCTTGAAAATCTTCTTGCAGCGGCAATTGAAAATGGAGTGCCGGACAGCGCATTGGCAGACGAAGTGATAAAAGGACTTAACTAGAATATATAAAACTTGGAGGGAAATACAGTGGAAAACAGTCTGAATACAAATAAGAGCACAAATGCAAATGAATATTTTAGCTTTTACTTTTTTAACTGGGGCTTTTATTATTTTAGCGCTGGCCACTCGACATACAAAAAACAGATCCTTCAGGGAATTTGAATTTTAAATAGACTATAATAAGCGCTGCACTTGCAGCAGCATGAGTCTCGTTGAAGTTCAATGGGGCTTTTTTTATTACATTTTTCAGATGAAAAATTACAAAAATACGAACAATACGAATATAAGGGAGAGATTAGAATGGTGATAGTTATGAGAGCAGGAACAAAGAGAGAAGACATAGATAAGATAAGAAACAAAATGGAAAGCCTTGGATGCAAGGTTCATGAAGTGCAGGGAGAAAGCTACCACATACTTGGACTTGTAGGGGACACGAGCAACATAGACAAAGAGCTTATAAATTCAAACAAAAATGTCGAGAAAGTTGTAAACATCCAGGAGCCTTACAAAAAAGCCAATAAGATGTTCAAGCCTGAAGACACTGTAATAGAAGTTGCAGGAAGAAAGATAGGCGGAGGACACATTGGAATAATAGCGGGACCTTGCTCGGTTGAAGGAATAGAGCAGATAGTAGGAATAGCAAGGGATGTAAAGGCAGCTGGTGCGGGATTCCTAAGAGGAGGGGCATTCAAGCCTAGAACATCTCCATACAGTTTCCAGGGACTTAGGGAAGAGGGGCTTAAGCTTCTTGAAGAGGCCAAAAAGGAGACGGGCCTTCCGATAGTTACAGAGATAATGTCAGCGGCTCATTTGGATCTGTTCGAAGAGCATGTGGACGTTATGCAAGTAGGTGCAAGAAACATGCAAAACTTTGAGCTGCTAAAAGAGATAGGAAAGTCTAAAAAGCCGGTTCTTCTAAAAAGGGGAATGTCATCGAGCATAGAAGAGCTTATAATGTCGGCCGAGTACATCATGGCAGGCGGGAATGAAAATGTAATACTTTGTGAAAGAGGAATAAGGACATTCGAAAAATTCACAAGAAACACCCTTGATCTTAGCGCAATACCGGCAATCAAAAAACTGAGCCACCTTCCGGTAGTTGTGGACCCTAGCCACGCTGCAGGACTTTCTTGGATGGTGGAGCCACTTTCAAAGGCGGCAATAGCCGTAGGAGCAGACGGACTTATGATAGAGGTTCACAATGATCCGGCAAACGCAAAATGCGACGGCCAGCAGTCGTTAACCCCAGACCAGTTCAAAGACCTCATGAAATCTATAAAACAGATCGCACAAATAGAAAACAAGACGATATCAGTTTAGCGGGTGAGAAAAGTGTGTGAATGCGACTTTTCTATAGGCAGATTTGAGGACATTGCAATTGTAGGACTGGGGGTAATAGGGGGCTCCATAGGGGGAGCCCTCATGCAAAATGGATTTGAAAACATATGGGGAATAGATATTGACCAAGGCATTATAGACACCGGAGTGAAAAGGGGTCTTGTAAGCGGGGGTTCCACAGACGCGGGGGAGATAATCCCAAAAGCGGATTTAGTCATAATATGTCTTTACCCCCATGACACGGTTGAGTTCATAAAGAGTCATATGGACCTTTTCAAAAAAGGCGCCGTAATCACAGACGTTTCAGGAATAAAAGAAGGGCTCATAGAGCAAATAGAGAGCATAATGAGAAATGATCTCGAGTTTGTAGGAGGCCATCCCATGGCGGGAAGCGAATCCCAGGGTGTAAGCTATGCATCGGCTTCAATGTTCGAAGAGGCGAATTATATAATAACTCCGTGCAAGTCAAACACAAAAAGAGCTATAATGAAAGTTGAAGCACTTGCAAGGCATATCGGCTGCACAAACATAACGAGACTTTCTCCGAGGGAGCATGACAGGGCCATAGCGTTTACAAGCCACATGCCACACATCGTGGCACTGGCACTTATGAGCATGGACAGCCATGAAAGTCTGAAGAATTTCATGGGATCGAGCTTCAAGGACGCCACAAGGGTGGCGCAGATAAACAGCAGGCTATGGGGAGAACTGTTCATGGAAAACAAAAAAAATGTTGCAGACCAGATCCAAAAGATGCAAGAGAGCATGGAAGTCATAAAACAGGCCATAATAAATTCAAATGAAAACGAGCTTGAGAATATAATGGAAAATGCAAGAGCCAGAAGAGGTGAAATCTGTTGAACATTTTAAACGTAGTTACAAAAGAAAAAACATATCCAATATATATTGAAAGAGGAATCATTTCAAAGAGTGCAGAAATAATAAAGGGCCTGTATTCGGGAAAGCGCATAGGCATAGTGAGCGATTCGAATGTAAACGGGATATACGGGGATGAGTTTTCAAAGTCCCTTAAGAATGCGGGATTTGAGCCATTTACGGTAGAGGTGGAGCCGGGAGAAAAGAGCAAGTCGCTTTCTGTGTACGAGAAGGTATGCACACAGCTTTTGGAAGGTGGAATCACAAGAGTCGACATGATAATGGCACTTGGAGGCGGAGTGATTGGAGACCTTGCGGGATTTGCGGCCGCGACGCTTCTTAGGGGAGTAAGGTTCATTCAGGTTCCCACTTCTCTCATAGCGCAAATAGACAGCAGCGTAGGCGGCAAGGTCGCAGTAAACCTTGATATAGGCAAAAACCTCATAGGCAACTTTTACCAGCCTGAGGCGGTAATAATAGACCCAAATGTACTTTCAACTCTTGAAGAGCGGTTTTTCTCAGACGGCATGGCGGAGGTCATAAAATACGCGTGCATAAAGGACAGAGCGCTTTTTGAAAAGCTTGAAAAGCTGGACATGGACTCTGTGAAAGAGTGTATGGACTATATAATAATGACATGCTGCGCCATAAAGAGGGACATAGTGGAGATAGACGAAAAGGACAGGGGAGAGAGGATGCTTCTCAATTTCGGTCATACTTTCGGACATGTCGTGGAAAAGTATTTCGGATATTCAAAATACACTCACGGTGAGGGGGTCGCTCTTGGAATGGTCCACATAGCGAGGAAGGGAGAAGGCATGGGTCTTGTAGCTCCGGGGACATCGGACAGTATAAGAGCCCTTTTGGAAAGATACAATCTTCCGCTGGAATATCCCAATATGGAAGGAAGTGTCGTGGAAGATACACTAAGACTTGACAAGAAATCAAGCTCAGACGATATAAACCTTATAATGATAGAAGAGATTGGAAAAGGATATATAAAAAAGATAAGGAAAAGTAATCTGCAGCAGTTCATATAAGAGTAGAAGGGAGAGAGGGATTTGAAGGCAGTAGACATAAATCCTAAAAAGCTGAGCGGAACGGTAAAAATACCTCCGTCAAAGAGCATAAGCCACAGGGCAATAATAGCAGCGGCACTTTCGGAAGGCGAAAGCAGAATTGAAAATGTCATAATGTCAAAGGACATGAAGGCTACATGCAGCGGTATGAGGGCATACGGTGCACAGATAGAAGAGATTGAAGGCGGCGAGGGCAGAAAAACTCTAATAATAAAAGGCGTCAAAAGACCAATGCATTCAAAAGATGCCATAGACTGCATAGAATCGGGATCGACACTGAGATTTTTAATACCAATAGCAACTCTTTCAGACGGACCTATGAGGTTTGAAGGAAGAGGAAAACTTGTGGAGAGGCCTCTTGACATATACTATGACATATTCGAAAAGCAGGGAATAAGCTATAAAAACAACTCAGGAAAGCTTCCCCTGACTGTGGATGGAAAGTTGCAGGCGGGAGAGTTTCACATGAGAGGCGATGTGAGCTCGCAGTTCATCACGGGACTTATGTTTACGCTGCCCCTTCTCCAAGGAGATTCAAGCATAGTAATGGACACGCCTCTTGAGTCAAAGGGATACATAGACCTTACTATAGATGTTCTCAATAGCTTTGGAGTTGACATTCAAAATGAAAACTATGAAAAATTCATCATAAGGGGAGAGCAAAGCTACAAGGCATGCAATTACAGGGTCGAAGGAGATTTCTCACAGGCTGCTTTTTGGCTTGTCGCAGGCTGCATATCATCAGACATAGACTGCACAGATCTCAACATGGACTCTCTCCAGGGAGACAGAGAAATAGTCGACATAATGGAGAAAATGGGAATAAAGCTTCAAAGCAGTAATTCAAACACTATAAAGGCCTTAACAGGAGAGACTAAAGCCATGGTCATAGACGCATCACAGATCCCAGACCTTGTGCCTGTAGTGTCAGTACTGGCGGCACTAAGCAGAGGAACAACTGTAATAAAAAACGCGGCAAGGCTTAGAATAAAGGAATCAGACAGGATAAAGTCCACGGCAAGCGAGCTTTCAAAGCTGGGGGCAAAGATAAAAGAGCTTGAGGAAGGGCTTGTGATAGACGGTGTTGACACCCTTGAAGGAGGCACTGTAAGAAGCTGGAATGACCACAGGATAGCGATGGCAATGGCGGTTGCATCCACAAGGTGCAGCGGACCTGTAACAATAGTCGGGTCCGAGTCGGTGGCAAAATCATATCCAGATTTTTGGGAAGATTTTAAATCGCTTGGAGGAGATATAAATGAGCGCGACTTGGGGTAGAAATTTTAAAATTTCAATATTCGGGGAATCCCACGGGACGGCCATAGGTGCTGTAATAGACGGGCTGCCGAGTGGAGTGGAGCTTGACATAGAAAATATAAAAATGCAGATGAAAAGACGGGCTCCAGGCAAGAACAAGCTTTCCACGCCGAGAGCCGAAGGCGATGAATTCGAAATATTAAGCGGATATTTTAACGGAAAGACAACCGGAACACCTCTTGCGGTGATGATAAGAAACAAGGACAGAAGGTCAAAGGACTATGAAAAGACAAAATCATTGCTAAGACCTGGTCATGCGGACTATACTGGCACGGTCAGATATAGCGGATTCAACGATTACAGGGGGGGCGGCCATTTTTCGGGAAGGCTTACCGCTCCAGTTGTATTTGCAGGGGCCATAGCACAGCAGATTTTGCAGAACATGGGCATAGACGTTATGGCTCATGTAAAGAGCATAGGAAAGGTCAAAGACGATGACTTCTCGCTTGAAAGCATGAATCCTGAAATTGCACAGAGGCTAAGGGCGATGGAGATTCCGGTGATCGACAGTGAAAAGGCAGAGATTATGAGGCAGGAAATTTTAAAAGCCAAAGAGGAAATGGACTCTGTGGGAGGAGTGGTAGAGTGCGCCATCACAGGAGTACGTGCAGGGATTGGTGATCCGTTTTTCGACTCTGTGGAGAGCAATATTGCACATGTGATGTTTTCGGTGCCGGCAGTAAAAGGAGTTGAATTCGGAGCGGGATTTGACATCTCAAACATGAGGGGTTCTCAGGCAAACGACGAACCTTATATAAACGACGGCAAAATACTCCACAGAAAAAACAACAACGGCGGAATAGTCGGCGGAATAACAAACGGCATGCCTGTAGTTTTCAGAACGGCAATAAAGCCTACGCCATCCATAGGAAAGGTCCAAAGCAGTGTTGATATTGAAAATATGAGCGAAGTTAAGCTTGAAATAGAGGGAAGGCACGACCCGTGCATAGTGCAAAGGGCCGTTCCGGTTATAGAAGCAGGCGCTGCAATTGCAGTACTTGATATGATAATGGAAAGGGGAGAATGCTTTTGAGCGAGCTTGAAAAACTTAGATCAGAAATAGACAGTATAGACAGAAAAATTGTAGAGCTGTTTGAAAGCAGGATGAATACTGTAGAGAAGATAGCAGATGTGAAACTCCAGCATAAAATAGGAATATTAAACAGCTCAAGGGAAGAAAATGTAATAAACAAGGGCTTGTCCCTTCTTGGAAACAAGGAGTACTCAAAAGAGCTGGAGGAATTTCTTAAAACAATGATGCAGCTGAGCAAGAATGTACAGCAAAGAAGGATAAGGGGAATTGGAAAAGAAGGAATACGCATAGGGTTTCAGGGGGTTAGAGGGTCGTTTGGACACCAGGCGGCAACCGAGTATTTTGGTGAAGAAGCCGATGCATTCGAGTATATGGAGTTCGAAGATGTGTTTTGCGGACTTGCCGGCGGAGAAATCCAATACGGCGTGATTCCTATAGAAAATTCGTCAACAGGAAGCATAAACAGCGTATACGATCTCATAGGAAAATACGGCTTTCACATAGTCGGTGAGATATGCCTTAAGATAAAGCAAAACCTCATGGGAATACGAGGAGCAAAAATAGAGGATATAAAGGAAGTATATTCTCACAGCCAGGGATTTCAGCAGTCAAGCACTTTTCTCAAAAGACATCCGGGATGGAAGCTCATACCTTATCACAATACGGCATACAGCGCAAAATTCGTGTCACAGTCTGGTGATATTTCAAAGGCTGCAATCGCAGGTGAAAACGCCGCAAAGATTTACGGGCTGCAGATGATTGAAAGCGGCATAAACGACAATGAATCCAATTACACAAGGTTTGTGGTTATAGGAAGAGAAATGACAGTTGACAGCTCAAGCGACAAGATAAGCACAATGTTTTCGATAAAACATAGGGCTGGCGAGCTTTACAGGGCTCTTGAAAGCTTCCACAGCAAGGACGTAAACATGCTTAAAATAGAGTCGAGGCCCATAAAGAACAAACCCTGGGAGTATATGTTCTATGTGGACTTTGAAGGAAATGTGGAGGATGAAAAGGTGAAAGAGGCCATGGATGTAATAAGAAAATCGAGCAGCCATTTCAGACTTCTGGGCAACTATAAGTCACACAAGGCATTAAGGTAGGTGAACGGTGTGAAAAACGGACTTTACGGACTACTGGGAGAAAAGCTTTCACACAGCATGTCTCCTCAGATACATTCCATAATATTTGAAAAACTTAAAAAGAGCGGATGCTACCACATATTCGAGGTACAAAAAAATGACCTGAATCCAGCAGTAAAGGGGCTTTTAGCGCTCGGAGCTGTGGGAGTGAACGTTACAATACCATACAAGCAGGACGTCATGGAAAGTCTTGATCATATTTCAGATGAGGCGGAGGCAATAGGAGCCGTGAACACAATCCATTTCAATGGAGGAGTCTCAATTGGATACAATACGGATTATTATGGGTTTAAGATGATGCTCGACCGATTCGGGGTCGAAATATGCGGCAAAAGCTTCGTGGTTCTGGGGTCAGGCGGGGCTGCAAAATCCGTGGTAAAATGCCTTGAGGACTTTGGCGCAAAGAGAATATGCATGGCCAGCAGGGATTCAAGCAGAGCAAGAAGTGAGTTTAAGGGCATAGATGTAATGGATTACAATGAACTGGAAGAGTCGGAGGGTATGGATACAGTCATAAACTGCACGCCTTGCGGAATGTACCCAAATACAGAAAGCTCTCCGCTGGATGAAAAAGCGGTTCGAAAATTCAGCTGCGTTGTGGATCTCATATACAATCCAAGGACTACAATGCTAATGAAGCTGGCTGAAGGCAATGGGATAAAAGCCATAAACGGGCTCTATATGCTTGTAGGCCAGGCGGTAAAGGCACAGGAGATATGGAACAATGCCCAGATCTGCGGGGAGGATTTAGAGGACATATACAGGCAAGTGGGCAGTATGCTATAGGAGGAATATAATGAATATAATAGTCATAAACGGACCTAATATAAACCTTTTGGGAATAAGGGAAAAAGATATATACGGAAGTGCCGGATATGAGCAACTGTGCTCTCTTATAAGGGAAAAGGCGCAGGACATGGATGTTCATGTGGATATATTTCAAAGCAACAGCGAAGGGGCCATAGTGGACAAAATACAAGGTGCGCTTGGAAATTACGACGGCATAGTCATAAATCCAGCTGCATACACCCACTACAGCATAGCCATACATGACGCGCTAAAGGCAGTTTCGATACCAACAGTGGAAGTACATATAAGCAATATACATTCAAGGGAGGAATTCAGGAGAAAGTCAGTGACGGCACCTGCGTGCGTGGGACAGATATGCGGGCTTGGAATCCATGGATACATACTTGCAATGCAGGCCCTAAAAGGAATACAATAGACTAAACGAAAGGGGGTCTATCATGTATTTTGCAACATTTGAATTTGAAGGAGAGCAAAGAGTCGGAGCTTTTTTGAATATGGGGGAAGGCATAATTCCCATGGAGAGCATATGCGCTGAAATTGGAACACAGGTCCCACGTGACATGAACGAGCTCATAAAGCTGGCGGACGATAAGATTGTGGATGCCATGAGGGCAGCGATAGAGAAAAAAGGGCTTCAAAAATCTGCAATAAGCGCTGAAGCGGTGAAGCTCAATGCACCTATACCTTATCCAAAGAGGAATATAATATGCCTTGGAAAGAGCTATCACGAACACGCAAGGGAATTGGAGGGGACTGACGTCGACAAGGGCAACGAGCTGCCGAGCCTGCCCATATATTTTTCAAAAATAGCCGATCCGGCAATAGGCGACGGTGACTATATAGTTTTCGATGAAAGCGTAACAAGTGAAGTCGACTACGAGGTGGAGCTGGCCGTGATAATAGGCAAGGACGGAATAGACATACAGAAGGAAGATGCACAGAGCCACATATTCGGATACACAATAGTAAACGACGTTTCGGCAAGAGACCTTCAGGCAGGCCACAAGCAGTGGTTCAGGGGAAAATCCCTATCGACGTTTTGTCCCATGGGGCCTTACATACTCCACAAGAGTTCAGCGGCATATCCTGTTGAACTTGACATAAAGTGCAGTGTAAACGGAGAGCAAAGGCAAAATGCAAATACAAAGGACCTGATATTCGATATAGACTATGTCATAAGCGATTTGTCGAGGAGCATGTATTTAAGGGCCGGTGACATAATAATCACGGGAACACCGTCGGGGGTGGGACTTGGGTTTAAGCCTTTTAAATATCTGAAATCAGGAGACGTGGTGAAATGCGAAATAGAAAACATAGGAATACTTACAAATACGGTCAAGGCAGTATAAGCGGATATAAAAACTATTTTAAGATCATCGACAAAAAAAAGAAGGTATTTTTAAAGACCTTCTTTTTTTTGTCGATATTATATATAGATGTGTTATGCGGCGGCATTTTGGGCAGAAGCCCTCCTGTTGTAGAAGTATATCGCCGTAGCCGACAATATCACGAGGGTGTATCCCATAATGCTTATAATGTCGGCAGTCTCGTTCCAGACTATATATCCGAGAACTGCGGAAAATATTACATTGGTATAGCTCAGTATAGATATCTCGCCTGCAGGGGCAAGCTTGTACGCTATTGTCATGCTGAACTGGGCTAGCGCGGCAAACACCCCTATGCCCGCAAGGTATAAAAGCTGAACTGTTGAAGGGACTGTGAAGTTCATAGCTGTAAATGGAAGCAGGACCATTGTCGAGAAGAACGAAAAGAAGAACACTATGGTATAGAATTCTTCCCTGCTACCTAGGAATTTGACCGCTATATAGGCTCCGCCGGCGAATACGGCGCCTGAAAGTCCCACAAGTGCGGGAAAAACCGATATGTCAAATTGAGGCTTTATTATCATAAGTGCCCCTGCAAATGCGCAAAAAAGCGCAGGCGCCTGTATTTTAGTGAACTTTTCCTTGAGTATTATATATGCGAATATGCTCACGAAAAAAGGGCTGAGCTTGTTTAGCATGGCGGAATCAGAAAGAACAAGGTTTTCAATGCTGTAAAAATAGCATATAACTCCTAGTACGCCAAGCGTGGACCTTGCAAAGAGAAATGGCATGTTTTCTTTTGAACCGAAAAAAGGCTTTTTCTTGTATAATATTATGCCGCCGGCAATAAAGCAGCTTACAAGATTTCTAAAAAAGGTCTTTTCTATTGTGGGAATGTCTCCCGAGAGCTTTACAAATACGCCCATTGCTGAAAAGCAAAGCGATGAAAAAAGCATGAGAAGTATTGCCTTTGTCTGTTTGTTCATTTTTTTAACATCTCCAATGATTCAATATAGTCATCTATACATTATAATAGTTATTTCACTATTTATCAAAAAACCATGGGAAAAATATTCAAAAATGATTTAAAATATAATTACAGGGGTAAAAAATAAGCTAACTATTCTGTTGTTTGTATGGAAAAGAGGAGGAAGTGTATGGAGTACATAAATTCATTTATAGAAGCTGGAAATCAAGTGCTGTCCACAATGGCACAGCTTCAGTGCAGTTTTAAGGAGGCGTATGTTCCGCAAGTCCCGATACATCCGGGAAATGTAATAGTCATGGTGGGAACTACTGGGGAACTCAAGGGAAACGCTATGATAAGCATGAATGAAGAAGTTGCAAAAGCGATAGCGTCAAAGATGATGATGGGAATGCCTGTGGAATCTCTTGACGACATGGCGAAAAGCGCGCTTTCAGAGCTTGGAAACATGATAATGGGAACTGCGGCTACAAAGCTGGAAGGTGCGGGAATCAAAATAGATATAACGCCTCCGAGCCTTATGACTGGAACCAACCTTTCAATTTCAAGTGCGGCCATGGACAATATGTGCATACCTATAGATACGGACTGCGGACACATAGACATTACTATATCAGTGAAAAAATAAAAAAATTCGAGTATACATTGTAAATTGTATATTCCCAAATTCCATAAAAAAGGCGGCATAGCCAAGTGGTAAGGCACAGGACTGCAACTCCTTGACCTCCAGTTCGAATCTGGATGCCGCCTCCATTAAATGGACATACGTGATTCACATTAAAAAGATGCAGCCTAAGGCTGTTTTTTTATTTTATTTTTTGAATTGGAATTTCAACCTCTTGCTGCCCGGGTATCAAAATATAAATGGATGGCGGCGACAGGGGAGGGACGTGATATGAAGAGATTAAAGAGCATATTGAAATTTACAGCCATAGCACTTATAGTGTCGATGGTTTCATTTTTCACATCATACTGGATAACAGACAGCATTATAAAAAACAGCAAGCATGAAAAGAATGAATACAATCACATAAAGGAAAAGATAAATGCCGTAATAGAACAGGGGAAAAAAGACAGCCCGAGGTAATCAGGTTCTAAGAGTGGCCCTTATCCTGTCGATATTGGCCAAAAGGCCGAATACATCGTCTATTGACTTTACGACTATGTCACAATTTGACATGAGCTTTCCGCTGCACCCTTCCGGGCCTATGACTGCTATTGAAACTACGCACTCCATGGACATTTCTATGTCGTTTAGCCCGTTGCCCACACATATTGTATTTTCAGGTCCTAAAGAGCGTACTATTTCCCTTTTGAATATGGCGGCATTTTCTTTGGGGAATTTTTTTATGTTTATGCCAAGGCTTGAGCATTCGCTTTCGACGTTTCCATGAGTGTCTGCTGTTGCAACATATATGTTCAAATGTTTTTTCAAGTCGAGTATCATATCCCTTGTCGTTTCAGACAGCTTTCCGTCCACGGCTATTGTACCGTTGTAGTCAAAAACTATATTTTCTATTCTCAAATCTTTGAATCCGGGAATATCTATACTGATCATTTTGGCCTCCTTATACTTCCGTAAAATTTCATATTGAAAAATAGTTCTAGTTAATATATGTTAAAATAGACATATGTATTTTAAGCAATATGATAACATAAATTATACAGCAACAAGGGAACGATACAAGGGAGTTTTGTACAATATGGATAAAAACTGTAATTTTGCGAAACTGTGCTATGCAAAAGCTCTAAATGGCGTTAAAAACGGAGACGTTACAAATGCTATACCAGAACTTAACATGAGTTTGGAGATGGACAGGGCAAATACAGATGCTTTGAACTTATTGGGATTTTGCCATTACATGCTCTGCGATTTTGAAGTGGCAGTAGGGGTTTGGAAAAGCAGCCTGTCTATAAAGCCAAATGACAATAAGGCAACTATGTACATGAATATAGTTGAAAGTAGTGAATTCAAGACAATAATGAAGCAGTATGAAAGCGGAATGGCTTATTTTGAGCAGAAGGACTATAAGAATGCGGCTTTTAAAATGACAAATATAATATCTAAAAAGAAAGAACTTGTAAAGCCATATATACTCGCTGGAATATCAATGGCGAGCATGGGAGATTTTGAAGAAGGTATTTCATATATTGAAAGAGGTCTTCAAAAAGACAGGGGAAATATAGAGGCAAAAAAATATATAAATTTATTCAGGGAAAAAGATTTTTTGCCTAAGCAAGTTTCTGAAAAAACCAGTAGAATTTCAAATAGCCAAGATATCGAAAATGCAAAGCGCGGCAAAGTGCCCAAGATTGGCATTGCAGCATTGGCAGTTGCATTGTTACTGGTAGCTGCGTTTACATTTCGCTCAGGACATTTAAAAGGCAGTGATGAAGCTATACAAACAGATAGTGCAGAAGGAAAAATAGAAAAACTCAAAAACGAGCATTTCGAGCCGAAGCAGACAGGTGAGCCTGCAAAGGGGGAAACTGCGGGGGCGATGACAGAACAATCAGACGAGACCCGAGACGATTCTACAGGCGTGGATAAGCCGATAGAAGAGCAGCATGTAAAAGAAAATGAAATTCCTGTTGAACCTGGAAAAATTGAGCGTGAAGATGAAACTGTATATGCGCCAATAAAAAATGAAGGTGTGGCATATTCAAATGCCAGAAAGCTCTACAAAAGAGGGCAGTATGCAGATGCAGCGGCGGCTTTTGACGACATCGCAAACCGTGGCCTTGAAAGAAACTATAAGTCAGAATCCATGTTTTTTGCGGCAATGTCATATGAGAAAATAGATGATTTTGAAAATGCTATAAGGCAATACAGAAGGTACGCGGACAACTATAAGGAGAAGTCCTATTATGACGAATCGATGTATAATATGGGATTTATTTTTTACGAAAAGGGAGACATACAAAGTGCGGCAGAGGTTTTTAAAGAGCTTAAAAATGAAAAGCCAAACAGCATGTATGTGAATTCAAAGATTAAGCGTATAATATCACTTCAGAAAAACTCACAGTAGAAGTTTATGGGAATATCAAATGGGCATATTAAATATAAAGCCGCTATTCCGGGCAGAGGCATTGGATAGCGGCTTTGTTTTGGGGTATAAAATATAAAAACGGGGTCTAAATGTAATTGTATATTTGAAAGGTGGTGCTCATATGTTAAAGCTTGGAGATAATATTGTAAAATATGCAAAAAATACAGGCAAGGACGTAGTGATAGATTATACGGTGGTAAAGGCTGGAGGCTGATGCGGACCAACTGTAAAAAAGCTCCGTGCAGAGCTTGTCAAAAATTTCAAACATTCGGGAATGTATATGGAATACGAATATGAAGGCGTAAAAATATTCGTACAAAAAAACTTAAAGCAAAATGAAGATATGTATATAGAAATAAAAAAGACGCTCCTTGTATTCAGGCAGTGGGTAATAGAAGGAATACGAATATAAAAAAGGCTCTCTTACAGAGGGCTTTTGTAATGCAGGAAATATGGAATTGGCATACTGCTTGGGATATGGGTTCTGTTGATATCATTTGCTAAGAATAATTATTAAATTTTTTAATAATTATTCATAAAATGTATAATTATTAAAATTTTTTTTTCTGGGATGAAAAAATTTTACACATTAATGCAATGGATTATAATAAAAACGGGATGTATTTTTGACAAACACAAATATAGAGTGTCTTATTTGGTGTTTATATGACTATATAATGGAGTATATCTATAATATTGTATACGTAATAGGCTGATGAAGATTGGTTGTGTATACAATATTATAGATATTGAATTACAGAAAATGAAAATTGTTAAAAAAATATGAAAAATGTATTATGTAAATACATGGCTTGTATCATGTATTCTGAATGTTACATGGAATGTATTACATAAAAAGGCAGAAATGTAATATTAAATGGAGAATATTTATTAGTGGTGGGATTCATTGACAATAATTTAGGCTGATGTTATACTTTTTCTTAAAGGTTAGGAACTTTCTAAAAATTTTAAATTTATAATATTAAATACAATATACAATATAATGAATATTGTAATATTTATTCTGTAATGGGAAAACGTTACTTTGTTAAAATAATACTATTATTCGGACAGGTACGTTTGGATTTACAGAACACTATATTTTTAACCTTTTAATATGCATTTTAAACAATGTCAACTCTAATTTGATTTTTTAAATATAAGGGGAGGTTCTACAATGGCAAAAGTTATGAAAACGATGGATGGAAATACTGCAGCAGCTCACGTTGCTTATGCGTTTACAGATGTTGCGGGAATATATCCTATAACTCCATCTTCACCAATGGCAGAAAACATAGACGTTTGGGCTGCTAACGGAAGAAAGAATTTATTTGGACAGCCAGTTAGCGTAGTTGAGCTTCAGTCAGAGGCGGGAGCAGCTGGTACTGTACACGGATCGCTTGCAGCAGGAGCTTTGACTTCTACATTCACAGCTTCTCAGGGTCTACTACTTATGATACCAAACATGTACAAGATATCGGGAGAGCTTCTTCCGGGAGTATTCCACGTATCTGCTCGTGCGCTTGCAGCTCAGGCTCTTTCTATATTTGGAGACCATTCAGACGTTATGGCTGCTAGAAACACAGGTTTTGCTCTACTTGCATCAGGTTCAGTTCAAGAGACTATGGACCTTGCAGGAGTAGCTCACCTTGCAGCTATAAAGGGAAGAGTGCCATTCCTTCACTTCTTCGACGGATTCAGAACTTCACACGAGATCCAAAAGGTAGAGGTTATGGACTGCGACGAGCTTGCTAAGCACCTTGACTGGGATGCCGTTCAAAGATTCAGAGACAACGCGCTTAGCCCAGAGCATCCAGTAACAAGAGGTACAGCTCAAAACCCAGACATATACTTCCAGGCTAGAGAAGCCGCAAACAAGTTCTACAACGAACTTCCAGCAATAGTTGCTGATTACATGAAAGTTGTAAGCGACATAACAGGAAGAGAATACAAGCCTTTCAACTATATTGGAGCTGCTGATGCAGAGCACGTGGTTGTGGCTATGGGATCTGTTACAGAGACAGCTGAAGAGGTTGTAAACTACCTTGTAGCAAAAGGAGAAAAGGTTGGTCTTGTTAAAGTTCACCTATACAGACCATTTGCTCCAGAATACCTTCTTGAAGTACTTCCAAAGACAGTTAAGAAGATAGCTGTAATGGACAGAACAAAAGAGCCAGGCGCTATAGCAGAGCCTATGCACCTTGACATAAAGAGCATGTTCTACGGAAAAGTTGACGCTCCAGTAGTTGTAGGAGGAAGATACGGACTAGGATCTAAAGACACTACTCCAACTCACGTTAAGGCTGTATTTGACAACCTTAAGCTAGACGCGCCAAAAGACAGATTCACTCTTGCTATAAATGACGATGTTACTAACACATCTCTTCCAATAGGAGAACAAATAGTTACAGCTCCAGAGGGAACTACAAGATGTAAGTTCTGGGGACTTGGTTCTGACGGTACAGTTGGAGCTAACAAGAACTCTATAAAGATAATAGGTGACAACACAGACCTATACGCACAGGGATACTTCTCATACGACTCTAAGAAGTCTGGCGGAGTTACAGTATCACACCTTAGATTCGGAAAGAACCCTATGACTTCAACATACCTTATAGACAACGCTGACTTCGTTGCATGTCACGTTCAAGCGTATGTTAACCAGTATGATGTTGTTGCAGGAATCAAAAAAGGCGGAACTTTCCTTCTTAACACTATCTGGACTCCAGAAGAGCTAGACGAGAAGCTTCCAGCAAACATGAAGAAGTACATTGCTGAAAACGACATCAACTTCTACATCATAAACGGAACTAAGATAGGTCAGGAAATAGGCCTTGGACACAGAATAAACATGGTAATGCAGTCGGCATTCTTCAAGCTTTCAGAAGTTATAGCTATAGACGATGCTGTTAAGTACATGAAAGACGCTATAAAGAAAACTTACGGCAAGAAGGGTGAAAAGATAGTTGAAATGAACTATGCAGCAGTTGATGCTGGTATGGACGCCCTTGTTAAAATAGACGTTCCAGCTTCTTGGAAAGATGCTGTTGAAGTTAAAGACGTAGTTGAAGCTCAAGAGCCAGACTTTATAAAGAACATACTAAGACCTATGAATGCACTTGAGGGAGACAAGCTTCCAGTTTCAGCATTCACAGACTACGAAGACGGTACATTCGAGCACGGAACAGCTGCATTCGAAAAGCGTGGAATAGCTGTAAACGTTCCAGAGTGGATAAAAGACAAGTGTATACAGTGTAACCAATGTTCATTCGTATGTCCTCACGCTGCTATAAGACCTATACTTCTTACAGATGAAGAGCTTGCAAACGCTCCATTCGGAGAAGAAGATGTTCTAGCAGGAAAAGGAAAAGGCGTAGACGCATACAAGTACAAAATGCAGGTAACTCCTCTGGACTGTACAGGATGCGGAAACTGTGCTGACATATGTCCGGTTAAAGCTCTTGAAATGAAGCCGCTTGCGACACAGGAAAAAGAAGTTGCAAACTGGGATTATGCAGTTAAAGTTCCTGTTAAGAAGGACGTTATGGCTAAGAACACTCTTAAGGGAAGCCAGTTCCAACAGCCACTTCTTGAGTTCTCGGGAGCTTGTGCAGGATGTGGCGAGACTCCATATGCTAAGCTTGTAACTCAGCTGTTCGGAGACAGAATGTTCATAGCGAATGCTACAGGATGTTCTTCTATATGGGGAGGATCTGCACCATCGACTCCATACACTAAGAACGCACAGGGCAAAGGACCAGCTTGGGCTAACTCTCTATTCGAAGACAACGCAGAGTTTGGATTCGGTATGGCTATGGCAGGAAAGCAGCTTAGAGCTAAGCTTGTAGGAACCATAGAAGAGCTTGCGGCAATGGACATAGATGCAGACGCTAAAGCGGCTCTTAACGAGTGGATTGAAGCTAAAGAAGACGGAGAGGCAAGCAAGGCTGCGTCGGAAAAAGTTATGGCACTTATAGGAAAAGACCTTGGATCTGCTGAGGCTAACGAGCTTCTTGCAACAATAGAAAGATACAAAGACCAGCTAGTTAAGAAGTCTTACTGGATATTCGGTGGAGACGGCTGGGCTTACGATATAGGATACGGCGGACTTGACCACGTACTTGCATCAGGCGAGAATGTAAATGTATTCGTATTCGACACAGAGGTTTACTCAAACACTGGTGGACAGTCTTCTAAAGCTACTCCTACAGGAGCGGTTGCGAAGTTTGCTGCATCAGGAAAGAAAGTTAAGAAGAAAGACCTTGGTATGATAGCTGCAAGCTACGGATACGTTTACGTGGCACAAATAGCTATGGGAGCAGACAAGAACCAAGTTATGAAGGCTGTACTAGAGGCTGAGAAGTACGACGGACCATCTCTAATAATAGCTTACGCTCCATGTATAAACCACGGTATCAAAATAGGTATGGGCAAAACTATAACTAGAGAAAAGCAAGCTGTTGACGCTGGATACTGGCATCTATACAGATTCAATCCAGAGCTTAAGGCAGAAGGAAAGAATCCGTTCACACTAGACTCTAAAGAGCCAACGGCATCATTCAGAGACTTCCTAATGGGAGAGGTAAGATACACATCTCTTACTCAGACATTCCCAGAAATAGCTGAAGAACTGTTTGTAAAAGCAGAAGCGGACGCTAAGGAAAGATACGAAGGCTACAAGAAAATGGCTGAAATGTAATACTACATTTCATTAAATAAAGGCGGGGGCAAATGCCCCCGCCTTTTTGTTATTTGTATTACTTTTTTTAAGAGCATGTGGCATAATGTATTTAGCATAAATTATTGTATAGAAGAGGTGGAAAATGTATTTTGTATTTGGAAATGAAGTTTTAGACAGCGCAGAACTTGCAAAAAAGATTGAAGAAGGGACAAAGCTAAGGCTGGTGTCAGACATTACAAAGAGCACTAAGAGAGAAGATGTTGGAGCGCTTTTATTCAGGCTTAGTGAAAGAGAAGTAGAATGTAACGATATCAATGAAATGGAGCATGAGGACAGGGTAGATGCTTTGATGAAAAAGGCGGACGAGTATTCGAATGAAGCCATGAAAATGCTTCCGGATGAGGCGAGATATAAGGTGTTTTCATTTAGATATGATGAAGTGGAAAATGACATTGAAATAATACTGGTTATTGCGCACTTGGAGATGAGAGAAAGAAAGCTGAATGACATATTAAATAGAATGTTAAAACAAATTTAAAAAATATTACAAACATACCCTTTGCTTTGTTTATACCCTGAAATTTAAGGGTATTTTTTATTTATAAGAAATATACTGCCAGGTGCAGTTTTTTTATTTAGAAAACCTTATGCAAGGAGGTGTTTTTTTGAAAACCGGGCTGGCAATAATAACTAAATATGTAAATGAATCTATTTCGATACTCTCTTTTCTACGCAACGCCCAAAAGTTTGGTAAAAGAATAGATCAGGTAATAATAGTATATTCTCATGGATGTGATGAAAACTTTGTAAAAAAAATACAGGATTATTCAAGTGTGAAGCTTGTATGCATAAACAAGGCGTATGAGCTCGAAGAAAACATAAAAAGTCTTGGAATAGAAGAAAAAAAATACAGGGATATAATATATTCGAAAACACTTGAAGACCACGGACTTGTAGAGTATGGCAAATACAGGAATATGGCGCTTTTACAGGCTCTCTTTGACGAGATAGACATACTTTTCTTCGTCGATACGGACATATACCCCAAATTGCTTGTATGCGAGAATAGATTCGAGGAAGTTGATTTCTTTGGCTCACATATGGATTTTATAAAAAAAGATGATGTTTGCATTACAACAAGCGACTATTCAGGCTATTATATAATACCTCCTATGAAATTCGAGCGTATGGAAGAGTTTTTTGAAGGAATCCAAAAAAAAGCCGCACTTCAGTTTGTAAAAGGGTGCGGTGATCACAAGTGCTTGAGCTTCGGAAGGATTGGAAATGAGGACGTGGACGATACGGATAAAATTCTTGGAGGGAATATGGCAATAAAGACAGGCGCTCTATGCAAGTTGCCGCCGTTTTTCTCGACTACGTATATGGTTAACGGACAGCTTTTTCTGACAAGAGGAGAAGATACACTGATGGGAATATGTGCCAGAGAAAGGGGAATAAAGGCTCTTGATATAGACCTTTTAATATTCCATGACACATATGGTGACTTTCCAAAATTTCCTGACATTATGAGGGACACGGCGGTAAAAGACAGATTCTACTATGCATGCATGGGATGGATAGGTAGAAATGTTTTTTTGAACTATATAAACGGGTGCGAATACAAGGAAATATATGAAAGGCAAAGAGAACTCCTTTCAAAATCGGCATGTGAAATTGCCATATATCTCCAAGATGACAGATTCTTAATGCTTCCAAAGGCAATAGATACAGCCTACGGTGAGCTTGACAGGATAATATATGAATATGAATATACTCTTGAAGGTTTCAGCAGCATAGTGAAAAGGATAATGGGAGGTGAAAATCTTGAATGTTCTTTTAGTGAACCACTTTCCGCTGGAAGGGTCAGGTAGCGGCATATACACCAAAAATCTGGCATACCAGCTTATAAAAAAGGGCCACAATGTAAAGGTTATAGTGCCCGACCATGCAAAGGTTGAGCATGAAAAGTTTGAGGTCAGGACAATAATATTCAGCAGCGGCAATAATTGCTCTTATGAACTGGATTTTAATTTTCCTTGCTTCACTACCCACCCTAAAAGCTATACCACGTATTACGAGCTGAGCGAGGATCAGATAAAAAACTATATAGAAGCATTCGAAAGAGCCATAGAGGAGTGCATAGACGATTTCAAGCCGGACATAATACATTGCCAGCACCTTTGGGTAGCCCCATATTGCGCATCAAAATTTGACATACCCTATGTAATAACCGCTCACGGCACGGACATAAAGGGTTTTTGCAGGGATGAGAGGTACAGGCATTATGCGCTTGAAGGTGCAAAAAAGGCTGCGGGAGTAATAACCATATCCAAGCAGGTTGATGCTGATGTGCAGAAGTATTACGATGTTGAAAGCGGCAGGAGGAAGCTCATACTCAACGGCTTTGACGAGGAAATATTCAGGCCCAAAGATGTCAGCCGGGAAGATATTTTATCCAGTCTCCATTTGAGGCCCACCCACAAGCATGTGGTATCATTTGTGGGAAAACTCACGGATTTCAAAGGTGTGGACGTGCTGATAAGGGCTGCCAAGATATATTCTCAGGAAATAGAAGATGTTGTGACCCTTATAGTGGGGAATGGAGAAAAATATGAAGAGCTAAACAAGCTTAAGGAAACTCTCAGGCTGGAAAATGTATTTTTTATAGGGCACAAGGAACAAAATATCGTTGCGGACATATACAATATAGCGGATGTTTCGGTGGTGCCGTCCAGGAATGAGCCTTTTGGACTTGTGGCAATAGAAGCCCTGGCTTGCGGGACTCCTGTCGTGGCAACGAACCAGGGCGGGCTTGTAGACTTTATTGACGACTCCATAGGAAAACTTGTGCCTGTTGACGACGATATATCGCTTGCGGAGGCCATAGTGGATGAGATTCTACATGAAAATAAGGCACACCGAAGAAAAAGAGCCGCAAGTGTGGCCGCAGAGTCGTTTTCATGGTCAAGGGTTGTGGATGAAGTTTTGGATTTTTACAGAGAGCGTATAGATAATATGTAGGGAGGATAATATGAGAAAAGTCATAGTAATACCGACATATTGGTCCAGATCCAAGGGCGAGCCCTGGAGGGAAGGAGACGCAGTTTATGACCATCCTACGCCCATAGATGAAGAGGGAACCTTGGGCAGGACTCTTGAAAGTATTAAAGGCATGAACTGCAGGGATTTTACAATTGTGATTTTACTTTGCCCTACAACGGAAGATATAGCTAGTGAGGCAAGAGGCCGGGTATTTGACATAGTAGAGGATGTGGGGCTGAATGTCCAAACATATGTATTCACTCCAAGCGAGCTCAACAGGATAAAGTATATGGCATATGAAAAAGAAATAAGGCATGAGTGCACCGATTTTTTGAGTTTGTATGGTTATGCGAATGTAAGGAACATGTGTCTTTATATATCATATATAGCAGGTGCGGATGTAGCTATTTTGATAGATGACGACGAGCTGGTGGAAAAAGAAAACTTCATAGAACTGGCCACCGAGTTCATAGGAGGAAGGCTTTATGGAAAGACTGTAGATGGCATAGCGGGCTATTACTTGAATAAGTATGATAACTATTACGATGACGTGAGTATGGAGCCCTGGATGACGTATTGGGACAGGTTCGGATCGAAGGCTGCCGCATTTGACAAGATAATAGGGAGCGAGCCGAGGATAAAACCCACCCCATTTGCATTTGGAGGCGCTATGGTCATACACAGAAACTTATTCAAGACTGTTCCGTTTGATCCGAGGATAACGAGGGGAGAAGACATAGACTATCTCATAAACGCCAAGATGTTTGGCTTTTACTTCTTTCTCGACAGGGAGCTTTCAATAAAGCATCTTCCGCCGCCCAAGTCACACCCCATATGGAAGCGATTCAGGGAGGACATATATAGGTTCCTTTATGAAAAGAGAAAAATTGAGACGCAGTACGAGGTTCCGAACATGAACCTGGTTTCACCTGAGGATTTTGATCCCTATCCAGGAAGCTTTTTGAAGGAAGAGCTTGAGGATATGATATTCAAGGCGAATGTAATGCTTTCAATGGACTACATGGCTTCAGGAGACGTGGATTCAGCAAGGGAAAGCATACGAAACATATACCTTTCGAAATATGACGCAATGCCAAAAGATGACGTGTTTACCCATCTTAGGAAGCTTCAAAGAAACTGGAGAAGCCTTTTGCAGTTTACCAAAGAGAATATGATGCAGGTAAGGAGAATACTTGACGAGTGTGATATGGGATGCGCACTTGAGTACGAAAAGGAAAGGCATATCCAGGAAATGACAAGCAAGGAAGTGGAAATACTGCTTTCGGGAATGGAGTTTTTCTCGGATATGGATGAAGGGTTCAGGGAACTTCTTGCGGGCATAGCCAAGGTCAAGGTGTTTGAACCTGACGAGTACGTACTCAAAATCGGAGACAAGGATAATTCTTTCTATATAATAAAAAAAGGGGCTGTTAGAATTTCACGGCTGAACGGTGAAGGCGATGAAGTGGTTCTAGGAAGGCTTGGAGAAGGAGATTATTTTGGGGAAAGCAATATAATAAGTGAAGATATAAATGTCGACATAATAGCCGAAGACTTTACCCAGGTTATAACATTCAGCGAAGATGAAATGCTCAACCTCATAGATGCAAATCCAAAGGCCGGCATGCAGGTTGTAATGCTTTTCCTCAGAGAGCTTGCACAAAAGCTCAGCAGCCTGAATTCAAGGTACATGGATGCAATATCCAGGAATATAGAGCTTGACATACAATAAATACAGGCGTGCGAAGTATGAAACTATATAACACACATGAAATTCTAGAAATATAAAGAGGGTGCGAATAATTCGCACCCTCTTTATATGATCTGTTTATTATATATCTTGTTTAAAGCCAAGAGACATGATTTTTGCAACGTGATAAAGTGTTCTGACCCCGGCGCCAGTGCCGCCCTTTGGTATATAGTCTGATTTTTTCTCAGCCCAAGAGGTTCCGGCAATATCCATGTGAACCCACGGAGTATCTTTTATGAATGACTCTATGAATAAAGCGGCAGTTATTGTTCCAGCATTTTTTCCACCTGTGTTTTTAATATCTGCTATGTCTGATTTTAAAAGTTTTCTATATTCGTCGAATGCAGGAAGTCTCCAGATTTTTTCGCCTGAAGCTGAAGATGCATTTTCGACAAGTCCGTAGAAATCGTCGTTGTTAGATACAACTGCAGTTGTCGAGGTTCCAAGAGCTACAAGCGCAGCGCCTGTGAGGGTTGCTATATCTATGACCTTTGAAGCTTTTTCTTTGGATATAACATAATATGCGGCATCTGCAAGTGTGAGCCTTCCTTCGGCGTCTGTATTTATAACCTCTATGCTTTTCCCTGACATGGAGCCTATTATATCGCTAGGTCTGTAGGCTTTTCCGGATATCGAGTTTTCACATGCGGCGACAACGCCTGTGACGTTTATATTCAGCCCCAGTTTTGCTATGGCACAAAGAGCACCGATTACCGAGGCGCCCCCGGCCATGTCAGACTTCATTTCAGGCATTGATGCAGCGGGTTTTATGCAAAGGCCGCCGCTGTCAAAAGTGATTCCCTTCCCTACAAGGCCAAGAACTTCTTCACTCTCATTATTGCCAGAATATCTCATTATTATGAATCTTGGTGGATTATCAGAAGCTTTTCCAACACTTAAAAAGGCTTCCATACCAAGCTGTTCTATTTGTTGCTCATTGAGTATTTCTACGTCAAATCCAAAATCCTCTCCGGCTTTTATTGCAGTTTCGGCCATTATTTCAGGTGTCATGCTGTTTGGGGGTTCGTTAGTCATATCTCTTGCGAGTATTGTCGCTTCCCCTAGTATCATTCCCTCGATTACGCCAATGTTAAGCTTTTCAACATTTTCATCATATTTATATATTATATTGAATTCTTTTATTGAAGAGTCTTTTTTATCATCTTTATCCGCAATGGTTTTATATTTGTTGAATTTATATGCGGACATTATTGCAGACTCTGAAACGGCCTTTGAAAAATCTTCAACTGAAAAATTAGATTTCAAGTCAAAGGGGAACAGCTTTACTGATTTTGCGTTAAGTTTTTGCGACTCACTTATTATTTTAGAGACTAATTTTCTCGTTTTTTCACAATCAAGATCATCTTTTTTTCCAAGCCCTATTAGTATTATATTTTTTGGGTTTTTTTCTCTTGGAATTCTAAAACTTTCGATTTCGCCGTACTTTCCAGTGAATTTTTCTTCTCGGACAAGATGGCTTACCATAGCTTCTATATTTAAGCCGAGGTACTCCAAAGAATCTGAAAGGTCTATGCCCTCGTAAAAAGGTACAACTCTTGTATCTGAAAGACCGTCAGAATCCCTAAGGTTTACAACTCTAATATCCATTTTGAACCCCCCTCGATATTTATATATCATATCAAAACACACCCGCCTGGCCAGTCACGTAATACATGGAGCTAAAGGGCAGGCGGATCAATGGTGATGACATTCAAATTGAAAGTTTTTGGTGATTAAGGCTGCTTGTGTGTAAATCAGTCCTGTGAATAGGCCTTAAGCAGTTCCAAACTGCCAAGTATAGTATACCTCATATTGCCTGGTATGAATACGGTATTTTCAGTTTCGAGTGATATATGATTTCCGTATTCATCCTGGATCTGGCCAAAACCCGAAACCACTGTGTATGAATGGAAAGAGCTGTTTGAAAAGCCCTTGTATAAGCCGTTGATTTGAATTTTTTCAACTGTGAAATGCGGAGTGGATATATGCTTGAAATTTTTTATTTTGCCGGCACTTGAATTTCCATTATAGTCAATTACATCCAGCGCTTTTTTAATGTGAAGATCTCTGCCGCGTCCCCAGTCATGCAGCCTGTATGTTACATTGCTGCTTTGCTGTATTTCAATGAGCTTTATGCCGGCTTCAAGAGTGTGTACTGTTCCAGAGGGAATATATATAAAATCATTTTTAGATACGGATACGTGGTTTACATAGTTTTGTATTTTTTCTTCATCAATGATTTTTTCTAAAGAGATTCTGTCTAGTCCCTTGTGGATTCCAAGTATTACAGTAGCATCTTTTTTTGCATCGAGTATATACCAGCATTCGGTTTTTCCGTTGTCATTTTCGTGAAGCCGTGCATATTCGTCATCGGGGTGAACCTGTATGGACAGGGTGCTTTTTGAATCTATTATTTTTATTAGTATTGGAAACTGTTCTGGGGACTCTATTACGTCGAAAAGATAACGCCCTTTGTATATTCCGTTGCCTATTACAGACATGCCGTCAAAATGGCATGACAGGTTCCATTTTTCCCAGCCCCATATTTTAGGTGAAAAATGGGGCGTGAGTTTATATATATATTTTCTCAAAGCATTCACCTCCAAGCGTAAAATATAAAATGTTCAGTAAAAAGCAATAAAAAATATAGTGTTTATTAGGATATATAGCCAAATGGACTGGTTAGTAAACTGATAACATAAAAGTAAAATACGGCATAAAAAAGCTTCTATGTTTAGCTATATATATGAAGGGTATATATAGAAGCACGGAGGTTACACTGCACTACCATGCCTGAAAAACGATTTTATCATAAAAGTGTTGACCTGTGAGAATAAAGCTGGTATAGTATTACTTGTCGCCGAAACAGTGCGGCAAACACCACGGCCTAACGGCCTGGATTCAAGGCTTTCACAAAAAAAGAATTCGAAAAAGTTCTTGACTTGGACCTTGAGAGATGATAAGATAACTAAGTCGCCAAAACAAGGCGGCGCACATTGAACCTTGAAAACTAAACAGCAAAACCATAGACTGATTTTAATCAGTCAAACCATAAACAAGTCAGTGAT
>CBDULP010000021.1:0-42263 GCA_965368085.1 uncultured Peptoclostridium sp. | reverse complement strand
CTCTCCGTTGCTGTTTTTTTGAATTTGTCATTTCACTAACTTAATGACATTGGCCATATGGCAGTCTTTTGACATGTATTTATAATTATAGGTTTTGATTAGGCTGGATTACATTTTAGAAGCAACAAGGTTTACCATGTCAACAACTCTTACAGAGTATCCCCACTCGTTGTCATACCAAGCGGCAACTTTAACCATGTTGCCTCCCATGACTTTTGTAAGCTCCGCATCAACTATCGAAGATCTGTCGTCTCCTCTGTAGTCTATAGATACAAGCGGCTCTTCGCAAACACCGAGTATTCCCTTAAGCTCAGATTCAGAAGCTTCCTTAAGAGCACCGTTTACCTCTTCAGCTGTAACGTTTTTGCCAAGCTCGCAAACAAGGTCAGTTATAGATACAACTGGAGTAGGAACTCTAAGTGCGTATCCGTCAAGTTTTCCTTCAAGCTGAGGAAGAACCTTTGCAACAGCCTTTGCAGCTCCGGTAGTAGTAGGTATTATAGACTCGGCAGCGGCCCTTGCTCTCCTAAGGTCTTTGTGAGTCTTGTCAAGTATCTTTTGGTCATTTGTATATGCGTGGATAGTAGTCATAAGACCTTTAACTATTCCAAATTTTTCATCAAGAACCTTTGCTACAGGTGCAAGGCAGTTTGTAGTGCACGAAGCGTTTGAAAGTATGTGGTGGTTTGCAGGATCGTAGTCTCCATCATTTACACCCATAACCATTGTGAAGTCTTCGCCTTTTGCAGGAGCTGTAAGTATAACTTTTTTTGCTCCGGCTTCTATATGGCCTGAAAGAGCTTCTTTTGTCTTGAATACGCCTGAAGATTCAACTACAAGGTCAACTCCAAGCTCTTTCCAAGGTATGAGCTTTGGCTCGCTTGCATGAAGAACCTTTATTTCCTTTCCGTCAAGTACAATGGCGTCTTCTTTTGCTACGACATCACCTTTGCATGTTCCAAAGCAAGAGTCGTACTTGTAAAGATGAGCTATTGTCTTAGCGTCTGCTCTTGTGTTTATAGCTACAATTTCAAGATCGCTGCCAAGTTTTTCCTGAGCAATTCTTAAAAAAAGTCTTCCTATTCTTCCAAAACCGTTTATACCTATTTTGATGGCCATGAAAATACCTCCTAAAATATATGTAATAGTTGCCTGTGGCAATGAATCATCATAAATGTGACATACTGTATAAAAAATATTACATATTATTTATACATTTTGTATACATTTTTGTCAAGCTTAAAAGAATATATACTTGAAAATTTAAACAAAAAATAAAACTGCTCCGAAAAGCGGTATACAAATAATACGCAAATTACATACTTGAGACTTATACCCGCAAATCAGAGTAGATAACATGACATGAAGAATTAAAAAATCACATCAAAAAAGACTCATAAAAATTAATTTTGTGTTTAATGCATATTCAGAGTTGGTATATTTATTATTATTAAAAAATATTTTCGATTTATTTTGAAAATTTGACTGAGAAAGACATGTTTACGTGGGCAGGCTGTCAATGTGGGATATTAAAATATGGAGGGTGTTTGGGATATGGAAAAGAGGATAACTGAAGATGAGATAAGAGAAATCGCAAATTTGCTTTCGGGGCTTAAGCTTACAAAGCCGGGAGCATTTATGTTTAATGACATAAGGACTATAAACAGCTTTTACTTAAAGGCGACAGGCAACGGGCTCTTTGATGAGAATCATATGGATGGCCTTGAAAAAGGCTTTTAATGGTGATATATGCGCCGGGGATTCATTCCCTGGTTTTTTATTGCGCAAATATTGCAATGTGGAATACTGTTTTGCTTCTGATAGAAAAGTTTAAGCGCCTGAATATGGGTGTCTGAAGAAGGCGGTGACTCATGTATAAGAATCCATTATGAATACATAATAAATTGTGATTTCTATTTACGGCTGTGCACTGATATACTCTTTTCGGAGGCGATATTATGAAAAATATAAATAAATTTGGTGCGGGACTGCTGTTTGTGATTGTAATAGCTTATGTTTCAAAGCTTATGGAAGGTTTTTTGGCCCCGTACATAAGGATTGAGGCGCTGACTATAGGGATACTCATGGGCATGGCGTACAGACTGGCGTTTGGGCTCGGAGAGGCATTTAAGTGCGGAGTGTCATTTTCGCTTAAAAAACTTCTCAAGGCCGGAATAGTTCTTCTGGGATTCAAGCTGAGCTTTGGCAGCATAATTGAGCTTGGCCCAAGGCTTGTGTTTATGGTGGTTTTGTTTGTGGCAATAGTAATGGCGTTGGCGGCATTCATAGGAAAGGCTATGGGAGCGGACAGCAAGCTTTCAGCACTTGTGGGCGTGGGATCGTGCATTTGCGGGGCGTCGGCTGTTGTGGCGATGGGACCGTGCATAGATGCAAAGGAGGACGATTCTATACTGGCGGTTTCTGTTGTAAGCTTTTTGGGGGCTGTAGGTGTGATTTTATACTCCGCGGTATCTGCCATATCAGGTATGAGCGACATGCAGTACGGGATATGGTCGGGGCTTTCTCTTCACGGTGTTGCACACGCCATTGCAGCAGCTTTTGCAAGGGGGGATGATGCCGGAAACATAGGAACGGTTGTAAAAATGGCAAGGGTACTTATGCTTGTGCCCCTGTCGCTTGTTCTCAGCATGGCGTTTGCAGGAAAAAGCGATGGAAAGAGGGCGAAATTCCCAATGTATGTGGGCTATTTCATAATCGCTGGTATGATATCATCGCTGGGAATAATGCCTGAAAGGATGGTACATTTTCTTTCGAGTTTGAGTTCCTGGTTTATAATGATGGCGATGATAGCCATGGGACTGATGGTGGATTTCAAGCAGATAAAAAGCAGGGGGGCGAAATCCGTTGCTCTGGGAGTGGTGATCTTTATGATAACAGCGCCTTTGTCATATATAATTGTCTTGAATATGTTCTAATGCAAAAATCCAGCCGTGATTAGGGCTGGATTTTTTATATCGATTAAATACATATTGGTTTGAGAGTGCTACTGCATACATTCTATTCGATCACTATAACTGAGGCCTGTCCTATTTTGACCCAGTTGTAAAGAAATTGTGCGTGCGATGTGAAATTCCTCACGCACTTGTGTGATCTTGGAAGAGTTCCGAGTGTGTAGAGCGACTCCTTGTGCCCTGGGTCTATCAGCTGGCCGTCGGTTTTTATATAGTCGACAGGAACTCCGTGTATATATGCCCCGCCTGTAAACCTTATGGCGTAAGGGGCATAACCTGCGATTTCTTTGGTGATGTCGTCGAGGTAAAGGAATTTTGGTTTTCTCTCTATCGCCATGAAATAGCCAAGAGGTGTTTCAAACTTGTACTTGGCATTGGCGCCCGTGGTTGCGAACGAATAAGATATCATCTGCCAGCCGAGGGCAGTCCATTCGAAAACCGCTTCATTCTGATTTTTTCTGTCCACAACTACAACTTGCGAGAGCGCTGAAGGAGCATTCTTGGTGTACACGTATTTTTTTGGGACCCAAAGACTTTCATCATAGTCGGGTGACTTGACTTTGTAGTATGACCCTTTTTCCTCGATTATTGAAAACAAAGTTCCGTCCCCAAGGTATATGAATTCGGACTTGTCATCCAGGTCATAATATGCAGGAGCGCTTTGGTCTCTGAGATTTCCGAACTTGTCCAAAGTGGAACCCTTGTAGAAAGGAGCTTTTCCAGCCCTGTTTTTATAGTTGGAAATATAGCCCATCTTGTCGCTGCTGTCGACAGCGCCTTTTAGAAGGTCCATAGAGGATTTCATCTTGTCGAACTGGAAGTTACGTCTTAGACCAAGCGACGAGAGCATGTATCCAAACTGCATTTTTCCGTCTTTGTACCAAAATACCTTGTACCATATGTCGGTGCCATATGATGGTATATACTGCCCCTTTACGGATTCTATTATGTTGAGTTTTTCAAAATATGCCGCTGTTTTCACGATATTTGAATTTGTGGTGGGTTCTTGCCTTATGTTGCCGCTGGACCTGTTAAGCAGAACGTAGTCATACGCAGGAAGATGCTTGTCGTATTTCAGATTGAGAAACATTCCTCCGGGCAGATTGGTGCTGTACTTTTCGACAAGCGGGTATCCGGAATCAGACAGTGCGATTTGGGGCTCATCGATTTTAGGCTGTACCGATTCTGAAACAGCTTCTGCTTTTGTTTCCTCTTGATCAAGCGGGGTTTCGCCGGTATCCGTTTGTGAAAGCTTATCGTCCTTTGCTATGTCTTCGGAATTTATGTTTTCTTCCACGTTGTATTTTTCGAGGTCTTCAATTTCCACTATCTGCTGATTGGTTACGGCATAGACATGAGATGCAGTAGTGCTTACAGGCACGCCTATGGCGTCTGTAGAGGTATATGCTGGAGCAGACCCCAGAGTTGTTACTATAAGTGCTTTGATTAAAAGCTCATTCATTTTACCACCATCCTGATTAATATAAATATGTAAAATTCCTATTTTTAAAATTATATCATGTATAAGTGGCGAGTATGAATTTTGTAACAGTATTGTAAAGATATTAATTTGTGAAAATTCAGATAGTAAATTGCGATAAAAGGGTTTGTGCTTACAGGCCATGGGTATATAAAAAACACAGTTGGATTAATCCAGATAAGTGATTCAATAATTAGTACATGTCTGTTTAAGGGAATGACATAACGGTATAAATATAAGACTACATTATTAAAGGGGGATTTATTTATGAAAAAGATACTTTTACCTGTTGACGGATCGGAGTTTTGTGGAAAGGCATATGATATGGCAAAGGATTTTGCAAAAAAATTTGGTGCCGAAATAGCGGTCCTTCATGTTGAGAACATAGAGTCGAGCTTTTCATATGCATATACGACTACAAACTTCCAGTCTATAGATGCATATATAAAGGAAAAATCAGAAGAGATAATAGAAAAAGCCAAGAAACATTTCGAGGGTGAGGACTACAAGGTTACATTCGAGACTACGACCGGCGATCCCGCTTCTGAAATAATAGACTATGCAGAAAAGGAAAACTGCGACCTTATACTTATATGCACACACGGAATGTCTACAACAAGGAGATTCCTGATAGGTTCGGTTGCAAACAAGGTTGTTCACCACGCTACAGTGCCTGTATTTGTAATAAGATAGATTATAAGTCCTATGTAAAGGCCAGTCGCCGCGCCCATGGCGACTGGCCTTTACAGATTGAAAAAATGTATGGGGTTCGCGCTTGAGTGATAAAAAAATATCAAAATTAAAAACTTTGAATAATTCATGAGAATTTGGGAATATGGTAAATAGGCTGCAAGTTTTAAAATCATAAAATGAGGGGGATTAAATTATGTCGGAAAAAGTTACGATTTCAGTTCAAAGAGGTCTTGGGGATGTTGCTGATTTTCTGAAGGAAAAGGGTTATGCTGTATGCGTAATGGGGGATTGCAAGAAAAAGGCTGACATAAACATAGTGGAAATACACGATTCAGACTGGGAAGAGATAAGTTCGGCGCAGTGCAGGCTTGACGGAGAAAAAGAGGTTCTCGTTATAAATGCTGCGAAGTATTCAAAAGACGAGATACTAAAGCTCGTTGAAAACAACATGTGCAAAAAGCCTGAAAGCTGGATAAAGATGGAGCTTTAAGGCTTGGTGAACTGAATATAAGAAAATGAAAAATGAGCATGGCCCCTTTTGCTTTGGGTGTCTCATGCTCATTTTTTTATGGGCTATCTTGGTATTAGTCCTATCTTTTTTTGCATCTTTCTAAGCATTTTAGTTGCCGCGTAGTTTGCCTTTTCAGCGCCTTTTTTGTATATTCCCTCAAGGTAAGCCTTGTCTGAAAGAAGTTCATTGACTTTTGCCTGTATAGGCTCAAGCTCTTTCACTATTATCTCGGCCACGTCGGATTTAAGCTGTGCGTATCCGCATCCCTTGTAGCTTTCGACTATTGACTCAGGAGATTCTTCGGTTATGGCGCTTATTATGTTTATAAGGTTTTTTATTCCCGGCTGGTCGTCCGTGTAGTTTATCACGCCAACAGTGTCCGTAACGGCCCTTGATATTTTCTTTCTTATCACATCAGGAGGATCCATTATAAGTATGTAGCTGTTTGCATTTTCATCAGATTTTGACATTTTCTTGGCAGGGTCTTGAAGGTTCATTATCTTCGCGCCCTCTTTTGGTATATATCCGTCAGGAACTTTGAATGTAGGGCTGTACAGGTTGTTGAACCTTTCGGCGAGGTCCCTTGAAAGCTCAAGATGCTGCATCTGGTCTTTTCCTACAGGAACAAGGTCCGTGTTGTAAAGCAGTATGTCGGCCGCCATTAGCACAGGATATGTGAACAGTCCTACAGGAATGCTCTCGCCGGCTCTTTGGCTCTTGTCCTTGTACTGCGTCATTCTTGAAAGTTCTCCCATGTATGTAGAGCAGTTTAAAAGCCACTCGGCTTCGCAGTGCGCCGGAACGTGGGACTGTATGAAAAGTGTAGCTTTTTCAGGATCTATACCTGAAGCAAGGTATATTGAAAGAACTTGAAGAGTCCTGGCTCTTAGGTCTTTTGGAACCTGCCTTACTGTTATCGCGTGAAGGTCTACAACGCAAAAATAAGAGTCATATTCTTCCTGAAGCTTCACCCAGTTCTTTATTGCACCTAAATAATTGCCAAGCGTAAGCTCGCCTGAAGGCTGGATTCCGCTGAATATAATTTTCTTGTCACTCATTCTATCTACCTCCAATATTCATAATTATATATACTATCATAAGTTTTTTTTGACATATAGGCAACAGTATAAGGGTAATTCATATGGATTAAAGAAACAAAAAATTATAAAATTTATTGTTAAAAAATATACGACTTTTACTGCGGCTGAAAATACGATGAAAAATATGCTTAAAAAGATATTGATTTTTGTTTTTTTAGTTAGTATAATAGTCTGGCGTTTAGTTTTAATAAACATAGAGTTTACTATTACAAATCCAAAATGCATTTGCATTGGGCGTTTGGGTTGGATATAAATCATATGCGGCATATATGGGCATAAATGGGGAAAAAGTCATGGGAAGCAGCTGTGCGCCAGTTTTGACAGGTAAATATGCAAGCGTATTATGACAGATAAATCAGAGAAAATGACATGAACTTTATATAACGATGTATGAAAAGGAGTGATTCCACTGTGAAAGATCAAAATAAAGCGCCTCTTTTTGAAGCATTAAAGGCTTATCGCGAAAAGAAAGTGGTTCCATTCGACGTGCCGGGACACAAGCATGGAAAGGGGCTTTTGGAGTTTGCCGATTTTGTCGGAGAGACAGTGATGCAAATAGATGTGAATTCAATGAAGCCGCTTGACTATCTGAGTAATCCGGTGAGTGTCATAAAGCAGGCACAAGAGCTTGCAGCAGAGGCTTTTTCAGCTGACCACTGTTTTTTTCTTGTAAACGGAACTACATCGGCGGTACAGGCCATGATAATGAGCGCGTGCAGCCCGGGAGACAAAATAATACTTCCAAGGAATGCCCACAAGTCGGCCATAAACGGAATAATACTGAGCGGGGCCCAGCCTGTGTACGTTCAACCTGAACTCGACCAAGAGATCGGGGTGGCAATGGGTGTAACTGTGCAGGCAATAGAAAAAGCAATAGATGAAAATCCTGATGCAAAAGCGGTATTCATAATAAATCCGACGTACTACGGATATACGAGCGATATCAGCGATATAGTGAAGCTGTGCCATGAAAAGGACATACTTGTGCTTGTGGACGAGGCACACGGAGCCCATTTTGCATTCCACGATTCGCTTCCGCAAGACGCCATGAGCGCAGGGGCGGACATGAGTTCTGTAAGCCTTCATAAGACTGGCGGGTCGCTCACACAAAGCTCCCTTCTTCTGATGAAGGAAGACCGCATAGAGGAAAGCCTTGTAAGGGCCATGATAAACCTTACTCTGACAACAAGCGCGTCATACCTTTTAATGTCGAGCCTTGACGTTGCAAGAAAAAAACTTGCAGTCAGCGGGAAAGAGACACTAGACAAGGTGCTCCAGATTTCAAGGTGGGCAAGGGACGAGATAAACAAGATAGATGGCCTTTACGCTTTCGGAAAGGAAAGGATAAACGGCTGCGGCGTATTCAACTTTGACGAGACAAAGCTTGGAATAGACGTAAATGGAATAGGCCTTACAGGATTTGAAGCGTATGACATATTGAGGGACGAGTACAACATACAGGTTGAGCTTGGAGACGTTTGCAACATACTTGCAATAATAAGCGTTGGAGATGATCAAAAATCGGTGGGGACACTTGTAGAGGCCATAGCGGACATGGCAAGCAAATACAGGAGAGAAAGCCTTGACATAGGAACGCTTCCGCTTGAGAATCCTGAAGTTGTAGTATCGCCCAGGGTTGCTTTTTACGGTAAGAAAAAGATGGTGAAGCTTGAAGATTCGGAAGGCATGATATGCGCGGAGTCGGTAATGGCATATCCTCCGGGGATACCTGTTGTGACAATGGGAGAGAAGATAACGAGGGAGATAATAGACTATATACAGTTTATGAAAACCCAGCATACGACTCTTTCGGGAACCAAGGACCCGTATATAGACCACATGGAGGTTCTCGGATTTTAATCCGAGACCTTGCTATTGCAATGCCTTACAGCCAGTTGCACTAGCAGATTACAAAAAAATATTGACAACGTGAAAAAATATAGTATATTTATTATATATAAACGCGGAGTTTATCTTTAGTAAATATAATACGGTTATTTTTGATTCTTTGTGAAATCTTTGAGATGAGTGAATTGTCCTGGTATATCCAACTGATGGCAGGATAGCTCGCATGCATTGATTTTTATGGAGATTTTTTTATGCAGCATAGTTTAGTAATAATAAGTATTATAAATAGTATATGTTGATTTAAAAGGAGTAGAGGATATGAAAATAGAACAACTGGGAAGACATATAATAGCGGAATTTTATAATTGCGATAGAGATATAGTGAACAACCATGCCCTAGTGGAGCAGTACATGAACGAGGCGGCAGAGGCGGCAAATGCCACAATAGTTACAAGTGACTTTCATATGTTCAATCCGTGGGGAGTGAGCGGAGCGGTTATAATACAGGAATCGCACCTTACTATACACACATGGCCGGAGTACGGATACGCGGCTGTGGACCTTTTCACATGCGGAGACAGCGTGAACCCTTGGGTTGCATTCGAATACCTTGCGGAAAAGTTCGATGCTCAAAAGACTGAATCGACTGAGGTTCCAAGGGGAATTGTGGAAAAGATAAAGATGTTTTCAAACAGAGAACTAGGCGAGATTAAATACAAGACTGAAATAGATGATGAAGACATACAAGATGCGGTATAATATATTTAGATAATAATTACAGCCGCTACGGCAGAAGGGAAGAATACAATGGAATTATGGTTTACAGAAGAACATACTGACAACGTTAGACTTTCTATAAAGGTAAAAGAGCACCTTTTTACTGGAAAGAGCGACTTCCAGCAGGTAGATGTGTTTGACACTTACGAGTTTGGAAGAGTGCTTACAATAGACGGGCTTTTCATGGTTACTCAAAAAGACGAATTCGTATACCACGACATGATAACTCACGTTGCAATGGCAACTAACCCGCAGATCAAAAACGTGCTTGTAATAGGCGGAGGAGACGGCGGAACAGTAAGAGAGCTTGTAAAATACAAGGGAATAGAGCATATAGATTTCGTTGAAATAGATGAGCTTGTAATAAAGGCGAGCAGGGAGTATCTTCCGTTTACGGCAAGTGGAATGGACGACGAGAGGGTCGACATACTTGTTCAAGATGGAATAGAATTCGTAAAGGGCAAGGAAAATGTATACGATCTTATACTTGTTGACTCGACAGATCCTATAGGACCTGGAGAGGGACTTTTCACATATGAGTTCTACGAAAACTGCAAAAATGCGCTTACCGAAAACGGAATCCTTATAAATCAAAATGAAAGTCCTTTCTATGAAAGAGACGCAAGAGAGATGAAAAGGGCTAACAAGAAGATAAAAGAAGTATTCCCTATATCAGAGGTTTACCAGTATATTCTTCCAACTTATCCATCTGGATACTGGCTGTTTGGATTTGCGTCTAAAAAGCTTCATCCAGTAAGGGATTTCAAGCCGGAAGCTTGGAACAGCCTTGGAATAAAGACAAAATACTACAACACTGACATACATGTGGGGGCTTTTGCACTTCCTACATATGTAAGGGAGATGCTTGACAGTGAATAAGAACATATCCACATTCATAGGATTTGACAATGAATATGCCGAATCTGAAATAGTGGTTTTCGGAAGCCCTTTTGACGGGACTACGTCATTTCGTCCAGGAACGAGATTCGCACCTTCGATAATGAGACAGGATTCATACGGGCTTGAAACGTACAGTCCTTATATGGATATGGACCTTGAGGACGTAAATGTGTTTGACGGCGGGGACATTGATTTTCCTTTCGGCAACACGGTGAAGGTTATTGACATGATATACGACTATTCAAAAAAAATAGTCGGAGACGGCAAAATTCCGGTTATGGTCGGAGGAGAACATCTTGTCAGCTATCCGTCCATAAAGGCAGTTCATGAAAAGTATGAAGACCTTAATATAATACATTTTGATGCGCATACAGACCTCAGGGACGACTACATGGGGGAAAAGCTTTCTCATGCAAGCGTGATAAAAAGGGCGTGGGACCTTGTCGGAGACGGCAGGATACACCAGTTTGGAATAAGGTCTGGTGAAAAAGCTGAGTTCGAGTGGGCCAAAAGCCACACCAACCTCACGAAGTTTGACTTTGAAGGTCTTGAAGGCGTGGTCAAGGCACTTAAGGGAAAGCCAGTGTACGTTACAATAGACCTTGACGTATTGGATCCTTCTGTATTCCCGGGAACGGGAACCATAGAGCCTGGGGGGGTTACTTTCAAGGAACTTGTAAACGCGATATGTACTCTAAAAGAGCTGGACATAGTTGGGGCGGATGTCGTGGAACTTTCTCCGCACTATGACCAAAGCGGGACTTCCACAGCTGTTGCATGCAAGGTTCTCAGGGAGCTTGTGCTAGCGGTAGCAAACAAATAATATAAAACCATAATAGTCAGCGCGTAAAAAGCGAGTGAAAAAGCTGCACCGGTATTTTAAACGGTGCGGCTTTTTTTATAAAATGGGCAAAGGCGAAATATTCATGTGATTATAGGCACAAATGTATTGATTTTTAGGGTGCATATAAGTATAATAAATATTCGAGTGGTTTAGTAATTATAAACTTTATATTTAATATTGCATATATAAGGACAATATATGTTTAGTGAGGAGATTTTTTATGGAAATCGGCAAGAAAATAAGGCAGTTGAGGATGGCAAAGGCACTTACCCAAGAAGAGCTGGCAAACAGGTGCGACTTGTCTAAGGGATTCATATCGCAGGTGGAAAGGGATCTCACTTCACCGTCGATATCGACTCTTGTGGACATACTTGACAGCCTTGGGACTAACCTTAAGAACTTTTTTAATGATGAAGAAGACGAAAAGATAGTGTTCACAAGTGATGACGCATTTGGGATAAAGGATGAAGACCTCATGTACAGCATAGACTGGATAGTACCGAATGCCCAAAAAAACGCAATGGAGCCCATAATGCTCACGATTGAGCCTGGAGGAAGATACAAGGAAGAGGAACCTCACGAAGGTGAGGAATTCGGATATGTTCTTACAGGAACGGTGGATGTGCATCTTGGAGCCAGAAGGCACAGAGCCAAAAAGGGAGAATGCTTTTACTACAAGGCAAAATCAAATCACTACATTTCAAACCATGGAAAAGGCACGGCAAAGGTACTTTGGATAAGCACCCCGCCTTACTTTTAATATGCTAACATTTGGAGGTGGAAATATTTGAGCAAACACATAATAGAACTTAAAAACATAGTGAAGGAATATGACGACACAAGGGTTCTTGACGGCATAAACCTGCATATAGACGAGAATGAGTTTTTGACACTGCTGGGACCGAGCGGCTGCGGAAAAACAACTACACTAAGGATAATAGGCGGATTTGAGCAGCCCACATCTGGCAAGGTGCACTTTGAGGAAAATGCAATAAACGACCTGCCGCCATATAAAAGGCAGATAAACACGGTTTTCCAAAAATATGCACTTTTCCCGCATATGGATATATACGAGAACATTGCTTTTGGCCTTAGGATAAAGAAGATGCCTGAAAAGCTTATACAGGAAAAGGTTGAGAGGATGCTTAGGCTTGTAAACCTGAAGGGTTTCGAAAAGAGGAGCATAGAGTCACTCAGCGGAGGTCAGCAGCAGAGGATTGCAATAGCAAGGGCTCTTGTGAACGAGCCCAAGGTGCTTCTTCTTGACGAGCCATTAGGTGCGCTCGATTTGAAGCTGCGAAAGGAAATGCAAATCGAGCTCAAGCAGATGCAGCAGGACCTTGGCATAACATTCATATACGTAACTCACGACCAGGAGGAAGCCCTTACAATGTCGGACACCATAGTTGTAATGGACAAGGGAGAAATCCAACAGATGGGCTCGCCGCAGGACGTATATAACGAGCCACAAAACAGATTTGTGGCGAAGTTCATAGGGGAGAGCAATATAATAGAAGGCACGATGATACGCGACTACGAGGTGGAGTTTTTAGGACACAAATTCAAATGCGTAGACATGGGATTCGGGGAAAATACGCCTGTGGATATAGTGGTAAGGCCGGAGGATTTGAAGATTACAAAGCCTGAAAAGGGAATGATAAGGGGAAAAGTTGTTTCAGAAATATTCAAAGGGGTTCACTATGAAATGCTTGTAGACTGCGATGGGTTCAAGTGGCTTGTGCACAACACGGCAAAGGTCGAGAATGGTCAGGCTATAGGGCTTGACATAGAAGCCGAAGACATACATATAATGAAGAGGTCGGAAAGTTGAAGAAGTGGACGGCATCGCCGTATATAATATGGAGCGCAATATTCATAGTATTTCCCCTTTTCCTTGTGCTGGGGTTCAGCTTGACAAAAGCGGGCAGCGTGGGAGTGACACTTGAAAATTACATAAGGCTTGTCGATCCCATATATATAAGCGTGCTTGTGCGCTCGCTAAACCTTGCGCTGCAGTCTACTTTGATATGCCTTGTTTTGGGATATCCACTCGCGGCAATACTTGCAGGATCTGACAAGAAATATAAAAACATAATAGTCATGCTTTTCATACTTCCAATGTGGATGAACTTCCTTTTAAGGACGTATGCCTGGATGGCCATACTGGGCAAAAATGGATTTATAAACACAACTTTAAAGCTTATGGGGCTTCCTGCTGTAAAGCTTCTGTACACTGACGGAGCCGTGCTTCTTGGAATGGTTTACAATTTCCTGCCGTTCATGGTTCTACCCATATATACGGTGCTCAGCAAAATGGACAAGAGCATAATAGAGGCGGCTCAAGACCTTGGGGCAAACAGGCTCAATGTGTTTATAAAGATAATATTCCCTCTTAGCTCTCCTGGAGTGCTCAGCGGAATAACAATGGTGTTCATGCCAGCTGTAAGCACTTTTGTAATATCAAGGCTTCTTGGAGGCGGCCAGTACATGCTTGTCGGAAACCTTGTGGAGCAGCAGTTCCTGTGGGTTGGGGACTGGCATTTTGGCTCGGCCATATCAATAGTCATGATGATAATAATACTGCTGTCCATGGCTGTGATGGCGAAATACGACAAAGATGAAAGTGGTGCTGGCCTATGGTAGAAAAAATACTAAAGAGAATATACATGGCGCTGGTTTTCATATTCATGTATGCGCCCATAGTGGTGCTTGTCGTGTTTTCGTTTAACAACTCGAAGTCGAGAAACAGCTGGGACGGATTCACGCTAAAATGGTATATAGAGCTTTTCAAGGACAGGCAGATAATGAAATCTCTATACTATACGGTGACTATAGCAATAATGGCATCTGTCATATCAACATTTGCGGGAACCCTTGCGGCGATAGGGATATATGATATGAAGAGGCTTCCAAAAAAGCTTCTCATGAACATAAACTACCTTCCTGTATTAAACCCGGACATAGTGACGGGGGTTGCGCTTATGACGCTTTACATATTTGCGGGCATGAGGCTGGGCTTTTTGACTATGCTGCTTTCCCATATAACATTCGACATACCATATGTCATACTGGCAGTGCTTCCAAAGCTCAGGCAGCTTCCCAAAAACACTCTTGAAGCGGCGATGGACCTTGGTGCGACTCCGGCTTATGCGCTGAGAAAGGTAATACTGCCTCAGATAAAGCCGGGGATAGTGAGCGGGCTTTTGATAGCGTTTACAATGTCAATAGACGACTTTGTAATAAGTTTTTTCACTACTGGATCGGGAGTTACAAACCTTTCCATAACGATATACTCAATGGCTAGAAGGGGGCTAAACCCTAAGATAAATGCTCTTTCAACGCTTATGTTTGCGGCTGTGCTGCTCCTTCTTTTGGTTGTGAACAAGAAGTCTCCAAAGGGACTTGTGGGAAAAGGCAGCGAGGATATATGCTAAAAACAAGTGTGTTGATATAAATATTAAAGTGAAAGGAAGTGTTTTTATGAAAAAAGTGTCTAAGTTTATAGCGGTTCTTACAATGATAGTGATGTCTGTGGTCTCTTTTGCTGGATGTCAGTCAGGAGAAGGCAAGGTGGTTCTCAATGTATACAACTGGGGAGACTACATAGATGAATCCGTGCTTGATCAGTTCGAAGAGGAAACTGGAGTACGCGTCAACTACGAAACATATGCAACGAATGAAGACATGTATGTAAAGATAAAGACTGGCGGAACGAGCTATGACATAGCAATACCTTCAGACTACATGATAGAGAAGATGATAACAGAAGACATGCTTGAAAAGATAGACTTTGAAAACGTGCCAAACTACAAGAACATAGACGGCCCGTTCAAAAATCTTGAATTCGATCCGGAGAACGAATACTCGGTTCCCTATATGTGGGGAACGCTTGGAATACTTTACAACAAAACAATGGTTACAGACCCTGTTGAGGGATGGGACATACTTTGGAATGAAAACTACAAGGGCGAAATACTTATGCTCGACAGCCAGAGGGACTCTATAGGAATAACCCTTAAAAAACTTGGGTACTCGCTCAACTCTACAAATACTGACGAGCTTGAAGTGGCAAAGGCAGAGCTTATAAAGCAAAAGCCTCTAGTGCTTGCATATGTCGGAGATGAAGTGAAGGGAATGATGACCGGCGAAGAGGCAGCTATTGCAGTGGTATGGTCTGGAGACGCCGTTACAATGATGGAAGAAAATCCGAATCTTGAATATGTAGTGCCTAAGGAAGGTACGAACATCTGGTTTGACAATATAGTCATTCCAAAGGGAAGCGAGCACAAAAAGGAAGCGGAAATGTTCATAGATTTCCTTTCGAGACCTGACATAGCGCTTAAAAACACCGAATACATAGGATACTCTTCACCTAATGCTGAAACTATTGAAATGCTTGATGAAGAGACTAGAAACAGCGACGTTTCATATCCGGACACTGAAAAGCTCCAAAGCAGCGAGGTGTTCCTCGACCTTGGAGATTTCGTGAATGAATATGACAGAGTTTGGACTGAGGTTAAGGTTCAGTAGAGAATCTGACATGATGAATATCTGTTAATAGTAGGAATTTCTAATATATGAAACATCATATTTGAGCGAAAGTTCTCTCAAAAACTCCTTTACCAAGTGTAGGGGAGTTTTTTTATTTCTATAGGATGAAAGGAGCTCCATGAACTTGGCGCGCTCACAATCTTCAGCTGTTTTTTTGAAATAGCCCCATACGTGTTCAAGTGAGTTTGATGCCTGTCCGATGTCTTCCGGGAGGCTAAGAGCCTCGTTTATTCGAATGAACAGCTCTTCGGATGATGTCAGGCCGCTTGCAACTGCGTTTCCGATTTCCTTGTAGTGAAGATACGATTTTTCCATGACACTGTATTTGTATCTTGCCCATTCGCGCTGAATGTCCATCTTTGAACCATCCATGAGATTTATAAGTTTTTCAGCGGATATGTTCTTGTCTTTCACTTCCAGCATTATGTCCAAGTCGAGCCCATATAGGCCGCTTATGAACTTGAAAAATGAGTCAGGTCTTATAGTTTGGGAGTGGGCTCCCGGCCTTTTAGAGGGGCTTTGCTGGGAGTAGTGGATTTTGGGGACTCCATCGCGCCCATTCCAAGTCTTTGCGCACTTTTGAATGAGGTCGTATTCGTCTCCAGCGCCAGGATTTATAAAGTTGTGAAGATTGTCAAATACAGCGGGAGCACCGGTCAGAGAGCTTATGCGGAGTATGTCGCTTGTATTGTAGCTTTTCTCATCATTTTCTATTACGAGTCTGTTTTTTATGCGCTGGGAAAGGGCTTTGTAGTTTTTGACAAACCTATCTGTTGCACAGGCCTTGTCTCCGTAAACTCCCCCAGCGTGGAGTATTATCTTGTGTTCGCTGGAATCTGTAATCGAGTCCAAAACCCGGCAGTGATACTCAAGGTCTGCTACAGCATTTTTTACAACTTGGGTTTTAGGCGAATTGAGTACTGTGTACTGGCCCGGATGCATTGAAACCCTCATGCCGCCTTCCTTTATGAGGCGGGCTATGCTGTCAAGCTGCAGTTTGTAGTCGTCCCACCATTTTATTGTGTTTACGGGATGGGATGCAAAGGGTATGAGGCCCGAACTTATTCTAAAAAGCCTTATATTCTTTTCAATATTGTATTTTATTACCTTCTCAAGTCCGTGGAGGTTCATCTCTATGAGTTCTCTCAGTCTTTTTTCGGTGGCATTTTTGAGAATGCAACTTTTGCTTGTTGGTGCGTCTATTGAAAGGTTTATGCAGGCGTATCCTATTTTCACATTTATCACCTCTATCTGTCATTTGTTTTAATTGGTTTTATACCCGAGTCTGAATTTAGTATTTAGACAAAATAAAAAGGGCTTGTGCGATTTGCACAGTCCCTGTATGAATGCACTAAAATTTCATGAAAAATGGATTCATATTGCTGGTTAGTCTTCGAATACTATATAGTTGCTTCCCGAAAGCTTTTTGACTTTGTTTTTCAACTTCGTCATATGGTTTCCGACATGATCCGGTCCGTTGAAGCTACCGGGGTCACCTGAAAATCCTGCAAGAGATATTGAAGTGAGGTCAAATCTCACGGTATTTCCGCTTCTGTCGCATGTCTCTATGAATCCGTTGTTTTTGTCGCGTTCATTGAAAAAACTCAAAACCCCTTTGTCGAAATCATGTATTATATCCTGGCAAATGGCTTTTGAATCCTCCATGCCGCATTCAGTTATGAAAAGAAAGTCATCGCCCCCTATATGCCCTACAAAGCAGTTGAAAGGGTGCTTGGACTTTACTTGCTTTTCTATTATGTCGGCGGCGAGCTTTATTATCTTGTCTCCGTTTTCAAAACCATATGCATCGTTGTACGACTTGAAATTGTCTAGATCTGCATATACTATGCAGCAGTTCTTGCTGTAGCTTATGGTGTCTGTGAGAACCCTGTTTATTATCACATTGCCGGCAAGCCCTGTAAGCGGGTTGAGCTCTCGAGCATAGCTTTTTTCCATTGCGCTGGTGTACTGGAGAAGCTTTTTTATGGACACCATACCACAGTATTTGAATCCCTTTGTAATTATTACGCAGTCGTATGTCCTAGAGTGGTCACGGTCCATGGCAAGCTCACAAACAGTGTTTATAGGCGTGTAGTAGTCGACTATGAGAGGACTGTAATCCATTATAAGCGATATGGGCTTTCTGGAGTAAAGAGGAATTCCGTACTGCTTTGCCATTGCCGAGTTCAGGTTGTGATTCATTATGAGTCCCTTAGGTATTTCATCTTCAACGAGGCACACTCCGTCAAGGCTGTTGCCGTCAAGGTGTTTTTTCACATCTATGCAAATGGTGTTTTGATCTAAGGCCGGCTGTTCTTCCATTATAGCCCCTATGTAGTGGTAATTGCTGCTGTAGTCGAATACGTTGTTTGAAAGTGAATTGTATTTGGATATTTTGTTTTTTATGACTTCGGGTATTTCTAGGAATGTTCCCGCGGGGCGCTGCATAAAATACCCTTGGCCTGCATAAACTCCGAGTTTTATAAGTGTCTGGAGCTCTTCCTCCGTTTCTATGCCTTCCGCTATTATTTTTATGTTTGTGGATATGGAAAGGTTTACGAAGTTTTTTATAAGGGCCTGTTTGAAGGAGTCCCTGTCTATGCCCCTTATGAGCTCCATATCTATTTTTATGTAGTGGGGCCTTGTATTTGTTATTGTCTTAAGCCCTGAATAACCGGCTCCCATGTCATCTATGGCTATCTTGTAGCCTTGGCTGGTGTAGTTTTTCAATGTTTCGGAAAAAGCTGCATAATCTTCTATGGCGGTCCTTTCGGTGATCTCGAATATTATGGATTCTGGAGATATGTTGTGATTTCTCAGAAACTCCTTTGTAAATCCCCTTCTGAATTTTTCGTCCTTTATTATATTGGGGTCTATGTTTATAAAAAGGTATTTTTCAGGCTCTATGCTATGGGCTCTTTCAATTGCCTTAGTCCTGCACAGTAGTTCCAGATCCCAAACCATTGAAAGCTCGTCCGCAGTCCTAAATAGTGCTGCGGGAGAAGTTAGCTCCGAACCCGCAGGGCCTCTGCTAAGGGCCTCGTACCCTATTATACTTCCGTTTTTGAGAGATACAATTGGCTGGAATACAGTCTCTATATCCTCCGTATCTAAAATCCTATTGAATTCGCTGAACCTTTTTTGTTTGTTTTCAAGTTTAGCCCTGTCCACAAAAGTCACCCCTAAGTCTTCTTGATATTTAAAATACATATGGATTTTCACAAAAAACCCGCTGCCTATATTCTACTGAAAAAAGGCCTATAGAGGATTGAATCCATGTTATTTTTGTAAAACCCATGTTAAAAAGCACGGGGGTATTGAAGGCGATAAAAAAAGACGTCTTTAGAAGACACCTCTTGGCAGCGCAGGAGATGAGTTTATGCAATCTCCTGTTTTTTGTTTTTTTGAGCGTATTGTTGAATTTCAGACTCTATCTGGTGCCATGTGGATACGCGCGTTACATTCTCAGGAAGAGGCCCTTGGTTGTACTCGCAGTCTATTAGAAGTACATCGAATCCTGCATTTGAAATCTCCAATGCGTTTTCATACCTGTCTTCTATGAATATGTCGCAGTCGAGTTCCCTTGCCTTTTCAACCTTGTAGTGGGAACCAAGAAGATGAAGGCTTCCAAGCATTATGTCGTGTTTTTTAAGCCAGTTTTCAGTGGTGAGCTGAAGCACCTTCTGCCTTGCAGTCACGTAGTTTATTCTGCAAAATGACGACAGCCTCGATATGATGTCCTTTGAATGCTCTCTTATTTCAGACTCCATGTGAAGCTCGTGGCAGCACTGGTTGTAAAATTCAATATACTCTTCGTCGCTGACGCCTATCACCTTGTGGATGTCGTAGCTTGTGACATCGCAGGGTTTGATATTGCATCCGAAATGGCTGTTAGCCCTTTCAAGCCAGTAGTAAGGCTCTGTTACAGTACCGTCGATGTCTATGCACAAATTGATTTTCATTATATTACTCTCCTTATGTTCTATTTTTCTTTCTGAGTCCATTTTATGACTGCATCTTTAAGAAAATATTACGGCGGCGTTAAGATGACGTTAAAAAGGTTTAAGGTTGTGTAAATGCGCTTGAAAGATATTCCTCATTATATTAATATTTAAAATGAGTTTTATGAACACAAAAGGGTATATATAGCGTATAAGTATTTACGGGAGGGAGCATAAACCATGCAAGAGATCGATGCAAACAGGATGGACATGCTGTTTGAAATGATAAAGGGCCAGAAAGACAAGCCGGAGCACTATGAAAAACTTAAGACATCAATAGACGAGAAAATAACTCTATATACAAGCCTCATAAGGGAAAACTAACTTATGAGGCTGTTTTTTTGACACTATTCGACTTTTGGAATATAGTATTTATATAAGAGTTGTTTGATAGAGTTTAAATTATTTTTACAGGGGTAATTTAAACCATATAATGGCAAAACAGCTTGTGCATTGATGAAAAGGGGTGACAATGATGAGACTTATAATAGTAAGGCACGCAAAGGCTCAGGAAAGAGGAATCGTTGAGAATGATTCGAAAAGAGAGCTTGTGCCAAAGGGCGTGGAGCAGGCGGAAAATACTGCGCTTCAGATAAAACCTCTTATAACTAGATGCAGCAATGTATACATATGGACGAGCCCTCTCACAAGGGCGTGGCAGACAGCAAAGATAATAGAAGACACTTTAGACATACATTATATTCAGCAAAAGGATTTTATCGAAGACGGCACATCAAAACAGCTTATTGAGGAAATGAAACAGCTTGATGGAACGGACTGTCTTATAGTCGTGGGGCATGAGCCTTATGTGAGTGAATGGACAAGTGAGATAAGCGGAAGGCAGGTTCACTATAAAAAAGGGCAGGCCGCACTTTTGGAGTTCAAAGACAGGAAATATGTAGAGGATTCGCTTATAATGCTTGAACGGGAAAAATAGAAGAAAAATATCTGTGTACATGTGGAGGCAGGGATAATATAATTGTCTTGGCAGTATAAAAAATATTTTAGGAGGCTTACAATGGAAGAAAAAAACATGGTGATACTTAAGGATGAAGAGGGAAATGAAGTTGAATTTGAACTTGTAGAAGAAATAGAGATGGAAGGGGTAGTATATGTGCTTCTAGCGGATCCTGGAGACGAAGATGATGCATATGTCTACAGAAAGATAGATGAAGATGGAAAGTTCAGATATGAAGCCGTAGAAGATGAAGACGAATTCGAAAAAGTTGTTGAAGAATACAATTCATATTTTGATGAAGAATAGTTCTAAAGGAGACTTGAATATGGAGCCATTTAGAATAATAGTTATGGAAAAAGATATTGAAACCGGCATCTTGGAAAAAGAAATTGCAAGCTACGACATAGAAAAAAACGGCGAGATAATAGGCGGGATATATGCTGAGAAGACTGATGGCAGATATGACATAGTCATGAAGGTTACAACGGACAAGGACCTTGAGGACTGGGAATTTGCGGCTGTATTTGACTATTATGACATCTCTGCTTTGGAAGAAAAGGCAAAGAGCGTTGAAGAGGACGATACGTACTTCAATCCCGTATGGACTGTAAAGCTTGAAATGGACGAAGATGATGAGAAAATGGAGCAGGAAATACAAGACATTGCGAACATGCATATAAAGCAGCTACAAAAGACATATGAAGAAATAAAAGACAAAAAAGGGGACTACTCTGAATTTGACGAGCAGCCCCACGTATACTAAAGTGTGAAAGGGAAAGTCTTATGGCTTTCTTTTTTGTTATTTATGTGTAAATAACCACTGGGCAGTGGTCCGAGCCGTGGACGTCATTTAGTATGTCTGCGCCCTTTATCATATCGAGCATGTTATCCGATACGAAGTGGTAGTCTATTCTCCAGCCTGCGTTTCTCTCCCTAGCCTTGAATCTGTAGCTCCACCACGAATACTTGATCTCTTCAGGGTAAAAATGTCTGAATGTATCTACATATCCGTTTTGTATGAACTTGTCCATCCATTCTCTTTCAACAGGCAAAAAGCCCGAGGTCTTTGAGTTAGCCTTTGGGTTTTTAAGATCTATTTCTCTGTGGGCAGTATTGTAGTCTCCGCAGATTACAAGTTTCTTGCCGTCCGCTTTTAACCCATTGCAGTATTCGAGTATTGCGTCGTAGAATTCAAGCTTGTATGAAAGTCTTTCGTCGTCTTTTTGGCCGTTTGGGAAATATATGTTCAAAAGAGTGAACTCGTCGTAATGTGCGATTATTATCCGGCCCTCTTCGTCAAAGCGCTCTATACCGATACCATATTCCACGAGGTTGGGCTCGATTTTGGAATAAATGGCAACTCCGCTGTAGCCCTTTCTTTTTCCAGAGCAGAAATACGAGCTGTAGCCGGGTATGTTTATAAGGCTGTCGTCAAGCTGTTCTATATGCGCTTTTGTCTCTTGCAGGCATAAAATATCGGGAGCATTAGCATTAATCCACTCGAAGAATCCCTTCTTTGCAATAGCCCTTATTCCGTTGACATTCCAAGAATATATAGTCATAAAATCACCGTCCTATGTATGAGGTTTTATATTAATCCGGATTTATAAAATTTATTACATTTACGCATGAGTATATAATACCATATTGATGGAAAAGTGTACATTTTAGGTGGTGTATAAAAGCATATGAGGTACATGTCAATGTCAGATAATTTAGCTGCGCCGCTATCTATGCTTCGCATATATTATATGAAAGGAGTTTGCGGAATTTTATGATTTGAATGGCGTGTGAAGCGACAGAATGTATTACAAAAGGACTCTGGAGCGGATAAACAGGCTCGCTTTATGGAGTTTTGTGGATTTATAATCGAAATGCGAGCTGGAGCCGCAGGAAACTTTGACTTTTTGAGCGTAGCGAGTTTCAAAGTTTCCCGGCGATCAGCATGCATGAGATGTTGGAAATCCAAAAACGTAAAATGGCTGCCGTTTGTCCTGCCAGAGTCCTATATATTATATGCATAATTTGAAATTAATGCATTTACATGTCTTTTTAAAGCTTTAAGAAACGTGACCTTTATTAGTCGTCGTTTCTAAGGATGTTTATGTCTTTTCCGGCCATAACCCTGTTCATGGTTCTTACGGCGCACATTTTTCCGCACATAGTGCACGAGTCCTCGTGTGCAGGAACAGATGACTCCCTGTATTTTCTTGCCTTTTCAGGATCCATTGAAAGCTCGAACATCTTCTCCCAGTCAAGCTCGGCTCTAGCCTTGCTCATGCTGTTGTCCCAGTCTCTTGCTCCAGGTATGCCCTTTGCTATGTCTGCAGCGTGTGCAGCGATTCTTGAAGCTATTATGCCTTCTTTCATGTCGTCAAGGTCAGGAAGTCTAAGGTGCTCTGCCGGAGTCACATAGCATAGGAAGTCTGCTCCGCTTGCAGCGGCTATCGCTCCGCCTATTGCACTTGTTATGTGGTCATATCCTGGAGCTACGTCAGTAACTATAGGTCCAAGCACATAGAAAGGCGCTCCGTGGCAAAGTTTCTTCTGAAGAAGCATATTAGACTGTATTTCGTTAAGGCTCATGTGTCCAGGCCCTTCAACTATTATTTGAACGTTTTTCTCCCAAGCTCTCTTTGTAAGCTCTCCAAGAAGAATAAGCTCTTTTATCTGGCTTGCATCTGTAGAGTCGGCGATGCTTCCAGGTCTGCACGCGTCTCCAAGGCTTATTGTAACATCATACTCCGCGCATATGTCAAGAAGCTCGTCATAGTACTCATAGAATGGGTTTTCGTTTCCTGTAAGCTCCATCCATGCGTAAAGAAGAGATCCTCCCCTTGAAACTATGTTTGTAAGTCTTGAGTTTCTCTTGAATATGTGAGCGGTCTCCCTGTTGACTCCTGCGTGTATGGTCATGAAGTCAACTCCGTCTTCGGCGTGCTTTCTTACAACATCCAAAAATTCTTCAGCAGTTATGTCCTTAAGCTCCTTGTCGTAAAATCCAACAGCATCGTACATAGGAACTGTTCCTATCATTGCAGGAGACATCTCTACGACTCTTTTTCTGAATTCCTCAGTCTTTCCGAAAGAGCTAAGATCCATTATGGCTTCAGCTTTCATGTCTATTGCCTTTTTAACCTTTTCAAGCTCTGTGTCTATGCAACGGCAGTCTTTTGATATGCCAAGGTTTACGTTTATCTTGGTTCTAAGCCCTTCTCCAACACCTTCAGGACTTAAGGATACGTGGTTTTTGTTGGCCGGGATTGCAACTCTTCCGCTTGCAACGAGCTCCATGAGTTTTGAAGTTTCCATTTTTTCTTTTTTTGCAACTGCTTCAATTTCTTTTGTAAGTATGCCCTTTCTTGCGGCATCCATTTGAGTAGTGTAATTTTTCATGATTTATTCTCCTTTTCGACTTTGTATAGGTTATGTCTAGCTTTTACTTTTTTATATTTCAGGCCATGAGGCCGGTGAATCTGTTTAGGCTTTAGCCCGCTTTCTCTATCGCGCGGTTTTTATGCTTTTGAACACTCCTGAAAACTGTGCGGACTTCAAAATCACAAGGCCTATGAGGCTTCCGCCTATTGTGCTTGCCATGAATGGAATTATGAAAAATAGCGCTCCGACTTGTTTTCCCATTATGAAGTACGCTATGGGGAATGAAAGCAGCGCTCCTATTATTCCAGTGCCTGTGATTTCGCCGGCTGCGGCAAAGTACATGTTTCTTGACTTCAGATAAGCAAACGATGCGATTGCCGCGCCTATCATGCTTCCTGGGAACGCAAGAGGGGAACCGGTTCCGAGTATGTTTCTAAGAAGCGATATCAAAAACGCATTCGCCACTGAATACCAAGGGCCAAGAAGAACTGCCGATATTACATTTATTGTGTGTTGCATGGGGAAACATTTGGCAATGCCCACAGGTATGTATATCATGTGTCCTGTTATTGTGCCTATTGCCACAAGAAGTGCTGAAAAGGTAAGTTTTCTGACGTTCATACTATATTCTCCTTCCTTTGAAAATGAATTTTTTTTCAAATATGCCGAATACTGGCGTTAGGTCAGGAGAGAAATTTTAGCGAAAAGGATTTGTGAAAATAAAAAAAACACAAACCCAGTATAAGGATTTATGCTTTGAGTGTAATATACACTATCGCCCAAACTTCCCTACGCTGGCATTATCCAGATCAGGTTGAGGGTTAAAGAAATACATCTTTATCTCAGCCGGTCCATCCGGCACCCCTAGTTCTTAAAAAAACATTGAATTCAAATTACAGTTAGATGATAACACAACGGCATTTTTAAAGCAAACGTTTTTTGTCAGATTCTACACGGTTTGTTCACACTACTGTCACAAAATATGGGCATAATGATATTAACAAATCAAAACAAGCCGCTGCAATCAATAGTGTAGACAAGCATAAACATATTTGCTCAAATAGATAAAATAAATGCTGTAATCTGGATATTGGGCGGCAGACTTAAAATTTTGAGAGGAGATGTGCATGATGAGAAAACTTAAAAAACTGACTAAGCTTATAATAGGTGGAGTGATGGTGCTTTCACTTGGCGCAGTTGCATTTGCGGATTCGGTTATGACTCCGGCGCAGATTTATTCGGATGTTACGGGAAAGAGTGTAGAAGAGGCTTACGAGGACAGGCAAAGCGGAAAGACTTACGGACAGCTTGCTCAGGAAGAGGGGAAATACGAGGAGTTCAAAGAGCAGCTTCTTGAAAACAGAAAAGACCTTCTTGAGGAAAGAGTCGCAGAAGGAACAATGACAAGGGAGCAGGCGGACTCTATAATCGAGAGAATGGAAGAGTGCGATGGAACTAATCAGGGACAAAACAGGCTTGGACTTGGAAGGTTAAACGGCGCTTGTGGAAATGGACAGTGCGGAACTGGAAATGGACAAGGCCAGGGATTTGGCCAGGGAAGAAGAGCTGGCAATGGATTTGGACAAGGCCAAGGGCAGGGTCTTAGACAGTTTCAGGAAAAGTAATATTTAAAGTGAAAGAGAACCTCATACGGGGTTCTCTTTTTGATTGTGTAGCCATTCACTAAAAGGTGATGCGAGGTAGGCTATATTGTTAAAAATAGGGTATACTAATTAAAGTGAAACGTAGCTGGAGGTGGTTTTATGAACGGTCAGAAGGTTTTAATAGTGGAAGATGAAGCCAGGATGAGGATACTCATATCCGACTATTTGAAAAGGGAAGGGTTTGAGATACTGGAGGCGGGTGACGGACAGGAGGCTCTTGATGTATTTGAGCAAAATGATGTTGATATTGTGGTTCTCGACATAATGCTTCCCAAATATGACGGATGGGCGGTTTGCAGGAACATAAGGAAGAGCTCTAATGTCCCTGTTGTAATGCTTACGGCAAGGTCTGAGGAATCTGACGAGCTGTTTGGATTTGAACTTGGGGCGGATGAATACATAACGAAGCCATTCAGCCCCAAGATTCTTGTCGCCAGGATAAAAGCCCTGCTTTCAAGGACCTCCCCGATTTCAAATGATGAAATAATAATGGGTGCAATTGTAATAGATACATCGGCGCATATTGTAAGCGTAGATGGCCAAAGAACTGAGCTTACGCCAAAGGAATACGAGCTTTTGATATATCTTGTCAAAAACAAGGACATAGCCCTTTCAAGGGAGCAGATACTCGACAGCGTATGGGGATATGACTACTATGGCGATCTAAGGACGGTGGATACCCACATAAAAAGGCTCAGGATGAAGCTTGGAGAGAGCTCAAGCCGCATACAGACTGTAAGAGGCATAGGGTACAGATTCGGAGGAGAGCTATGAAAAAATCCATAATGGCAAGGCTGTTTGTATATACTACGGGAATTGTATGCTCTGTGCTGGTGCTTTTTCTGGTTTTGAATTCGGTATATTATGAAAAGTACTATACGGGAATAAAAAAGCAGCAGCTTAAGACTGGCATACAAGATGTAGAAAAGATAATGGAGTCTGGCAGTGTACAGGCGGATATATACGAGCAGATTTTGGGTATTGAAGAGGAGAACGGCATCAAATTTCAAATTATGACTACTGATTATGAAATTGTTTATCCCGCGAGCTTTGGCCGGGGAGCAACGATGGGGCAGGGAAGGATGGCTGGTGTAAGCAGGGAGATAGTAAGGGCCATCGAAGGCAGGGACGAACTGTTTGGAATATATGAACATGCCATGCTGGGAGCTCAGTTTTTAACGTATGCAAGGAGGATGGACACGGGATTTGTGATAATAGCTCAGTCGTCCATGGGAGTGATACAGGAAAATGTATATGCAAACCAGCAGTTTTCGATATATGTGTCAGTGCTGGCACTTTTTATAGGGCTTATTGGATCTTATTTCATGGCGAGAAGCATAGCAAGCCCAATAAGAAGAATTGGAGAGATTGCAAAGTCGGTTGAAAACCTTGATTTCAAGGCTCGTTATGAGGAGGAAAGGCGAGATGAGATAGGACGGCTCGGAGAGAGTATAAACAGCATGTCATCAAGCCTTGAAGATGTAATAGGAAGCCTCAACAGTGCGAATGAGCAGCTCAGGATTGAAATAGAAAAGGAAAAGAAAATAGACAAAATGCGAAAGGACTTCATATCAGCCGTATCGCATGAGCTTAAGACGCCTGTGGCCCTTATACAGGGCTATAGCGAAGGCCTTATGGATAATATTGCAGACGAGGACCGAAAAAACTTCTATTGCGAAGTCATACGGGATGAGGCAGGACGCATGGGAGGCCTTGTAAATGAGCTCTTGGAGCTTTCGAGGCTTGAGTCGGGAAAGGCTGATATGAAAATGTCTGAGTTTGACATGAAGGAGCTTGCTGAAGAAATATCCAAAAAGCATGCGCTTGTGGCCGGTGAAAAAAATGTGGAAATTGAAGTGAATACAACTGGAGAACATTTTGGGGTGTTTGCCGACAAGGGAAAAATACAAAGGGCCCTGCTCAACTATATCCAAAATGCCATAAAAAACGTAACAGAAAACGGCAGAATAGAGATCCTGGTAGAGGGAAAGGGAGAATCTGTAAGAGTTGGAGTATACAACTTTGGAAGCAGCATACCTGAAGACGAAACTGATATGATATGGAACTCTTTTTACAAGCTTGACAAGGCCAGAAGCAGAAGTGCAGGCGGTAGCGGTCTGGGCCTTTCAATAGTTAGGGAGATATCAAGTCTTCACTCGGGAAGCTGTGGAGTTGTCAACAGGGACTTGGGTGTTGAATTTTGGATTGAAATACCAAGGGGTGTAAAAAATGGCGGATGAGATGATAAAACAGATGGATAAATTCAAGCTGTAGCGACTGGCATTGCCTGCATTAGCGATATAGATATATAAATCCATAGTTACAGCTATACACATGCATGTTTAATATGGTATATTTAAACTAATGATTGGAAATGTGATTTCTTTTATGTTGAGCATATACCGCTCATATGAACGAAAAAGAGAATCATCGTGTTTTCAAATGATATAACTTTTGAATTGTAAATGACAATCAGATATGCAATTTGACTTGGAGGAGATAATTATGGAGAAAAATAACGGATGCGGCTGTGGATGCGGCTGCAATGAAGAAAAAGACGAATGCAATTGCACAGGACACGAGCATGATCATGACCATGAATGCGGATGTGGTTGCGGAGAAGATGAAAGAACTATAGACCTTGTACTTGAAGACGGTTCAAACCTCAAGTGCATAGCGCTTGGAGTTTTCGATATTGAAAGCATTCCCGGAAAAGAGTATATAGCACTTCTTCCACAGGGACATGAGGACGTATTCCTATATGGATTCAATGAGAGCAAAGACGGAGTAGAACTTTCCAACATAGAAGATGACGAAGAGTTTGATGCCGTTTCAAAGAGATTTATGGAACTTTTTGAAGATGAAGACGGAGAATAAAAAATAGGAACAGCTGTTTACATGCATACAAAAAAATCCCCGCACATGTGTGCGGGGATTTTTACGTATTCAAGCATCGGTTGAATGTTAAGTTTGAAAGCACAAAAAGGCTGCTGGCGGATTGCCAACAGCCTTTTTTAATCCAATCAATATATGTCGGATATTTATTATTTGCTTGCTTTTTCCTTTATAGCGGCATGTGCAGCAGCCAGTCTTGCTATAGGAACTCTGAATGGCGAGCATGAAACGTAGTCAAGGCCTATTCTGTGGCAGAATTCAACAGAAGAAGGTTCTCCACCGTGTTCTCCGCATATTCCAAGGTGTATGTCAGGGTTTGAGCCTCTTCCAAGCTCACATCCCATTTTGACAAGTTTGCCTATTCCGCCCTGGTCAAGAACCTGGAACGGATCTCTTTCAAGTATTCCTTTTTGCTCGTACTCTCCAAGGAACTTGCCTGCATCGTCTCTTGAGAATCCGAAGCCCATCTGAGTAAGGTCGTTAGTACCGAAGCTGAAGAACTGAGCTTCCTTTCCTATCTCATCTGCAGTAAGTGCAGCTCTAGGAATTTCTATCATTGTTCCTACAAGGTATTCAAGCTCCATGCCAGATTCAGCTATAAGCTTGTCAGCTATTTCAGTTATAAGAGACTTGACATAAGAAAACTCTTGAACAGATCCTATAAGAGGGATCATTATCTCAGGTTTCACGTCTATTCCGTCCTTCTTGACAGAAAGAGCTCCTTCTATTATACCTCTTGCCTGCATTTGATATATCTCAGGATATGTCACGGCAAGACGGCATCCTCTGTGTCCAAGCATAGGGTTGAACTCCTTAAGATCATCAACTCTTTGCTTCAGTTCCTTTTCAGATATGTTCATGCTTTCAGCAAGAAGCTTTATGTCATCTGCATGATGTGGAAGGAACTCGTGAAGAGGTGGATCCAGAAGTCTTATTGTAACTGCCTTTGAACCCATAGCCTTGAATATTCCTATGAAGTCTTCTCTTTGCATAGGAAGAAGCTTGTCAAGTGCTTTAGTTCTATTTTCAAGAGTTTTTGAAAGTATCATTTCTCTGACAACTGGGATTCTGTCGCTGTCGAAGAACATGTGCTCAGTTCTGCAAAGGCCTATACCTTCAGCACCGAAGTTTACAGCTGTTTGCGCATCCTTAGGAGTGTCCGCGTTAGTTCTTACCTTAAGTCTTCTTACTTCGTCAGCCCAGTTCATGAACACTTCGAAGTTTCCAGAAAGCTCAGGCTCGACTCTTGAAATCTCTCCAAGGTATACCTCGCCGTTTCCACCGTCTATTGAGATGTAGTCTCCCTCTTTTACAGTAACGTCTCCAACTGTGAACATCTTTGCTTCTTCATCTATTTTTATGCTTCCGCATCCTGCTATACAGCATTTACCCATTCCTCTTGCAACAACCGCTGCGTGAGAAGTCATTCCGCCTCTTGCAGTCAGTATGCCTTGGGCGCAGTCCATTCCCTCTATGTCTTCTGGAGAAGTCTCAAGTCTTACAAGTATAGACTTTTCTCCGTTTGCTTTTGCTCTTACAACATCTTCAGCGTTGAAGTAAACCTTTCCGGAAGCTGCTCCAGGAGATGCAGGAAGACCTTTTGCAAGCACGTTTGCCTCTTTTACAGCTTTTGCTTCAAATGTAGGGTGTAACAGCTCATCTATTCTGTTAGGCTCTATTCTAAGTATAGCCTCTTCCTTGCTTATACGTCCTTCGTTAACCATGTCAACAGCCACGTTTATTGCGGCCTGAGAAGTTCTCTTTCCATTTCTTGTTTGAAGTATATAAAGCTTTTCGTCTTCTACAGTGAACTCAATGTCCTGCATGTCCTTGTAGTGGTCTTCAAGAAGCTTTGTGATATCCACGAACTGTTTGTAAACATCAGGCATTATGTCGTTAAGCTGCTCTATCGACTGAGGCGTTCTTATTCCGGCAACAACGTCCTCTCCCTGAGCGTTCATAAGGAACTCTCCGAACAGCTTGTTTTCACCTGTAGCAGGGTTTCTTGTGAATGCAACACCTGTTCCAGATGTTTCACCTGTGTTTCCAAATACCATAGACTGTACGTTCACGGCAGTACCAAGGTTGTGAGGTATGTCGTTAAGATTTCTGTATGTGAATGCTCTTGGGTTGTTCCACGAGCTGAATACGGCCTTTACAGAAGTAAGAAGCTGCTCAAGCGGATCAGAAGGGAAGTCGCTTCCAGTTTGCATTCTATATATAGTCTTGTACTCGCTTACTATGGCCTTGAGGTCTTCAACAGTAAGCTCAGTATCGTTTTCATATCCTTTTTCTTCCTTGACCCTGTCAAGTACGGATTCGAAGTTGTATTTAGGTATTTCCATTGCTACGTCAGAGAACATCTGTATGAATCTTCTATAGCTGTCGTATGCAAGTCTTTCGTTGTTTGTAGCGTTTGCTATTCCAATTACAGACTCGTCGTTAAGTCCAAGGTTAAGTATTGTATCCATCATTCCAGGCATTGAAATAACAGCACCAGATCTCACAGAAACAAGAAGAGGATTTTTTGAGTCTCCAAGTTTTTTGCCCATTTTTTCTTCAAGCTCTGAAAGCTGTGCCTTTATTTCGTTTAAAAGCTCATCCCAAAGCTGCTCGCTTTGATTGTAATATTCCGTACACGCACCTGTAGTTATAGTGAAACCTGAAGGGACTGGAAGCCCTATTCTGCTCATCTCAGCAAGATTTGCGCCTTTTCCGCCAAGAAGGCTTTTCATTTCTTTTGTACCTTCTGAAAAACTGTAAACGTATCTTGTCATCGTAGCACTCCTTCTTAAAATAGAATTTTCTAATTTGGCATTTAAAATAGACTAAAGCAAAAAGCATTTAATTTCAATATAAATTTTAAAAAAGTATCATATTTACATATAAAAGAATTTATATGCTGGTTTTGCAATGAAAGAACACGTATTTCTCTTGTGAAACCATTAATATATAGTTACTTTATTTATAAGTTTCTACAGAATAAAAATATTAATGACATGTATTAGTATGTCTCATTTAGTCTTAAAACACGAAAATACACAACATTTATACCCTATTATAACCTATTTAATCAAAAAGGTTAACACATATTTTGCATTTTTAAAAAAATTTTATTGCTGTTCCTATAATGAAATATTCGATGGGTATATTTAAGTGGGAAATACATATTAAGTGCAAGCCTTTGACAAGGGCTTGATGCCAATTTGAACATATATCGGGAACACTGCTTTATTGGGGGAACTGTGAATTTGGAGGTCTGTATGAATATAGGTGTGGACATAGGTGGAACGAATATAGCTGCAGGGATTGTAGATGGGCGCGGGCGCATAGTGAAAAAAATAATAGTGCCTACAAACAGAAAGCGCGGATATGAAGCTGTGGTCAATGAAATTGCACGTATTGTAAGAAGATTGTCAGAAGATATAGAGGAAGGCAAAAGCAAAGCGGTTGGTATTGCCATTCCAGGTGTGGCAAACGAGCATGGAACTGTAATAAAATGTGTGAATCTCGGATGGGAAGGGGCGCCTCTTTCGAATGACATAAAAAAGCTCACAGGGTTGCCCTCTGTAGTTGAAAATGATTCGAATGCGGCGGCGGTGGGAGAATACGAATTTGGAAGCATGAAGGGCAAAGAAAGCTTTGTTATGCTTACGCTTGGAACTGGCGTTGGAAGCGGGATAATAAGCGCAGGAAAGCTGATGCGGGGATTTCACGGAGCCGGCGCGGAAATTGGCCACATGGTTGTGGGTGAAAACTTTTACAACTGCACATGCGGCAAAAACGGATGCCTTGAGACGTTCGCATCTGCAAGCGCGCTTGTAAGATATTTTAAAAGAACAGTCCAAATGGGAGACGAATACACTGTGGCGATAGACATGGTGGGAGGAAATTTGGATATTGTGGACTCAAAGACCATAACTCAGGCTGCAATGAAGGGGGATCTCATATCCCTTATGGCATTTGAAAGGCTCTGCAAATATATTGCGGTTGGGATAGTCAACATAATAAACATAATAGACCCGCAGGAAATAGTAATAGGTGGAGGCCTTTCAAGCGCCGGAGATTTTTTGCTGGAAAAGGTGACGGATTATGTGAAAAAAAGCATATTCTACAGGGCGCTTCCACATGCAGGAATTCAACTTGCAAAATTAGGAAGCGATGCGGGGATGGTCGGAGCTTCAGCTCTTCCAGATTTTTTAAAATGTTCAAATTGAAGGATTAGCATTTGAGTTTTGAGGTATAAAATGGATGATGATAAAAATTTGCACTATATGAAAAAGTGTAACTGAAGTTACAGACGAGTCCAGGATATTAATGTAATATGTAGTAAAGCATTTTGTCAAACGAGACTACATATTCCAAGGGAAATTTCAAATGAAATGAGGCATGGACTCACATATTTATATGCCTGTTTCTAAAGTTTTTCATAATTCTAAACCATATTATGTTTAGAATTTACATTATATCAAACAGATTTATATTAAATTATTTATACAAAAGGGAGGATTCAAGTATGGGTATGTTTTGCTACCAATGTCAAGAAACTGCAATGAACAAGGGATGTTCAATGAAAGTCGGTGTATGCGGAAAGACTGAAGACGTTGCAAATCTTCAGGATGTGCTTATTTATGCACTGAAGGGAATGGGACTGTATGCTGTAAAGCTCAGGGAAAAGGGTGGCCAGCCTACAGAAGAAATAAAGGTATTCATGGCTGAAAGTCTTTTTTCAACAATAACTAATGCCAATTTTGACAGGAATGTGTTCATAAAGAGAATAGGCGAGGCGCTAAGGCTTAGAGGCGAGCTTAAGAAAATGGCCGAGAAAGCGGGAGCAGACCTTTCAAACGTGACTCACGACGCTGCGACTTGGAGCGGATCTGGTGCTGAGGATTTCGACAAGAAGGGCGAAGAAGTTGGAGTACTTATGACAGAAAATGAAGATGTAAGGTCGCTAAGAGAACTTGTGATTTACGGGGTAAAGGGAATGGCAGCGTATACTACTCACGCACAGCACCTTGGATTTGAAAACGAAGAGCTGTTCGCGTTCATGGAAAAGGCGCTTGCAGACACTTTAAATGACAATTTGAGCGCTGATGAGCTTGTAGCGCTTGTTCTTGAGACTGGAAAATTCGGAGTCGAGTCAATGGCTATACTGGACAAGGCCAACACTCAGACTTACGGAAACCCTGAAATAACAAATGTTAACATAGGAGCAGGAGAAAGGCCTGGAATACTTATAAGCGGACACGACCTTAGGGACATGCAGGCTCTTTTGGAGCAGACAGAAGGAACTGGTGTTGATGTGTATACTCACAGCGAAATGCTTCCAGCGAACTACTATCCTGCATTCAAAAAATACTCTCACTTCCATGGAAACTACGGAAATTCATGGTGGATGCAAAAAGAGGAGTTTGAAAGCTTCAACGGACCTGTGCTTTTCACTACAAACTGCATAGTGCCGCCAAAAAAGAACGCATCGTATGCCGACAGAGTGTACACTACAAATGCATGCGGTTATCCGGGATTCAAGCACATAGAAGAGGATGAAAACGGAAACAAGGACTTCTCGGTAGTGATAGAGCACGCTAAGAAGTGCAAGCCTCCTGTAGAGATAGAAAGCGGAGAGATAGTGGGCGGATTTGCACACAACCAGGTTATGGCTCTTGCAGACAAGGTTGTGGAAGCGGTTAAAAGCGGAGCCATAAAGAAATTCTTTGTAATGGCGGGATGCGACGGAAGAATGAGGGATAGACAATACTACACTGAATTTGCAAAGGAGCTTCCAAAAGACACTGTGATACTTACCGCAGGGTGTGCAAAATACAGATACAATAAGCTGGACCTTGGAGACATAGGTGGAATACCAAGAGTGCTTGATGCGGGACAGTGCAACGATTCATATTCTCTTGCAGTGATAGCTCTAAAGCTTAAGGAAGTGTTTGGCCTTGACGACGTGAACGAACTTCCTATAGCATACAATATAGCGTGGTATGAGCAAAAGGCTGTAATAGTACTTCTTGCGCTGTTGTACCTTGGCGTTAAGAACATACACCTTGGACCTACGCTTCCGGCATTCCTTTCTCCAAATGTTGTGAATGTACTGGTTGAAAAATTTGGAATAGCGGGAATAGGAACAGTTGAAGACGACATAAAACTTTTTATGGAAGAATAATCATATAAATCCATATTGAAATATGAAAGGAAGCCCGTCAGGGCTTCCTTTCATATTTTTTGAAAAAGATACAGGAGAAGTTTAATGTGCAGAGTGCATGTGGTGAAATGCCCGTGCAGTAGATTTCATTTTGTGAATTACAAACGAGTTTTGTGGTATACATAGCATATAAGAAAAAAATAAAGGTTTTACAATATGAGTGGAGGGATTGGAATGAAAAAGATACTTGTACCGGTTGATGCTTCAAAGCACTGCTTCAAGGCTCTTGACTATGCAAGGGGGATTGCCGAGAAATATGGCTCAAAAATACTGATACTCAATGTTCAGGAAGGGTATATACCGCTGATTGTAGGGGTGACATACTACAGGATAACCGACACGCTTTCTCCGCAGGAAAGCCTTCACCCAAGGCCTCTTGAAAAGACTTATGAATCTGGCGGTATAGAGCCGGACAAGAAGGGAATACATACAGATGAACACGAAATCAAGGGAGCTGCCATAGTAGATGAGGCGAAAAGCTATATAGAGGAACATTCTCCGGAATTAGAGGTGGAAACCGTAGTGGCATTCGGAGTGCCGGAGGAAGCCATAATTGAAATCGCTGAAAAGGATGATTGCGATGCCATTATAATGTGCACTCATGGAATGGGTGGAATAAAGCGTTTTACAATGGGAAGTGTTACGAACAAGGTAGTGCATACGGCGACTGTTCCTGTAATGGTAATAAGATAAGGACTCTTTATTGTGGAATGGAATTATTTGGGGCGCTGATGAAAACGTTAAAAACAAAAAGAAGCCCCGATATAAAACTCGGGACTTCAACCAACACGGAGTATACAAAACACGCCTTAAATTTTTGGAATTTAGTATTTGCAAATCTATGTCTGTTTTGGTATGGATGAGTAGAGTTGTATTAATCTTGGCTTCACTATTGAAATCGTACAAAGAACTATCCCTGCAAGTAAAACTCCTATTAGAGATCCTGAAAATGCAATTGATGCCGAGTAAATTACAAGTGACACTAGAGGGCTGGTCTGCTTGGAAAGAAGCTGTATGACATTCAATATGATGCAAATTACTGCACCGGTTGAAAACAAGATTATGGAATTGCTGAAAAAGCCTATTATGCTCCAAAGAACAGCAGCAATTTGAAAAACCATAAATACGCCTCCTTTTCAAAATTCATTCTATAATACCATGATAACATAATATGGCATTTCAAAGCGTTATTTTTAAAATTTAATTTTAAAATAATTTGTATAGCGAGGGGGTTTTAGAGTGAAAACTGATTTTTTTGTACAGTACAAAGGCTTTCAAGTATGCAAAAAAGACATTTTAAGGACCATAAAGGACTCTTGGGTGGAGCAGGGAAGATTCATAAAGGAAATAAAAACTATTGAAATGTATTATAATGCGGACGAAAGCAGATGCTACTGGGTCATAAATGGGGATGAAAAAGGATCTATACAAGTGTAATTACAGTTTTGAAGAAATTAAGCCGGCTTATATTTGCCGGCTTTTTTAATGTTCCTATTTGAGCTCTGTGCGGTACGAATGAAGTTCCTTTACTCTAGGTGTGATAATTTCAATGGTATTGTTTATTATCGATGCGAAAAGTATTCCGTGCCACGAGCCTATGAAGATATATCCTGTTATGTATGCAAGAAATATATTCCAGGTGTTGGCGATGCCTATTGAAAGTTTTAATATGTCCAATGCTATGCAGGCTATTCCTCCAGCTAAAAAAAATTCCATAGAACCTGTAAAAAAGCCTATCAAGGCCCACAGTATGGCGGAAATTTTAAGAATCATAAAAACCCCTCCTCTTATATGGAGCAATTGGATTGTAGAATTGAATAAATAATTGTTATGCGTGATTGTGCGTGTTTATTGGTTATATATATATTATACCTCGCAGGCTTTGTTGAAATCAGAAATGCCAGTATATTCGAACAATATTTAAATAAGGGGGAGGCAGATATGATAAAAAGAATACTAATTCCCGTAGATGGCTCTGAATTTGGAATGAAGGCGTATGAATACGCATTGGAAATTGCGAAATCATATGATTCGGAGATTATAGTTCTCAACGTGCAGCCCAAGCACGTGCCTAGTTCAGTTGAACTGGCATATGACAATCAGGGAATATACCAGTCGAAAACGGTTGAAAAAGATGATGCCAACCATGAAATTAAAGGCGAAGACATTGCAAAAAAAGCTATGGACTATTTTCTGGAGAGGAAAGTAAAGGCGAGTGCCAGGGTGATTTTGGGAGATCCTGCAGAAGTTATACTGGAAACATCTAAGAATGAAAATTTTGACTTGATAATAATGTGTACACATGGAATGGGATTTACAAAGAGGTTTATTATGGGAAGTGTTACAGACAAGGTTGTACACCATTCGCCAATACCGGTTTTTATAATAAGATAGAGTATTTTAATTAAATGGGATTTTATATGAAAGTTTCTTATGTATAAAAACTATACTTTAAAAACGGTTTTAAAAGGGGCCGGCCGGGTATAAATTTATTGAGTTTATGAGATTTATTTAGCAATGCAAAGGGTGTCTTATTCAAATAAACCAAAGGTGTTAAAAAGGGGTGTATAGTATTGAAACTGATTAAGATAATAAAGGATAGCGATGACAAATTAAAGAGATTTATTGAGACGCTTAAAAGATATAATATGACAATAGAGACCAAGGATGTAGATGCTGAAAAAGCATACATAAGAGTATATGAATATGATTTGAACAGAATACACCAAGTGGCGAGAAAAAACAGAGTTCAGATATTGGAATCTTAATGGAAAAATTGACAGGGGAAATGTAACGGGGAGGGGCCGTGGCATTTCCCCTGTTTTTATGGGAAAAATGACATTAAAATAGCAAAAGATCAGCATAAAAAGGGCTCTTCGATTAAGGGAGGCCCTCTTTACATTGATCTAATTGAGAATTTACAGATTTTCAGAAAGCATATCCGGAGAATCTGCCGGCAGGAGCTCCATGATATGATATTTGCCGGGAAAAAGCAGTATTTTTTTGGAATGCACATGTACGTGCATAGGCTTTTCAGATTTCAAAAGGAGCTTTAAAATTTGTTTTTCAGGTTTGCGCAGGGCCTTAATGCATATTGACATTCCTTTAAACATGAAAGAAAAGCCGTACCCATCAATGCCTTCTGGAATAAATGGGTTCAGGTTCAAAGTGCCTTCTATAACGCGAATGCCTGCAAACCCAAAGGCGATACAGGTGTAAGCTCCTGACATGCTCGTTATGTGAAGCCCGCTTTCGGTGTCGTGGTTTATATTGTTAAGGTCTAAAAATACCGACCTTTTGAAAAATGACAGAGCCTTGTCGCCGTAGCCGGACATTGAGGCCGTTATCGAATGAACAAGGGAAGACAGCGAAGATTCGTGAACAGTCAAAGGTTCGTAGTAGTCGAAGTTTTTCCTGACTATGTCCTTTGAAAATTTGCCGGGAAACATGTAAAATGCCTGGAGGACATCAGCTTGTTTTACAAAACATGACCTTAGTATCCTGTCCCAGGACCAGTTCATCCAAAGAGGCCGGCTATCATTTGGAATAACACTGCATGGACGTATATCCTTGTCTCTGAAACATTCATTTTGCTCAAAAATTTCTTCGCCAAGCATGGGTATGAAAATTTCGGAAGATATATTCCGCCAATGTTCCACTTCGGAATCGCCTATACAAAGATCTGCGCATTTTGAATCGTAAAGTGCTTTATTTGATTTTTTCAGTGCATCCAGGATCTCTGCGGCATAACCCATGTTCCAGGATGCCATGTAGTTGGTGTAGAAGTTGTTGTTCACATTGTTTTCATATTCATTTGGACCCGTCACGCCGAGTATTACATATTTTGACTTTGCGCTGCTCCAGTTCACTCTTGAAGCCCAGAACCGGCAGACTTCGACTATCGTGTCAATGCCGCGTGTGAACACATAGTCCATATCGCCCGTATATTGTGAGTACAGGTATATTGCATGGATTATGGCCGCATTCCGGTGAATCTCCTCAAAGGTTATCTCCCACTCATTATGACATTCCTCGCCGGTCATCGTGACCATGGGAAACAGAGCTCCTTCAAGTCCCAGGCTGATTGAATTTTCACGCGCCTTTTGAATATGGGAGTGCCTGTACTCCAAAAGCTTTTGGGCGACGGGCCGGCCAAATGCCAAAAGGTAAAAGGCAAGGCAGAAACCCTCGGTATCCCAGTAGGTTCCGCCGCCGTACTTTTCGCCTGTAAAGCCCTTGGGCCCTATGTTGAGCCTTGGATCATGTCCGGTATAAGTCTGAAGAAGGTTGAATATGCAAAACCTAACTCCACCCTGGAGGCGGGTGTTTCCGAACACTTCAACATCGCATTTTTCCCAAAGGCTTTCCAAAAATGAGCAGTGACTTTCAAGCAGAGACTCATATCCTGCAGATGCGGCGGCGCCTGACTTTGAAGTAGACAATTCCAATAGTGAGTCTTCACTGTGATCGCGGCTTGTCAGAACGCATACATATTTTTGGATTTCAACAGAGCGGCCTTTTTGGCAGCGCTCGCTAAAGTATGAAACCACTCCTTTTTCTGTCTCGTTTGACGAAAAGACATCGTGTTCAATCTCCATCCCGTCTTTAAATGCCCTGCATTCCATTGACATCGATACTGAAAAGCCGCTTTTTATAGTCCGTACAGTCAAACTGCCCTGGTTTTTTCGGGAGTGTTTTTCTATTTCATCCCAAAAGTATTCGCCGTAGTTTGAATCGTTGTTAAAAACATTACCATCGAGCGGCATATGTGCAGATATAGTGCAGTCGAAATCCAATGGTGTTATACTGTACTTTATGCATGCGAGTTCCTTGTCATCCATGCTTAAAAACCTGCAGGATTCGATGAGGACTCTTTTTAGAGGAGCATACTCAATTACGACACTCTTTTTTAAAACCCCTCTTTTCATATCAAGGACTCTCTTGAAGTCAATGATTTTGAGGCGCGCCATATCGAGCCTAACACCGTCAATAAATATGTCTATGAGAATGAAACCGGGGGCGTTTGGGATTTTGGAATAAACTTTCGGATATCCGTTTTTCCACCAGCCCACCCTTGTCTTGTCAGGATAGTATACTCCAGCAATATAAGTACCCGGCAGGCTGTCTCCTGAAAAGAACTCCTCTAGATTGCCTCGGGTTCCCATGTGCGAATTCCCAGTGGACATTATGCTTTCATAGAATCGGTTATTCTTGAAATCTGGAGAGTTTTGCACTATGCTCCAGTCTTTTATATCGAGATTTTTCACAGTCACACCTCCAAATCATAATGCTCTATGCTGTTTTGTATACCCAAGCCAAATAGTGTGTCAACAGAGTTTGCAAGTTATATAAAATCTGGCAAAGTCCAAAGATGCCAAGATAGATCACAATATCAGCGGGAGGGTGAGATGCGAATCAACCGGGTAGATTGCGCTTTGGATACGCTTAGTATTAGACAGGCTGGAGTATTGAAGGAGAAAATGGAAATAAATCTGATATAATGGGTATAGAAGATATCATCGGAAAATAAATGACCAGAGTATGTATATGGGGAGATGAGACATGATTAAAGTGTGCATATTTGATCTTGACGGAGTTGTTGTATATACAGACCAGTATCACTACCAGGCGTGGAAAAAACTTGCAAATCACATGGGACATGACCTTACGCCTTTTGAAAACATTATGCTTAAGGGTCTTTCGAGAATGGGCTCTCTCGATGTGCTTCTGGAGATGAAAGGTATCAAGGCGGAGGAAAATGAAAAGCTAATGCTTTCGGAGCTTAAGAACAAATGGTACAGAAAGTTTTTAAAGGATATAGACGGGAGCGCAATTGCAAAAGGGGCTGAAGATCTAATACACGAGCTTAGAGGTGCAGGAATGAAGACTGCCCTGGCCTCTTCAAGTAAAAATGCGGGCATTGTAGTTAAAAAGCTAAGGCTGGAGGGGCTTTTTGACGTGGTAGTCGATGGGAACATGGTTTCTGCCTCAAAGCCAGATCCGGAAATCTTTATAAAGTGCGCCAGATTGCTCAAAGCTGCGCCGGAGGAATGTGTTGTATTTGAAGATGCTCAGTCGGGCATAGCTGCAGCGAAAAGCGCTGGCATGCACACGGTTGCAATATGCGAGGAGTATCAGATTGAGGGCGCGGATATAAGAGTAAAGACCATTTCAAATGTAAATCCCAAAGACATAATTGAATTCAACAGAAAAACACCAGATAAGTAGAGCATATGGGAAGGTGATTTGAGCTGATCTCAAAAACGGGGCTTTTGACGCCCGATAGGCAGTGGTATAATGGAGAAAATGGAATTATGACGCTGCGAAAAGGCTGCGCATATTAAAAGCAAACAGCTGTGAGGAGAATGAAATATGAGAAGAAACCTTAAATTTAAGACCATAAGCCTTCCAAAGCTGAATGGACTGTCACCATCCCTTGAGAGCACTGCGCTTAAAGTGGCGGAGGAGCAGGGGGAGCTTGCACGTGCAATAGGAAAATTCAGGGGAATAAACGGCGAAAAGGTCAGAATGAGCCAAAAGGAGGTTCTTGACGAGATAGCAAAGGAGCTGCTTGACGTTGCACAAACGACCATATCAATGTGCTTTGTGCTGGAGGAAGAGTACGGAGTTGACATAGATCAGAAAATAGATGAGCATATTAAAAAACTTATGGACAAGGGCTATATTCAAGAGGCCTAGCAAATGGTGCTATCAGCCGCGGCAAATCGACAATCGAATTGCCGCGGCTTTTAATTTGCATTAAATTGGGTATTAAAAGCTTATATACAAAAAAAGGGGGGATGTAAAAAAAGCAATGCATGTGGCAAGCAATTTTTGAAAACGGGACAGAGGATGCATATGGGTGGCAATGTAAAAAAAGTTAAATATACTGAAAACACTGGAAAAATATCTGACTTTGTATTATAATAAGATTAGGGTTAAATGAAATATAAAAAAATATTTTTCAATGGGCTTTAATTTGACAAGGGGGAGTGTCAATGCTTAATGGATGCAAAATCAGGGAGTTCAGAATGAATCTTGGATATACGGCAAGAGACATAGAAAGTATAACCCAAAATCCCAGATATGCTACAGCAATATCCAAATCATATTTGGAGGAGCTGGAAAGAGGAGACAAGAAAAACCCTAGTTTTCAAAAGGTCGTAGTACTTGCGTCGGTTCTTGGATGCAAACTCGATGAATTGGTCATGACAGTTTAATTTGAAATTATTTAGGCACACCGGACACGGTGTGTCTTTTCTGATAGAGCATAATGGAAGTGAATACAAAATACTTATAGACTCTGAGCTTGGCGTACGCCTGATTCAGGGTCGTTTTGCATTGTAACTTCATATGAAGTGCCAACTTAAAAAAATGAATCGTTTAACTAATCGGGCGGAATTCCCCACCCTCTAAGCTACATTGCTCACGATAGTGAGAGCGTAGGGTGGGGATGGATAGCCCTTTGCCGTTAGGC
>CBDULP010000020.1:0-42675 GCA_965368085.1 uncultured Peptoclostridium sp. | reverse complement strand
ATGAACCCGCAGAACAAAATTGTCTTTAAGCTGTGGATTGGGATTTCTATTATCTAATTCGCCGCTGAATTCCGGGAAACTTTGAAACTCGCTGCACTCAGACAGTCAAAGTTTCCAGCGGATTCAGGGTGCCGTTCGATTAGAAATCAGTCAAACCTTGCTAAATCAGACTGCTTTTGTTCATGCTGGTTCTGCGGCGCGGAAACTTCGAGAATGATATTTAATAAAATATACAAATAAAATAAGAAGAGATTGGAAGGAGAGATTATAATGGCTATAAGCTTGAAAAAAGGACAAAAGGTGGATCTTACAAAGGGAAATCCGGGACTTAAAAACGTGGTTGTGGGACTTGGATGGGACACTAACAGATACGACGGAGGATTTGACTTCGACCTTGACGCAGCTGCGTTCATGCTGAAAGAAGACGGAAAGGTAAGGTCAGACAGCGACTTCATATTCTACAACAACCTAAAGGACGACCAGGAATCAGTGATCCACCTTGGAGATAACCTTACGGGAGCAGGAGAGGGAGACGACGAGCAGGTTAAGATAGAGCTTGCAAAGGTTCCTGCTGAGGTTCAAAAGATAGCATTCACTGTTACAATACACGAAGCTGCTTCAAGAAACCAAAATTTCGGACAGGTTTCAAACGCTTTCATAAGAGTTTTCAATGAAGAAAACTCTGAAGAGCTTGTAAGATACGACCTTTCTGAAGACTTTTCTATAGAGACAGCAGTTGTGGTAGGAGAGCTTTACAGACACGGAGCTGAATGGAAATTTGCAGCCGTGGGAAGCGGATTTGAAGGCGGACTTGCAGCGCTTTGCGGAAACTTTGGAATAAACATAGCGTAGGAAAGGGAATGGCACGTATAGAAATTACAGACTATAGATGGGGGTAATTGACATGGCGATAAATCTTCAAAAGGGCCAAAGAATCAGTCTTACAAAAGAATCGGCAGGCCTTTCAAACATAATGGTGGCGCTTGGATGGGACCCTGTAAAAAATTCTAAAAAGGGCATTCTCGGAAATCTTTTCGGAGGATCAGAGTCTGACATTGACTGTGACGCATCGGTATTCATGCTCAGGGAAAATGACAGGATAACAGGAAAGCAGGACATTGTTTATTTTGGAAACCTTAAAAGCAGTGACGGAAGCATAAGGCACATGGGAGACAACCTTACGGGAGCTGGAGAAGGCGATGACGAGCAGATAATGGTGGAGCTTAATTCGGTACCTTCTGACATACAAAAGCTTGTATTCGTAGTAAACATATACAACTGCGAAAAAAGACACCAGCATTTTGGCATGATAGAAAATGCATTCATAAGGATAGTGGACCTTAACGGAGCGAAGGAGCTTTTGAGGTTCAACCTTACAGACGACTACGGTTCAAAGACCGCGCTTATAGTTGCAGAGCTTTACAGGCACGGCGCGGAGTGGAAATTTGCAGCCATAGGAGAGGGAACTTCAGACAAGAACATAAGCGAAATGCTTAAAAGATACAGATAGTAACTAAAGTAAAATGTAAATATTGAATCTGATCACATGGCGGCCTTGCTAAAGCGCGGCACAGCCTTATAGAAAGACAAAAGAGATGGGCCATGGCCCATCTCTTTTGTCAATATGACTGGAGATATTGATATGAGACATTTCGAACACATAAGCAAAGAGGACAGGGAAAAGATATTCATGAAGCAGCCTGAAAGTTTCACGCGGTATGAAGACAGAGAAAAGCTTTCGTATGCCCTGGGTGCTACAATATATATGCCTGCGCTAAGGCCTGGAATAGCAAAAGATATAATTGGGAAAAAGCACAGGGGAGTGCAGTCCATGGTAATATGCCTTGAAGATGCGGTTGGCGAGCTTATGGCAAATGAGGCACAGGATTCGCTTTTAAACACCCTTTCGAAAGTGGACTCGGCTCTTGCAAATGGAAGCGTATTGGAGGAAGAAATGCCGCTGATATTTGTTAGGGTCAGACAGCCAGATCAGATTGAAAGGCTTGCAAAAAAGGCGGGCGAGAAGATGAAAATACTTTCGGGAATAGTTTTTCCGAAGTTTTCAAAGAGCAATGCAATAGATTATATGCATTATCTTGAAAGGGCAAATGAGATCACCGGGGCCTCACTTTACGCCATGCCCATTCTTGAAAGCCGCGACATAATAAACTGGGATACCAGAAAAGAAGCCTTAAGTGGCATAAACGGAATAGTTGATGAAAACAGGGAGAAAATACTCAGTTTGAGGATAGGGGCGACAGATTTTTCGGGTTATTTCGGGATAAGGCGCAGCCACGACACGACCGTGTATGACATACATATTATAAGGGACTGTATAACAGACATAGTAAACAATTTCTGTAGGCCGGAAAGGGACTTTGCTGTATCGGGACCGGTTTGGGAGTACTTCTCGGGCGGAGACAGAGTGCTAAAACCACAGCTCAGGATGACTCCGTTCAAGCAGGCGTATGGCGACAGGGGAGAACAAATGAGGTGCCGCCTAATAGATGAGTATATAGACGGGCTCATACACGAAGTTATTTTGGACAGGGCAAACGGACTTGTGGGAAAGACGGTAATACATCCCAGCCACATAGCTCCCGTGCAGGCAATGCAGTGCGTGACGCATGAGGAATACATGGATGCGCTCAGCATAATGGAAAATTCCACAGGCAGCGTGGGAGTTGTAAAGAGCTCATATTCAAACAAAATGAATGAGATAAAGCCCCACTCCAGATGGGCAAAAAAGATTCTCAGAAGAGCAAGCATATACGGTGTGTTAAACAGTGGATATGACTTTGCGAGCCTTATATAGAAATTTTGGGCAAACTGCATAAAAAATAATAGTAATGGGAACAATGGATAAGTCGGGGGAGGGAGCATATGAACAAATATGAAAGAACAATATTAGACGGGATAGACATGAAAATAAGTATAGATTCAAATGAATACGCAATACCTCCTGAAAGCCTCTTTTCGCTTGCAGCTAGAAAAAACAAAAAGAGGAGTTTTCTGTTTGTAAGCAAAGTGCTTGGAAAGCACATGCCTGTGGATCCGAATGTATCACTGGCTGCGGGAAGGCTGCTTGCGGCTATATATTCAAGGAATGCGCTTTCGGTGAATGCCGGATTTGAAAACGATGCGGCAGATATTTTGAAATCCCATGGCATTGCGGCGGCAAAGGTTTCCCCAGCCGGAAAAACACTTTCAGCGAAATACCCCTTGGAAAAGGTCCGCCTGGAAGAACCCACGCTTTTCATAGGATTTGCTGAAACAGCCACTGCACTTGGAATGAGCGCTTTTGAATCGTTTTCAGGGAATGCGTGGTATATGCAAACGACCAGAAAAGAGCTGGACATGGAGTGCATAAAATTCATGGAGGAGCATTCTCATGCATCGCTTCACATGATGTATCCGAAAAATAAGGTTCCGCTTGGAAAGATTAAAAATGTGGTGTTCATAGACGACGAGCTCACGACTGGAAATACAATCATGAACATAATAAAATCAATGAAGGAGATCATTCCTGCAAAGAAATTTTCGGTGCTTACAATACTCGACTGGAGAGGAAGCGAACACAAAGAAAAATTTGAAAATTTTGAAACAGAGCATGGACTCAAGGTTGATGTGATGTCAGTGCTCAAAGGCGAAATCGAAGTTGACGATTCCAAGTGGAAAATAAGGCTTGAACAAGAATCGGCGGAAGAGCTAGATGGGATATTTGAAGATTGCGGATGCGAACACTCGGATGATTCAAAATGCAGTCAGGCTGACGAAAAGGAGCCTTATGCGAATGCAGCAAGGCGGATTGAGCAGATTTCGCTTTCCCACTTCTTTAAAAAAGAGGACATTCAAAGCGGCGCGTTAATAAGCCATTCGGGAAGATTCGGGTTGTCATCATCAGACTCATCATATATAGACAGTGCGGTAAACAGGAGCGCAAGATTTTTGGAAAGAAGGGTGCATGGAGACAAGGTGCTTTTTCTCGGGAGCGGGGAATTCATGTTTTTGCCTATGAAAATAGGAAGCTTTGTAAGCGAAAATACGGGCAGGGGCATATTGTACCATTCAACCACAAGAAGCCCCATATATCCAGACGCATCACACGGATACGCAGTCAAAAACAAGGTGGAGTTTAACGATCCGCAGTCACCAGGCGTTAAAAATTTTGCATACAACATGCCCAAATGTGGCTATGACCAGATATTCATATTCGTTGAAGAAAAGCCTGATGAAAATGGAATGGCGGAGCTGAAAAAGGTGATTGATGCCGCCGGAGCGGGGGAGGCATTTGTTGTATACTTTGCAGATCCTCTTGAAAACAGGGACATCCCAGATATAGGGAGCTATGACAAGGATGAGGTTGAATTTTTGTTGAAGGACATATCGGAGCTTATGAGCGAGAAGGGGAATGAATACAGGGAAATGGCAATACAGTCAGGGGCCCACTACTCCGAAATGCTTCCCGTGGAATACAGGCCGTCAAGTGAATACATGAAGCTCTTCGAGGAGTCTCTCGTTCAAAATTCAATCAGAATAGCCAGATCCGTTGAAAGAGCCTGCCACGCAATAATAAAACAAAAGGGAAAAGATGTGGTTCTAGTGTCGCTTGCAAGGGCGGGAACACCTGCTGGAATACTTATGAAAAGATATATGAGAAAGGCGTATGGGATAGATCCGGCCCACTACAGCATATCCATAATAAGAGGCAAGGGATTTGACGAAAACGCCATAAAATTCATATCGCAAAGACATGACACGGCAAACGTCCAGTTCATAGACGGGTGGACGGGCAAGGGCGCAATAAAAAGGGAACTCGAAAGGTCATGCGATGATATGGTTGAAAAATATGGCATAGATCTGCCTTCAGACCTTGCAGTTATTGCAGACCCAGGGGGATTTTGCGAAATAGCCGGAACGAGGGAGGACTTTCTGATTCCAAGCGCATGCCTCAACTCGACGGTATCGGGCCTTTTAAGCAGGACTGTTCAAAGGGACGACATAATAGGACCGGGAGATTTCCACGGGGTGAAGTTCTATAAGGAGCTAAAGGAGCATGACGTATCAAATAGGTTCGTAGACAGCATAAGTTCTCACTTTGGCGAAGTGGGCAGTGCAGATGGCGAATGCAGTCGATTGAATGCTGAGAAATGCGATATGCAGGGAATGTGTGATGTGGAAAATATAAAAGAAGAATTCGGAATAGACGATGTCAATCTAATAAAGCCCGGAATAGGGGAAACTACAAGGGTGCTTCTCAGAAGGGTTCCATGGAAAATCCTGATATCGACAGATATGGACGATGAGGATGTGGCCCATATAATACAGCTGGCGGATGAAAAGGGAGTAGAGACAAATCAGTATCCGCTTAAAAAATATAAATGCTGCGGGCTTATAAAAAAGGTCAAGGGGGGCGACATATGATATTTGCAAGCGATTTGGACAGGACTTTGATATATTCAGAAAAATTCATAAGAGGAGCCAACTCTCAAGAGATAATGGAAGCGGAGGTCAAGGACGGGAAGGTCATAAGCTATATGAGCTCAAAGGCTTTCCGAATGCTGGGCAAGATCAGCGAAAGGGTCGAGTTTGTTCCGGTTACGACGAGGACGATGGAGCAGTATAAAAGGATAGGGCTTTTAAAGCGGATAGCACATAGATACGCCATAGTCGCAAATGGTGGAACCATAATAGAAAATGGGAAAGTGGACCAGCAGTGGAAAAGCATAGTCAAAAAAAGGCTGGGTGGAGAGTGCATATCCATAGACGAGGCCGTGGAAAGATTTAAAAGAATATCTTCGCCTGTTTGGGTGGAAAAGACCAGGACGGCGGACGATCTGTTTTTCTATAATATAGTGGACACTCAGATGGTGCCCATGGACGAGCTTTCAGACTTTGAAAAAGAAATGGAAAGCAGCGGCTGGAGAATGGTTCACCACTCCAGAAAACTCTATTTTATACCCAGATGCGTAAGCAAGGGTGAGGCCCTTCTTCACATATCAAAAAAAACGGACGCTTTCGGAGATGTAATATCATCTGGAGATTCAGTGCTTGACATTGAAATGGCGGGCGTTTCAAAGCGGTTCATATCGCCTCTTCATGCGGAAATATACAAGACCATGGGCGATATTGCAAATGATCTCAGTATAGAATTTACAAGTCAATGTGGAATAGAATCTTCGGAAGAGATACTTCGGATTGTCCAAAATATGATTTCGGACAAATAATATTAGACGTTTAATAGTGAAAAACCGCCAGGCCAATATTAATATTGGCCTAGCGGTTTTTTATTTGTTTTAAGTGGAATGCGTGGAATAGCCCACAAAAATACATGCGAATAATCGATTGAAAATAAATATCATATAAGAATTTCTTATAAAAGCCATTGAAAATGAAAATTAGAAGTAAATTAATGATTGAATTTTATTAACCAAAGACTTTGAAATCATCGGAAAATGACGAAAAAACAAAAAATGTATATAGGTAATATCCATGGAAGTATAAGAATGTATAAATTCTATCTATTAGACAACTTGAGCGTGGATATTGTAGACTAATCATGCCGGAAAGATGAATACAACTATGCAAAAGTCCGAATATTCGTGCTTTGCGACGAGGTGAAATATAGACACAAAAATACGGCAGGCACAATGGAGTGATATGGGGTTTAGAATTATCGTGCTAACTTGAAGTGAAAATTCAAAAATTTAATGAAAAGGAGAAAATGGACTTATGAAAAAAATATTATCTGTTTTAATGATGGTTGTCCTAATGGCAACTACGCTACTTACGGGATGCGGCCAAAAGACCGAAACGGGAGGGGCTTCTGAAGCGGTGCAGGCAAACGCAAGCGGATCTCAAAAAGAGCTTCAAAAGATGAACATAGGCTACCTTGCTTCACCTGAACACCTTCTATATTTCGTGGCAAAGGAAAAAGGATTCTTCGAAGAAGAGGGGATAGATGCAAATCTGTTTCTTTTCACAAACTCGGCAGAAGGGCTTAACTCCACTATAGCTAAAAAAGTCGATGTCGGAAGCTTCGGAGTTTCAGCACCTCTTGCGTTTACTGCAAAGGGAGCGGACATACAGATTATAGGAGGTCAAAACTCTGGAGCATGCGCTCTTGTATGCATGCCTGACAGATACGACGAACTTAAGGACATAAAGAATTACAAGGGCAAAAAGGTTGCCACTGTAAGGCTTTCTACTGCAGACGTAATATTCAGGGGAGCCCTTATAGACGCAGGGATAGACTACAGAAAAGGCGATGCAGAGATAATAGAGCTTGAATCTCCAGCGGCTACAATGGAGGCTCTTAAAAAAGGTACCGTTGATGCAGCTCTTATATGGACTCCATATGTCGCAATGGCTGAAGACCAGGGCGTAAAAGTAGGTATGTACATAACAGACCTTTTCGAAAACAACGTGTGTTGCCGTCAGGCTGTGCTTGGATCTGAACTTGAAGCAAATCCTGAGCGTTGGGAGAACTTCATGGCCGCTCTTATAAAGGCATATGACTTCTACATGACAAACCACGAGGAAACTGTTGAAATAACATCTAAATACGTAAAGGTTGACAAGAAATACCTTGATAAGGAAACTTACGATGAAAATGCAACAATGGTATGCAGTCCTGACCCGCTTAGAAAATCAACTTTGAAATACTGGGATATAATGGAAAAGACGGGCTTCATAGAAAGTGAAGTTGACATAGACGAGCACATAAATACGGATGTATACAAGAAGGCGCTTGACAGGATGATAAGCGAAGATCCTGACAACGAAAACTACAAGGCGCTTTTAAATGATTTTGAAATGAACAATATCTAATTTGAATACAGGCCGCAAAAATTCCCATTGTCCGGACTGAAAACTGAATTTGATTAAAGCAAATATGCTCGAAGCCGTATGTCTTGAAATCACGCATGTGATTTGGATATAGCGGCTTCGGGTTTATGTCGTGAAACCATTGTGGATTTTCGGTTTCCTGTGAGTTTTACGGCGGAAATTTGCTGGTTGAGTATTATATTAAATGTGAAAGAAGGTGATGTTGGTGTCTAAAATTATTCTAAGAGATTTGAACTTTTCATATGAGCAGCAAAACGAAAACATAAAGGTTATTGAAAATGCAGCCATGGAAATAGAGGAAGGCGAGTTTGTCAGCATAATAGGCCCGAGCGGATGTGGAAAGAGCACCCTGCTCAGCATACTCTGCGGTCTTAACTTTCCACAAAGCGGAAGTATTGAAATAGATGGGGAAAAAGTTACAGGACCGGGGCTTGACAGGGGCGTCGTGTTCCAGCACTACTCGCTTTTCCCGTGGATGAGCGCCAAAGAAAACATATTGTTTGGAATGGAACAGCTAAAGGACGGGAAGACTCGCAGTGAGATGGAAAGCACAGCAAACAGATACCTGGACCTTGTGGGTCTTGATGGTGTGAAGGGGAAATATCCGTCGCAGCTTTCAGGGGGAATGCAGCAAAGGGTTGCAATCGCAAGGGCTTTCGCCATGGATTCACCCATACTTCTCATGGATGAACCCTTCAGTGCGGTAGATGCAAAGAACAGAATGATGCTTCAGGAACTTCTGCTCAAGCTTTGGGACAGCGGAGAAAAGAGGAAGACTGTAGTGTTTGTAACCCATGACGTGGATGAGGCGATACTTCTTTCGGACAGGATAATAGTAATGTCCGCGAAGACCAAGTCTGTCAGGGAGGAAGTGCAAATAGATTTTGAAAGGCCCAGAAACAGAAGCGCTCTTTCCAAGAGCAGCAAATATATAAACCTTAGAAACACACTCGTGCAATCGCTGTTTGACGACCTGATTGACGATGTGGAAAACGCAGTCTAGGAGAGGTGAAAATGAAAAAAATATTTAATATTGCAAACATAATGTTTATAATAGCCCTGGCTGTGACATTCATGCCGTCTAAAAGGGTTGAATCCGCGGAGTATGCCCTGTATCTGGCTGGGGTCATAGTGCTCATGCATGCCCTGGCCCAGGGAAAAAGGTTCTTGAGCGCGGACGAATACAAAAAGCAGTCGGTATGCGATGTTATAGCCATAATATATGCCTGCATAGTGTTTTGGGAAATCATAACTTCAAAACTGGACAGGCTTGAACCGCTTCTCTTTCCGGGTCCGGGAAAAGTGGTATTCACATTCATGCATGAGATACCGTATCTTATGGAAGGGCTTTTAAGCTCTATGAAGCTTCTTTCAGCAGGCTATATACTTGCGCTTGCAACGGCTGTGCCGTTAGCCCTTGTAATAGGATGGAGAAGAAGGCTTTTCAGGGCTGTCAATCCCTTTACAAAGGTGCTGGGACCAATACCGCCAATAGTATACATACCATATGCAATAGCGCTTCTGCCGACTTTTACGAGCGCGTCAATATTCATAATATTCATAGGGGCGTTTTGGCCGATATTCATAAATACATTGAACGGGGCTTTCAACATAGACAAAAAATATGTGGATTCGGCAAAGGTTCTGAATGTAGATGAAAAGACAATGCTTTTCAAGATAATACTTCCGGGAATAATGCCTTCCATAATAAGCGGAGCTACAATAGGGCTTGTGCTTTCTTTCATACTGCTCACGGCAGCTGAAATGATAGGCGCGTCTTCCGGGCTTGGATGGTATGTGAAATACTTCTCCGATTTTGCAGATTACCCTAAGGTGGTAGTAGGCATAATATTCATAGGTATGGTTGTCACCGGAATAACCTATTTCTCTGATAAATTTGAAAAAAGGCTTTTGGCCTGGAAAAACTAAAATCGACGGATGCTCTCCTTATGTATATTTAAGGAGAGATATTCTTTTTTGTATGGAAAAATTTGAAAATGACAAAAAATATCAAAAGGAGGATGTTATGAGAAAAGACAGTATGACGCCAATGGAAAGGGCGAAGGCCATGGCGAGAGGCGAAACAGTCGACAGGCTTCCCTGCAATCCGAATGTAGCAAACGGAGTGGCGAGGGTGTACGGGTGCAAGATATCCGAGTTCAATACGTGTGCCAGGACAATCGCAAATGCGCAGATAGCATCTTACAGGGAATTTGGATACGACGGAGTTAGAATATTTACTGACCTTTTCCCATGGGCCGAGGCCATGGGGGCGAAGGTGATTTTTCCTGAGGACAATACCGCAGACCTTGGGGCGTCAGCGATAGACGACGTATCAAAGATCGACCTGCTCCAGCCGGCTGATCCCTACAAGGACGGAAGGCTGCCTGTCCACGTTGAGGCGATGAAGTATCTTATAGACGAGATCGGTGACGAGGTTGGATGTGCGGGAGGAATAGTCGGCCCTTTTACAAACGCATTCTTCTTAATAGGAATACAAAAAATGACAAAGATGTTTTTCAAGAATCCGGAAGCTGTGCACAGGCTGTGCGAGGTGTCTCTTGAAACATGCATAAGATATGCAGATGCCATACTGGCCCAGGGGCTTACCCCTACAATATCTGAGCCGATGTCTTCGTGCACTGTGGTAAGTCCAAAGCACTTCAGGACGTTCGGAGCCCCGTACATAAAAAGGCTGGTGCAGCACATAAAGGGCAAGGGAAAGCCTGTGACAATGCACATATGCGGAAAGACGGACAAGATATGGGAAGACATAGTGGATATGGGCGTTGCGGGCTTCAGCATAGATAATGTTGTGGACCTGAGACAGTGCAGGGAATCCATCGGAGACAGGGTTAAAATACTAGGACATGTGGACCCCGCGTCCATAATGTACGCAGGAACGCCTGCGGATGTTCGAAAGGCCGTTGCCGAATGCACGATGCAGGCCTGGGACTCTCCTAAGGGCTATGTGATAATGTCGGGATGCAGCCTTCCGGTGGACACGCCCTTTGAAAACATACACGCCATGATGGACGCCGCGAGGGAGATAGGATATCCGGTAAACACTGACAAGCTGGAGCAGATGATTGGGATATGAGAAAATACATTGAACGGATAGAATACGAGAAGGCGCTTCCGTGGCTTGTTCTCATTGCACTCATGTTTGCAGCAAAGATTGCAGGAGAGCGCTTCATAAGCGAGCCTATGCACAGAGAAAAAATCCCCATATTCTACCTTGTGATACTTTTCCTCGGAGGGCTTGTGATAATAGGGGGCAAAAAGGGCCTCAAATCAGTTATAACGCTTATAATAACAGTGGTTGCAGTTGTGAAAATTCTAATACCGCTCATACTTGCGGGTTATGACCCCATGATGGTGTCCATATTCATATGCATAGTCAACATAGTGGTGGCGCTTCTTTTAATAAGCGGATTCAATAAAAAGACCCTTTGCGCCGCAATAGGAACTAGCGCCGGGGTCATAATAGCGGGAATCACCGCCTTTGTGGTGGGGAATATGATACAGCTAAACGGTCTAAGCAGCGATGAGGCGATACACATAATACTCTATTCGAAGAACATAGACTTTAAGGGCATACTCTTTGCGGGAATAATAATAGGAGCCATGGGAGCCGTCATGGATGTGGGAATGTCAATAGCCTCTTCCATGAACGAGATAGAACAGGCTAACCCGGGTATGGGGACGAAGGAGCTCATAAACGCCGGCATGAATGTCGGCCGCGATATAATGGGGACTATGGCGGATACTCTGATACTTGCATATGTAGGCAGCAGTCTCAATATAATGCTCATGTTTTCGACATATGACATATCGCTTATCGAGATAATATCGCTGGACAATATAGCGGGTGAAATAGTAAGGTCGCTTGCAGGCAGCATAGGGCTTATATTCACGGTGCCTATAACTGCCGCCGTAGCCGGAATTTTAAGAGACAAGAGCATTTTACAAAAGGAAGAAAAAAAGACGGCATAATGCGTAGAAAGAAGGGAAGGCTTTGATAAAGGTAAATATAATATCGGGATTTTTGGGTGCAGGAAAAACTACATTTATAAAAAGGTTGTTGGGAGCCTGCGAGGGGCAAAAGACAGTCCTCCTTGAAAATGAATTCGGAGAGATAGGAATAGATGCGGAAATTGTCAAAAAGGACGGATTTGATGTAATAGAGCTTTCGAGCGGATGCATATGCTGCAGCATGAAAATGGACTTTGAAAAGTCCATAGTGGAAATCGCTGAAAAATTCAAGCCCGACAGGATAGTTATAGAGCCTACGGGCGTGGGGATGCTGAGCTGGATAACCCCCATACTCGAAAAGGATAGCATAAAAAGCGTGTGCGAGCTTCAAAGCTGCACTACAATAGTCGACAGCGTCGACTATTTGGAAAATGTTGATGCATTCGGGGAATTTTTCAGGGATCAGATAAGCACTGCCAACACTGTGGTACTGAGCAAGGTTCAAGAGACTGACCGGGCGACTGTAAGAAAGGTTGCAAAAGAGGTGGAAATATTGAGCCCTAATGCCACAGTTGTGGACGAGCAGTGGGATGACATAAAGGACTTGGAGTTTTTAAGCATGGTGGAAGGAAGCTTTGGAAAAGACTATGGAAAGCTTTTCAAAATGGACTTTGAAATGAATTCAAATGGTGCCTGCTCATGCGGGTGCACAGGAAATGATCATTCACATGAGCAGACTCAAGGGCATGGCGATGAAGGGGGCTGTGACTGCGGATGCTCATGTGAAGGCCACGACCATGAACACAGGGACTCCACACAGGGGCTCATGTCAATATCTCTTGTTCCACGCGAGCAAATGAGCATGTGCGAGCTTGAAAAAGCGCTAAAGGCCCTTTCGGAAGGAGCCCACGGAAGAGTTATAAGGGCCAAGGGTTTTGTATCTGGCGAAGGGAGTGCAGTTGAATTCAGCTATGTAAATGGAAGATACTCCATATATAACGATGCAAAGCCGGGTGCACGAGGACTTTGCATAATAGGGAAGAAGCTTGACGAGCAGGGAATAGTTGGCATGTTCAAGTGATAAAACGAATCATTAATTTGGAATAACATTCACCAACGATTTTTGCAAGCGAACTTCAAATCGAAATGCAAGGCCGTTCACTCAATTGAAGGTCGTAAATTAAAATAATTTAAGGGATAACGCAAATTTAATTTGATTCCCGTATGTTTTAGGTGTAAAATAGTATAGTGGCTCAAAAAAGAGGCTCGATCAAAAGCTCGAACCCGCTTTATAGCTGGGTTTCGAAGGTTCATATAGATATTTCAAAGAAAACTTTATAATTTAAAAAGGAATGGTAAACTTATGCAAAAGAGAAAAGGAATAATAAACGTAGCCGTAATAGCTCACGTAGACGCGGGAAAATCGACTCTTGTAGATGCATTTTTGTCTCAAAGTGGAGTGTTCAGAGAGAACCAAGAAGTTGTTGACTGTGTAATGGACAGCAATGACATAGAGAGAGAAAGAGGAATAACAATATACTCTAAAAACTGTGCCATAAGCTATAACGGAACTAAGATAAACATAGTTGACACGCCAGGTCACTCTGACTTCTCATCTGAGGTTGAAAGGGTTATAAAGACTGTCGATACGGCTATACTTCTTGTAGACTCAAGCGAAGGACCAATGCCTCAGACTAGGTTTGTGCTTAAGAAGTCTCTTGAAATGGGAATAAAGCCTATACTTTTCATAAACAAAATAGACAAAAAAGACCAAAGGGCAGAGGAAGTAGTCGACATGGTTCTTGACCTGTTCATAGAGCTTGACGCCACTGACGAGCAGCTTGACTTCCCTATTATATTCGGTGTTGCCAAGGAAGGAATAGCAAAGCGTACTATGGCAGACGAAAGTACAGACCTTTCACCGCTTTTCGAAACCATAATAAACCACGTTCAGGAGTACCCTGTACTTGACGAAGAGCCTCTTCAAATGCAAGTGTCAGCTCTTGGATACGACGAGTATATAGGAAGACTTGGAATAGGAAGGATATACAGGGGTAAAGTAAAGCAGGGTCAGACCGTTGCAGTAAGCAAAAGAGATGGAAGCGTTGAAAGAGGAAAGATAGCAAAGCTTTTCACATATGAGGGACTAAGCCAAAATCCTTGCGATGAAGCTTTAAGTGGAGACATAGCTGTTATTTCGGGGATAAGCACAATATCAATAGGAGAAACTATAGGAAATAGCGAAGATACGCTTGAGCCTATGGAAATGATAAAGATAGAAGAGCCTACTCTTTCTATGAACTTCCTTGTAAACGACTCTCCGCTGTGCGGAAAAAGCGGTAAGTTCATCACTACAAGACACATAAAGGACAGGCTTGAAAAAGAGCTCGAAGTCAACGTAGGACTTAAAGTTGATCCTCTTGAAACTACTGACGGATACAAGGTTTCAGGAAGAGGAGAGCTTCACCTTTCTATACTTCTTGAAAACATGAGAAGAGAAGGATACGAAATTTCAGTATCAAAGCCTCAGGTTCTTATGCACCATGAAGACGGAGTTCTTATGGAGCCTGTTGAAAGGGTTATAGCAAGTGTTCCTGACGAGCACACGGGTACTGTAATATCAAAGCTTAACCTTAGAAAAGGTATGATGGAAGGCATGGGAGCCGAAGAAGGATATACAAAGCTTGAGTTCATAGTTCCTACAAGAGGGCTTCTTGGATACAGAAGTGAATTTATAAACGATACAAGGGGAGAGGGAACTCTTGTAAGATCTTTCGAAAGATTCGAGCCTCACAAGGGAGAGATTCCTCACAGAATCAACGGAGTTCTTATATCTCAGGAAAACGGAACGACAATGGCATACTCGCTTTACAACCTAAGTGACAGAGCTGTTATGACAGTGGCTCCTGCTACGGAAGTTTACGAGGGAATGATAATAGGAATAAACAGCAGAAAAGAAGACATGACTGTAAACCCTTGCAAAAACAAAAAACTTACAAACACAAGAGCTTCAGGTTCAGACGATGCAATAAAGCTTTCGACTCCAAGGACATTTACGCTTGAAGAAGCGCTTGAATTCATAGCCGATGACGAGCTTGTTGAAGTTACACCTGACAGCATAAGACTTAGAAAGAAAGTTCTAAACGAGTCGGACAGAGTTAAGTACAACAAAAAGAGAAACGTGCAGTAATAAATACAAAAACTAATTAAGGCCGATATTGAAGTTTTTTCAACATCGGCCTTTTACTCTATGCTCTCTTCTGAACTATTCATATTTTGGTGGAATCACATCCTATTCTTTTGAATTGGAAAGATCACTTATTCTCTTTCCGAAATGTCTTTTATAATATGCCGCCTATTTTGGTGGAATCACATCCTATTCTTTTTGAATTGGAAAGATCACTTATTCTCTTTCCGAAATATCTTTATAATGTGCCGGTTATTTTGGTGGAATCAGTCCCTTCAAATGAATTTTCTAAGTTTTTTAAGTCTTAGAATTTAATTTGTTTTGTATTTAATTTATACCTAAGTAACTTGGACTTAAACACAAAAACATAAAAAATATAATATTTTTTTTGAATGCCCGGTTTTTTATGTAGATCAACACGTTGTAAACACTGGGATTTATCAAAAAACAAAAAAGTCTGAAAATTTTGAAGTATTCAGACTTTTTTGTGCACATTGTAGTGTCGGGCTATCTATTCAGGTTTGTAATCATAAGTGCCGTAGCTTCGAGCGACATCCATAAGCGTTTGAAGATTTTCCCATGAAACCTTATGGGAAACCTCACAGCCTGTTGCGAGTATTCCGCCCGGATTGTATCCTTTCATTGAATCGATAAAATGTCTTCCTGCTGCTATTATTCTCTCTTCAGGTCCGAAGAGCAGTTCGTCAGAAGGGCTTACGTTTCCAAGGATTACGCAGCGTCCGTCAACTTTTTCTCTTGCAAGGGCCAGGTCGCATTTGTCTATGCTCAGTATTTCAGATCCCGATTCAGCCATATGGCCTATTACTTTATGGGTCTTTCCGCACATGTGAAGAGGGATAGGGCTTCCGAGTTCATGTGCAAGGTCTACAAGTTCCTTTATGTATGGAAGTGAAAATTTCTTGAACATTGCAGGGCTTATAAGGTCCCCTGATGAAAGCGGCTCAAGTATTATAGGTATGGCGCCTCTGGCTATGATCTCCCTTACGAAATTCTTGCAGCTTTCAAGTGCGAGCTTCAAAAGTTCCTCGCAAAGTTCTTTGTCTTTATAAAGGTCTTTTACAAAATCCTCGGCTCCCCTAAGAGTTGCGGCGGAAGAAAGAGGGCCAGAAAAGCATACCGCCATTGGGACTTCATTTTTTATGCATTCGGTGTTGTTCAAAATATCTAGAGCTTCATAGAATACAGGGAACTTTCCGTCGTTTTTTTGGGCTATCTTAACCTTTGAAAGGTCTTCTCTTGACTGGACTATAGGATTGTGGCAAACGGCAGGCTCGTCTTCGGGATAGTGAAGCTCCTGGCCCATTGCCTCAGCCACATATGAACAGTTTGTGAAAATGTACAGGAGGTCGTATCCGAATCTTTTGTATCCCGCTATGTGAGACTCTGCCATTACTTTTCCGTCAAGGTGATAATCTTTTATTGTCTTTCCGATCAGGTGGGAAGTGTTTGAAGTCACTATGGGCATGCAAAGAATCCTGTCCATTGGTTTTCCTTCCATAAGAGCCTGAAGTCTTTGCTTTGGAGTCATTATGTCCTTTTTAACTTCCATCATATTAAGACCTCCCCATTATTTCTTTTGCGGCTTTTACAGCTTCGTTTGCATCCTTGGTGTAAAGGTCGGCGCCTATAATGTCAGCAAAATGCTGGGATATAGGGCCACCGCCGATCATTATCTTGTATTTGTCCCTTAGGCCCTTTTCTTTGAGCCTGTTTATTACAGTCCCCATTCCGTCCATAGTCGTGGTCATAAGGGTTGACATGCATATTATGTCGGCATCCACCTCTTCGGCCTTGTCTATGAAGCTGTCGAGTTGAACGTCCCTTCCAAGGTCATGGACCTCGAAGTCTGAAGCCTCCATCATTATCCTGACAAGGTTTTTCCCGATGTCATGAGTGTCTCCCTGGATAACGCCTATTACAACCTTTACAGGATCTGACATGGCATTTTTGTCCATGTGAGGCTTTACAATGTCAAGCCCTGCATTGAAGGCATCCGCACACATTAAAACTTCAGGTATGAAGTACTCCTCTTCCTCATAAAGCTGGCTGACTTTGTCCATTCCGGGGATGAGGCCTCCTGTTATTGTTTCGAATGGAGCTATTCCATCACTCAAAGACTGTTCGCAAAGTTCGACAACCCTGTCCTCTTCCATTTCGACAAGGGCTTCACCCATTTCCTTAAATAATTCATTTTTTTCCATTAAAGTCCTCCTAATTAAAATATAAAGTATATGTGAAAATGAAAAAACTTCTTAAAAAGCCACATAAAACGATTATATTCTTGTGCGGATATTACGCGCAACAAATATAAGATAATTCTATTGAAGTGCGAAAATATATAAATTTAGCGAATGATTTTCATGAATATGGGTAAGCAGATCCCTCGGCAAAAGAATATTTACAGTTGAGTGCAGCTGTCCCGTGTTAGGCGAAGTGACAAATGGGTAAAAAATAATTAGAAATAACGTGCTGCACAAATTCTGTTTGGATAGGACTCGATAATGATTGTATAAAAACACCATTTCAAATTCTGCAATGCAGGCTGCAATTCATATGAAAATATACTCGGTATCCAGCATGTTGAAACTATTCGATTGTATGAATGAAGCGCATGTGAACTGAAAATCAAAAATGGACAATTGGAATGAGGAGGAATTTTAATGAAAAGGCTCAAGACGAATTTCATGGGGATACACCTTAAAACTCCTATAATAATAGGAGCCAGCAATCTTTCATCGAATATCGAGACAATACAAAAGCTTGAAAAGGCAGGGGCCGGCGCTGTGGTTTTCAAGTCCGTATTCGAAGAGCAGATACAGCTTGAGAGGATGGAACTTGAAGATGATATGGAGGAGTTTAACGAAAGGCATGCGGAGATGATAACAACACATCCGCAGCTTGAACATGCTGGAATAAAAGAGCATCTTTTAAAACTCAAAAAGCTCAAGGAAAGTGTGGACATACCGGTTATAGCAAGTCTCAACGCCGTATATGAGGACTCGTGGGTTGAATATGCCAAAAAGCTTGAGGAAGCGGGAGCGGACGGACTGGAACTTAACTTCTACTCCATACCAAGAAGCGTTGAAGAGACCGGAGAGTCAATAGAAAAGGCCCAGATGGACATACTTTCAAAGATAAAAAGAGAAGTTTCAATCCCTGTGTCGGTAAAACTCAGCCCATTTTATGCGAATGTCATGAATGTGGTGTCTAGAATGGACAAGATGGGAACAGATGGATTTGTACTTTTCAACAGGCTTTTCGAGCCGGACATAGATGTCAAAAGCGAGAAGAACACGCTTACACTCAATTTCAGCAACAGGGAGGACATGAAGCTGCCGCTTAGATACGCAGGCCTTTTGTCAGGAAAAATAGGAGCCGACATATGTTCTTCAACTGGAATAATGAGCGGCGAGGATGTAATAAGGATGCTGCTTGCTGGAGCCAACTGTGTACAGATAGTAAGCACTGTATATAAGCATAATGTCGACCATGTTGAAAAGATGATTGAAGACATGATAAGGTGGATGGAATCAAAGGGATACGAAAAAATAGAGGATTTCAAAGGAAAGCTTTCGAAGGGGAATCTGGATGATCCTTATGCATATGAAAGAGCCCAGTATGTGGACTTCCTGATGAGGCCCTATGAAGCCAAAGAGCCCGTGAGATAAAAGACGCGTGGATTGCAATGAATATGCAGGGTGTATTCGCGGCCCGCATATCACTGCTGCGGCTGGAGTGATTCACATGGCAGACAATCACTGCCGATGCAATTGAAATTGTAAATACTGGTCCCGCCGCATATGCGGCGGGATTTTTTATGTTTAAAACTGAATTGGCATTTGGATGGCGGGGCGTGAAAAGTCTATTTTGAGGAAGAAGGGTGCAAAAAGGGTATAAGGATACTACAAAATAGTGAATCCCCATAACTTTGGATGTGGGGAGTACAAAATGTTAAACTTTTGAAAGCGGGGTGGAGTTGTGAATAAGATCATTTCTTTTGTATTGTCGGGGGCGGTGCTTGCGGCGTCTATGTTTACTGCTGTTTCGAGTGCAGCCGAGATAGAGGCCCAGTACTATATAATGAACCAAGACAAGGACGCATGGGGAATACTTTCGCTTTATGCATCGGACAACGACGTTTCGGGATATGGATTTTCGCAGTCGGGGGATTCGACTTATTCAAAGGCCATGCAGCTTATGGCAAAGAAGGCACAGGGAGAAGACATATCCCCGATTGCCCAGGATATTAAAAGGGCTCAGATGGAAAACGGACAGTTTGCCAAATACCCGAATTCGGATGAAAAGGGAGATTTAAATACCCATATATGGTCGATAATAGCATTGTATAGTGCGTGGGACAATGGATATGACAAGTCTGGCGCGCTCAGGTGGCTGAAGGCGAACCAAAATAGTGACGGCGGTTTTGCCGCTGTCAAAAATGGAAAATCCGATGCGAAGACAACTGCGCATGCCATACTGGCATTCAAAAGCCTGGGCATGGAATCTGAAGAAAGCGTCCAAAGGGCCCGCGCATTTTTGAAATCGAGCCTTAAATCAGAAAAAGATTGCGAAACGCTGGCTTGGGGACTCATGGCGAAGTCGAATCTTGGAGAAAAAGACAAGGCGTTGCTGGAGCGGGTAAGGGAGCACAAGCTCGCGGACGGTTCGTATTCTGCTGATAGGCTGTCTGAAAAGCCGGATTACAAGGCAAGCGCCGTAGTTCTGGCAGCGGCCACCGATTATGAAAAGGAGTATTCGGTTTTCAAAAGGCTTCATAACGCGGATATGTTCAGCGACGTCAAAAGGGGCCACCCGAATTACCCCGCGGTAATGGAAATTGTAAACAAGGGGATAGCGTCGGGGTATCCGGATTCCACATTCAGGCCGCAAAACAAGGTTACAAGGGCGGAATTTTCGAAATTCTTAATATACGCAATGGAACTTGAAGGGCAGATTTCCAAAAAAACAAGTCCGTTCAAAGATATGAAGCAGCACTGGGCGGATCCGATAGTGGCCCTTGCATATGAGGAGGGTCTGGTATCGGGGATGGAAGCGGAGACTTTCGCTCCCAACCAAAACGTCACAGGGGCTCAAGTGGCGACTATGCTTGCAAGGGCGAATGGGCTTGAAGGTATAGCAGCCAGATTTCCGGGAAAAAACTGGTATGACGGTTATGTGAATGCCGCAAAGAAAAGAGGCCTTCTCTACGAAGGCTTTGACCCAGATGAATATGCGACAAGGGCGCAGTGTGCACAGGCCATAAGCAGGCTTCATCTATAGCGGATAATTGTGAATCGGGCCTTCCTCTGCTAAAAAATAAGAAAGAATTAATATATGGAGGCTCTTTTTTGTATTAGAATGTTATAGGTAGGATGTTGAAAGCGTGGCAGAGGAAAGAACTTGCAAACCGAGCAGTGTTTCGCATAAACAAAAGTCAAATCAAAAGGAGAAATGTTTATGGCATCAAAAATTTTGTCAGGATTAAAAAAATTCGTGAGGGACATAGTCAAGAGATTCTATGCTCTTTTAGTTACATCTGTAGTTGTGGTTATAATAGCGGTAATATTTTTCTGGGGCATAAGTGTTATATCATCGAACATCAAGACCATAGAGTCGGGCACATACGTTGAAATTTCAATGCCGGCGGATCTGACTGAAAACCCGTACATGTATGTTGACGACTGGGAAGTTGAAAAAGACATGTCCATGTTCAAAATGCTCTCAGCCATAAAAGCGGCGGGAACAGATCCGAACGTGGAAGGCCTGATATTCGATATGGACTCGCTTGGATTTTCGAGCCAGCATTATTATGAATTTGAAAAGGCCGTAGAAGAATACAAGGCAAGCGGAAAGAAGATATATGCGTTTGGAAACTCGGCATCCCAGAACTCATACAGGAATGCTCTGCTTGCAGACAGCATAGTGATGATACCATCGCAGTCTGCGAGCTTCAACATAACGGGATACTACGCTTCATATTCATATTACAAGACGCTTTTTGACAAGTTGGGCGTGAAATATACAGTGGTGAACACCGGCCCTTACAAGACATATGGAGAAAGCTACGTGAGGGATTCCATATCCGACCAGCAAAGAGAGCAGATTCTTACAGTATATGAAAGCAGACTTGAAAACTTCATAGAAGATGTGTCGGAAAAGAGGGGAATGGAAAAGGAAAGAGTTAAGCAGATGGTGGACAGCGGGGAGATATATCTCATAAGCCCGATAGAAGCAAAGGAAAAAGGGCTTATAGACGGCCTGGATTACCGAGAAAACTTTATGAAAACTCTTACAGAGGAGGGCGAAAAACCACCAGTAGTAGGAATTGAAAAATACGTTACAAGCAAATATGTCGAGAACTATATGAAAAATTCTGCAACGGACAAGATAGCTGTGATTTATGCAGAAGGCGGAATTTACATGAGCGATATAAACCCTTCGATAATAGAAAAGGAACCGTCTATAATACCATCGAGAATATGCGCCCAGATACAAGATGCTGCTGAAGACGACAGTGTTAAGGGAATTGTGCTGAGGGTGAACTCGCCTGGAGGGTCGGCGCTTGCATCTGAAATAATACACGAGAGCATACAAAGGGCAAAGGAGAAAAAGCCGGTATATGTATCGATGGGACAGGTCGCGGCATCTGGGGGATATTACATGTCAGCGCCTGCCGACAGGATATTTGCAGGTGAAGATACAGTTACAGGATCGATAGGGGTTGTTGCAGTAATACCAAGTTTTGAAGGCCTCTACGGAAAGATAGGCATAACGCAGGATACAGTATCGAGGGGGAAAAATGCTTCGGTATTCGATATTTCAAAGGACATGACTGAAAGTGAAAAAAATGCGCTTCAGGCAAACGTGGACAAGGTGTATGCTGAGTTTAAAAGCAGGGTTTCAGTCGGAAGAGGAATTGAAGTGGCGGAAGTTGAGAAAATAGCCGGAGGAAGGATATGGACTGGAAACCAGGCGGTTGCAAACGGTCTTGTTGACGAACTTGGAGGTCTTGACGACGCAGTCCAGTCTCTTGCAGACAAGCTCGAGCTTAAAGACTATAAAGTGGAAGTCGCGCAAAGTGATTCGGGATACAAAAAGGCTGCGTTTGAGATTAAGGAAAAGGCAGCGAAAATTGCAGGAGTAGATCAAAAAAAGATTCCAGACGAATTTGAAAGAGTTCAGGAGATTTTGAATGAATACGATAGACTGCAGGCTTGGAGCAAAACACCGCTCATGCTTATGCCAGCTGAAATTGAAGATTAAAAAAAGAAAAAGCCTTCGCAATTGCGAAGGCTTTAGTCTTTTTTATTACTTGTTGGATCTTTTGTTGATTGCGGCTTGTCTCTCGTTAGAGTCTTTAGACCACTGCTTTAGCATGTCTTCAAGGTTTCCTGGGTTTGAAGGACGGCTAGGCTGTGAAGGCTGCGAAGGCCTTGATGGTCTTGCCGATGGTCTTGATGATGGTCTTGCCGGTCTTTGTTGGAATTCCGGTTTAGGATTTGGCTTGGCATCCTTTATTGAAAGAGAAATTCTTTTGGAATCCGCATCAATAGAAAGGATTTTAACCTCTACCTCGTCGCCCACAGAAAGAGCCTCGTTTATATCCTTAAGGAATCCGTGTGTAACTTGTGAAATATGAACAAGTCCCTGGGTACTCTCATCAAGAGCAACAAATGCTCCAAATGGTTTTATACCTGTAATTTTTCCCTTTACAACCTGTCCCACTGTAAATTTTTCAGACATTATAACACTCCCATTATTATTAAAATCTCTATATTATAATACCATATTAATCTTCTGTTTAACCATAAAAAAGGTTAAAAAATAGTAAAAAATAAATAAATTATGCCAGAAAAGCCTTTTTTGACATGGTAAAAAAAGAATGCAATCTGCGCTGGAAGATGAAATGAATGTAAAAAAGTGAAATTGCCCAATAAAAATATTGCATATAAAAAAAGTTGCATATAAAAAAACAAAAAAATAATATGTGAAAAATGAAAAAATGAAATTATATTCATTCGTTTTGAATGATGTCAAATACAAAAAAACAAGTATTCGAATTGTATTTTCATGTTTTGTAGATAGTGCATATTAATTGGATACAGTGTTTAATTTGAATAAAATCTTGTGTTTTCAATGAGCACATGGGGGGAACAAGTTGGTGGTTGGAAAATTGTATGCAGGTATGAAACATTTTAATTGAATAAAGTGGTAGTTATATGATAAAATATTGTTGTATTAAATACATAAGTTATACGCAATTAAGTGATAAATAAGAATATTTTGAAAATTCAAAAAAATAAAAGGGGGAAAATGAAAAAATGAAAATCACCAAAAAAATTACGGCTATGATACTTGCACTTATTGTAATAATGGCTGCCACGGTTGGATGCTCAGATGGAAAAAGGTTTTTCAACATAACTACTGGAGGAACTGGAGGAACGTACTATCCGGTGGGAGGCGCTCTTGCGGAAGTGCTTTCTAACAATGTTGAAAATCTTGCGGCTACTGCGCAGGCAGGAAATGCATCTGTTGCAAACTGCAACCTTATACTAAACCATGAGACGGAATCTGCATTTGTTCAAAACAACGTTGCATACTGGGCTTATGAGGGAATAGGAAGCTTTGAAGGAAAGAAAGTTGAAAACGTAAGGGGAATAGCGAGTCTTTACCCTGAGGCTATACAGCTTGTCGCACTTAAGGATTCAGGAATAAATTCAGTTGAAGACCTTAAAGGAAAGAAAGTTTCAGTTGGAGAGCAGGGAAGCGGAGTCGATTTTGACGTTCAAAACATATTCGCAGCTCACGGTCTTACTTATGACGATATAGACAAAGACTACCTTTCGTTCTCGGAAGCGGCTCAAAAGATAAAGGACAAGCAGCTTGACGCGGCATTCGTTACGGCTGGATACCCGACATCGAGCATAATAGACATATCTCTTGCAAGAGAGATAACTATAGTTCCTATAGCTGAAGAAAAAATAGACAAGATGATCGAAACATCACCATACTACGCTAAGACGGTAATCCCTGCGGAAACATACAAAGGACAGGAAGAGGACATTATAACTGCAACTACAATGGCAATGTGGGTTGTAGACGAGCAGGTTGACGAAGCTCTTGTATACGATGTAACTAAAGCTCTTTGGGAGAACAGAGACAGTCTTGAAGCGGCTCACGAAAAAGGAAAGAGCGTGACTATGGATACAGCTCTTGACGGAATGGCCATACCGCTGCACCCAGGTGCCGAAAAATACTACAAGGAACAGGGCCTTATAAAATAGGCGACTGTCCAGTCCAAGCTAAGGAGATGCCGGGTATTTTCAACAGGATGCCCGGCTTTTTCATGAGAAAAAAACTTTTTATGATTTCAGCGCTTATAGTGCTTATTCTGGCTGCATGCCCAGTCGATACTCTGGCGGTGAGGGGCTTTAAAAAAGGCGACATAAGGCATGTATTCAGGGTTTCAAACGGCGACCCCATAGTGTTTTCATATATACACTCGGTATCAAAAACGCCCATAGAGGAAACGCTTGAAGTTTCAAACGGATTGATACACTTGGTCAAGGTATCGTATATAGACCAGGGCGGCGCGGGGATGCCGGAATTTGGGTGGGGAAGCGAAAAGTTCAAGATCGAAGACGGAAAGTTCGTGCTTGAAGGCTTTCAGCGGAGTTTCAAGCAGATAAACATAACAGTTCAAAGAGCATACGATGACAGGCTCAAAATAGGAGGCCGTGACATAGAGCTCATTGGAATAGCAAATGAAGGCGAGAACATAAGCGTCGCCTGTGAACAAAAAATGGCGGCGGTATACGTATTTGAAGAAATAAGCTCTAATTTGAAAGCGAACATGTAATGAGGCCGCCAAGGGGCGGAAGATGACATCTTATCAAGGAGGTAATCGGATTGAAAAGCAAAGGCGAAGTAAAAGAATTTAGTTCTCAAGAGTTAATGAGCATTGAAACTGAAAATGTGGACATGGAAGCGATAAAGGCCATGGACAACGAATCAAATTATAGAAAATTAAAGGGCAAGGCGGGCATGATGATAACTGCAATAGCGGTTTCAATGTCGCTTTTCCAGCTCTACACATCGGGATTTGGACTTTTGCAGGCAAGGCTTCAGCGTTCAATACACCTTGCATTTGCAATGGCGCTTATATTCCTGCTGTTCCCGGGATCTAAAAAATCACCTAAGGGTAAATTCACGGCGATTGACATGATATGGGCTGCAGTCGGAGTCACAGTGAACATGTATATAGTAATAAACTTCCAGGCTCTTGCATATCGTGCGGGAAATCCTAACGGACTTGACATAATCATGGCTGTGCTGGCTGTGATAACTGTTCTTGAAGCCGGAAGAAGGGTTGTTGGAATAGACCTTCCAATACTTGGAATGATATTTATTGCATACGCATTTTTCGGAAGATATCTGCCTTGGATATTCGCGCACAGGGGATATTCAATAAGCAGGATATCAGAATACATGTACCTTACTCTTGAGGGGATATACAGTACACCTCTTTCTGTTGCGGCGACATATGTATTCCTGTTCGTACTGTTTGGAGTTTTGGCAAGCAAGACGGGGCTTGGACAGCTGTTCATAGACATAGCGCTCGCAATAGCGGGAAAGACTACAGGAGGACCTGCTAAGGTATCAGTAATATCAAGTGGACTTATGGGATCGATAAACGGAAGCTCCATAGCGAACACAGTTACAACTGGAGCATTCACAATACCTCTTATGAAAAACATGGGATACAAGGCGAGGTTTGCCGGAGCGGTAGAGGCGGCAGCGTCGACAGGCGGGCAGATAATGCCTCCTATAATGGGAGCGGCAGCGTTCATAATGTCGGAGTTCCTTGGAATACCTTATACAAAGATAATAGTGGCGGCTATAATACCGGCTGCGCTTTACTACCTTGCGGTTGGAACTATGGTACATCTTGAGGCTGCAAAAAACGACCTCAAGGGACTGGAAAGGGTTCCTCACCTTTTCAACTTGCTAAAGACTAAAGGATATCTGCTAATACCTCTTTTCATAATAATATGGCAGCTTGTAAACGGATACACGCCTCTTAGTGCGGGCTTCTATGGATCGATTGCCTCTATAGTGATATACCTTATAGAAAAAGTAATGGTGGACAAGTCAAATTCAAACGGATACACTGGAGCTGAACTTGCAGGAACATGCAAGGCTTGGGGAAAAGACATAGTTGAATGTCTTGAGGAAGGAGCTAAGGCTTCTCTTGGAGTCACAGCTTCATGTGCTGCCGTAGGATTCATAGTTGGAACATGTACGCTTACGGGTCTTGGACTTACATTTGCGGGAATGACAGTAAACCTTGCAGGAAATGTGGTGAGCGCGCTTTCAGCAATAGGGCTAGGCTTTATGGATACGCCTGGAGTGCTTTTGTTCTTCACGCTGTTCTTTACAATGCTTGCTTGTACAATACTTGGATCGGGAATACCTACAACTGCAACATATATAATACTTGCGATGATAGCCGCTCCTGCACTTGAAAAGCTTGGAGTTACACCGCTTGCGGCTCACCTGTTCGTGCTTTACTTCGGAGTTGTGGCGGATCTTACGCCTCCGGTCGCGCTGGCCGCATATGCAGGGGCCGGAATAGCGGGCTCGAACCCGTTCTGGACCGGGTTTACAGCGGTGAAACTTGCACTTGCAGGATTTATAGTTCCTTATATATTCGTATACAATCCGGAAATACTAATGCAGGAACCGGTTGGAATTGTGGTGCTTGCTCAGATAATAATAACATGCGTGCTTGGAATACTTGCTCTTGGAGCGGGGGCTGAAGGGTACCTGAGAACAGACACAAACATAATCGAAAGGGTGCTTCTTTTCGTAGCTGCAATAATGCTTCTGATGGTCGGTGTTAAGAGTGACCTTATGGGAGCTGCAATGCTTGCTCTTGTATTTGCAACTCAGACAATGAGAAAAAAGAAAAACCTTGAAACTTTGGAGCAAAAGGCTGCATAGCAAAAAAGCTATATATAAGCAGTGCATTTGAAAATGAAAGCCCCTGACAGGAAAGTCAGGGGCTTTTATATTGCAAAGTGTTAAAATTGACAGTCAAAGGTCAATAGAAATTCTAAAAGAGCAAAGCAGATAGTGCAATTTAAATGAGATTTAAATCCATTCATAAGCAATAATTGAAAAATCAAGACAAAATATGATATTATATATGTAGAGATATAAGCGAAAAGTGGTAACTTTTCAAAAATACATTCCAATTTTTTCTTTTGATGTACAACTTACCCTGAAAGGCTAAGCCCATACTTGCTCAGAAGTCATGGATAGCCGGTATCTTTTCGAAATATATACTTTATTGAAGCGGTTGTAACAAAAATAAAAACGGCATTACGCAAAAGGTTTTTTTGCACCCAGGAACATCCAAATTTATCCATGTGGATTTCCCGCGGCTAAAAGCCCTGCTTAAAATATGCAAATTCCAGATATGAAGAATAGACGGAAACCAAAAGGGAGGAATTTTTATTGAAGAAGATAGCGATACTTGGTGGTGGAAGCGGCGCATTTGCAGCTGCAGCAGATCTTACACTTGCAGGACACAGAGTTACACTTTGTGCTGATGAAAGGCACAAGGCAAGAATAGAGGAAGTGCTTGAGAGCAAGACCATAAAGCTGACTGGAGTCGGAAGAAATGGAGACGCAATGCTTTATGATGTGACCACGGACATTGAAAAGGCATTTTCGGATGTAGACGTAATAATGCCTGTGATACCTGCATACACACAAGCTGAGGTCGCAAGGATAATGGCGCCTCACATAAAGAGCGGCCATAATATAATACTTGCTCCGGGAAGTACTGGAGGAGCCCTTTTGACGGCTAAAATATTAAACGACATGGGAAAGCTGGACGGAGTTAAAATAGCTGAGATGCACACGCTTCCGTACGCAGCGAGAAAGACTTCGCCAAGCAGCGCGAACATACTGCTTGAGTGCACAAAACTTTACTTTGCATCATTCCCGGCTAAATACAACGAGCAGATGTATGAGCTTGTAAGCGACATATATCCATCATGCGAGCTTGTAACCGACGTGCTTGAAACATCTCTTAACAACGGAAATCCAGTTTCGCACCCGGCACCTGTAGTTCTTAATGCTGGAAAGATAGAGTATTTCAAAGGCGAGCATTACCACTACAGAGAAGGCATAACACCTTCGGTTGCAAGGGTGAATGAGAGGGTGGACGAGGAAAGACAGGAAATATGCAAGGCTTTTGGATACAAGGTGATAGACATAAAGGACAGGCTTTACGCAATGGGATATGCGCCAAAGAGAGAGACTCTCTATGAATGCTACAGGGACAGCGATGCATTCAATCCTCTTAAGGGGCCAAAAGACCTTAACGACAGATATCTTACTGAAGATACACCATACGCCATGGTTCTGCTTTCGAGCATAGCAAAACAAGTCGGAGTTGAGACTCCTGTAATGGACTCGGTTGTAACACTTGCGTCCGCGCTTAAGGACCAAGACTACTGGGAAGGCGGAAGAAGGGTCGAGCATATAGGAATAGATGGAATGAACGTAGAGCAAATAAAGAAATTCCTTCATAATGGATACGAGGCGTAAAAGCCATAAATATATATGACATTATTATAATTTGAAAAATCAAAGCCGGCCTGGACAAAGGCCGGCTTTTTATATTGTACTGAATACCACGGGTATTTGAGGATTGAACCTTTTGGGTGCTTTGCACTTTGGAGATGCATGAATTTCATTCAATTCAATTATTTGGCAGAAGAATATAGTTGTTTTATAAAAGCTGGAACTTGCTATCGAGGCCGGTTTTTTATGAGGATTGGTTTTACACGTGTCCGTGCTGATTTTGTGAAAAAGTTCCTGCACAGGGCGAAAAAATGATATGTATTAAATTGGAAAAGACATATGTGCATTTTAGGAACTGTTGAAATGCTGATGAGCATGTGTTATAAACTATATTGCTATAGAAAAAAATTATAGGATATAATTAACATATAGAATATATTTATGAAACGGGTATATATCATAAAAATGACAGCAATACAGATGAATATTGCGAATGCATATATACCTGTCTAAGAGCTATGTGATCAAGAGGTGATTGAATTGAAAAAAATACTTCATATAATAAGCCAAAGGCCCAAAAAGACCGGAAGCGGCATATTTTTGAGCGCACTTGTGCAAAATGCGCAGGAGAAAGGGTATTCTCAGGCGGTGGTTGCCGGAGTGGTTGCGGAGGACATCGAAAGCTGGAGAGCCGATGTGGCTTTATATCCGGTTGAATTTGAAAGCCAGAACCTGCCTTTTCCAGTGATTGGAATGAGCGATGTAATGCCTTACAGCAGTACAAAATATTCGCAGATTGACTGCGCAATGCTTCAAAAATGGGAAGGGCTGTTCGAACATGCTCTGGAAAAGGCCATAGAAGAGTTTGAACCTGACGTAATAATAAGCCATCACCTGTGGATACTTACATCCATGGCGGTGAAAAACAGCAGGGGAATACCGGTTATAGGAATATGCCATGGGACTGACCTGAGGCAGCTTGAACTTTGCCCTCGTTTTAAGGAAAGGGTCATAGAGGGCTGTAAAGACCTTTGCGGGGTAATGGCGTTGAACGAGCACCAAAGAGAGAGTATAAACCGAATATACGGGATTACAAAGGATAGGATAAGCATATCGGGATGCGGATACGATTCGTCTGTATTCAACTGCGGCAAAAATGCAGAATATAAAAGAAGGAAAAGTGGAATAGACATAGCGTATGCCGGAAAGCTCAGCTTTTCAAAAGGACTCATGCAGCTTATGGACGCGGTGGATATGCTCGATGTCAAAGAAGATGTTCACATTGTGCTTGCGGGAGCGGGAAGCGGGCAAGAGGAAAAAAGCATAAGGGAAAGGGCGAAGAATAGCTCGGCACGTGTAGAATTTGCGGGGATGCTCAGCCACAGCCAATTGGCGCAACTTTTTAAAAGAAGCGACATATTTGTGCTGCCGTCGTTTTACGAGGGGCTGCCGCTTGTAATAATGGAGGCTCTTGCGAGCGGCCTTCGCGTGGTTGCTACGGACATACCGGGAGTAAAAGACTGGATAGGCGAGAATATAAACAAAAGCACTGCAATTGAATACGTGGACCTCCCAAGGCTCAATACTGACGTTCCATATGAAGAGGATGTTGAAGATTTCGTGAAAAGGCTCAAGGAAGCCATAGAAAATCAGATTCAAAACATAAGGGAATCTGGAGATTCATGGACGGAGTCGGTAAAGCATGAAATCCACTCAAAGAGCTGGAAAAGTGTTTTTGAGCAGATAGAAGCCTGTATGAATGAATTTGCGTTTGAAAATAGAGAATATTCTCTATAAGGAAGATTTATCAAAAAAATAACAATTATCAGTAAAAACTATTTTCAATGACACTTCATAGCGTGTATAATCATATTGCCGGCATTAAAAATACAGGCAATGGAGGAGATGGCAATGGAAAGGAAAACATCAAAGGGGAGTGCGATAGGACTTTTACCACTACTGGTTTTTTTGCTTCTTTTTATAGGATCTGGAATAATAACTGAGAATTTTTACGCAATGCCAGTGCTTGTAGCTTTCATAATAGCTACTGTTGTTGCAATAGCAATGAATACTAAAGTTTCGCTTAATGAGAAAATAGAAGTGTTTTGTAAAGGGGCAAGCGATCCGAATATAATACTTATGTGTATAATATTCATACTTGCAGGTGCATTCGGTGCGGTTTCAAAGGCGATGGGAGGCGTTGAGTCTACAGTTAACTTCGGGCTTACAATACTTCCACAGAATCTGCTTTTAGCTGGAACGTTTGTAATATGCTGCTTCATATCGCTTTCAATGGGAACTTCAATGGGTACCATAGTGGCGCTTGCACCAATAGGAGTTGGAATATCGGAGCAAACAGGTATACCTGTGGCACTTGCGCTTGCAGCTGTAGTCGGAGGGTCTATGTTTGGTGACAACCTTTCGATGATATCCGATACGACAATAGCTGCGGCGAGAACACAAGGTTGTGGAATGAAGGACAAGTTCAAAATGAACTTTATAATAGTTCTGCCTGCTGCGATAATAACTGCAATAATACTCGCATTTTCGGCAGGCGCAGGTTCAGGAGCGGTTACACAGGCGCATCCGTACAGCCTTGTAAAGATAATTCCTTACATAGCGGTTTTGGGAGCTGCTCTTATGGGTGTTAACGTTCTTGCAGTGCTTACAGGCGGAGTAGTGCTTTCGGGAGCAATAGGAATGATGAATGGAAGCTTTGACATTATGGGGCTTCTTCAGACTGCTGCTGAGGGCATGCAGGGAATGGAAGACCTTGCAATGATATCGATAGTGATAGGCGGGCTTGTTGAGCTTATCAAACTGAATGGTGGAATAGATTTCCTGATATCGTTCATACACAACAGGGTGAGTGGAAGAAGGGGCGGCGAGCTGGGAATAGCGATTCTCACGAGCCTTGTCGACATATGTACGGCAAACAACACAATAACTATAGTTATGGCGGGGCCTCTTGCAAAAGACATAGCAAAGGATTACGATATAGACCCCAAAAGGTCTGCCAGTCTTCTGGACATATTCTCGAGCTCTTGGCAGGGGATAATACCTTACGGGGCACAGCTACTTGTGGCGTCAGGAGTAGGCGGCATTGCATCATTTGAAATAGTGAAATATATGTACTATCCATTCCTTACGCTTGCAATGGGCACGCTTGCAATAGTATTTGGAATTCCTCAGTTCAAGGATTCTGAAAAAGGAACGGAATCGAAAATCGCATAGAGCTGAAACTCTTCATTATGAAGTACTAAACCATAGAAATCATTTTATAGAGGAACATTAAATGCGGCCGCATGCCAGCCAGTGCGGCCGCGTTTAATTTTTGTTATTGCTGATTGAGCATGCTCGCATATAATACATTTCATGTGAATGTTTTGAAAGGATTGGGTATAAAACAGATATGCAAAAAGAGACCTGGTCAGGATTTTACCCAAGGCGGTCATGTGAGAATTAAAGCCTCTTGGCGGCTGGGTGTGCATTCCAACCAAAACATAAACGGAGGGGATTAATCTATGGGTGTAATGAAAAAAATAGGCGAGAAGACTAAGGATGCTGCAAGTGCAATAGGGTCGAAGTCATCCGAGGCAGTCGAAAAGCAAAAGCTCAAGCTGGAAAAGGGAAAACATGAGAAGGTCATAAAGGAAAAGAAAGCTGAAATAGGGGAATACGTGTATTCTGTGTATTCAAACGGTGAAGAGATAGACAGGTCAAAGGTGCTTACAATGGTGGATGAAATAAAGAAAATAGAAGTGCAGATAATGGAGATAGACGAAACGCTTCATGAAAAATAGAAGGCATTGAATGAGAAGCTTTGAAAATATTCAGAAATCCTGATCGGTTTAGGGTTAAAAATGCTTCATTAGGAAGTCTTTTTAAAAAATTCAAGGCTGCAAAAATTCCCCGGAGAATATCGTCCGGGGAATTTTAATGAGCTGAAGATGAATAAAAATTCCTTAAATGGGCCATATTGAGAAAACGATGGAATAAATATAGAATAAACCAAATATATATAAAAAAATACAATAAAAGACATAGCAGCCATTGAAAAAAGATATTGGACAATTGCCGGAAACGGAATTAAAATGGAAAAGTCGAAATAAGTTTCAAATAATGTGAAAAACAAAACAAAAAACGAACAAATTCAAAGTGCATCGGAGGGGTAGCATGAGAGGCATTAATAAGACACCTATTGAAGAACTCAGGTTTTCAATAAGAACCTATAACTGCCTTAGAAGGGGAAACATAAGATATGTAGAGGATCTCTCGACAAAGAGCGCTGACGACCTGCTTGCGATAAGAGGGCTTGGATACAGTACTCTCAAAGAGATAATGAGTGTCATTGGAGGAGAAGTGTACGAGACGGCCAAAACGTACAAGACTTGGGAAGTCTTGAAAATGCTTGGGAATAATCCGAACAGGATTTTCAAAAGCGACTCTGGTGAACATATAACGCTCAAGAAAAGCGAAAAGGACAAGAACAGATTCGAACTGTTCAATCCTGTTTCAGGTGAGAATATATGCATAAACTACATATACTTCGACAAGAGGCAGTGTCGATGGGAAGAAATAAAAAACGAAGCTAAAACCGCCATGTAAAATGGCGGTTTTTCCAATTACAGCAAAATCCTGTGGCTTCACCCGTTGGAGGTTAAAATTTTTAATATGCATGAATACTATTTCACAAAATTGTGATAAAATATAAAAAACTGAAAAGTCCAAATTCAAACGTACACATGCTGACGCATTTAAACCTATAAAATTTCGAAGGGAGCTGCTGAATAATGGAACATGGGGACATATCGTATATATCGCTGCTCGTAATAGTTCTTTTGGCTCTTTTTGTGCCCATAGTAATAAGAAAACTTAAATTCCTGCCAATACCAATAGTCGTGGGAGAGATAATAGCAGGAATGATAGTTGGAAAGAGCGGATTTGGACTCATAGAAGAATCATCATGGCTAACATTCCTTTACACTTTCGGACTTGTGTTTTTGATGTTTCTTTCGGGGCTTGAAATAGATTTCAAGTTCATAAAGCCTGTAAAAAGGGAAGGACAGAAATGGTACAAGGACCCTGTGGCCACCGCTCTTGTGATATTTGCAATGACTCTGGGCTTTTCATTTGCAATATCATCAGTTCTAAAAGACATGGGGCTTGTGAGGGATGCGTATCTCATGACGCTTATACTCAGCACGACTTCGCTGGGCATAGTAGTTCCAATATTAAAGGAAAAGAACCTCATAAATACGGACTTCGGCCAGACTATACTGCTTTCAGCAATAGTTTCCGACTTTGGAACAATGACTCTAATAACGTTTTTCATAGCGTTTTACACTTCAGGAGCCACTTACAGGGTGCTTCTTTCATTGCTCCTGTTTGTAGCGTTTTTCGTGGTATACAAGGCGGCAAGCAAGGTCGTGAAAAACAAGGTGATAGAAGACCTCATGCACGAGCTTTCGCATGCCACCTCTCAGATAAAGGTCAGAGGGACATTTGCGCTGATACTTGTATTCATAGCCCTTTCTCAGGTGCTGGGAACGGAGATAATACTGGGGGCGTTTTTGGCCGGAGTGATAGTGTCGTTTATCACGGAAGGGGAAAGCTCTCAGCTCTCATCAAAGCTCGACGCAATAGGGTACGGCTTTTTCATACCGATATTCTTCATAATGGTAGGAGCCAACTTTGACATAAAGGACGTGCTTTCGAATCCCAAGGCACTGATACTCCTGCCGGGGCTATTGGCGGCTGCATATGCGGTCAAGTTCATACCGGCGCTGATGCTCAGGGGAACGTATCCGCTAAAAATGGCATCGGCTGCGGGCTTTTTGCTCTCATCAAGGCTGAGCCTCATAATAGCCGCGAGCGCAATAGGCCTTAAACTTGGAATACTGAGCAAGGAAGTGAATGGAAGCGTAATACTTGTAGCAATAGCCACATGCACGCTTTCTCCGCTTTTCTTCAACCACATGATGGGCAGGGCCGAGGAGCCTGAAAAGAAAAAGACTTTTATAGTCGGAATAAATGAAAAAAGCCTTCTCCTCATAAGAAGACTCAAAAAAAGCGGAGTGGACGTTGTTGCAATAGCATTTACCGAAGACAACTTTGAAGGATCCGCATATGCGGGAGGAAATCTCTATATAGGCGATCCTTCAGACCTGGAATGGCTCAAAACCACCGGCATAGAACAGGCACAAAATGTAGTGGTGTCATACGTGGATGAATCTATGTATGCAAAGGTATGCAAAGTATGCGATGCACTCAATAAGAAACTTGGAGTGGAAAAGGTCATACTTGCAACAAACAACTCCAAGGCTCCGGACTGCGTGGAACTTGAAAATGTAGTTGCCATATCTCCAGACTTTGCAAGTGCGCTTATAATAGAAAACCTCATAATAGCCCCAAATGCATCGGATATGTTCTTCCAGCATCAGGACGAGTTCTATGTGGCGGAAATAAGGGTTCTCAACCCGGATATTTCAGGAATGGCCATATCAAGGCTAAGCCTGCCCGGAGACTGCCTGATACTTTCGATACTCAGAGGAGACGAAAAGATAATACCTCACGGAAACGACGTTCTCGAATTCGGGGATACGCTTATGATGGTTGGAAGCAGGGAAGATGTGGAGCGAGTGAGGTTCATGTTTTCGGGAATACAGTACCTCGGAGAGGCTTAGGGAAAAGTTTGCCGGTTGTTTTACAGCCGGCCCCATTTATGTTAATATGGCATTAGCGCATGAGCAAAAAAATTGACTTAAAAGGAGATTACTTTAATATGAGTGAAAACAAAGTACTTGCAAAAGTTAACGGAAAAGAGATAAAGCAAAGCGACCTGGACTTCCTGCTTCAAGGGCTTGGACCACAAAGAGCTATGCAGTTCCAGTCAGAAGAGGGAAGAAAGCAGCTTATTGACGAGCTTATACACCAGGAACTTTTCTATATCGATGCAATTGACAGCAATGTGAACGAAGAGGAAGAATTCGTTGCAGAGCTTGAAAGTGCAAAAGTGAACCTTCTTAAGCAGTATGCTATAAGAAAGCTTCTTCAATCAGTTAAGGTTGAAACTGAAGAGGTTGCAAAGTACTATGAAGAAAACAAGGACAAATTCAAGACTGAAGAGTCAGTTCAGGCGAGCCACATACTAGTGGAGACAAAAGAGCAGGCTGACGACATAGTTAAAGAGATAAACGAAGGACTTGACTTCGCAGAGGCAGCTGGAAAATACTCTAAGTGCCCATCTAAAGGAAACGGTGGAGACCTTGGAGAATTCACAAAGGGAAAAATGGTTCCAGAATTCGAAGAAGTTGCATTTGATCTTCCAGTTGGAGAGATAAGCGAGCCTTTCTCTACACAATTCGGATTCCACATAGTTAAGGTTACAAACAAAGTTGAAGGCGCTCAAAAATCACTTGAGGATTCAAAAGCTGAAATAGCAAGAATGCTTCTTATGAAAAAGCAAAACGACGCTTATGTAGAAAAGACAAGCGCACTTAAGGAAAAGAACAGCGTAGAAGTACTTTAATAGAGGACTTTAATAGAGGACTTTGATATATAAGCGGCCATAATCTTGCGTTTTGAGATTTCCGGCACGTCATAAAGCCCTGATTCCGGGAAACTTTGAAACGAAAAGCGTAACAGTCAAAGTTTCCATATGGAATTGGGGCTTTCTTTGTGTAGTGTGTGATGTGGCAAACGTTTTACATGGGTATAAACTCCTTTGTTCGGAAAATTATTCAAATTAACCGTAAAATAACTTGCAAGTTTCAAAGTTTAAATATATAATTGAGAAGCCGGCAAAACGTAAACAATCGTAAATATTGGGAAACATGGCGCCAAATACAGGCGCACCATGGATATATGATATATGATATGTGATAATCGAAAGGAAGTATATATGGAAAACAACGGATTCAAAAAACTAAACCTGTCAGACAAGGTGCTTAGAGCAGTTTCTGAAATAGGATTTAAAGAGCCATCAGCAATACAGGAGACTGCAATTCCACTTGTTATGCAGGGTAAAGATATAATAGGACAGGCGAAGACTGGAACAGGAAAGACAGCGGCATTTGGAATACCAGCGGTTGAAGCTGCAGATCCAAGTGACAAGAGCGTTCAAGTACTAGTGCTTTGTCCGACAAGAGAGCTTGCGGTACAGGTTACCGGAGAGCTTAAGAAATTTGCGAAATACAAAAAAGGAATAAATACGCTTGCTATATACGGTGGGCAGTCTATAAGCACTCAGCTTAAGGCGCTTGGAAAAGGAGTGCAAATAGTTGCGGGAACTCCTGGAAGAGTAATGGACCACATGAGAAGAGGAAGCTTAAAGCTTAGCAACCTTCAAATGATCATACTTGACGAAGCCGATGAAATGCTTGACATGGGCTTTAGAGAAGACATAGAGACAATACTTGCTGAAACTGGAAGCGAAAGACAGACTGTATTCTTCTCGGCTACAATGCCTAAGGAAATAATGCAAATGTCTAAGAGATACCAGAAGACAGACAGACAGGTAGTAAAGGTTGAGGGAAAGAACCTTACAGCCGATGCAATAGAGCAGGTATACATGAGAGTCAGACAGAAGGAAAGAGCTGAAATGCTTTCAAGGCTTCTTGACATACACTCGCCAAGACTTTCACTGGTATTTTGCAACACTAAAAGAGGCGCAGACGAGCTTTCTGACGAGCTTTCTGAAAAGGGATACTTTGTAGGAGCGCTTCACGGTGACATGAGCCAGCAGAGAAGAGACAGCGTGATGAACAAATTCAGAAACGGGATCATAAGGGTTCTTGTGGCTACAGACGTTGCGGCAAGAGGACTTGACGTGGATAACGTGGACGCTGTGTTCAACTTCGAAGTTCCTCAGGACATAGAGTATTATGTACACAGAATAGGAAGAACGGGAAGAGCTGGAAACAAGGGTAAATCATTCACATTTGCATGGGGCGGAGAAGCTGGAAGGCTTAAGAGAATAGAAAAATACACAAAAGCTCCTATAAACAAGATAAGCGCACCTTCTGCTGAGGACGTTCAAAAGCTTAAGTTGAGCACTGTAGTGGAGGACATGGTTCAAAAATCACAGGAGACGCCTAAGAAAACATACATTAAAGCGGCTCAGGAACTTCTTTCAAAATCAGATGCTTCACCTGAAGAGATAATAGCGACGTTCATAAGCATGAACTGCAATCCTACTGGAGGAGAAACTGCTGAAGTTGTTGACAACACTGGATTTGAAGACACGGGTGCAAGAGAGTCCGGAATGGTGAGACTTTTCCTTAACGCCGGAAGAAGACAAAAGCTAAGGGCGAGAGACATAATAGGCGCGATAGCTGGAGAATCCGGAATAGAAGGAAAGAAAGTCGGAAGAATAGACATATACGACAAGTTCACATTTGTCGAAGTTGCGAAAGACTGCTGCAGACAGGTTCTTAGAAGCATGGACGGAGCAGAGATAAGAGGAAGCAGGGTTTCTATGGAACCTGCCAACGCTAGATAATAAATTAAAAACGCAGCCCCGATTCCAAAAAGGAATCGGGGCTTTTTTTATTAAATGATCGCGGCGCTCATAACCGCCACGAACCCCACGAGAAACATGCACGCATTTGCAAAGGAAACGTCGAAATGCCTTATACTTTTGACCCATCGGGGGTCATTTTTCAGCACGAGCTTGTAAAGGGCCAGCCCTGCCAGCATCGTCAAGGCATACTCAGCCATTTTACGAGGAGAAAACATTATTATGTCAGGCACAGGAACCTCTATTAGGACATTCGCCATATCGACGTAAAAGGCCGCCGTGATTATGCATCCTATGGAAAGAATCAAGAGAGGGATGTTTTCTGTTATCCTTTTTTTCCTCCTCATTGAAACGCCCTTGAAGCTTATGAAGAATATCTGGGAGAGCTTTATGAAAGATGCCGCCGTTCCCACGTTTACAAGCTTCAGTATGAGCAGCTCCCACGGTGTTTGCTTTAGGGAGTAGGCCACTATGCTTTTTCCTACAAATCCGTTCAGATAGGGCATTCCCGTTATGGAAAGCATTCCTATTATCATGAATATTGAAGTCATGGGAAGCCGCGCGAAAACACCCCGTATCTGCATTACATTCCTGTTTTTATACTCCGATATTATTATCCCCGCACCAAGAAACAGCAGTGACTTGAAAAGGCTGTGGTTTATGAGGTGCAAAAGCCCTCCTGAATATAAAACCCCCTTGAAAGGGCCTATTCCCATGAACATTATCCCTATCTGGGATACCGTGCTGAATGCCAGTATGAGCTTTATGTCCTTTTGGCAAAATGCAAACAATGCTCCTAATAAAGCTGTCAAAGACCCCAGTACAGCAAGCGGGGCGTCCATGGATGAGTAGTGGAACACCTCGTTCAGCCTTATGAACTCGTAAAGTCCACTTTTAACAAGAAGCCCCGAAAGAAGCGCTGAAATGGCTGAAGGAGCCGCACTGTGGGCTTTGGGAAGCCAGGTGTAAACCGGGAAGAATGCGGATTTGACCCCAAATGCTGCGGTTATCATCACATATGCCATCCTTACGGGGAAGCTGTCCTTGAAGGGTATTATTGATGTCTTTATAATCTGGAGGTTGAGTGTGCCGCATACGGAATATATTATTATGAATGCCATGAGATAAAAAAGCATCCCGGCATTGTTGAATATTAGGTAGTAAAATCCGGCCTTGAGAGCGGACTTGTCCTTCTTGAAAGTTATGAGCATAGTGGATATTATTGTTACGATTTCTATGAAAACAAAGAGGTTGAAAAGGTCGTTGCTCATGAGAAGCCCCATGAAAGTCCCTTCCAGAAAAAGAATGAAGAACAGATAATTGCTGCTGTATTTTTCGTAAAATGCAAATATTATCACGCACCACCATATCACTATGCTCATGATGGCGAAACTCATTGAAAGGTGGTCGTTCCTGAGGGTGACACCTGCGAATTCAGCCCAGCCGCCTATGGCGACTATGTGCATGTCCATGTTGAATATCTGCTTGAAATAAAGCGCACAGGCTGCGGAAAGCGTGGCCTGGCATGCAATGGAAACCAAAATGGCGTGGCGGCTGTGAATCAGGTACAGTATGAGGGACGAAACTACAGGTATGAATATTATGTATATGGGGAGAAGATCAATCCCTAAAATCGCGTATCCCATTATATTTTCCCCTTTCTGAAAAGCTCGTCCCATTCAAGGGTTCCGTATTCATGGAAAAGCTTTATTGAAATCATAAGAGCGAGCGATGTCACAGATGCGCCTATGACTATAGCTGTTATCATAAGAGCCTGAGGAAGCGGATCGGCAAACGGGCCTACCATGGAGCCGACTATGGGTATTGAGTCGCTCTTTGAATGGACCGTTTTAAGAAAAAGGAGAATTATGCCCGCCTGAGATATATTGAGACACAGAACCGATTTTATAAGGTTTTTTGAAGTGCAAAGCCCGTAAAGCCCTGCCATTATTACAATTGAAGAAAGACATATGTCCACATTGAGCCCTCCTTTCGACTTTATACTTTGTATGCTTCGTAAATTATCTGTGCTGCTGCACACAATGCGACTCTGTTTTTTAAAGCTTCTGATTTTCCGTTCTTTGCAAGGCTTGCGACGGTTCATACACCAGCGGCCTATTACCCTTCCTCTTCCACGAATATGGAGAATATAGACGTTATGCCAAGGGCCACCTTGAACCCTATGAATATGTTCATAAACAGCAGGAACAGCCTTTTCCTGTCTGAAGCCGCGCCCGTGGGGAAAAAATTGGTGAATGCCTCCCCTTTTGTAAAAACCGACAAAAGCGAAAGGAGTATTATTAAAAGGTACAAAAGCTTTTCCAGTCTTATTAGGCTGTGGACGTCAAAGGTCTGCCTGCCGCTGGCTATATATGATGCTATATATGCGCTTGCAAGTATTGCACCGCCCTGAAAGCCTCCGCCGGGAGAAATGTCTCCGAATATTATCACATAAACCCCGAACATGAGCATGAAAGGGTGGAGAAACCGTGCCATGTATATAAGTAGCAGTGAATGTTTCAAAAAAATCGCCTCCCGGGATATGGGCTAGTCTATGGAGCCTTCGGACTTTGCAATATGAAGCACGCCCGCTATGGTGACGAGAAGCAGGCTTGACTCGAATACGGAGTCCAAAAGTCTGTAGTCCAGATATATGGCGGCAACGATGTTTTTGGCACCTGTGTTTGCATATCCATTTCGAATGAAAAAATCCTTTGAAAGGCTGTTTATGGATACAGATGACTCTGACACCGAAGTCGATATGGCCCAAAGGCAGAAAAGGAGCATCGAAATTAGGAGCGTCTCTCTTAGAATTTTAATCGAAGTTTTCTTCATCGCCAATCATCTCCACCCTTATGTCGTCGTATGGGGTCACCATGGATTCGAGCCTTTTCATGAGCATGCTTGAGGACTTGCCCTTTATGACGTAGCCAGGCCCTGATTTCGATATGAAAAGGTCCACGTTGCTTATCTTCAAAAATCCGCAAAACTTGCCGTCCTCGTTGGGGCACAGCACAAGGCTCAGGCCGTATATGGAGCAAAACCTTGAAAGGAGCTCGTAGCCGCTTCCGGCCTTTCCGCCTGGCAGCTCCTTGCTCAAAAAATCGTCAAATACGTAGCTCACCACCACAAACTCCTTCTGGCGCGATATGGCTATTATGAAAATCACGGGTATGAACGCGCTTCCCACGGCAACCTCGGCAAGAGCTACGTCAGGGGCGTTGTACAGAAAGTAAAGCGTTGCACACATCAGCGAAAAAACGCTGTAGAGTATTACACTTTTGAAAAGGTCTTTTTGAACCACTATCGAAACGCAGCATGCTGTCAGAATAAGCAAAAGTATGCTCTCACTCATCGTGGCCGGCCCCCTTTTTGAATTCGTCCTTTGGGTCCTTGACCTCGACGTCTATTCCCGTTTCAAATGCAGACCTTGCTATTATGTGGCCGCTTATTGGCGTTGTGACAAGCATTATCACAAGTATAAGGAATATCTTTAGCGAGAACTGCCAGTTTTGCGCCTTGAGCATAAGGGCTATAAGCAGAGTTATCATGGCCGCGGTGTCTATCTTGCTTCCGGTGAGAAGCCTTGAATATATGCTCTTGAACCTGAATATGCCAAGCAGACCGAAAAATATGTATATGCACACCATAACGAGCAGAAAATCAGATATCATTTTTGACGTCCCCCCCTTAGAATATAGCTTGAAAGAAGCGTAACCCCCAAAAAGCCAACCACAACATAGGCTATTGATATGTCAAGAAGCCTCAAATTGCCCATGCGTACAGAGTATGCGGTAAGGAGCATAACGGTCTTTGCGGATATCAGATTGAGAGCGAGAAGCCTGTCCCATATGGTCGGCCCTATTATGACCTTTACAAGGGATACCGCGATTGCCGCTATTATGAAATATATTGTAAAAATGAGCACTTTATCACCCTCCCCCCAGCCGGTCCTCGAATGATTTTTTGATTCCGGCCTGGACGTCCGAGGCTCCCATTTTTCCATTTGTAGTCAGAACCAAAAGCGTATTGCCCTGCGCGTCTATCGCTATGGTTCCCGGCGTGAGGGTTATGGAATTTGCCACCGTTGCGACTATGAACGGGTTCGATGTGCCAAGCCTAACCTTCACCACTACGGGATGCGCGTCGTTTTTAATTATTTTTAACATGTAAATGAAAGAGGATTTATATATTTCAAATATCAAAAATACCATGTATGCGCCAAGCGTGAAAATATTGGGGACTTTAGTGTTTTTTTCAGACTTGAAGAATACGCGTGTCGAAACAGAAGCTATCAGGGCCGATATCAACATCCCCGTCGCCATATTCGAAGGGGAAATGTCCACGGTCAAAAGCATATAGAATATAAAAAGAGCCATGGAAAGGCGAGCCGTCTCCCACTTCATAAAATCATCCCCCTTCAAAATCATATTGAACAAGTGCTTTACGTGAACTACCCCCACTTATAGAAGTGGGAGCTTCTTGGTCAATAGAGCTAACGCTCCAAGTTTACCCAAGCTCTAAGGGC
>CBDULP010000019.1:0-44608 GCA_965368085.1 uncultured Peptoclostridium sp. | reverse complement strand
AACAAGAAGCACAAAAACTTGGTGCTACAGCTGTTATTGGAGTTGATTTAGATTATGAAACTGTTGGTAAAAATGGAGGAATGCTAATTGTTACTGCTTCTGGAACTGCCGTAAGATTTTAAAAATAATTAAAAACACGTTTAAAGCTCTATGGAATAGGTATAAATAGAATAAGAAGGATGTTACATTGTCCTTCTAAAAAGAAGAGGCTGGCGGCAATTAGCAACATTTTTAAAAGAGTCAGGGTTTAAAGCTCCAAATTACAATTTAATATTCCAGGTCCAAAGAAACTATAGTGGACTTGGCGAACTGTTTGAATGAAAGGTGCAAAAGCCTGGTAGTTCACACAGTACGGCAACGAAGAAGCAAGCAGCAGATGCAACACAAAAGAAACAAGTAAAGTCTTAAAATCATCAGTTAGGATTTTAAGAACATTCAAATCTTCAAGGAATTAATATAGAAGATTTGAAAAAAGAAATAAAGGCAAGGTGTTAGATGAACAAAGAAAGTGCAAGTAGCTGTCAGACCGATTCTTAAGAGCCTGATGATCGATGAAATATTGATTATCAGGCTCTAATACTTTTTTGAAATAAAAAATGTTGACAAAAAATATATACCCACTATAATAATACCTATAGGGGGTATATTGAACCTTGCTTGAATGGTCAAATACGAAGCTTTTGATAAAGTATAAACAGGGGGGTATTGGAATGAGAAAAGAAAATAAAAGGGTAAAATCACATCAGAGCTGGTCTTGGATTTTTCTTGTTGGATTTATATCGCTGTCCATTATAGATTTTAGATTTGGAATATTGGGGCTCATATGCATGACTATGCCAATGTATCACGCTGTGATGGGAAGGGGGAAAATCCACTGTTCCCGCTACTGTCCCAGAGGTTCGCTTCTTGGAAAGTTTTTGAAGAACATGAGCTTAAACAATACCATGCCAAAGTGGATGAACACTAAGCATTTCAAGAATTTTCTGCTTATGATTATGATGGGCATGTTTACAATATCTCTTATTCACTCGGGGGGAGATTTTACGAAAGTAAGCTTTGCCATATTCAGGCTTATGAGCGCCTCTCTTGTACTTGGGATGGCAATGGGAGTCATATTCAAGCCCCGAAGCTGGTGCCAGGTTTGTCCAATGGGACATGCAACTGGAATAATAAAAAATTACAAGGATGCCAGGGAATTTCAAATTGGCGTTCAAAATAAATAGATTTTGCAGCTTTGAATTTAAAAGACCCGTCAGCTAGAACTAGCTGACGGGTCTTTTGTGAATTGGATTTGTATATTATCTCCTGAACGTCCACTCATCTCTTGAATATTTGGTTTCGCAAAGAACTTTTGCCATTTCCATTTCTTCGTCAGTAAGGGATCCGATTTCAATGTCAAGGTCAAGTGCATCTTTGAATCCGTTGAAAAATGCACTGCAAAGGTCTTCCCATTTTGCGCATTCTCCCTGTTCATGTCTTATGCTTGTAGCCTTTTGGGTAAACGAGGACTTTATCCTCTCCTTTGCTTTGGGGCTGCTCATTTTTATTGTACTGAAAAGCTTTTCGACATCCAGATCATTAAGCACAGAGCCATGCTGAAGCACTACCCCAAGCTGGCGAACCTGGGAACTTCCGACAATCTTTTTGCCGCTTACTGTAAGCTCGTATGTAGAAGGGGCGTCAAAGCATGCGGATGATGTGAACTCCTTGTTTTTAAGGCTTACAACAGGCGAGAGATCTGCTTTTATTCCCAAGTTTTCAAATCCCTTTAAAAGTCCACCTGAAATTATTTTATATGACTCTGTTATTGACTTGGGAAGCATAGGATATTCTTCTGAGACTACCATGCTGTATGTGAGCTCATTGTCGTGAAGAACACCTCTTCCTCCGCTGAGTCTTCTTACAACGTCTATTCCTGAAGCTTGACATTGTTCTATGTCTACTTCCCTGTCAGATTTTTGGAAGTATCCTAGAGAAATCGTAGCGGGATTCCATCTGTAAAATCTCAGTGTCGGAGGAACAATTCCCTTGGAATGGTAGCTTAAAATGGCCTCGTCTATTGCCATATTCATAGGACCGCTGTTGAAATCAGTATTTATGAATCTCCATTTCATTGATGAAACATCTCCTTTTTAATTTTATGCTGTTATCTATAAGTATGTCCAAATTATAAAAGGTTTAAACCGGATTCTCTCATGCAATTGGAAATTTCTTCATGTGAAAGAGGCCTTGGATAATTGTACATTACGCCTCCTGGCCTTTCGTTGTAATAAGGTCTGTTGCACCCTTTGCATCCAGCTGTTTCAAAACATTTTCCGTCTGAAAGGGCATCTGTCAGAGTAGCTTTGTCGATGTCGATATGCACAAGCTTGTCGTTTTCAAATTTGAAGTTATCAATTGAGGCAAAACCGTATTTTAGAAGATAGTTGGCTATTTGTACCCTTCTGTATGTGTCAATATCTGGAGGAGACTGGTTTTCAAGCGCAGTGCCGCGAACAGGGGTGAATGCGAAAAGACCTACAGAAACACCAAGTCTGTACATTTCAGCTATTTCAGACAAAGCTTCATATTCAGTCTCTCCAAGGCCGACTATTACGTGGGTTGATATTTTGTCGGGGAAAAGCTGCGCACACTCTTTTATAAGTGCTTTTTTTTGGTTGAAATCGCTTCCCTTTATCCTGTTGTGGATTTCAGGAGTAGCGGCATCAAGCGCTATGCTTACTCTGGAAGCCCCCGCTTCTATCAGCTCTCTTGCTTTTTCGACACTTGGTACGTTTAGTGAAACGCTAAATGGAATATCGGATTCGGAGGATATTCTCCTTGAAAGTTCTTTTGCGGCGTCAAAAGAGCCTTTGCAAAGAGTGAACTGTATGCATGCTCTTTGAAGATCCCCGGATTCAGAGGATTTTTTTAGAGCATCAATTACTACATCAGTGTCGTATTCAGGCCAGACAACTCTTGAAAGGTGAGATCCGTCATCTTTGCTCTCCCTTGCCTGAGGGCAAAAACCACAGTTGTTGCTGCATTTTTGTCCATTTAAAAGATATGCGGTTGTGGATTTTGCATCCGTTTTAATTTTTTTAAGTCCAAGTATGTTTGCACTTCCTATAGAAACTCTTATCATAGTACACAGCACTCCCTTCCGTATTTTATTTCAAGACCCAGCTCTTTTGCAAGCTTTATTGAAGGTCCCGTAGGATTTACTATTTTATTTACTCCACATTTTATTGCGGTAAAGTCAATTTGAGCCCTTAATTTTCCCTTTGGCCTCATACATCCAAGGTGTATTGGTATATTTGGAAATTCTATTCTGGCTGTAGATAGAAGCTTTGCAATTTCATCTATTGCAGGTGGGGATTTTTTTGCGTATCGTGTGCCGGGAGTTGGAATGAATACTATGAATACAAGGGCGTCAGCTCCAAGCTCTTTTAGCTTTTCAAGAGCCCCGTATTCACCGTGAACCTCTCCTCCGTGAAGACCTATACATATATGGGGAATAACCCTGGTGTATTTCTTAAGCTCGGTATATGTCCTCACATAGTCGTCTGCAGATTTGTCGAGCCCATAAACGTCCATTATGGTATTTTTGTCTGTCACAAAGTCGAAAGATACACAGTCGGTAAGGGCTGAAACTTTTTCTATCTGCTCTTTTTCAACAAGTCCCAGATGGGTATTTACTTTTACATTTTTATTTTTGGTATTTTTGATGAAAGCAATATGTCTTCCCATGTCGACTTTTCCCATTTCATCGCAGCCTCCGCTTATGAGAACACTGCTGCAATCGTCAAAATTGATGTCGCTTGATATGGGAGTCATGCCCTTTAAATAGTGGCCTCCGCAGTGGGCGCAGTCGAGAATGCATTTGTCTCCGGTTACGCTTATCACCTTTGTCATATCGGGTATGTCAAATTCTATGGAATCGCCAAAATTGGACTTTCGCATTTCATAGGCTCTGTCCATGAGAGCTTTTGTATCAAGACTAAGAGAAATATCCATTTTACAACCTCCAAACACAAAAAAATTTATCATATCATTTATTGTACATTAAAAAAGGAATATACCGGCACGTAAATAAAACCGCCTGATATATTCCTCTGTCAATCAGTAAAGAAAATTATGAATTTTCAGAGAACCATCAATATGCAGTCTGAGGGCCTGAAAGTTTCTATCGACAGTTGGCTCTGCCAATATTGCATCTTCGGCTATCCTTCAATCTGGGATATTTCCTGCAAATTTCATCTGGTAAGTATTTAATGTTGGGTTTGAACACAGGTTGAGAGTCACATATATATGTTAATTAAATGATATAATGCATGTGTTTTTAATTCAAGCATAAATAAAAGTTTAACGGATTTGTTGAAATCAAGCCACTGAGAAGAAACGTATAGACGGATGCGAATGTGATGTGATGTTGGTTAGAAAGGAGGGTTTTTAGGTAGATATTAACTGTGCTGAAAAAATAGAGATAGAGGCATAAAGACTTGAATTTTGTTATAAAAATCATATTAATAATAAAAAGAGGGGAGCGTAGTGTGAAAAAGTATTTTAGAAGCCCAAAGTTTTCGGGATGCGAAATATGAATTTGAAAAACTGTACACAGTGATTGTGTGAAAGGAGTGATTTTGTGGCACTTTCAGGAAATGTTGTAGTTGCTCAAGGCGGAGGGCCTACGGCTGTCATAAATGAATCGCTTGTAGGAGTTGTATTGGAGTCGAGAAAGTTCACTCAGATAAACAGGGTATATGGAGCCGTCGGCGGAGTAAGGGGCATAATCGGAGAAAATTTTTTAGACCTTACACAGGAGACCACACACAATCTGGAAGAGGTTGCAAAGACTCCATCATCGGCTCTTCTGTCCACAAGGGACAAGCCAGACGAAAAATACTGCAAGTATATATTTGATGTATTCAGGGCACATGATGTCAGGTACTTTTTTTATATCGGAGGCAATGATTCGGTGGGAACAGTGGACATAGTCAACAATTATGCATCCATGGAAGGTTATGACTTCAGGGCTATACACATACCTAAGACAATAGACAACGACATAGTTTGCAATGACCACACTCCCGGATTTGGATCTGCAGCAAAATTTGTAGCCCAGTCCTTTATAGGGCTAAACCTTGACAATAGGGCACTTCCGGGAGTTCATATAGGGGTTGTAATGGGGAGACATTCGGGATTTTTGACGGCATCATCAGTGCTTGCAAAAAAATATCCAGATGACGGGCCGCATCTTGTATACCTCCCTGAAAGGCCTTTTGAACTGGATAAATTTGCATCAGACGTAAAAAAAACATATGAAAAATATGGGAGATGTGTGGTGGCCGTGTCTGAAGGCATAGCAGACAGGGATGGAATTCCAATAGCCCAAAAACTTGGTGACGTTGAAAAGGACTCATATGGCAATGTGTTCCTTTCTCACGCGGGGCTTGGAGACCTTCTTGTAAATCACATAAAAAGACTTTTGAAAATAGAAAGGGTCAGGGCGGATACTTTCGGATACCTTCAAAGGTCTTTTGGACTTTGCATATCTGAAGTTGACCAGCATGAGGCAAGGGAGGCAGGGGAAAAGGCGGCGCAGTTTGCCATATGGCATGACATAGACGGTTCAATAACATTGAACAGGATAGGCGACTATGCCATAGACTACGGCATAAGAAAGCTCGACGAGGTTTCAAACAGGACAATGACAATGGATGAAAAGTTCATAAACAGCAAAGGGAACCATGTGACAGAAAGCTTCAAAAATTATGTCAGGCCTCTTGTGGGGGCGAATCTCAAGCAGGGGCAAAGGCTTATAGCTCCCCAGGTTAAAAAGATGATAGGCCAAAACCTGAAAGCCTTGCAATTGTAAAATATAAGTGGATATCGAATATATAAAAAGAGAGAATACACAGAACTTATTGTATTCTCTCTTTTTATAATGGAGGGAAAAACCTAACCTTTTTCTGGTTGATTTAAGAGTGTAGTGACGACGGGGACGGATTAGACTTGTTTAAACGGCAGATTATAAATTAATTTATATGTACAACAGAAATTAAGTCGATTTTAATAAAAATTAATGGTATTTAAATTGAAAAAATACAAAATTTGAAGTAATATGGGATAGTATAGTATAAATACAGAGATTTTCCAAAAAATTCAGGTGAAAAATGAAGCTGTATTCAAATAAGGGGGATATTTATCGGAATTTGAACTGATATGAATATTGAAAAAATCAAATACATGAGTTATTATGCAAAATATGTGCCGGGCAGGATTGGTTAATCGGTTTACATATCTGGATTTTGGGATTTGGAAATGTATACTGCCGGGTGAGAAATATACGGAGGTGTCTTGTGGCTAAAAAATTAAAAAAACTGAAAAAAAATTCAACAATGCGTAGAGCTGGATATTTTGGAGGAAATGTTTGTGTGTTTAAGAACCTGAAAACAAGGGCGAAAATGGCCATACTTTCAGGATTTATGATATCAATGCTGATTTTTGTAGGGGGGATGGGATTTTACTACAACATGAAGGCAAACAACAGGCTTACAATGATGTTTAATGACAATTTAAAGCCCATAGAACATCTGGGCAGTGCCAAAGCATATACTATGCAGCTTGAAAAAAACATAGTGGAGCTCATAGAAGCTTCGAGAGAAGGCGACGAGAATGCCATGAAAGAGTTTGTGTCAGAAATAGGGAAAAGCTCTTCGGGAATAACTATGCAAATAAAGGACTATGAACAGGGAAGTATGGATGAATTCGAGACGAATGCTCTTTTGGCTTTCAAGGAAAACAGGAGGATTTTTGTAGGAATATTGGAGGATATAAAAACTCTTGCAAGGGAAGAAAAACCAGATGAAGCATACGAGCTTTTAAAGTCTTCGGAAGGAGTGATATCCAGATACCATATCGAACTTGAAAAGCTCATACAGCACAACATACAAACTGCAGACAGCATAAAAGACAAAAATGACAGGGAGTATGGTATAGTTTCAAAAGATATAGCGTTAATAGTGACTGCAGCTGCTGTGACTTCAATAATGCTCAGCTTGTACATATCAAATAAAATTGTAAAGACTATAAATGAGGCCAACAGGCACCTTGCCATGATATCGAAGGGTGACTTAAGCATAGATATTCCAGAAAATTTCAAGTCGGGCAAAGATGAACTTTCTCAAATGACAAATTCTATATACATAATGCAAAGCGGTCTTAGAGAGCTCTTGGAAAATGTGAAAGGCTCATCTGATGTAGTGTTTTCATCTTCCCAACAGCTTTCTAAAATAACAAAAGAGGCGAATATTGCGGCAAACGAGGTGGCAAGTGCGATACAGCAGGTGGCTCAAGGAGCCACGGAGCAGGCGTCGGATTCAGATAATGTTTTAAACAAAACACTTCTCCTTGGAAATGAAATTGAAGAGGCGAGCCTGGTAGTGGCCGATATGGACAAGCTTTCAGATGAAACGGCTAAATTGAGCCAGAGGGGCTCAGATTCAATAGAGATACTGAATGAAAAGATGATTGAAAGCGGCAATATGTCTAAAATGGTTGATTCGGAGATAAAAGGGGTATATGAATACTCGAAAAGCATAGAAAACATAGTTGCCATGATAGATAAAATCGCAAAACAGACAAACCTTCTTGCGCTCAATGCATCCATAGAAGCGGCAAGGGCGGGCGAAGCCGGAAGGGGTTTTTCAGTTGTTGCACAGGAAATAAGACTTCTTTCGGAAGAAACGGAAGGGGCTACGGGTAAAATAAAGGATCTTGTTTCAAATATACAAAGCAAGTCGTACAGAGCGGTAAATACGATGAAAGAGTCTCGAAATGCAATAGATGAGCAAAACAGGTCAATAGAGGATGTAAGAAATATATTCAAAGAGACTCTTGGGATAATTGAAAGCCTCAACAATAAAATATCGGTAGTAAGCGAAAGGGTACTGGCTGTAGATGAGCACAAGGACGGAATAATAGCTGCAGTTCAAAACATATCTGCACTTACAGAAGAGTCCTGTGCGGCAACAGAGGAAACCTGCGCGAGTACACAAGAACAGCTTGCATCAATGATTCAGATTGAAAGCCATGCAAATGAATTAAGGCGTATATCTGGAGAGCTTGAGCTTGATGTTTCAAAATTTAAAATATAGGCGCTGGCAATGGAACTGAGTTAAAAAAAGGGGTCTGGGATATGAAAATGAAAACAGTAAGAGTTTTTATAGCAATATTGTTTTCGATATTTGCTTTAAACATGACTTCCTATGGAGAGACAGTTTTAAGAGTTGGAGTGGAAGAAGACAAGCCGCTTTCATTCAAGGCACAAGATTCAAGGGCAGGCGGATTTGCAGTAGACATATTGGAGGAGATATGCAGTCAAAATGGCATTGAGGTTGAATATGTATACTCAGATCTCAGCAGTGAAATAAGCATGCTTGAAAACGGCGAAATCGACATGCTTACTCTTGGGTATTCAAATGAGAGAGCGCAAAGGTTTAAATACATAGAAGAACCTATAATAGAAAACTGGGGAACGGTTATAAGTCTAAAGCCGTCGCAAAAGCTTCAAGACATGGGTGGCAAAATGGTCGCGTTAGTCATGGATGATCTGTATGCTCAAAACTTCAAAAAGGTAGCAGCGGGAATAAATCAGGAGCCGGCGTACATATATGTGTCAAGTTATGACGATGTGTTTAGGCTGGTAGAATCTAAAACTGCAGACTACGGGGTTGTAAGCAGGTTTTCAATGGCGGTGAATGGCCGCGGACGTGAATATTATGAAACCCCGGTGCTTATAAATCCGGTCGAGCTTAGATATGCATTTAGAAAGGACATACCGGGCGAGATATATAATATATTTGACAGCGGTGTCAAAAGTATGAAATCGGAAAGAGGTTCTAAGTACTATGAGGCCATAGAAAAATGGTTTTCATTTCAAACCAGGGACGCAATACCTGAAAAAGCCGTATGGTTTGTTTCGGGACTTATAGCGGCAGTACTGATTCTTTGCACTGTAAACTTGTTTTACAAAAATAAGATAAGAAGAAATGAGATTCAGCTCATGGACAAAAATAGACTTCTCAGGGAAAAGAATGACAGCATATACAAGATGAATGAAAAATTAAGCAAGGACATGGAAAAGTTGAGGGAGAACAAGGAGACAATATATAAAATGGCTTATTATGACCAGCTTACAGGGCTTTTCAACAAGAATTCCCTCAATATGGACATTAGAAATATGTGCAAACAAAAAGAAAGCTTTGCAGTTGTATTTTTCGATTTGGATAATTTCAAAATTGTAAATGACACTATGGGATTCTTGCAGGGGGATGAACTTTTAAAAAAGATAAGTTCAATACTCATAAGGGAGTCTGATGAAGGCAACAGCCTCTACAGGTGGGGCGGCGACGAATTTGTATTCTTGTGCAGAAAAATGAATGATGAATATGAAATTGCCAAGTTTTGCAATAGGGTACTTGAAAATTTTGAAAGCCCGGTAACGCTAAAAAATATGAAATTTTTCCCATCAGCCAGCATAGGGGTAAGTATTTTCCCGAAAAATGCAAAAAATCATGAAGAGCTTATAAAAAAGGCAAATGCAGCACTCCACTATGTGAAAAGCAAGGGGAAATGCGGGTATAAGATATACAGCGAAGATATAACTGATGAAGCTATAAAAAGATTGGAAATTGACACCAAGCTCAGAGGAGCGGTGGAAAATGACGAGATACAGGCATATTTTCAGCCAAGGGTCAGTGCTGAAAATGGAGGCATAGTGGGCATGGAGGCGTTAGCCAGATGGATAGATTCAGACGGGAATTTCATATCGCCTGCAAAGTTCATACCTATTGCCGAAGAGAATGGTCTTGTGAGGAAAATCGGCAGGACAATGCTCCAAAAATCATGCATACATGCTAAGGCTTGGCATGATATGGGCTATGATCTTAGCGTGTCGGTAAACCTTTCTTCAAGGCAGCTTGAAGACGAGGAGGTACTTGAACATATAGATGAAGCCCTTCAAATCAGCGGGCTTAGCAGTGAGTTTCTTGAAATGGAGATTACGGAGAGTTCAATAATAGAGAATATGGACAGTGCGCTTGCGATAATAGAAAAAATACGCAACAGGGGGATACGTGTACTCTTGGATGATTTTGGGACGGGATACTCTTCGCTCAATTATCTCAGAAGAATGCCCATAGATACAATAAAGATCGACAAGAGTTTTATGGATATGATATTTGAAGGCCCTAAAGAGATGGCCATAACATCATATATAATAAGCCTTGCACATGAAATGGAGCTTACGGTAGTTGCAGAAGGTGTAGAGGAAAAGGAACAGGTGGAATTCCTGCAGGAAAGAGGCTGTGACGAAATACAAGGTTTCTTTTTCAGCAAGCCTTTATCTGCTGAGAAATTTGAAAAATTGCTTAAAGAAAAGGCCTCATAGTCAAATGAGGCCTTAGTTGTATAATTATGTGTCTATTATGTAGAAAGTTATTCTAATCAGTCAGTATTTTTATTATATTGTCTATGGAATCACCTTTTTTGATGCTGTATGACCCGCTTTTCAATTTGTTTTCAAGACCAAGTGAAGTTATTTTGCCTACGAATTCATCACTAGATGAGACGAGGCCCATTGATTCAAGGTCATTTGCAATATTTATGCAAGCAGACCCCCTTTTGATTTGGAATACAACAATCTCGTCAGCCGGCTGGATTGAAGAGGCCTGACTCTGAGTGGATTCTGTTGCAGGAGTCTCAGTTTCATGCTGAGAAGACAAATCATTGGCTGTATCGTTGTGCAAAGCATCCGGGTTGTCTGATGGATCTTTGGAATCGAGACTTTCTGATGCCAAAGCCTCTGCGGAAGCCGGTATGTCAGAAGCCGAAGTGTAGCCAGAAGTCGGTTCGAACCAGTTGTAAAGCTGTGATCCCATTATGCACACCATCGAGGCCAATATGAAAAAGCCCAAAAATACGTCGCTATATTCATAAATTATGTTTTTAATTTTATCCATTATGTAACCTCCCTGATGGTATAATTATATCATAATATCATTAGGCGATGGGTATCAATAAAGCAGGTCCATATCAAAAAATACTTCATGATATCATTGAACTACTTAGACACAGCAATTTAAGGGGGAATGAGTTTGGGAAACATAGACATTAAGAATGAATTTGTAATATACAAATTTCTTGACAGATATGACTATGATGGAGTAGAAGAAATATTAAAAGAGCGCGGGATTGGAGAAGGGGATCTTTACAAGGTTGTAAGCGCATGCAAATATCTTATAAATTTTGATTTTAATACAGCGCTTAAAAGACTTGAAGGCATAGATTCTCCAAAAATAAAAAACAAGAGGAAAATAAAGGAACTGAGAAACCATCTTTTGAATTTGATAGAAGGCTATCCGGAAGCGATATTTTCAGAACTTATAGAAAGCCTCAAAATGCAGTGTGTAAGCGAACAGTACATAGATTATCTGGGAAGGGTTTACAGGCTTAAGGAAGCTCTTTTGAAATATATATTCATAAGCGGCCAGGAAGGAGTCAAAAAAAAGCAAATATCAATGATCGGATATATGGTTTCAAAAAACAACATATTGAAGATGTTGCGAAAAAGGTATAAAATATATAGCGGCAGTCTAAGTTACGGCTTGATGGAATATATCAAGAAGATGAATGGAAGAAACAAGACTTTTAAAGAAATTATTTCTATACTGAACTCAAAGGAAATGGAGAACCTCATAAAGCTGAGGCATGAATGTCCGGTGGGGCATGGGTTTAAAGGAGTGAGCAGACAGGACATTCAAGAAATATACGGTGAGCCGCAGGAGGTCATGAAAGATTTTGTAAGGGTATGCACCTTATTGGATCTGAAAATCAAAATAGACAGACATGATGACATGAATAGGCTCATAGAGGAATTAGTTGAAAGATATGTGGGAAAAAGAGGAGATGGACAAAATGAGTAATGTTACTAAGGAAATACTTGACTGGGTAAAGACAATAGTTGTTTCGCTTGTCATAGCCCTTGTCATAACTACATTTATAAGACCTACACTTGTAAAGGGGTCTTCTATGTATCCGACTTTGGAAGAAAATGACTACCTCATAATAAACAAGATGGCATATAAGTCGGACATACCTGAAAGAGGCGACATAGTAGTGTTCAAGTCAGAACTTATGCAGGAAAACGGCAAGAAAAAAGACCTGGTAAAAAGAATTGTAGCTGTTGAAGGCGACACAATAAAGGTTACAGAGGGAGAAGTTTATGTAAACGGAGAAATGCTTGACGAAGAATATATAAACGGAGACTATACAGATGGATATGTAGATATCGAGGTGCCAAAGGGCTATGTGTTTGCCATGGGCGACAACAGGCCAAACAGTCTTGACAGTAGAGATTCCAGGGTCGGCATAGTGCCAGTGGATCACATAGTGGGTAAAGTTGGAATAAGGCTTTTTCCGTTTGACAAAATAACAAAGTTCTAGGGAATTTCAATGCGTATTGGAATAAGTGCCCATGCGAGCAGTCTGGGCCGTGCTATGGGAAAATGCATTGAATACGGCTGCAATCACATTGAAGTATGCGTGGACAACATGTCGGACTGGGAAGATATAAAAAGCCACAGTGAACTACTAAAAAGCTGTGACATATCAATAGGTGTGCATATGCCGCTTGAAATAAACCCATGTGAAAGGGTTGTATTCATACGAAAAAGCTGGCAGGATTTTCTGAGAAAGAGTATTGAAGTCGGAATGACGCTTGAAGTCAAGTACTACAATTTTCACTTAGGGTATGGAATATCAAATTTTGTAAAAAAAGACAGGCATTTATACCTTGAAAACGGAGCTCGATTCTTGAAAGAGGTTGAATATATATCAAATGGCTCCCAGATTTTCATAGAAAACATGTATGACAAGGGCGGCTACATGGAAAACCTGGGAACTTGCAGTGGAGATTTCGAATATGTATTTGAAAATACAGAAAAAATAGGATTCTGTTTTGACCTGGGCCATAGCCTGATTTCACAAGGTGAGTATATTGATCTGTTTGGCGAAAATATAATACTGACACATATAAGCAGCAATGATGGCATAGATGACATTCACATTGGAATTCAAAGCACAAGTGCACATGATGAATCTATAAGGAAAATACTCAGCCTGAAAAATCTTGAATATGTGGTATTGGAGATGAAAGAAGAATATGTGGCTAGAAGCTATGAAAAGATAAAGAATTTAATATAAGCATAAAAATCCGAAGCAACCTTGCAGTATGCCTCGGATTTTTATTTTTCAAAGCATTTTTCAGGGGGTAAATATATATGTAAGTCTGTAGATTTGACCACAACAATATTGCATGAAAATTTAAATAAATACTACACAAAACGTAAGGGGAGTTTGAGATGGACAATATAACTGTTGAAATAATGGACCAGAAGAAAACATATAAAAAAGGAACCACACTTCTTGAAATATTGGATATGGAGAATGTCAAGGACAGGAAATTCATAGTGGTTGCGGCTGTGGACAATGAAATAGAGGAACTTACATACCCGCTTAAAAATGACTGCAAGGTTGAATACTTAAAAATAGATGACCCTGATGGAATGAGAACATATATGAGAAGTCTTTCGTACATATTTACAATGGCATGCAATGAGATAATACCGGAGTGCAGAGTTACACTGGAGCATACAATAGGAAAAGGGCTTTACTGCGAGGTTCATGAATGCGAGCATGTAACCGGTGATACCGTGAAAAAAATAGAAGAGTGCATGAGGGAAATAGTGCAGCAGGACATGCCTCTTGAAAAGATGAGGGTTTCAAATGAAGACGCAGTAGAGATATTCAAGAAATTTGGACACTGGTACAAGGTGAGGCTGATGGAATACAGGGAGGCGAAAAGCATAAGCATATACAAGTGCGGCAATTTCAGCAGCTATTTTTACGGGTACATGGTGCCGTCTACGGGATATTTGAAAACATTCAGGATTAAAGCTTGCAATGGAGGGATAGTCATAATAGGTCCGCGTGAAAATGAACCTGAGAAGGTTAATGAATACACCTACCTTCCAAAACTTGCGGAGGTGTTTAGGGAGACTGAAGAATGGGCCAAAATAATGGACGTAAACAGGGTGGCTTCGCTCAATGACACTATAAAAAAGGGAGATTATCCAAATCTAATAAGGACAGTCGAGGCGCTTCATGAAAAGAAGATTTCAAAGATTGCAGACATGATAAACCACTCGGACGATGGGAAAAGGCTGGTTCTCATATCGGGGCCTTCATCTTCGGGGAAGACGAGTTTTGCGCAAAGGCTTATGATACAGCTTCGGGTAAACAAGATGAACCCCGTATCAATATCACTTGACAACTATTTTGTAAACAGAGATGACACTCCGTTGGACGAGAATGGAAATTATGATTTCGAATCCATAAATTCAATAGACATAAAGCTGTTCAATGAACACCTTGAAAAACTCATTGCTGGATATGAGGTCGAAATACCGTACTTCAATTTCAAAACGGGCAAAAGGGAGTACCGTGGAGACAAGTTGAAGATATCAAAAAAACAGCCGGTGCTTGTGGAGGGAATACACGGGCTTAACGAGATACTGAGCCAGTCTGTGCGCCCAAGGGACAAGTTCAAGATATATGTAAGCGCACTTACACAGCTAAATCTGGACGAGCACAACAGGATTCCAACTACGGACCTTCGTTTGATAAGAAGAATTGTAAGGGATCACAGCCATAGGGGAAATGATGCGCTTAAGACACTAAACCTTTGGAACTCTGTAAGGGCCGGCGAAGAAAAGAACATATTCCCGTTTCAGGAAGAGGCCGATGTGATGTTTAATTCAGCGCTTGTGTACGAACTGGCAGTTTTAAAGAAATATGCAAGCCCGCTTTTGAAGAGTATAGACAGATCTAAAAGTGAATACAGGGAGGCCAGAAGGCTTTTGAGCTTTCTGCAGTATTTTGTATCTATAGAAGAAGAGGCTGATATTCCGCCTACTTCAATACTCCGGGAATTCATAGGGGGAAGCAGGCTTGTAAGCCACTAATAAATTTTTCTCTATATTTTGACAACATTATGTTACAATAGTATAATATATAAAAAAAGTTGGACGTAGCATTTTAAAAGTTTGACTACACTACTTTAGCGTTGTATAGTATTAAAGTGTAATCAGTTTTAAAAAAGAATAAAGGGTGGTGAATTTATTTGAAGGACATATTGGTTCTTAGGGACATAGATGAGATAAAGGCGGTATCCCATCCATATAGACTTGAGATAATGGAGGCTTTTGACGAAGAACCTCTTTCGGCAAAGCAGCTTTCAGAAATACTTGGAGAGCCTCATGCGAAGGTGAACTACCACATAAAGACCCTTCTTGCAGCTGGAATACTGGAGCTTGTCGAAGAAAGGGTGAAATCGGGCATAATTGAAAAGTACTATCTGCCAAAAGCCAAGATGGTAGTAATAGACAAAAGCATACTCAACAAGAGCATGGAAGGCGGAGATAGCGAGGTAACACGTACTCTGAACCAGGCTTCTATAGCACATTTTGAAAAAGTGAGCGGAGACTTTTACAGGGCAGCTGAAAATATGGAGATACATTCAAAGCACATAAGAATGCACAATGAATACTATCTTACAGAAGACGAGGCAAAGGAACTCATAACTACATTTGGGGAAAAACTAAAAGAGATAATGGATGCAAGGAAAAAAGAAGACGATAAAAAGCGTAGACCGTATAACATAGTATTCATGGCAATACCTGATATCAGAAGAGAGAAAAAAATATCAAAAGAGTAAATAAGGTATCAATATTATTGATGCCTTTCTTTTTGCTGTATATGAAAGCAATTGATATATATAAGGTAAAATGTTGTGAAATCAAAATGGTGATTTTGGTGGCTAAAATGACAATATATATAGCAGTAATGTAAAGGAGAAAAATATGCTTGTTATAGGACCTCACATTTCAATAGCAAAGGGATTTTCAAAGGCTGCAAGGGATGCAGTATCAATAGGTGCGAATACATTCCAGTTTTTCACAAGAAACCCGAGAGGTGCTTCGGTGAAGGCTTTTGTGCAAAAGGACATAGATGGATTTCAAAAGACAAGAGAAGAAAACAAAATGGGGCCTTTTCTGGCACACTGCCCGTACACTATGAACCTTGCGAGTGCAAAGGAAGACATAGTGGAACTGGGCAAGAGGATGCTAAGCGAGGACATTGCCAGAATGGAAAGCATAGGAGTGGAATACATGTGCTTTCACCCGGGAAGCCACACTGGAATAGGCGAGGAAAATGGAATAAGTCAAATAGCAGACGCACTAAACGAGGTCATCAAAGAAGACGGTGATCTATGGGTTCTCCTTGAGACCATGTCTGGAAAAGGGACTGAGATAGGATATAAATTCGAACATCTTAAGGAAATAATAGATAGAGTGGGTAAAAACGACAGGCTGGGAGTGTGCCTTGACACATGCCATGTGTTTGCCGCAGGATATGACATAGTAAACAACATAGACGGCGTACTGGATGAATTTGACAGGGTGATCGGACTTGAAAGGCTGAAAGCCATACATTTCAATGACAGCATGAAGGAATTTGCGTCCAGAAAGGACAGGCATTCAAACATAGGCGAAGGGCTTATAGGGCTCGAAGCCCTAGTGAGGATAATGAACCATGAGCTTTTGAGGGACAAGCCGTTTTTCATGGAAACACCTGGTGAAAATGAGGTCCATAAAGTGGAGATAGAGCTTCTTAGAAGCAGGTATGCAGAATAAAGCATCTGAATACTTGATTTTAATATAAGGTGTAGTATAATGGAATTGTCAATCAGCGAAAAACTCAATATGCCATTGGGAGCCGCGTTTTGGGCTGAGAGGGAATGATGTATTCCGACCATTTGACCTGATCTGGGTAATTCCAGCGTAGGGATTTTGCTGAATATACTGTTACTCATTGGGTAGCAGTTTTTATTTTTAAAAAATAAAATTAAGGAGATGTTAACAATGCCAGTTGTAAACTTGAGCCTTCAGGTATTGCCTGTGGTAGATGAAAAGGACATATATCCAGTTGTAGACAGTGTTATTGAAATGATAAGGGATACGGGGCTTAAATTTGAAGTCGGCGCCATGGAGACCACAATAGAAGGCCAGCTTGACGAGCTTTTGGAAATTGTAAAAAGAGCCCAGGAGATATGTGTTGAAAAAGGCGCCAGCAGAGTGGTGTCTATGGTGAAGATAGACTATAAGCCAGAAGGTGTGACAATGGATGAAAAGACTTATAAGTACAGAAAATAACCTGCTGCCGGCAGGGTTCATACTTGCATTGACGCTTTTATGGGAAATTGTAGTCAGAATATTAGAAGTGCCTAAATATGTGCTTCCGGCCCCGTCGGGAATACTAAAAGCGCTTTACAGGTCGAGGGATGTTCTGCTTCTGCACACTAGAACCACTATTACAGAGGCTGTGTTAGGATTTGCGGCCGCCATAGTGCTTGCGCTAGTTCTTGCGGGAGTCATGAACAGGTGGAAGAAAGCCAAGAAGATGTTTTATCCTGTGATAGTAATATCACAGACGGTTCCGATAATAGTGCTTGCACCCCTAATAATGATATGGCTGGGATTTGGCATAATGCCCAAAATATCAATAGTTGTGCTTACATGCTTTTTTCCCATAGTCATAAGCATAACTGAAGGGCTTGAAACCGTGGACGAAGACATAATAAGCATGATGAAGGTGATGAGGGCCAGCACATGGCAGATATTCACAAAAGTCAAGCTCCCCGCCGTGCTTCCGGCTTTTTTTTCAGGCCTCAAGATAGCGGCTACATACAGCATAATGGGCGCGGTGATTGCCGAATGGATAGGCGCCCAAAGCGGACTCGGGGTATATATGACAAGGGCAATGCACTCATTCCACACGGAGGAGCTGTTTGCGGACATACTTATAGTTGTGGTACTTAGCATATGCATGTTTGAAGTTATAAACTATACGGGTAAAAAGATAATGCCATGGAACAAATAATGAGGAGGAGAAGAAAATGAAAAAAAGATTAATAAGTTTTATTTTAATTATTTCGGCCATTTTGACTGTCGTGTTTTCAGGATGCGCGGGCAAGGAGCAAGTGGCTGAAAAACCGGAGCAGGAGCTTCAAAAGGTTGTTGTAACTCTTGATTGGACACCAAACACCAACCATACAGGGCTTTATGTTGCAAAGGACAAGGGATACTATAAGGAAGCAGGTCTTGATGTTGAAATAGTTCAGCCAGCAGGAGGAACTGCAGACCAGCTTGTGGCTGCAGACAAGGCGCAGTTTGGTATAAGCTACCAGGAGTCGGTAACACTGGCAAGGCTTGAAGAGATACCTGTGGTTTCAATAGCCGCAGTTATACAGCACAACACTTCTGGATTTGCATCTATAAAGGACAAGGGAATAGAAACTCCTAAGGACTTTGAAGGAAAGAGATACGGGGGATGGGGTTCGCCCATAGAAAAGGCCACTTTAAAGGCCCTTATGGAAAAATACGATGCAGACGTTGAAAAGGTTGAAATACTTACTACAGGGGCTACAGACTTCTTTGCATCAAGCGAGACTGACATGGATTTTGCATGGATATTCGAAGGCTGGACCGGGATTGAAGCCGAGCTAAAGGGAATAGAGCTAAATTATATAGACCTTGGAAAGGAAAACAAGGCGCTTGACTACTACACACCTGTAATAATAACAAACGAAAAGAACATAAATGAAAAACCTGAGATTGTAAAAGCATTCATGGAGGCGACTTCAAAAGGGTATGAAAGCGCAATGGAAAACCCACAGGAAGCTGCTCAGATACTGATAGACAACGCTCCGGAGCTTAACCCGGAACTTGTTAAAAAGAGCCAGGAGTTTTTAAGTTCCAAGTACCAGGATGATGCCGACCAGTGGGGTCTTCAAAAGGAAGAGGTATGGGAAGGATATACAAACTGGCTTTACGACAACGGACTGATAGAAGAAAAGATAGACGTACAAAAGGCATATACAAATGAATTTTTGCCGGAAAGGCAGTAAGTATGAAAACGCACAGGATACACATGGAAAACGTCCACAAGGATTTTTATTCTGAAAATGATGTACTCAGGGTTCTTGAGGACATCAACATATATGCGGACGAAGGGGAATTTGTATCCATAATAGGGCCTAGCGGCTGCGGTAAAAGTACAATATTCCACATACTCACGGGACTTGTGGGCGGATATGAAGGACGGGTTGAGATAGAGAGCATTCCTCTTTCTGAATACGACAAACGTGTGGGATATATGCACCAGAAGGATCTTTTGATGCCCTGGAGAAATCTAATAGATAACGTGATAATACCCCTTGAGATACAGGGAGAGAAAAAAGCAGACGCTAAAAATAAGGTGATGGAGCTGCTCCCGGTGTTCGGGCTCGAAGGGTTTGAAAAGTCATATCCAAATGAGCTTTCAGGAGGAATGAGACAAAGGGCTGCTTTGCTTAGGACAGTGCTTGTGGAAAGTGACATAATGCTTCTCGACGAGCCGTTTGGAGCGCTTGATGCCATAAGCAGAAGCAAAATGCAAAAATGGCTTTTGGACATATGGAGTAGATTCAAAAGGACCGTGATGTTCATAACACACGACATAGAAGAGGCCATATTTCTTTCGGACAGGATATACGTGCTTACAAACAGGCCGGCAAGTGTGCTAAAGGAAGTCAAAATAGATTTCGAAAGGCCGAGAAACAAGGAAATACTAGTCAGTTCAAAATTTTTGGACTACAAGAAAATTCTAATGGATGCGCTTTAATAAAAAGCCGCAAAGACAACTGTTTTTGCGGCTTTTGCATTAAAGGAGGGATATGTTATGTTTATAGATGTTCACTGTCATATAGACCAGTACAAGGATGGCGAAAAAATACATATGAATAATGTAGAGGCTGTAGTAGGCGCGGCAATGGACTATTATTCCGGGGAAAGAATACTTTCAATGGCGAGTGAAAACAAAAGTATATATGCTTGCCTTGGAATCCATCCGGAATACAGGGAGTATTACGGTCAAATGGAACGGGTGAAAAGGCAGATATACAAAAACAGGGAGAATATAATTGCTGTAGGAGAAGTAGGACTTGCACACTACTCCCTTGAAGAATTGGATGAAAAGCGAAAGAAGAAAGTCTACGCTGAGTCGCTGTGCATTCTTGAAGATTTTATCCGCATAGCAAAAGACATAAAAAAGCCCATAGTGCTTCATGCGATTGAAGAATCAGCACATGACGCAATAGGACTTCTCGACAAGTACGAAATTGAGTCAGCACTTTTCCACTGGTTCGAGGGAGATGAAAAGGCGCTTGGCATGATAGTGGAAAGAGGATATTATGTGTCGATAAGCCCTGATGTGATGTATAATAGAAGATATGATGATTTTGTGTCGCATATTCCAATTGGAAGCATGGTGTTTGAAAGCGATGGGCCTTGGAAGTATGACGGAATGCGGGGAATGCCGGATATGACATTGGATATTGCAAAACATGTGAGCAAAGCGAGAGGCATTTCCATTGATAAAATAGAACAGGCCGTATATGAAAATTCATGCACATTGTTTGGCATCAGCCTATAGAAATAGAATCACGGCTTTTGCAATTCATCATATATTATTTATAACCCGTAAAACATAGGGGAGGTTTTTATGCAGGAAAGCAACACTAGACAAAAAATTCTTTTGGCGAGCCGCATGGTATTTGCGGAAAAGGGATTTCACAAGGCAAAAATGGATGAAATAGCAGAGACGGCAGGAGTGGGCAAGGGAACCATATACGACTATTTCAAGAGTAAAAGAGAGCTTTTCGAAACAATGATAAAGGATATTGCAAATGAATTCAAATTCACGTTCATTGAAAAGATAGGGGAGGAAAGGGATTTTAAGGATAAGCTCAAAAGGCTTGCAGAGCTCAAGTTCGAGATAAACAAAAGCCACATATACATTGAAAGCCTTGTGTTCAAGAATCTTTCTAGCTTTGAAGACGAGCTTGTAGAATGGCTGAAAGAATTCAGAGAAGAAATGATAAGCTTTATATCGGGTATAATTCGAAAGGGGATAGAAGAGGGTCAAGTGAAGGATGTGAATCCCAAATTGGCTGCACTTATATACCTTGGCGGAGTACATCTTTTGAGCCATTATATATGCGAGCAGGAAAAAGATGAATATGAGAATATGAAGGATGAAGCGCTTGAGCTTCTTCACGAAATTACTTTTAGGGGGCTTGGAAAATAAATGTTTGTAGGGGTATGCACTCTTGAACTTTATATATTTTCGACAAATTCACTCAAGCAAAAAAGACAGGTAATAAAGAGCATAATAGAAAGACTCAAGTCGAGATACAATATTTCAATCGCGGAAGTGGAAGACAATGACAAGTGGCAAAAGAGCACCATTGGATTTTCTTGTGTTTCAAACTCTAAAAAAATAGTCAATGAAACGATCAACAAAGTCATAGGTTTTATAGACAATGATGAGAGAGTGGAAATAATTAATATAGATATGGAGATTTGGTGATGAATGTGAATGTTAACAATGTAATTGATATGCTTCAAAAAAGATACCCTGATGCACAATGCGAACTCAACTACAGCACTCCATTTGAACTCATGGTGGCTACGATACTTTCAGCCCAGTGTACAGATGTAAGGGTGAATATTATAACATCGGAGTTGTTTGAAGTCTACAGCGAACCTGGTGACTTTGCGGCAATGGAGCAGGCGAAGCTTGAAGAACTTATAAGAAGTTGCGGATTCTACAAAAACAAGGCAAAGAACATAATAGGAGCCGCAAATATGATAGTTAAAACGTACGGGGGGGAAGTACCGGATACAATGAATGAACTGCTTAAGCTCCCGGGAGTTGGCAGAAAGACTGCCAACGTAATACTTAGCAATGCTTTTTCAAGAGATGCCATTGCTGTTGACACCCACGTGTTCAGGGTTTCAAAGAGGATTGGCCTGGCGGATGCGGATACTCCTGACGGGGTTGAAAAGCAGCTCATGGAAATTATACCAAAGGGGAAATGGTCACTTGCGCATCATCTTCTTATATTCCACGGAAGAAGGACTTGCAAGGCCAGAAAGCCTATGTGCGGGGAGTGCACAATACAAGAGGAGTGCGAATATTACAACGATATTTATAGGGGGAAATAGCGTGTCGAGGAAAAAAGCGGTTTTGATATCGGTATTGATAATGGTTTTGGCAGCAGTGGGAGGACTCATATTTTCATACAATGTGTTTAATGGTTCAGATATGATTGCAAAAGGGGTGTACGTAAGGGAGACATACATAGGAGAACTTACAAAAGAAGATGCAAAAAACATACTTGCAAAAAAGCACGATTTACAAACCATAAAAATGGTACATAATGAAAAAACATTTGAAATAAATCCAAACGACATAAACTTTACAGTTGACATAGAAAGTACAGTTGAAGATGCTCTTGAAACCGGAAGAGAAGGAGTTGGGAATTTTATAAGCAGCATGGCATTTGGCGAAAAAACAAATCTAGAATTGGCATCATCATACGAAGAGTCAAAGCTTGACGATATTATTGGTGGCATATCACAGGGCATAGATATCATGCCAAGTGACGCGAAAGTTTCAATTGCTGAAGGCAATATAAGCATAGAGCCAGATATCCAGGGAATTAGAGTGAAAAAGGCGGTTCTAAAGGAACGTATCAAGGATATTCTTGAATACGAGTCGGAATACGCCACTATACAAATACCAGTTGAAAATGTAAATGCAAATATAAGGTATGAAGAGATAAAGGGTATGAACACTCTTCTTGGAAGCTATTCGACAAAATACAATGCTTCAAATTGGAGCAGAAGCGAAAACCTGAGAGTTGCATCAAACAGCATAAGCGGTAAAATAATAATGCCTGGCCAAGTGTTTTCGATGAATGAGACCACTGGAAAAAGAAGCGTACAAAACGGATATAAAACGGCAAAGGTTATAGTCAAGGGAAAGCTGGAAGAGGGACTTGGCGGAGGTGTATGCCAGGTATCTTCAACACTTTACAATGCCGTAATAAGATCGGGTCTTGAAATTGTTGAAAGAAGGAACCACTCAATACCATCATCATACATAGGACTTGGACTTGATGCGACAGTATCGTATGGAAGCATAGACTTCAAGTTCAAGAACAATTTCAAAAATCCCATATACGTTCAGATAAAGCCTCAAGGAGGTCGCATAAGTTCACATATTTACGGGTATGGTGAAGACAAGCGCAATGTGGCCATACAAACTCAAGTATTGGGGAAGATAGACAGAGTAGTTGAAAACAAAGAAGATCCAAGCATGGAAGAGGGAAAACAGTTTATTGAAGAAAAGGGAAGAGACGGCTACAAAGTGAAATCATACAGAATATTCAAAGACTCAAGTGGGAATGTCGTTGAAAAGCAGACTCTTTCAAACGACTATTATCCGCCTATGAAAAAGATTGTGATCAGCGGGACAAAGAAAATCCAGCCTATTCAGCCGGTAGAGGTAGAGCAAGCGGTTCAGCCGGAAATGCTCCAAACCACGCAAGGACTGTAAAATCGAAAATTCAAGGAGGAATATTGGAAAATTGAACAGAGAATTAGAAGAGTTTTATGAAAAGGAAATTACATGCCCGGTATGTAAATTTATATTCAAAACAAAAAAGCTTAGAAGATCAGCAATAAGGCTCGAAAAGAAGGACACTGACTTTTGTTCTTATTATAAGTCTGAAAACCCTTATTTTTATGCGCTTGTACTATGTCCGCAGTGCGGATATGTTGAGTTTGAAAACATATTCGAGAAAATATCAAAATTCGACATAGAAAAAATACTCAGGAACATAACCCTAAAATGGAAGCCAAGGGACTATGGCGGAAAAAGGGATTTGTCGCAGGCTATCCAAATATACAAGCTTTCTTTATATCAAAGCGAGGTGCTTGGAAAAGAAGATTCATACAAGGCCAACATATGCCTCAAACTAGCTTGGTTTTACAGATACCAAGGAAAGACAGAAAATGAAATGAAGTTTTTAGGATATGCATGTAATCTCTATTCAAGTGCATATTCAGGAGAAAATTTCCCTGTAAGTGGTATGGATTCAGCAAGTCTTGCATATCTTATAGGGGAGCTCAGCAGAAAACTTGGAAGGTACAAGGAGGCAATAAAGTGGTTTAGCAAGGCCATAGAAGATCCCAACATGAAAAAGGCAATACATATTAAAAAGATGACGAGGGAGCAATGGCATTTAGCTGCAGAGGAGTATAAGAGAAAAAAAAGCCAAGAGGTATAATTTTCTATGTAAATGCATTATATAAAGTATCGGATAAAATATAGACCTGTTTACCGGCATACGAGATGTAGACCTGCCGGATAAAAAAATAGCAGATTAGGAGAATGTTAAAATGCCTTTAAATATAGTTCTTGTGGAACCTGAAATTCCACAAAACACCGGAAATATAATAAGAACTTGCGCTGTGACTGGTTGCAGACTTCATATGGTAAGGCCATTTGGATTTATAATGGATGACAAGCACTTGAAAAGAGCGGGGCTTGACTACAGGGACATGGTCAGCATAGAGTATTATGACAGTTTTGAAGAACTTAAGGAAAAGAACAAAGGAGCCAAGTTTTACTATGCCACTACAAAGGCTCAAAAATTCCACAGCGACGTAGAATATGAAGAGAATTGCTTTATAGTGTTTGGAAAGGAAACAAAGGGTCTCCCGCAGGATATAATAGAAGAGAACAGTGAAAACTGCATAAGGGTGCCTATGAGAAATATTGAAAAGGCAAGATCACTTAATTTGTCAAATACTGCGGCAATAGTAGTATACGAAGCATTAAGACAAATTGGGTACCCTGGATTAAGGTAAGTGGGAGGAACTTATATATGGATATAAAAATCATTGCAGACAGCTTGGCGGACATACCGGCTGATATCGCGGCCAGATATGATATTGAAGTTGTCCCGCTTGTAATAATATTTGATGACGAGCAGTATCTGGACGGAGTGGAGCTTACGCAGGCTCAGATGAATGAAAAGGTAGAAAGCCGAGGAAAACTTCCAAAGTCTTCGCAAGTTACGCCTCAAAGGTTTGAAGAGGTATTTAGAAAGTATCTGGATATGGGCAAGGAAATAATATATATAGCCTCATCTTCAAAGGCAACAGGAACATTTCGATCTGCTCAGCTTGCAAAAAACAATGTGGAATCGGATAAAATACACATACTTGACACCATGCTTTTAAGCTATGCGAGTGGAATGGTAGTTGTAGAGGCGGCCCAAATGGCTGAAAACAAAGAGCCGGTAAAAGACATACTGGAAATGGCAGAAGATATGAAAAGCAGGGTCGGATGCATATTTACAGTGGATACGCTGGACTACCTGAGAAAGGGAGGAAGGCTTTCGGCAACAAAAGCTGCGATAGGAACCATATTAAATGTCAAGCCACTGCTTACACTTGAGGACGGCATAGTAAAGCATATGAAAAATGTAAGGGGAAGCAAAAAGGCAATTGATGAAATAATAGATATAGTCATTCAAGAAGCTGGAGAAGCTCCCGAGGCTCTTGTGATTTCTCAGGGAAGCAATTCAAAGCTCTTTGAAAAATTGAAGATTGGCATGTCAAAGAAAATGGACATGGAAAATGCAATTGAGACTAATATTGGAGCTGTGATAGGAATTCATACAGGGCCGACTGTTACAGCCGTATTCTACTTAAAAAAATAGCGATTCCAAAAGCTGCAAAATCAGGTGTTCCTGACTGTGCAGCTTTTGTTTTTGTGGGAGAAGGCAGATAGATCACAGGTCATAAGATGTACGCAAACGGATATTAGCATAATGTTATAAAAATCAAGTTTAAAACACAAACATATTTGTTAAAAAAATAATAAAATTTAAGAAAATATGGGATTTCCGTTTAATATTTATTTATGGAGGTATTTATAATTATAGGTTAATTTTATAGAAATCAAACTGTATGAAGAGTGTAGGAGAGAGCCTTGGAAAAGGCCGCCGAAGGGACAAGTCAGTGCATGAGCCTAGTGCAGTGGTGAAATTCTCAGGCAAAAGAACTGCATTTGGACAGCCTCTGGATAAAAACAGAGAGGACAGGCGCGAGTTTGTTTTTTCTGTTTTTTTTGTGTTTAAGTAAACAAAAATCAATACTATAACTATTGTATACATGTGTGATTTGCAGACATATTAAATTTTTATTTTTAATTATAATTAAATTTGATAATTGATTTATTTTGAGAGGGAACTAACCAGGGTATAAATGCATTATAAGCATAGACAAAACTGATTTACCAATTAGCAAAGAGGGGATGTGATATTCAGCTATAGCATGGGAAGATCAATAAGTAAGAGTTTGAACTGGAGGAAACACATTAAAAAACAGTGAAATTTGTGAGGAGGTATTTGTAAATGCGATTGGAACTAGGAAACATTCTTATAAAGGACGTTCAGTTTGCAGAGCAGACAAAGATTGAAGGCGGAGTGCTGTATATAAACAAGCAGGATATGATAGATCAGCTTTCGGATATTGAGCACATAGAATCAATAGATATTGACATAGCAAGGCCTGGAGACAGCGTGAGAATCACTCCAGTTAAAGATGTTATTGAACCCCGTGTAAAGGTTGACGGACCGGGAGGAATATTCCCTGGAGTCATAGGCAAGGTTGATACAGTGGGAAGCGGAAGAACCCACGTGCTAAAGGGTGCAGCGGTAGTTACAACGGGTGCAATAGTGGGATTCCAGGAAGGCATAGTCGACATGACCGGTCCTGGGGCTGAATATACACCTTTTTCAAAGACAGTCAATATAGTGGTTGTAGCTGAGGCGGAAAAGGGCATAGAGCAGCACAGGCACGAAGAGGCTGTAAGGATGGTAGGTCTTAAGGCAGGGGTGTACCTTGGAGAAGCGGGGAGAAATGTAGAGCCTGATGAAGTAAATGTGTATGAAACTGATACTCTGCTTGAAGGGGCTGTAAAATATCCAGAACTTCCAAAGGTAGGATATGTATACATGCTTCAAACCCAGGGGCTTCTTCACGACACATATGTATACGGCGTAGACGCCAAGAAGATAGTTCCAACAATACTTTACCCTACAGAGATAATGGATGGGGCAGTTCTGAGCGGAAACTGCGTTTCTTCTTGTGACAAAAACCCAACATACGTGCACTGCAACAACCCAATGGTTGAAGAACTCTATGCAATGCATGGAAAGGAAATCAACTTTGTAGGTGTAATAATAACAAATGAGAACGTATATCTCGCAGACAAGGAGAGATCTTCAAACTGGACGGCCAAGCTTTGCAAGTACCTGGGACTTGATGGAGCCATAGTATCTCAGGAAGGTTTCGGAAATCCGGATACGGACCTCATAATGAACTGCAAGAAGATAGAGATGCAAGAAGTTAAGACTGTAATATCCACAGACGAGTATGCAGGAAGGGATGGAGCATCACAGTCACTTGCCGATGCGGACGTAAGAGCGGATGCAGTTGTAAGCAATGGTAATGCAAACCAGACTATAGTTCTTCCACCTATGGAAAAAGTCATAGGCCATATAAATTATGTTGATACAATAGCTGGAGGATTTGACGGATCACTCAAAGAAGATGGAAGCATAGAAGTCGAGATACAAGCAATAACAGGAGCAACAAATGAGCTTGGATTTGGATATCTGTCAGCTAAGGGCTACTAAAAATGGTATGTCATGCCGAGAAACATTGAAAGAGGAGGTAGTGAAATGTCTGTATTTGATGGAAAGAAGATTGTCATAATAGGCGACAGAGATGGAATACCAGGTCCTGCGATAGCGGAATGCCTCAAAAACACTGATGCAGAAGTAGTTTATTCTGCTACTGAATGTTTTGTCTGAACCGCGGCAGGAGCAATGGACCTAGAAAACCAAAACAGGGTTAAGAACTTTACTGAGCAATATGGTGACGAGAACCTGGTTGTTATAGTTGGAGCGGCAGAAGCTGAATCAGCAGGACTGGCTGCAGAGACTGTAACAGCAGGGGACCCTACGTTTGCAGGTCCACTTGCGGGAGTCCAGTTGGGACTAAGAGTATATCATGCAGTTGAACCTATATTTAAGGAAGCTGTAGATCCAGAAGTTTACGAAGAGCAAATCGGAATGATGGAGATGGTTCTTGATGTTGACTCGATAGTTGAAGAAATGAAATCTATAAGAGAGCAGTTTTGCAAATTTAAGGATTAGACAAGGAGGTAAAGGCATATCATGAATAAGATAAAAGTAGTCCATTATATAAACCAGTTCTTTGCAGGAATAGGTGGGGAAGAAAAGGCCGATATAAAGCCATTCGTAGCTGAAACACTTCCGCCTATAAGCCAGAACCTTGACAAGCTTCTAGGCGAAGAGGCGGAAGTAGTTGCAGCAGTAGTGTGCGGAGACTCTTACTTCGGAGAAAATCTTGAAGAAGCAAAGAAAGCAGTTCTAGAAATGGTGAAGGGTGCAAATCCTGACCTCTTTATAGCTGGACCGGCATTCAATGCAGGAAGATATGGGGTCGCAGCTGGAACAATAACCAAGGCGGTTCAGGATGAGCTTGGAATACCTGCAGTGACGGGAATGTATATTGAAAACCCTGGAGCTGACATGTTCAAAAAATATGTATATGTGATATTAACAGCTGATTCTGCTGCGGGAATGAGAAAATCTCTGCCGGCAATGGCTAAATTCGCACTTAAATATGCAAGGGGAGAGGAAATAGGATCTCCAGAGCAAGAGGGATATATAGAAAGAGGAATAAGGGTTAATGGATTCAAGGAAGACAGAGGAGCAAAAAGAGCTGTGGCAATGCTTATCAAGAAGCTTAAAGGCGAAGACTATGTAACCGAGTATCCAATGCCAGTTTTCGACAACGTTGAACCTGGAAGGGCAATAGCGGACCTTTCTAAAGCTACGATAGCAATAGTTACATCAGGCGGCATAGTTCCTAAGGGAAATCCTGACAGAATAGAGTCGTCTTCAGCTTCAAAATATGGAAAATACGACATAGACGGAGTAGATGATCTTACTTCAGAAGGCTGGGAGACAGCCCATGGCGGACACGACCCTGTATATGCAAATGAAGATGCTGACAGAGTCATACCGGTTGACGTTTTAAGAGACCTCGAAAGAGAAGGGGTAATAGGAAAGCTTCACAGATATTTTTACTCTACAGTTGGAAACGGTACTGCAGTTGCAAGCTCTAAGAACTTTGCTAAAGAGTTCACTCAAGAACTAATGGCAGCCGGAGTAGACGCGGTTATACTGACTTCTACCTGAGGGACTTGTACACGTTGCGGTGCAACGATGGTAAAAGAAATAGAAAGATCGGGAATACCGGTAGTCCACATATGTACAGTTACACCTATAGCACTAACAGTTGGGGCGAACAGAATAGTTCCAGCGGTTGCTATACCTCATCCACTTGGAGACCCAGCCCTTACCCGTGAAGAGGAAAAGGCCCTCAGAAGAAAAATAGTTGAAAAATCACTCAAGGCCCTTCAAACAGAAATAAGTGAACAGACTGTATTTGAAGATTAATTTTGAATTTTAATATTTTTAGTAATATAATAAAAGCTGCAGGACACATGTGTCCTGCAGCTTTAAAAATGTCAGAACTTGGAGGAAACACAATTGAAATTTGTTGAAAACCCGTTTATACCAGGCAAAAAAGTAAGGCTTGCGCTAGTTGATCCGAGAATGCCTGAAAGTATGAAAAGATTTCTCAATGACAGGGGCGTAGAAACGGTAGACGGGTTCAGCTCAAAAATGACATATGAAGCCATATCAGGGCATCCCGACATATCATTTTGCCATTTGGGGGGCTCAAAGGTAGTGGTATCTCCAGAATCATTTGAGCACTATGTAAAAGAGCTTTCAAGGCATGGGTTTGAAGTTGTAAGAGGCAAAAAAACCCCAAAAATTAAATACCCAGACAATATATGCTATAATGCCGCAATTATCGGAAGGCGTGTAATACATAAGCTAAGCCATATAGATGAAGTTCTCCTAAGGGAATTGGAATGTAAAGACATAAAAAAAATAAATGTAAAGCAAGGCTATAGCAAATGCTCTATATGCATAGTCGGAGAAAACGCAATAATAACGGCTGACTCTAAAATAAATGAATCTGCTCGAAAAAATGGAGTGGACAGTCTTTTGGTAAGAGCAGGAGGAATTGTACTAGACGGGTTTGAATATGGATTTATAGGGGGATGCAGCGGTCTCGTATCTGAAAATGAGATTTTTTTTGCAGGAGACATTTTAAATCACCAAGACGGTTCTTTGATAATGGATTTTTTGGAGAAAAACGGCAAAAGCGCTGTGTTCTGCGAGGGGCAAAAGCTTTTGGATGTCGGCTCGATTATACCCCTGAAGGAAATGGCGTGAATTATAATTATGCATAATTAGCAATTTATATGAATAAAAAATATATAATATGGTATAGTATAATATATATATAAACGTTGAAATTTAAATGAATTCATAAATGGAAAAAATGTAAATGTCAAAACGGTATTAAAATAAATACAACTTGATAAAAAATTGACAAAAAAATAAAAAAGGTATATTATAGTATATAATAAGAATTTTGTATGGAGATGGTTTTATGGAAAATTTTCTTGAAGTTGTAGATTCAAAATGCAAGGGCTGCTACAGATGTGTGAGCAGCTGTCCAGTAAAAGCTATAAAGATAGAAAACAATAAAGCTACAATAGTGGAAGATCTTTGCATATCCTGTGGAAACTGTTACAGGGAATGTCCACACAATGCCATAGTGGTAAGGTCTGACATAGGCCAGGTAAGAGAATATATAAGGCTCAACTATAATGTTGTGGCATCTTTGGATCCTTTTATATTTTCGGATTTGAACGGGATGAGCAGGGGTCAGTTTGTCTCGGCGCTAAAGAAGCTTGGTTTTTACAAGGTGGAAGATATGAGCATGGCTTCAAAAACGGTAAAGGAGTTTTACAAGGCCAGTGTAAACAAAAACGGAGATCCGCCTAAGAAGAAGGTTCTAATATCGACATACTGCAACTGTGCAAATCAAATGATAAAAAAATATCATGAAGAGCTGGTGCCATATCTAATGCCTTCGGAATCTCCGATGGTAATACATGCAAAGTATATAAAGGAAAAGTATGGGCGGGATACGAAGGTTGTCCATATAGGGCCGTGCATATCCAGAAAAGTTGAGGCGCTTGAACCTCAAAACAGAGACTATATAGACAGGGTTCTTACATTCAGCCAGCTTTTAAACTGGGTGCATGCTTCTGTAGACGATATTCCAAGCCTTGATGAAAGCGAGCTCGACAATGCAGTACACACTGAAGGCTGTGTGTTCCTGGATTCGCCTTGTACGGGATCTCCAATTGGTGAAATGACAAAGGTCGACATAATGGGAACTCAGGAATGCGACAATTTCATAAAGGCTATATACAGCGGCGAGATAGAAAATGTGTTTGCGAACATAAGAACGTGTATCGGAGGATGCGCCGGCGGACCGGACTATAGGATAAAAAGAGGAATAGTGACCAGGGAGCAAAAGGTCAGGGAGTATGCAAGAGAGGGCAGATTTGACGGAAAGTGCAAGAATCTAGATTCAATATACAGCAACATGCATATAGAAAACCCGCTCCAAAAAATAGGTATTCCGATAAAAAAGGCTACCGAAGAAGATATAAAAATGGCGCTTGCAAAAATGGGCAAGGTAACAAAGGATCTTGAACTCAACTGCGGGGCTTGTGGATACAAGACATGCAGGGAAAAGGCAATAGCCATATGCAAGGGCATGTCGGAGCCTAAAAACTGCAGGATATACATGCATGAAATGCTAAACAGGCTCAGCAACTCCATATTCGACATAAGTCCAAACTATATCCTAATAGTCGGAGAAGACTTTAAAATAATAGATGTAAACGAGGCAATGCAAAAGATAATAGGAGAGCCAAGGGAAAAACTCATAGGGGCATATGTGGGCAATTATATGGATATAAGGGATTTTGTGGAGGTTTCATACAGCAAGCAGGACATACTAGGGAAAAAGGTGGTATGGGAAAACTACGGCAAGGATCTCATGGAAAACATACTCTATGTCGAAGAAAAAAATGCCTTGGTTGCAATAATGAATGACAATACAAAAGACGAGAGCCAGAAGAAGATGATACAGGAGATGAAGCTCAGGACAATAGATATAAGCCAAAACCTTATAGAAAAGCAAATGCGTGTGGCTCAGGAAATAGCTTCCCTTCTTGGTGAGAGTACGGCTGAAACAAAGATAATACTTACAAGTCTTAAAGAACTTGCTATAAAAGAAAAAGAATATTATTAGTAGAGGCTGATTGCTATGATGAATAAAAAAGACAATAATGAAGTGAATTTCATAGATTACGCATATTTGAATATAAACAAAAGCGGTGAGGAGCTCTGCGGCGACAGCGTTGAAATAGCTAGATACGACGGAGGAGTAATGGCTGTGCTTTCTGACGGACTGGGTTCGGGCGTAAAGGCAAACATACTTTCAACATTGACGTCTAAAATAGCGATAACAATGCTGAAAAGCGGTTCGTCGATAGAAGAGGTTGTAAACATAATAATAAATACACTGCCTGTATGCAAGGTCAGGAATCTGGCATATTCAACTTTTACCATAATACACATGCTTGACAGCGGAAAGGTGTATGTGGCCAATTTCGACAATCCTGAGGTGATCTTGAGGGACAGAACGGGGTCAAGGCTAATAAAGGGAAATGAGGTGATAATATCAAACAGGAAGGTAAGGGAAGAAGAATTTGAGGTTGAAGATGGAGACACCCTTCTTGCCATAAGCGACGGTGTCGCCCATGCAGGCATAGGGGCCGCGCTTAACTATGCATGGGAGACTGAGAACATATCCAAATACCTTGAAAAGATTCCCAAAAGCATAAGCGCGCTGAATACTGCCAAGAGGATAATATCGACATGCCATCACCTTTACCAGGAAAAGCCTTATGACGATGCTACGGTCATAGTGCTCAAGTATGTAAGGCAGAAATTTGTCACACTTTTTTCAGGGCCTCCGCTTAATATCGAAGACGACAAGAAGGTTGTCAAAAAGCTAATGTCCACTTACGGTAAAAAAGTGGTGTGCGGAGGAACCGCCGCACAGATTGTGGCAAGAGAGATAGAGCATGAGGTAGAGGTCGACATGGATAATATCCACGCTGACATACCCCCAATAGCTTATATAAAGGGTGTTGACCTTGTTACGGAAGGTGTGCTCACACTTAAGAAGGCGCTTGACATATTAAGGCTCTACAACAAGGATATAAGGCATTTGGATGAATTTTTTAAGGGTGACAAGCACAAGAATGGGGTATATTTACTCTTGAAGGTGCTGCTTGACGATGCTACACATATAAAATTCATGATAGGCCGGAGAATAAACCCGGCTCATGAAAATTTCGACTTCCCCGAGGAGCTTGCGTCTAAAATTGACATAATAAAGGGGATAAAAGACGAGCTTAAAAAGCTTGGGAAGGAAGTTTCAATAGAATACTATTAGAGTTTGAAGTTCAAGCCGCCCTTTAAGGGCGGCTTTTTTGATGAAAATAATGATGGGAGGAATGGCATGAACAGTGGAGATTCAGAATACACATTGCTATTTGATATAAGGGACAGATGCGCATATGAATACATACTTGGAAAAGAGCTTACTCCAGAGCAGGGAGAAAGGCAGGCCATGGATGATGCAGTGCTTCAAAAAAGGCTTATCATATCGCTTAAAAGGCTGAATCCGTGGATGAGCGATGATGACATTGAAACTGCAGTTCAAAAGGTTAAAAGACCAGGCAGAAAAGAAGGAGAGTTGCTGGTTTCAGTAAATGAAAACCTCTATGAAATTTTGACAAGAGGGGTAGTAAAGCTGGAATCTGAAGGGGAAATCGCAGAAAGAGAATATAGGAGCGTCAGATTCATAGACTTTGAGGACTGCCATAATAATGAATTCTTGATAACGAGGGGGTTTGAGGTCTCAAATGAAACGGGGAGGACAGAATTTGACATTGTGGTTTTTGTGAACGGTATCCCCATTGTAATATGCGAAAGAAGGCAACTATCTCAAAAAATCCTGCTTGACGAAGAGCTCTTAAAAAAGGATATCTTCTCAAAGTTGATTAAAAGCTCATATGAAGCGGGGATTGCAGGAACGGGAATGATCAACATAATATATACGAATAGTCAGGGGTATATGGGGTCTATTACAGATGATATTTATCAGTACAAGGGTTTTGGGAGCTGGACTTCAAGAGACTGGGAAACTGAGCCCTTTGTTAAGGAGAACCTGCTGGGGCTTGTGAAGAATGGGATATGTTTTGAAAACAGTCAGGATACGGGAGAGCGCACTAAAGACATTACGAGCCTTAGCACGATGATTGGGGTGGGACAGCTTGCCCGAAAGTTTGAAGAGGAAGCATCTGCAGAATTTAAAATGTTTTATGGAACGGATTCAGACAGGGCGATAAGGTCTTTTGCAAGCTGTATATTTGAAAGTGATAAAAGTAACGGATATAAAATTGCAATCGTAACCAAAAGGGATACCGTCAAAAAGTCTGTTGAAAGGATGACCTCAATTTCTAGAAAGCATATTAGAAATTTCAAGAGATTAGGAGACTTTTTATTTGAAGGGATACCCGATTATGGAATGGGAATGATTTTTATAGATGAGGTTGCGATTGAAAGGCTTGTGGATTTTTGCAGTGAAAATTTTGGCGTTGAGGAATTAAAAAAAATAGTATTCATAGTTGACGGGTTTGAACACAAAGCAGGACATATAGGCAGGCTGGAAAAAATATTTTCAAAATGCATGTTTTTCAAGTTCAATTGGAACGGCAGCGCGTGTGAAACTGGTAGGGGACGGATAGAGCAAAACGAGCTTTGCAAAGGGCCGGATAAGGCTGTAAGTGAAAATGAAATAGTAAGGGTTGTGATAAAAAACAAGAAAACCGGTTTTGACACTGAGTCTTCGGCAGCTATGAATATTGAAAAAAAGGCAGTTGATATTTTAGGCCATTACTCAGATTTTGCGTACAGACAGGGATTCAAGGGAGTGGTGATTTGCAAGGATGAACATGACGCCATGATTTACAATGAAATGATCACGAAGCATATCCACATGCTTGGGGATGAAAATATAAAAACCGGAATACACACTAAAAGAAACTTTACGGATGAATGCAACAGGTTTTTAAAGTCGTTCAAAGAGCCCCTCGCGAAGGAAAATACGGCCATAATGATAATTGACCACATACCTGATTCGAGCTTTGAAATGCCTTATGTAAAAGCAGTATACTGCGTCTGCAGTGCAAAGTCACAGGAAGAGGCTGAACGGGCAATATCCATAGGATGCATTAGTGGCAGAGGCAAAATGTTTTCGGAATTTACAGACTATGCCGGGGCGAATTCAGGTGAATTCATAGAAAAAGACACAATATTGAAAAATATAAATATCAACGCATTTGCATTGTCTCAAGAAGACATGAAAAGAAGGCTTAAAGAGCTTGGCAGAAGTATAAAAGAGCTTATTAAAAGTGAAAATGTCATGGAAAAAATAATAAAAATAATGAGTGATAAGCATAAAAGGGCAAAATACGAAGCTTTTTACAGGGAGTTTTCTAAAATTATGGAAGAACTCATGGGAGAGAGTGGAATGCTTGAATATACGGAGGATTTCAAGTGGTTTTCTCACATACAGGCGGTTCTTAAAGCATCATATTCTCCAGAAGAAGGATTTGACATGCAGTACATGGGCAGAAAAGGAAAAAGATTTTTGAACGAATATTTTTCAGATATAGGGATTAGAGATATTGTTGTCCCAATAAGCATATTCGATGGAGACTTTGGCAGTAGAATAAGCTCTCTTGGCAACGCGGTAAGGGCTTATTCAATTGAAAATGCCATAAGGAGGGCTATAGAGGTGAATCTTGACAAAAACCCAGAAGTTTATGAAAAGCTTCTTGAAAAGCTAGAAACAATACTGGTGGATACAGAAGATAATATATTGAAAAGGGAGGAACGCCTTACAAAACTTTTGGAGGATGAAATAGAAGAAGATATTGTAAAGGCGAGAAAGCTGGGAATTTCAATTGACGCCTACAGAGTGATGGGTATAGTAGAAGGGCGTATAATCCAGCATGTCGGACATGAGGGATTGCTTGGAATGGCAGTGGGAATATCTGAAGGAATAATGAGAATAGTTGAAAAAAATTTTGTAAAGGGATGGAATGTAAAAGACGAAAAGCTTAAAGCTGTGGAGGTTGACATATTGAATGCGCTTATGAGAGAATATGCGGATATGTTTAAACTGGATGATATGAAAAATGTCTCAAAGGAGCTTTTACATTTTGCCATTGGACAATATGAAACTCTTGATTTTAAAAAGAGGGCGAAGGAGGTTTCGGTGGATGATTTCATGAGGGAGATACTGGATTAAACTATAAGTAAATGATATGCAAAACAGCTTCGTTATAAAAATTTGACATAATGTGGTCTAAGTGATATATTCGTAATGAGAGTAAATATCATGTTATTAAGGATGGTGAATATATTGAAGATAACAATAGATGAGGCTGCTGTAAACAGCATAGTTGAGGTTATGGAGCAAAATGCAGACCAGCCTGAGAACGTAAGAATATATGTCGCAGGAATGGGTTGAGGCGGCCCAGTATTTGGACTTGCTCTGGATGAGCAAAAGGAAAATGATGAGGTAGACAACTCTGGACGGGTTGCATTTGTAGTTGACAAGGACCTTGTAGCGCAGTACGGTGGATTTGCGGTTGAGACTTTCGGACAGGGATTCCGTGTGACACCTGAAGTGGCACCTGAATCAGGATGTAGTTCTTGCGGAGGAAGCTGCGGCTAAAAACAATTTTAATACTGATATTAACAATTAATGACCCGGCATTACTGCCGGGTTTTTCATTTTTTGAGGTCCTTTTCAAAGACCTTCAAAAACGACGCCATGTCATCTGCCGTGGACGACAGCTGGTTGAGTATTTTGAGGTAGTTTCCAATTATGGGATTATCCGTATTATATGGGTAGCGTATGTGGTGGTCTATTTCGCTCCAAGCCTCTTCAAATATTGTCCGAAGCTGTATTTCAGCAATAAGCGGCACGTCTCCTGTTTCAATTTTTACAAGATAGTGTATGGATCTGTAGCCGAATTCGCGGTATCTTATGTCAAAATCCTTTGAAATTAAATTTTCAAAGAAAGCTCCGGTATCGCCACTTTTAAAGTTTGCCTGAGGCTTCTCGGCAAGGTGCCACCTGTCTCTTATGAACTTGTCTATATCCTCCCAGTCTTCCTTGAAAAGGTGTATCACCCTCGTTCCTATAAGATCTGTCATGAATTCCTGGTAATTGGATACGTCTATTGACATGTGAGGTCTTTTTATTTTTTTCCTTATTATCTTTTCTATCAGATGTTCGGGATCTTTGACTCTGAACTTTACTGAGTGGATGTTCGGAGCTTTTCTCAGCATTGAGGCGAGGTATTCCGCGGCGTATTCAAGCTCGTTTATCTTGCAGATATAATCCCTGTATATTGACATTAGCTCTTCCCAGGAAAAACCGCTTTGGAGAAATACTTCATTTGTTATATTGTATTTTTTCAAAAATAGATTCATATCCATTATATTTTCTCCTTGTATTTTTATTTCCAGATTAAGTGAGGGATTCGCCACACTTGAGGATTTTTGCAGTATTATTAGTATAAATAAGGCTATTATATTAGTATACCCAAATTATAAGAAAATAGAGAAACGGTATTGACAAATTTTCCATTAAGGTATATATTTACTTTAATCAAAATTAGAATGCATACTGCAAATGCGCAGAAGAGGAAGAGTAGATTGACCCCAGCTTAAAGAGAGAAGGCGCCACCGGCTGTAAGCGCTTTTAGGCATGGACAGTTGAAAACTACCTTGGAGCAAGGACCTTAGTAGCTGATGTGAAATGGTCTGCGTGTTGCCGGCGTTAACGGCTTTTAGAGTGGATCTGTCGCTGTCTGCGGCGATCAATTTAGGTGGAACCGCGATTTCAAACTCTCGTCCTATTTTTTAGGATGGGAGTTTTTTTATTGCAATAATGTGGCATATTCAGTGCAGCATTTATTTAAATAAACTAGGGGAGGAATATACAATGAGTAGCATAAAGATAACTTTAAAAGACGGCTCTGTAAAAGAGTTTGAAAGCGGAGTAGTGCTTCTTGACGTTGCAAAATCAATAAGCGATGGATTTGCAAGAAGCGTGGTTGCAGGAGAAGTTGACGGAAACAAAGTTGGACTTGAATACAAGCTTGAAAGTGATGCAGAGGTTAACTTCTTGAGATTCAGTGATGAAGAGGGAAAAGACGTATTCAGACATACAAGTGCCCACATACTTGCACAGGCTATAAAAAGGGTTTATCCAGAGGCAAAGCTTGCGATAGGACCTGCAATAGAGAGTGGATTCTATTATGATATAGATCTTGACGAAAAGATTACTCCGGAAGATCTTGAAAAGATAGAAGCTGAAATGAAGAAGATAACAAAGGAAGATCACTCAATAGAAAGATTTGAGCTTCCAAGAAACGAAGCAATAGAGCTTATGAAGAAAATGGGAGAAGACTACAAGGTAGAGCTTATAGAAGACCTTCCAGAAGACTCTATAATATCATTCTACAAACAGGGAGACTTTGTAGACCTTTGCAAGGGGCCTCACCTTGCATCGACTAAAAAAGTAAAGGCATTCAAACTCCTAAGCCTTGCAGGAGCTTACTGGAGAGGCGATGAGAAGAATAAAATGCTTCAAAGGATATACGGAACTTCATTTGAAAAGAAAAAAGAACTTGATGAATACCTTAACATGCTTGAAGAGGCTAAAAAGAGAGACCACAGAAAACTTGGAAAAGAACTTGGACTTTTCATGATGTCTGACATGGGACCTGGATTCCCATTCTTCCTTCCAAGAGGAACAGAGCTTAAAAACAAACTTTTGGGATACTGGAGAGAAGTTCACAGAAGATGGGGATACGTTGAGATCGAAACGCCTATGATACTTAACAAGGAGCTTTGGGAGACTTCAGGCCACTGGTACCATTACAAGGAAAACATGTACACTCTTGACATAGACGGAGAGGACTATGCCATAAAGCCTATGAACTGTCCAGGCGGAATGCTTGAGTACAAGTCCAAGATGCACTCTTACAGAGACTTCCCTATAAGAGTCGGTGAAATAGGAAGAGTCCACAGACACGAGCTTTCAGGAGCTCTTCACGGACTTATGAGAGTCAGGGCATTCACTCAGGACGACGCCCACATATTCATGCTTCCAGAGCAGATAAAAGATGAGATAAAAGGCGTTGCAACTCTTATAGATGAGATATACAATACATTTGGATTCAAGTACCACGTAGAGCTTTCTACAAGACCAGAAGATTCAATGGGATCTGACGAAGAGTGGGAAATGGCTGAAAACGGACTTAGAGAAGCTCTTGAGGAAATGGGGCTTGAATACAAGCTTAACGCAGGAGACGGGGCTTTCTACGGACCTAAGATAGACTTCCACCTTGAAGACTGCATAGGCAGAACCTGGCAGTGTGGTACTATACAGCTTGACATGCAGCTTCCTCAAAGATTCGACCTTACTTATATAGGAAAGGACGGAGAAAAGCACAGACCTATAATGATACACAGGGTTGCGTTCGGAAGTATAGAAAGATTCATAGGAATACTTATAGAGCATTTCGCAGGCAAATTCCCTACTTGGATAGCCCCAGTACAGGTTAAAGTACTTCCTATATCAGACAAGTTCATGGATTATGCAAAAGAGGTCAAAGACAAGCTGTTCAACATGGGCATGAGAGTGGAACTTGACAACAGGGCTGAGAAGATAGGGTACAAAATAAGAGAAGCACAGCTTGAAAAGGTTCCATACATGCTTATAATAGGAGAAAAAGAAGTCGAGGCTGCCAATGTTTCGGTTCGCTCAAGAGACAAGGGAGAGCTTGGATCGATGAATATGGATGATTTTGTGAATGTAATAAAAGAAGAAGAAAAAAATAGAACAATGAACATATAAAAATATCATTGACAACTGTATTTTGAAATGATATACTTTTAAGAGTGTTAAAACAAAGAAGAAGCTATCCGCTTCTCACCCCAGCGAGAGCCGTGTACGGGTTAATACAGTGTAGATTCACTTACAAGTCAGATGATATTGACGTGTTTGGTTACTGTGTATTTTATTAGCGGATGGTTGTTGCCATCCGCTTTTTATATTATATGTTTGTTGTAGCTAATTCGGGTTGCTAAAAAAAAACGGAGGTGTTAATTATTAAAGAATTACAAATTAACGAGCAGATAAGGGACAGGGAAGTAAGACTCATATCTGATAAAGGGGAACAGCTTGGAATAGTGCCGCTTAAAGAAGCGCTGCAAATGGCAAGGGAAAAAGAACTGGATCTTGTAAAAGTTGCTCCTGAAGCAAAACCGCCCGTATGTAAGTTTTTAGACTATGGAAAATACAAGTACGAAATCTCTAAGAAGGAAAAAGAGTCAAAGAAAAAGCAGAAAATAATAACTGTAAAAGAGATAAGACTCAGACCAAGAATAGAAGAAAACGACCTTATGACTAAGTCGAAAATGGCTTCGAAATTCCTTGAAAAGGGAGATAAGGTAAAGGTTGTTGTAAGATTTAGAGGAAGAGAACTTGGACATAAGGAAATAGGTTTTGAAGTTATAAACAACTTCATAGCAAAGCTATCTGATTTTGGAAAGCCAGAGGCTAGACCAAAATTTGAAGGAAATAGCCTGGTTGTGATTCTTGAACCAGTAGAGAAGTAAGATATATTGAGAGGAGGAAATTAGCATGCCAAAGATGAAAACTCATAGAGGAGCAGCTAAGAGATTCAAAAAAACAGGAAGTGGAAAACTTAAGAGAAGCAAAGCGTTCAGAAGACATATACTTACTAAGAAGTCAGCTAAGACTAAGAGAAATCTTAGACAGGCAACTGTAGTTAGCGATGGCGACATGAAGAGAATAGCTACATTATTACCATACCTTTAATATTAGGTTCAGATAAGGAGTGAAAAAGAAATGGCAAGAGTAAAAAAGGGTGTTACAGCCCGTAGAAGACATAAAAAGATACTAAAGCTTGCGAAAGGCTTCAAGGGAGCTAGAAGCAAACTGTTCAGACCAGCAAACCAATTCGTTATGAAGGCGCTTAGAAACGCATACGTTGGTAGAAAGCTTAAGAAGAGAGACTTCAGAAAGCTTTGGATAACAAGAATAAACGCTGGAACTAGAATGCACGGACTTTCTTATTCTAGATTCATAAGCGGACTTAAGCTTGCAGACGTAAATATAAACAGAAAAATGCTTTCAGAAATGGCTATACATGATCCAGAAGGATTCAAGCAGCTTGTAGAAGTTGCTAAGCAAAAGCTTAACGCTTAATATTCATCTAGAATTTAAATAAATAGGCAAGTCTCTTTTGAGACTTGCCTTTTGTTTAGAATGAAAATCGAAACAGAATATGGATGTGGATTTTGATTTCAATTGGAAGGTTATAATTGTTTTGCTAATAATATATTTATGGCGTTTAAGTCTCTTTTAAAAGAGGTGGACTATATGATAAGAAAGAGAGAAAAAACGGAAAGGTCACTTTCACCTGCCCAGATAATAGCTGTTGGATTTGCGGTTACAATATTTATAGGCGCGCTGCTTTTGAATATGCCTATTGCCAGCAAAGACGGGCAGAGTGTGGGTTTTATAAACGCGCTTTTTACATCTACATCGGCTGTATGTGTTACAGGCCTTGTAGTTGTTGATACAGGTACATATTGGACTGATTTTGGCAAGATAGTGATACTTTGCCTTATTCAAATAGGCGGAGTAGGTTTCATGTCCATGGCGACAATGTTTTCAATGCTTATAGGAAAGAGAATATCATTAAGAGAGAGAATGGTAATACAAGAAGCTCTCAATCAAAACGACCTTTCAGGGCTGGTAAGACTTACAAGGCACATACTTGTGGGAACATTTCTTATAGAGCTGATAGGAGCAATTCTACTTTCGATTGTATTCATACCAGAGAAGGGTTTTGTAAAGGGTGTGGCGTATGGAGTATTCCATTCTGTTTCCGCATTTTGCAATGCAGGTTTTGACATAGTGGGAAATGGAAGATCGCTTACCCCTTATGTTGACAATATAATAGTCAATTTCACTATAATGGGGCTCATAATACTTGGAGGAATAGGTTTTACGGTAATAATAGACATACTTAAAACAGGAAGCCTAAAAAGGCTTTCACTTCATTCGAAAATGGTGCTTTCTATGACAGCAAGCCTTATAATTACAGGGTTTGTGCTGTTTTTTGCGCTTGAATTCAACAATCCTGCAACACTTGGAACTCTTTCGACTAAGGGAAAAGTGCTTGGAGCCCTTTTCCAGTCAGTTACCCCAAGAACGGCAGGTTTTAATACCATAGATATGGACTCAATGAGAGACAGTTCTAAATTTTTGACAATAGTATTCATGTTCATAGGAGGTTCTCCGGGATCTACGGCGGGAGGAATAAAGACATCCACTCTGGCTGTGCTCATACTTACGGTGCTTACACTTGTCAAGGGAAAAGAGCACGTAGAGGCGTTCAAGAGAAGAATATCATATTCGGTGGTCAACAAGGCTCTTGCGGTAGTGGGAATTGGAATGTCGCTTGTAATATTAATGACCATGGCGCTTACACTTACGGAAAGCTTTGACTTTTTAAAGATATTCTTTGAAACGGTATCTGCATTTGCGACTGTAGGTCTTAGCCTTGGAATGACATCCAGCCTTTCTATGACTGGGAAAATACTTATTTCAATACTTATGTTTTCGGGAAGAGTTGGAGCCCTTACAGTGCTTCTTGCACTTGCTGGAAGGGAAAAGAAGACACTTACGAAATATCCTGAAGGAAGAGTCATTGTAGGATAGAAAGGAGCATTGCTTTATGAAGAGGCAATTTGCTGTAATAGGCTGCGGAAGATTCGGATCATCTCTTGCAAAAACCCTTTATGCGCTTGGGCATGAAGTTATGGCTGTAGATAAGAGTGAAGAGAGGGTTCAAAATATTTCGGATTTTGTGACATATGCTGTGCAGGCGGATGCCACTGACGAGAAGACGCTGAAATCACTTGGAATAAGAAATTTCGACACTGCTGTCGTAAGCATAGGATCGGACATACAATCGTCAATAATGACTACGCTTATGGCGAAAGAACTTGGAGTTAAATATGTGCTTTGCAAGGCTCAAAACGAGCTGCAAGCAAAAGTTCTTTACAAGATAGGTGCAGATAAGGTCGTATTCCCGGAACGGGATATGGGTGTTCGGGTTGCCCATAACCTGGTATCGCAAAATGTGCTTGAATATATAGAACTCTCGCCGGACTATTCGATAGTTGAGATAGTGGTTCCTAAAAACTGGGTGGGCAAGTCCATAAAAGCCCTTGACCTTAGAGCTGCATTTGGAATAAACGTAATGGCAATAAAATATCCTCACGGCATCAATATATCGCCTTCAGCAGAAAAGATACTGGAAAAAAATGACATACTTGTGGTGATAGGCAAGAACGATGTCATCAACAAGATAGAGGAAAAGGGTTAGTGTCATGTATATGGAGATAAAAAGCAAAGACAATGAGAAATTCAAGTATTTAAAAACCCTTTTGAAAAAGAAAAACAGAATGCGTGAAAAGAAATACATGGTCGAAGGGTACAGGATAATAAAGCAGGCTATGGAGACAGACGAAAAGCTCTATATGGCGGTTTTTTGCGAAAGTTTTGAAAAAAACGAATTCTGTGAATCTGTACTCGAAGAGCTTGAAAGCAAGGGAACAAGGGTGTATAAGCTCTCACAGAAGCTGTTTGATGAAATATCGGACACTCAAAATTCACAGGGAATAATTGCAGTGGCCCACATGAAGAATATTGAAATGGAAGAGCAAATAGAAAAGGGCGCAAGATTTATGCTTGTACTTGATCGAATACAAGATCCTGGAAACATGGGAACGATAATCAGAACGGCTGATGCTGCAGGAGTTGAAGCTGTAGTGCTTCTCAAAGGCTGTGTGGACGTATACAATCCCAAAGTTTTAAGGTCCACGATGGGATCGATATTCACAATGCCTATTTTGAGCGTGGACGATTCGGACAGTGCTATAGACGTTCTAAAGGCGGAAGGTTTTGCTCTAGCATCGAGCATACTTGAGACGGATTATTATTATGACGAGATATCATATCCACAAAAGATAGCTCTTGTAATAGGAAATGAGGCCAACGGCATAGATCAGTCTATAATTCAAAAGTCTGACATAAAAGTCAAGATTCCGATATACGGCAACGCCGAATCGCTGAATGCGGGCATAGCCGCAGGAATACTCATGTACAAGATAGCGGGAGTTTTATATTGTATTAAAAAATAAGGGCATGTTTAAAACAATGTTGATATAATAGAAGTTTTCAAGGGAACCTCGGAA